>CALCST010000043.1 GCA_937894065.1 uncultured Parabacteroides sp. | reverse complement strand
GAACGGGATTGCAAATCCCGAATTTAATCAACATTGGATTACAAATCCAATGGAACAGGGGTCTCGTCAACTTTCAACTATTTCTTTCCTTATCCCCCATCAACCAACCATAAAATGCCATAGCTGCTACTCTTTATTTTCATGTATCTTACCTTTGTGACAGAGAAAATTAATCAATGTTTTGCATGAGAGTTGAGAAGTTTTTTCAAGGAGTTGAGGAGTCAAGGAGTCAAGTAGAAAAATCTCTTTTCCTCTGTTCCAACGGATTTGCAATCCGTTGGTTGATTTTGGTGGATTTGTAATCCACATTGTTGAGACAGGATTACAAATCCTGAATTACATAGCCATTGGATTGCAAATCCAATGGAACGGAAAAAAGCTCTTTCCCTGTAGCCTTGTCAACTTGTCCCCTTGTCAACTTAAAAACTTCTCCTGCAAAACATTAATCACTAACCTTTAAATTTACATCTATGTCTATCAAGTATCGTTTGGTAAAAAGAAAGAACATGAGTAAGGATGCCGGAGCTGACGAAAAACTGGTGTATGCACAGGCAAGAACTTCCGGGGAATTGACTTTTGAAATGCTTTGCAAGCAAATTGCGGCACAGTCCACTGCTTCGTTCGGTGATGTGGAGCTTGTGATCAGAGGTATGGTCAGCGTTGCTACGGAAGCATTGCTCAGAGGTGAATCAGTGTCGCTCGGAGCATTGGGCAGACTGCGTGTTTCGCTGGGAAGCCAGGGTGTGGCTACGGAAGAGGAATTCACCACCGCGCTTATCCGCAAGCCGAGATATGTGTTCACTCCCGGAAGTGAGCTGAAGAAAGCTACATCGAATATGTCCGTGGAAAGAATGGCGGAAATAGTTAAGGAATGCGACAAACCTCATCTTGAATAACCATGACTGCTACTCAAATCCGCTTCGTTAAGCAGAACCTGCCCCATGCCATTGCTGCAGGGGCGGCTTTTGCAATGAACCCGATTGTGATTCTTGCGCAGGCAGCCCTGGAAAGCGGCTGGGGCGAAAGCAGGCTTGCCAAGGAAGCAAATAATTTTTTCGGACTGATGGCGTATGGTTGTTCAAACGAGTTCTGGCAGGGGAAGAAGTTCCAGGCGGGAAATTCTCCGGATTCGATGAAGTTCCGACTGTATATGAAAACGGAAAATTCGTTTATGGACTTCGCCCGGCTTATACGCAACAAATACCGTTCGGCATGGCAGATGAGCGACAAGCCGGAGGCTTATGCAAAGGAGATTGCTTACAGTATGTATATTACGGAACTCAACGGAGATAACAGGGAACTGTATAGGAAGTCGGTTGTCTCGTGCGCCGGTACAATCAGGGCGATTGTAGAGTTGATTGCGGATTGGAGGGAGACATGATTTTCAAAATGGAAACCTATATTCCTTGTCTCTGAAGCCTCGTCCCCTTGTCAACTCAAAAACTCAAAAACTTAAAAACTTAAAACCTCACATGTATGACTAAATTTAAAAAGATTCTTGAATTCATTATTGCCTTTCTCAAATTTCTGTTCAATTTCAAAAGCAGTGATAGCGAAGTTACCAAAACTGCTGTGGTTTATCCGGGACGTGACAAGACGTATGTTCCGAAGACATAGGAGAAGGCGGCGCCTGCAAGTTGAATTTGGATGGATGAGACTGAGGGTGCTGAGAGAGAATTATGATTAAAAACTTAAAAGGCTTCAGATATAAGTTGAGAAATAATTTTTTCAACACAGAGACACGGAGAACACGGAGATTTTAATTTCCAATTTGTCCACCCAGTGTTGAATACTCGTCAACTTGTATCTGAAGCCTTGTCAACTATCGCATCACAATGTTGGGTCTTCCTTGTGGAAATACTGGCAAAGGAACTGCCAGTTGTCCTGAATGATAGCCTTTCCACGCTCAGGACTTGAAAGGCTCTTAGTCTGGGCATCAGGAAGCAAACCTTTGTTCATCATCTCCTTCAACAATCCTAGACTGCAATGTTTAACAATGAAGAAGCTTAGAGCCTGCTGTTTTGCCATTTCTGCATTATAGAAAGGATTTCTCTTTTCTTTAACGAACTGGACTCCGTAGCTCAACACCTTGATACCTTCCTCAGGAGTTGCATAAACAGCAAATTGTTCAGGAATTTCACCGGCGATGTCTTCAAGTTCAAGTCCCAATGTCTTGTTAAGGAATTCACGGAATTCCTCTTTTGAAGTCATATAAAGGAGAAGTTTTCTTTTTGCTTCTTTCTTGAACTTCTTATATTGTTCCTGCATTTCATCCTTCATCTCAAGAACTTTTGGGTCAACGAAGTTCTGAGCCTTCTCGCCTTCCTGTTTGAAATATTCATAATCAGGATGCTCTGCCGGAATCAGTTTTGACAGCCAGTATGGAGAAGTATATGCAAGGAAATGATGTCTGGCAACGTGAGCCAGAGAATCATGTATAATCATAATATCTCCATGTCCGTTAGGATTCTGCTTCAGATAGTCCTTGACAGTGTCAGTCAGTTCCTCGTTGGTGTCGCAAAACAGATAAGAGGAATAATGGAACCAGTGAAGAAGTTCTTTATATTTCTCAGGAGTATATCTTGTTTCGACAGAGAAAAGCTTCTGCATTTTTTCGTTTTCAGGAGCAGTTGTCCAATGTTCGCAGAAAAGCTCGTATATAAGTCTTGAAGCAGCCTCGTTGGCAGGATTGTCCGGATTGACAAAAGTGCCATGCTTCCAGCCGTGATATTGCTGTGTGAAATGCCAAAGAATCAGTCTTATATCCTCAAAGTTAACTTCGTCGTCATAATAATGATCGTCAGTTGTATAGAAAGGCAAATACTGACCGAATTTCTCCTTATATCCAAGGATGAAAGTGCGCCATATATTTGTTTGTGAAATAACGTCCTCGAAATATCCAGCCAAACGGATTGCAATCTGTACAGGTTCGTCTTTCTCGAAAGAGTTAACCATCTCAGTAGCTTCCAATATATCGTATATACGATTTGCAATACGTGTATAATATGAATCGACCGGCGTACTCTGAGTATAAGGATGGATTTGAAGCCAATCCTTAGGGAAAATTCTAATGTTTTTCATATTAAATTAGTTTGTCTGATCTAAAATTTTTAGGATTTGCTGCTTTTGCACGTTGCAGAGTCATGGATTCTGCAACGCTCTTCAATCCCAGTGTTCATCATAGCGATGCAAATATACAATTAAAATTGAAGTTTGCAATCAATCCTCATCAGAATCAAAATCGAAGTCAAAGTCAAAATCGTCATCCGGAGCATCATAAAAATCGGAACCTGTGAACTGTTCCAAATCACGACGGTCTTTTTTGGTTGGTCTGCCAAGTCCCTTAGCTCTGTTCACGAATCCGGATATTCTGTTCATTTCCAGCAATTCATACTGATCAGGAGTTGTAACATTCTCCATATATTCCGGAACGAGCTTTGCTCCCATCCTACGTTCGGTAAGTGCAAGGACTTTGAAGGAGAATGTGATTGGAGGTTTTCGGACCTGCACAATATCTCCCACCTTAATCATTCGGGAAGGCTTTACGGTTACGCCACCAATCATAACACGTCCTTTTTTGCAAGCCTCGGCAGCAATCGTACGAGTCTTGAAGATACGTGTTGCCCACATCCATTTATCTATACGTACTTCGTTCATTTATTGTTATATTGATTCATTGTCAATTGAATACCTGCAAGGCAGAAACTTTTTACAATCTCTATAGCCTTTGATACGACCTCGGGCATTTGCTGAAGTTCCTCGGCAGGGAATTTTCCCAAAACATAATCAATCTGTCCGCCACGTGCAAAATCAGAGCCAATGCCGAAACGCAGACGTGCATAATTCTGGGTGCCCAGCATCTGTGCAATATTCTTCAGACCATTGTGTCCGGCATCACTTCCTTTAGGTTTCAGGCGCAATGTTCCGAAAGGCAAAGCTAGGTCGTCAACAACAACAAGAAGATTCTCAACAGGGATGTTTTCCTTCTGAAGCCAATAGCGGACAGCATTGCCGCTAAGATTCATGAATGTGTTTGGTTTGAGAACAACAAGCTCGCAATTCTTCACTCTGAAACGAGCCACAGCTCCATAACGCTCTTCGGAGAACGAAGCTCCGGCTTCGTCCACAAGTTTATTTACAACCCGGAAACCTATGTTATGGCGTGTTCCAACATATTCCGAGCCTATGTTACCTAGTCCGGTTATAAGATATTTCATATTTATTCGTAAAAAAACAAAGGGCTCATTCTTTCGAACAAGCCCTTTTTATAGTTTTAGTCAAATCTGCAAGAATATTTGAAGAGTTATAAATCCCAACTCACAACCCTACAGACTTATTTACTTATCGTATTATTTACCTGATTTAGCCTGAGCACCACGAGCAGCACGAGTCAACTGAACTGCGCAAACTACAGCGTTCTTAGCATTCATCAATTCAAGGCCTTCGAAGTTCAATGCACCAACCTGAATTGTTTTACCCAAACCAAGGTGATCAACATTGATAACCAATCTTTCAGGAATTTCAGAATAGATAGCTTTAACTTTCAATTTTCTCATCTGCAATGTCAACTTACCACCGGCTTTAACACCTTCAGCGTGACCGTCCAAAACAACTGGAACTTCCATTACGATAGGTTTCTTGTCAGATACTTCAAGGAAGTCGATGTGAAGGATAGCGTCAGTTACTGGGTGGAACTGGATATCTTTCATTACAGCCATTACAGTTTTGCCATCGATAGTCAATTCAACAGCGTAGATATCTGGAGTGTAAACCAAGTTACGAACTGCAGAGTTAGTAACAGTGAAGTGTACTGTGTTTTCACCACCGTAAAGAACTGCAGGGATTTCGTCCTGTTTACGTGTAGCTTTCAATGCTCTTTTCTGATCTGCTGGTCTAGCAGCGATTTCTCTAGTCTTACCTTCTAGTTTAAATGTTTTCATCTTACAATAATTTAATGTGTTACTCAAAATTAGCTCTCTAATTTTCCCATCACACGGGTAGAAAACCGCCGCGAAATTAATACAAATATTTGAATTGAGCAAATTTATCACTAATTTTGCTCGTACAAATATAATAATGTTATTCTATGATTTCCACTATGAAAGAACGGAGAAGCATCCGTAAATACAGCGACAGACCTGTTTCAGAGGAATTGATAAACGAACTGCTCAGTGTTGCAATGCGTGCTTCCAATACCGGAAATATGCAATTATACAGCGTAGTTGTGACTCGTGATGAAGAGAACAAGAAGAAACTCTCTCCTGCTCATTTCAACCAGCCGATGATTACAGAGGCTCCTGTTGTGTTGACATTCTGCGCTGATGCAAACAGATTCGTCAAATGGGCTGAGCAAAGAAATGCTCATGCTGGTTTCGACAATCTTCAGACATTCATGACTTCGAGTATCGACGCAATGCTATTCGCCGAAGCTTTCGCTGAAGCTGCTGAAGAAAAAGGACTGGGTATATGTTATCTGGGAACTACTACCTACAATGCTGACAAAATTATTGATATATTGAATCTTCCGGAGCTGGTTGTTCCTATTACAACTATAACAGTTGGTTATCCTAAAGAGCCTCTTCCTGCTGTTTCAGAAAGATTGCCTCTTGAAGCTGTAATGCACAAAGAACAATATAGCGACTACAGCCCAGAATCAATAGACATATTATATAAGGAAAAAGAAGAACTTGAAGTCAACAAGGAATTCACCCGCATAAACAACAAAGAAACACTTGCGCAAGTGTTTACAGACATCAGATATACTAAAGCAAACAACGAGCATTTTTCTGGTGTACTGATGGAAGTGCTGAAAAAACAGAAATTCATTTAAAGTAATAAAGATAATATGTTCAAAGCATTATTCTTCGACATTGACGGGACTTTGGTGAGCTTCAAAACTCACCAGATTCCCGAATCAACCGTTAAGGCTATCGAAGCAGCCAAAGCAAAAGGAATAAAAATTTTCATTTCAACAGGACGACCAATACCAATCATAAACAATCTAAACTCCATAAAACATCTGATTGACGGATATATAACAACAAATGGAGCATATTGCATTGTCGGGAATGAAGTGATATCATGCAATCCCATACCTAAAAAAGACGTGGAGTCACTGATTTCCCTTTCAGACAAATATAAATTTCCATGTATTTTCGTAGGTGAGAAAGAACTTTTGGTTTATAACAATAGTCCTATTGTAAAACAGATTTTCAGCGATTTCCTGCAAGTACATAATCTTGCAGTTGGTGACCCTCGCAAACTTATGGAGGAACAGGAAATAATCCAGACAACACCATTCATCACTGAAGAACAGGAAAAGGATATTATGCCTATGCTTCCAGGTTGTATCTCCGGACGTTGGTATCCTGCATTTGCCGATGTCACGGCAATTGGAAGTGATAAGGGAAACGGAATAAAACATATTGCCCGTCATTTCGGTTTCGAAATAGAAGAAACTATGGCTTTCGGTGACGGAGGTAATGACATAAGCATGATTAAAGTTGCCGGTGTGGGTGTTGCCATGGGGAATGCCAATGATTCTCTGAAAGAGGTGGCAGACTATATTACAACAGATGTAGACAACAACGGTATTGAGGCTGCAATGAAACACTGGAAGATTATAGACTGACAGAAACCTTATCAAGGGCTTAAGTTAATAATATATGTTTTGCTTGGAGGAAATATTCTTTTTCAGGCAAAACATATTAATCCTCTGATTAGCAACAATATTGCCAATATATAATTTCAAAACAAAAGTTAAAACACAAATTTAAAGCAAATTTTTATCTAAAAAAGCTTGGAGATAAAAATATAATCACTACCTTTGCATCGCATTTGAGAAACAACGACACTCAATGATAATAAAAACGGGGTGTAGCGCAGTCCGGTTAGCGCACCTGCTTTGGGAGCAGGGGGTCCCAGGTTCGAATCCTGGTACCCCGACAGAAGAAAGAGAAAACGATTGTTTTCTCTTTCTTTTTTTATTATTATCACACAACCCTCTCTCCTACATATTCAAAAGATAATGCAAGAATAAAAATATATTGTATATCAAACCACACATTTCATTTTCCTTTCTTTGCATTCAGAAATAAAACAAATAACATGAATAAATTCGGTAAATTATTTTTTGCAGCAGCATTAAGTTGCTTTGCAATGTCGGCATTTGCAGATAACGACTATAACAAACTAAGAATAGTCCAAAAACAAATCTTGGAAGACAAAACAATGGACCGTGTGAACGAAATGGCACACGAAATAGTTTCGTCTGGATTGAACGCCGGTGATGGATATGGAGAAGTTTGGATAAGAGATTTCAATACATTCATACAAGTTGCCATGGATGTATCTCCGGATTCAACAATTACTCACGCGCTGAATACTTTTTTCCATTTCCAGGGTAAAAACGGAGATATAGTGGACGGATATATAGATATCAAAAAAGCAGACCTGGACAATGTGGGCGGATATAAATACAGACTTTCAGAAACATGTTCGTTATATGCAGCTCACAAAAACACGGTTGAAACAGACCACGAGACATCCCTAATCCAAGCCGTTTACCAATATATAAAGAAGAGCGGAAACAAAGATTACCTGAAAACAGTTGTTGCAGGAAAAACTGTTGAAGAGAGAATGGAAGAATCTCTTGAATTCCTGATGAACGAAAAGCTGAACAAGCAATACGGACTTATAATAGGAGCCACGACTGCAGACTGGGGTGACGTGCAACCGGAACATATCTGGGGTGTGGAGATTGACGAGAATACACATTTCACTATAGATATATATGACAATGCCATGCTTGTACTGGCTTTGGAAAATTATATCGAGCTTACAGACGATGCGTCAAAAAAAGCGAAATGGAGCAAGGTAAAAGAATCTATCAAAACAAACATAAGAAAATATCTGTGGGATAACAAAAATGAAAAATTCATTCCTCACATTTATCTAAACGGCTCTCCTTTCCCTGAATCATTCGATGAGAACCAGATTTATTATCACGGAGGAACAGCTGTCGCTATACTTGCCGGATTGCTGTCAAAAGAAGAAATTGAAACAGCAAATGCAAAGATGCTGGAAAATGTAAAAAAAGCGAAGGCTCAGACAATCGGTCTGACTATGTATCCTACATATCCTGCAGGATATTTCAAAGGAGTTGGAATGTATCCTTTCGGTTATCAGAATGGTGGAGACTGGACTTGGTTTGGAGCCAGAATGATTTGGGCTTTGACAGAAAACGGAATGATAGAAGAAGCCTATAACGAGCTTAAACCTATGCTGCAAAGGGTTATTGAAAACAAAGGTTTCAACGAATGGTACACTCAGTCTGGTGAGCCAAAAGGCTCAGGCACATTCCGTGGAGAAGCCGGTGTTCTGGTGAAAGCTATTGAAATGCTGAGAGAATGGGCAGTAAACTACAAAGCTCTGCCTGATTCAAACATAAAAGACAGTAAAGTTATTTTTACTTTCGGACAATCAAACTCTGCTAATCATGGACAGGGACATTATTTCCCGACACATAATGTAATGAATTATTTCGACGGGAAAATATATCCATCTCAAGACCCTCTGATTGGTGCAACAGGCGAAGGTGGTAGCGTTTGGAATATTGTTGCAGACAAGATGATTGAAGAAAAAATGGCAAAATCTGTTACAATAATTCCTATAGGAGTTGGAGGTGTGGAAATTTCTGCATGGGCTAAAGGTGGTTTTCTGCATGAAAAACTTATCAGCACTGTTGAGCAAATAAAAGAAAAAGGTATCAAACCAGACTATATTTTATGGCATCAAGGTGAGAGTGATAATATTGCAGGCACTTCAACCGAAGAATATATTGCCCGTTTTGAGACCATACGCGAAGTGTTCCGTTCCAGAGGTATAAAAGCTCCGATTGTTATAGCAATTGCCAGCTATCATCCTAATCTTGTGGAAAAAGACAATGGTTTCAACGAAAATATAAGAAAAGCTCAAAAACAGTTAGCAGAAAAATATGATGATATATTCATAGGTCCGGATACAGACAATCTTGATAAAGTATATCAGCGTGCTGACGGCATACATTTCTCTACTGTTGGACAAAAGGAACATGCAGAAGGATGGATTGAGGCTATCAAGAAAGTAAAGTAAATCAATCCTATAAATTAAGCGACAAAAGCATAATTACAAAATTATTTTTCTGATCTATACTCCCTATTCTGTTATACTGGTAAAGATTATTTTCAAGGGTAACAGAATAGGGAGTTTTTTTTAAAGCATTAGCAACATTCTTTACCAATTTCACTAATTTTGCATAAATCATCATCAAAAACTTTATATTATGAGAGGGATTATATTTACAGTTATTTTATCAGCATTTATTTGTAGTACAATAAATGCTCAATTCAAAATTGGTGGAAAAACTATCAATACCAGTAAAGTTCTACAAGCTGCTGGGGACGTTGCAAAAGCAATAACATTATCCGACCAGGACATTGCCGAAATGAGTAAGGAATATATGGTATGGATGGACAAGAACAATGAAATAGCAGGTCCAGAGACAGAACTAGGAGCCAGACTGGAACGTCTGACTAAAAACATAAAAGTTGATGGACTGGATTTGAATTTCAAAGTATATAATGTTGTTGATGTAAACGCATTTGCCTGTGGAGACGGAAGTGTCAGAGTATGTGCCGGTCTTATGAAAATAATGGACGACAACGAAGTTCTTGCCGTAATAGGCCACGAAATAGGGCATGTGGTTCATAGTGACTCAAAAGATGCAATGAAAAATGCATATCTTACTTCTGCTGCAAAGAATGCAGTAGGAAGCATTGAAGGAACAATCTCTAAACTATCAGACTCACAACTGGGTGAGCTGGCTACTGCTCTGGCAGGTGCACAATACTCACAGAAGCAAGAAAACGAAGCTGACGACTACGGTTTTGAATTCAGCATCAAAAACGGACTTAACCCATATAGTATGCACGATTCATTGGCAAAACTTCTTGAGCTGGATGGCGGAACCAGTCAGTCAAGCGTAATAAGAAAATTATTCTCAAGTCATCCTGAAACACAAAAACGTGTGGATAGAATGAAAGAAAAAGCTGACGAATATGTAGCAAAAAACAAATAAACTGTTAACTAACCTTTCCCATGGAATCACATTAGCAAAATAAGGTTAAACCAAGAAAATTTATGCTTCAAAACTATGCTGAATAACATAAAATACTCTATATTTGCATCGTGTTTTTCATGGTATTAGATTTAAGGTTAGCAATGAAGATTGGTTGTCGGGATGACAACCTTTTCTTTTTTATATAGGTTACATATTTTTCCCGAGATTAATACCTTATCCATTATTCATAAACATCCAATATAAATTCATTAATAAAACCTTTTCCTCATTATTATTCATGGTAAGTTATATAATTTGTGAATCTTGATTAAAAAAATTACAAGCATAACACAAACTATTAAATAAAAAACAATTATCTTTGCAGTCTAATTTACAAATCAAGAAGTTCTTTCAAACGATGATTAACAGAATTTTAATCCGCATTAAAGTTTTACAGATAGTTTACTCTTACTATCAGAATGGTAATGGCGATTTGAAAACAGCAGAAAATGAATTGCTGTTCAGCCTTCAGAAATCGTATGACTTATACAATTACCTGCTCCTCCTAATCATTGAAGTTACCAACCTTCATCGACGGACATTAGACATCCGCAAACACAAGTTTATGCCAACAGATGAAGATTTGAATCCGAACACTCGTTTTATCGACAACCGCTTTGTTGCACAACTTGCCGAAAATGAAATGTTGCAGAAAAATGTTTCGGAACAAGGTCTCTCATGGGATAATGATGAAGAATTTGTCAAAATGGTTCTTGATCTTATTCTTTCTTCAAATATATATGCAGAATATTTGGCTAACGAAGACGATTCATATGAAACAGACAGAGAATTCTGGCGTGCAGTTTTCAAAAATCTGATTTGCGGAAATGATGATATCATCGAATATCTTGAAGACAAGAGCATCTATTGGAACGACGATATTGAAATCGTTGAAACTTTTGCTTTGAAAACAATCAAAAAATTCGAAGAATCTGCCGGCAAGAAACAGCCTATCCAACCAATGTTCAAAGATTTGGAAGATAAAGCATTCGCTGTTAAACTTTTCCGTCAGTCACTGTTGAAAGGTAAAGAATACAGAGAAAGAATCAACAAACATATCAAGAACTGGGAAGCTGAACGTATTGCAAACATGGATTTGATCATCATGCAAGTTGCTATTGCCGAGATATTGAATTTCCCAACAATACCGGTAAGTGTTTCTTTGAATGAATATATCGATGCTGCCAAATACTACAGCACACCTAAGAGCGGAACATTTATCAATGGTATCCTAGACTCTATTGTAAATGAATTAAAAGCTGAAAAACTTTTGTTTAAAGATTAATTTACTTACATTTGTCCTGTCACTATTGACAGATAACAATGTAAAAACAATTTTATAACAATGAATTTATTGAGTATTTTGCTTCAAGCTAATGCAGCTGAGCAGTCACAATGGTCAGGGATTATCATGATGATTGTTATCGTAGCAATCTTTTATTTCTTCATGATTCGCCCTCAGCAGAAAAGACAAAAGGAAATCCAGAAAGCTCGCGAAGCTCTGAAAGTCGGAGATAAGGTTATCACAGCCGGAGGAGTTTATGGAAAGCTTAAAGAAATCGGAGATGTTTATATGATTATTGAAATCGCAAATGGTGTAAACATTCAGATAGACAAGACTTCGGTTTTCGCATCACCAGAAGATGCTAAACAGAAATAAAATAAAAAAGTAAAAACAATATGTCACGACTTGATTCTTTTAAAGACAATCTCAAGGCCGCCGTGACGAAGATTGAAGCTTCTTTGCGTCGGTATCGATGGAAAGAAGCTTTAATTTTTTCATCCTTCACTCTCCTTGCCCTTGGATTTTGGTTACTTGTTAGTTTACAGCAGGAATATGAAACGGAAATATCAATCCCTGTTGTATATCACAATATTCCACCTGATATTTCTTTCTCCGAAGAAATGCCCAAGAAGATAACAGTAAGAATAAAGGACAAAGGCAATGTGTTGCTTAACTACAGTATCAGAGGACGTTTTATGCCTCTGGAAGTTGACATGAAAAACTCATCGTCAAAAACCGGAACTCTTTCTGTTTCAAGAGAAGAGATTGAAGCATCCGTATCAAAACAAATATTGTCTACAACTATTGTCAACGGATATTATCCTCAAAAAATTGACTTGAAATATAGTCCTATTTCCGAGAAAGAAGTTCCTGTAATTTTCGATGGAGAAATAAAGACACAGCCGGGATACAGACTTTCTGGAGATATAAAAATATCACCGTCGAGAATTTCCGTATATGCCAACAAAGAAGTGTTGGATTCTGTATTTGAAGTGAAAACTTCATTTATAAAAATAGAGAAAGGAGAAAAAACTGTTTCCCGAAACATCAAACTTGCTCCAATAAAAGGAGTGAATTTCAGCTCTGATGCAGTGTCTGTAATCATTCCTATTGAAGAGTTCACAGAGAAAACAATCAAAGTGCACGTTGAATGCGAAGATGTCCCGTCGCAATACATTATAAGGACTTTCCCTGCAGAAATTGAGGTAACTTGCAATATTCCAATATCAAGATTCAAAGAACTTGATGCAGAAGATTTGGCAATAAACCTCTCTTTCAAAGACATGGAGGAAATTATAAATGGAGCTATAAGCATAGATTTGACTAAAAAGCCGGAATGGATAAAAGACTATATGCTGAATCCGAATAAAATAGAATTTATATTGGAAAAAAAGAGTTACTAATGATTAGAATTGGAATAACAGGAGGAATTGGTAGTGGTAAATCAGTAGTTGCCTCTCTTTTGTCGGTATATAATATACCAGTATACATAGCTGACGACGAAAGCAAAAAACTGACAGATACTTCTGAAGTAATAAAAGGCAAACTTGTCTCTCTGTTTGGAAATTACATTTACAATAATAATGGTCTTGACAGAAAACTGCTTGCCAAGCATATTTTCGGGAACAAAGAAATGCTTGCGAAGGTAAACAGTATTATCCATCCTGAAGTAAACAAGCATTTCAATTGCTGGGCTGAATCACAGAAAACAAAAGCTTGCGCTATTGAATCCGCCATCCTTTTTGAATCAGGATTTGACAAAACTGTTGATGTCAAGCTTATGGTTTATGCTCCAAAAGATATTCGTATCCAACGGGCTATTATTAGAGATGGGGCATCAAGAGAAGAGATTGAACGCAGGATTAACAGCCAAATGGCAGACGAAGAAAAGAGCAAACTTGCAGATTTTACAATCATTAACGACGGAATTTCTGCATTAATACCTCAAATGGAAAACTTTTTGCGCAAGTATGATTTGTGATATCCACAAGTTATACTAAATTTGCAACCCATATAAGTTTAACTCTATTAAGAAAGATATAACGATTATGTTGAAAACAATCTTATCCATTTCAGGAAGACCAGGACTATTCAGATTGGTCTCTCACGGAAAGAATATGTTAATTGTAGAATCATTGGTTGACAAGAAGAAAGTTCCAGCCTATGCAAAAGATAAAGTAATTTCATTGGGCGATATCGCAATCTACACCAACGAAGGCGAAGTTCCATTGCATGATGTTCTGGAAAGTGTAAAAAATAAGGAAAACGCAGCTAAAGCTTCAATAAGCACTTCTGCTAAACCTGAAGAATTGCGTGCTTATATGGCTGAAGTTCTTCCTGAATTCGACCGTGAACGTGTTTACCCAAGCGATATCAAGAAACTTATCAGCTGGTATAACATCCTTGTTGAAGCTGGAATCACTGAATTCGTTCCTGTAGAACCGGAAAAAGTTGAAGAAAAGGCTGAAGCAGCAACAGAAGAAAAAACTGCTGAATAAATTTGAAAAATACATATAAAAAAGAGGATAAGTCTTTGGAATGATATATCACCAAGCTTATCCTCTTTTTCTATATTCTTATTTCTTGTCCCCTCCACCGACAAATGCTGAATAAAGCTGAAATATTGCAGCAATAAATAGACATAATATCCATTCCGTACGGGAATTAAACATCAAACCAGAAGAAACAATCATCAAAAGTCCCGCCAACACGTTGAAACGGTGCAATCGTTTCTGACGGAATTCCATATTATCTACCCGAACTGAAAGATACGAAACTGCCACACCTGCCGAACCAACCGCAAACAAATATGGCGCAAATCCCCATTTCGTGAGATACAACATAGCTCCAATCACAACCAAAGTATAAGACAAGCAAAATATCGCACTCCTAATTTTTGACTCCATCCGTATATACTTAATTCTTAATTTTTAAATTACTCTTCTTTAATAATAAAGATATCCTCATTCTGGCGTTTCATCAAATATTCTTCACGGGCAAAACGCTCAAGTCCGTCTTTATCAGTATGAAGTTCATTCAGTTTGCGGCTGTTCACTTCTATTTCTTTCTTGTAATATTCTATTTCCTCTTTCAGACTTCTTATTTTTTCATCATAGGTATATCGCTTGTATAGGCTACTGTCTCCTGCAAAAAATATAAGAATAAGGAACACAATTATCACGACCCAATACATATTGAGACCGGACAAATATTTTTCATAAAGCTCTTTCAACCGTTTCATGCAAGATTAATTTTTTTACAAAGGTAATTTAATTATTTTGCTTATCTTTGTCTATAAGAATAAAAAAGCAAAGAATGGATAATTATATTGTATCGGCAAGAAAATACAGACCGGCAACATTCAAGGATGTTGTAGGTCAGAAAGCCCTTACTACAACACTGAAGCATGCCATCGAAAACAACAAACTGGCTCATGCTTATCTTTTTTGCGGACCTCGTGGAGTCGGCAAAACTTCATGTGCCCGTATTTTCGCTAAAACCATTAACTGCCTTAATCCTACAGCAGATGGCGAAGCTTGCAATGAATGCGAATCCTGCAAAGCTTTCAACGAGCAACGTTCATATAACATTCACGAGCTGGACGCAGCATCAAACAACTCTGTGGATGATATCAGACAGCTAATCGAACAGGTTCGTATTCCTCCTCAGATAGGAAGATACAAAGTGTTTATCATCGACGAGGTTCATATGCTCAGTTCCCAGGCTTTCAATGCATTTCTGAAAACGCTTGAGGAACCGCCTCATCATGCATTGTTTATTCTTGCCACGACTGAGAAACATAAAGTTTTACCTACAATATTGTCACGTTGCCAGACTTATGATTTCTCTCGCATTACAATTTCAGATATCGTTGAACATCTGCAATATGTTGCATCACGTGAGAACATAAAAGCTGAGCCTGAAGCTCTGAACGTCATTGCCCAAAAGGCAGACGGAGGAATGCGTGACGCTCTTTCTCTGTTTGACCAGGCAGCGAATTATACAAACGGAAACATTACATATCAGGCAATCATTGAAAATCTGAATGTTCTGGACTACGATTACTTCTTCCGTATGACGGATTTTATTCTTAACGGAAACATCAGAGGTGCATTGTTGCTGCTCAACGAAATTCTGAACAAAGGTTTTGACGGACAGAATATAATTTCCGGACTTACCTCCCACTTCCGTGATTTGCTGGTATGCCAGGACGAAGAAACAATTGTGCTTTTCGAAGTTGGCTCGTCAATCAAGGAAAAATACAAGGATATGGCTAAACGCTGTCCGGAGAATGTGCTATTCAAAGCATTGGAATTAGCCAACAATTGTGATTTGAACTATAAAGCTAGCCGAAACAAAAGATTATTGCTTGAACTTACTTTGATTCAGATATGCCAACTGAACAAGCACAGCGAAGAAGAGAAAAAAAAAACAATAATTGAGCCTATCAGCACAGCACAAGAAGTTGCTAACAACGCTCCCACACCTGTTGCCAAGCAACAGACCGAAAAAACAGTTGTAACGCATGTTCCGACTAATATACAAAATCCAGTAACTCACAATCTGACTCAGCCAACTGTTCCTCCGGCTACAAAACGCGCAGCCAGACCACCAATGGGCGGAACATCTCTGAAAGATTTGGGAGTAAAGAAGAAAACCATTGCCGGAGATTCTGTATCAACCTCAGCTGTTATGCCTGAGCAGAACAATAATTTTACAGAAACAGAACTTATCAATGCCTGGGATAATCTGGCTAATTCAATCGAAGAGAAAGTATTCCTTAAGAATACAATGCTGAACTGCAAGCCTAAGTTGCTCGATAATTTTTATTTCGAGATAGCAGTTCACAATCCTCCTCAGCAGGAAGAACTGATAAATTCCGCAATAGATATTTTATCTGTTCTCAGAAACAAACTTGGAAACTCGCATATCCAAATGAAAGTGAGAGTTCAGGAAACAAATGAGAAACATCTGGCATACACGGCAGCCGAAAAATTAGATTTACTAATGACTATAAATCCGACTTTAGGAAAACTGAAAAATGAATTTGATTTGAGAGTTGACTAAGAGGGAATTTTATATACTGATTTAACAAAGCGAATGTCGTTATGTTTTTTAAAAAAGATGCCGACGTTTTTTTAGAAATCTGCCTATGTTTTCGGAAAAACATAGGCAGATTTTTTATGAGTAATGTTACATCCTGATGTATTTTCAGAAACGTTCTGTATTATGATTGAACAATCGTTGTTCAGCCAAACGTTCGTATTTAGTTCCAGGACGTCCATAATTACAATAAGGATAAATGCTGATACCGCCACGTGGAGTAAATATACCAGTCACCTCAATATATTTTGGGTCCATCAACTTAATCAAATCCTTCATGATTTTGTTTACACAATCTTCATGAAAATCTCCATGATTGCGGAAGCTGAACAGATAAAGTTTCAGACTTTTGCTCTCAACCATTTTGACATCTGGTATGTAATCAATATATATGGTAGCAAAATCAGGCTGACCTGTAATAGGACACAGACTTGTAAACTCAGGGCAGTTAAATCTTACCCAATAATCGTTTTCAGGATGTTTGTTTGTAAATGCTTCAAGCACCTCAGGTGCGTAATCCTGGCGATAAACAGTTGTTCCACCCAGCAAGTGCAATTCGTTTTCCTCTTTTCGTGTATCCATATTTATTATAGAGTTTTATTTTTCTTTGCCAAATACTGTTGCAAACCTTTGTTGCGAAGTGTACATGCCGGACAATGACCGCAACCGTCGGCAATAACACCGTTATAACAAGTAAGAGTTTTGTTTTGGACAAGGTCGAAAACACCAAGCTGGTCCGAAAGCTCCCACACTCCGCATTTGTCCAGATTCATCAAAGGTGTGTGAATAACAAACTGTTCGTCAATAGCAAGATTCAACGTAACATTCAGCGAACGGATGAATGTATCCCTACAATCCGGATAGCCGCTGAAATCTGCCTCGGAAACACCAGTAACGAGATTGTAAATGCCATGAGCACGTGCAAGTATTGCTGCAAAAGTAAGAAACACCATATTACGTCCTGGAACAAACGTATTAGGATATGAATCCTGCGGTTTCTCTGCATCCATCTCGATTGAGGAATTTGTAAGGGAACAATTGGTGTCCAACTGACTTATTAATGAGACATCCAATAAATGGAAAGGAACATTAGCATCTGTGGCTATCTGACGAGCCACTTCCACTTCCTGGGAATGTTTCTGTCCGTAAGTAAAACAAACGGCTTCAACATGAGAAAAATGCTTCTTCGCCCAAAACAGACAAGTAGTTGAATCCTGTCCTCCGGAGAAGCATACCATAGCTGCATTTTTATTCTTCATAAATTCTTGTTTTTAATACGTGGTTTAGCAAGCACACGGAAAAGAATACATTTCTTTTCAACGACAAAGGTAAATATATTTAATGAAAAAATAAAGAAACCACCTTGTCCGCCAACGATATTGCACACAAAACGCAATTTTGTGCTGCACATTTTATATCTATTTGTGCAATTATTCAAAAAAGTTAATATCTTTGCACCCGTTTTTGCATCTTATGATGCATTTAGTATTCACTATAATTTAATTTTATGAAGAAGATTATCGCACTAGCATGTATTTCGGCACTGCCTTTCTCTTATGCATCAGCCGAAGGTTTTCAGGTAAATGCACAAAGTACAAAGCAGGCTGGTATGGGACATGTTGGAGCTGCCATGAAACTTGGCGCTGAAAGTATGCACTTCAACCCTGCAGGTTTGGTGTTTATGGATAAGAGCGTTGATTTGTCAGCAGGTGTTTCTGCTGTTTTCCCTAATGCATCATGCACAGTTGGAGACAAGAAATACAACTCAGACAACACACCTAGCACTCCTTTATATGTATATGCCGGATTTAAAATTTACGACAATCTTGCAGCAGGTGTTATGATAAACACTCCATATGGAAGCAGCATTAACTGGGGTAATGACTGGGCGGGAGCTCATTTGGTTCAGGACATCTCATTGAAGGCATTCAATATCCAGCCAACAGTTTCATGGAAAATCATGGATAAACTTAGCGTTGGTGCAGGTCTTATGATGGAATTCGGAAACATCACCCTAAACCGCGCATTGATTGGACCAGGAGCTATGACAAATATGGCAAACGGCATGCTTGGTTCAGTACTTGAACAATATCCCCAAATCAAACCTATGGTTGACCCTATTATCGAAGAAATGAAAAGATACGACGAAACATCCGCAGCTTCTGTTTCTCTGAACGGAAAAGCAGGAATGAGATTCGGATTCAACGTCGGTGCCATGTATGATATCAATGAGAAATGGACAATCGGTTTGTCATACCGCTCAAAAGTTGTAGCAAAAGTTGAAGAAGGCGACATTGCATTAAAATATGCCAACAAAGAGCATTTGGAAGGATTGCTTGGCAATGTGAACAACCTTATTGCTATGGCTAAGCAAATGGGTATACAGAATTTGCCTGACGGAATCGCTGTTCCTCCACTGGAAAGCGGCACATTCTCTGCGGAGCTTCCTTTGCCTGACAACTGGAATGCTGCCGTTACATACCGTCCTAATGACAGATGGACAGTTTCTGGAGAAGTTCAGTTCGTAGGTTGGGGCGCTTATAAGTCATTGGACGTTAAGTTCAATCCAGATGCAGAACTTGGCAAATATAACATCAGTGCTCCTAAAGAATATAAGAACACTCGTATTTATCGCCTTGGAGCACAATTCGCTGCTACTGAAAGATTCGACATCCGTTTCGGTGCATACTATGATGAATCTCCTGTAAAAGACGATTATCTTAACCCAGAAACTCCAAGTATGAACAAACTTGGAATTACAGCAGGTTTGAGCTTCAGACCGGTTAAGCCTTTGTCTGTTGACTTTGCATTCTCGTATGTTACAGGTTTCGGACGCGACGGTTCATACACAGACTTGGATTTGCTTCAGCAGCCAAGAACATTCAGCGGACATTATCAGGCATACGCACTTACTCCGGCACTTGGTGTTTCATACAGCTTCTAAGCAAAAGGTATAAACATACTATCTATTAATTTATATATAAAAGAGACATGAAGAAACAGTACTAGCTACAGAGCTATTCTGAATCTTCATGTCTCTTTTTTTTATACTGTTATACTATAGTTATAATACAATTTCTCCCGAAAGAAAGTGTATAACACTTATCTTCCGGGAGAAATTCATCTTAAATCAAAACAAAGGATTATCCACTTTTTCATCAAGCAAAGCCAAATCAATAACCTGGCGAATATCTTCAACGAAATGGAATTTCAAACCTTTCAAATAGTCTGCCTTTATTTCATCAATATCTTTCTTATTGTCCTTACATAGAATAATCTCTTTTATTCCGGCTCGTTTAGCAGCAAGGATTTTCTCCTTGATTCCACCAACTGGAAGAACCTTTCCGCGGAGAGTTATTTCTCCTGTCATTGCCAAACTGCTCTTTACCTTTCTTTGTGTAAATGCCGAAACCAAAGAAGTAACCATTGTCACACCTGCACTCGGACCATCTTTTGGAATAGCTCCTTCCGGAACATGAACATGAACATTCCAAGAAGTGAACATATCTTCATTTATTCCAAACAAAGATGCATGTGCACGGATATATTCAAGAGCAATAACTGCTGATTCCTTCATCACATCACCAAGATTTCCTGTCAGTGTCAGTTTTCCTTCTTTTCCCTTGCTCAAACTTGATTCCACGAAAAGAATTTCGCCGCCAACAGCTGTCCAAGCCAATCCGGTAACAACTCCGGCGTATTCATTGCCCTGATATTTATCTCTGCTATATTCTTCTGCACCCAGATATTCCTTCAGCTCTTCAGGTTTAATCTGTACGCATCCATTATATCCGTTTGTTGCAACATCACGAGCTACCTTGCGGACAACTTTGGCAATCTTCTTATCAAGTTCACGGACACCACTTTCTCTTGTATATGATTCAATAATCTTGTCGAGAGTTTTCTTAGGGAATTTTACAGCTTTCTTCTCCAATCCATGAGCTTCAATCTGTTTCGGGACAAGATGTCTTGCGGCAATCTCAACCTTTTCTTCCTGTATATATCCGCTCACTTCGATAAGTTCCATACGGTCAAGAAGTGGCTGTGAGATTGTGTTCAGATTATTGGCAGTAGCAATAAACATCACCTTGCTCAAATCATAGTCGATATCCAGATAGTTATCATGGAATGTTCCGTTCTGTTCAGGGTCAAGAACTTCAAGCAATGCAGAAGACGGATCACCTTTGAAGTCGCTTGTTATCTTATCAATCTCATCAAGAACAAACACAGGATTGGAAGTTCCCGCTTTCTGAATATTGCTTATTATTCGTCCGCACATTGCACCGATGTAAGTGCGACGATGACCACGTATCTCAGCCTCATCATGAAGTCCGCCAAGTGATACACGAACATACTTTCTGCCCAAAGCATCAGCTATTGAACGGCCGAGCGAAGTCTTTCCAACTCCCGGAGGACCGTAAAGACATATAATCGGAGATTTCATATCACCTTTCAGCTTCAACACAGCCAAATGTTCGATTATACGCTCTTTGACTTTCTCAAGTCCGTAATGATCTCTATCCAGAACCTTTTGAGCATGAACAAGATTAAAATTATCCTTGCTATACTCGTTCCATGGAAGATTCACAATTGTCTGGACATATTGCATTTGAATTGAGAAATCCGGAGACTGAGGATGCAATCTCTCAAGCTTTCTTATTTCCTTGTCGAATATTTGAGCAACAGATGATGGCCAATTCTTTTTCAGACCTTTTTCCTTCAACTCGCGAATTTCCTGCTCATTGATGTTTCCACCCAATTCTTCCTGAATTGTCTTGATTTGCTGCTGAAGGAAATATTCTTTCTGCTGCTTGTCAAGGTCTTCCTGAGTCTTCATCTGGATTGAAGCTTTAAGCTCAAGAAGCTGATATTCTCTGTTAAGAATAGACAACAGACGGAAAGCACGTTCACGCAAGTCGTTTATCAACAAAAGCTGCTGCTTTTCAGCTGCCGAAGTCAATATATTGGCACATGCAAAGTTTATTATATACAAAGCATTGCGGTTGTTCTTGATTGAAAAAATCAACTCACGCTGCACAGGCTCAGGACTAGCACTGAGCAGTTTTATTGTCATATCCTTAACCGATGAAGTCAAAGCCTCAAATTCACGGTCGCTTGCATCCGGACGAGTTTCCTCGAGTAATGTTATGGAACCTTTCAGATAAGGTTCAGTCTCAGTCAGTTCGTTTAAGATAAAGCGTTTCTTGCCTTGAAGTATAACTGTAGTGGTTCCATCCGGCATTTCCAGAACACGGATGATATCTGCAACAGTTCCGGTTGCATACAAATCATCGAAACCTGGTTCTTCAGTTTCAACTTCGCGCTGGCAAACCACACCGATAAGAGCTTTATTGTCTATTGCCTCCTTAATCAGACGCATTGATTTCGGGCGACCAACTATCACGGGCATAGCAACACCAGGGAAAAGAACCATATTACGAAGTGGCAAAATAGGCAACTCATCTCCCACTTTGTCTATACCTTCCGAAAAGTCTTCGTCTGCATCGCAATCTGTCAATATAGGCATTACAACACCGACAGTATCATCTACATCCAATGTACTCTGACTAAATAATTTTTTCCTTTTAATCTTCATATATTATTAAATGGCTAACACAGATATCCAGAAATGCTTCTGTGTATTTATGAGCTATCTATAAATTTATAATCAAATCCAATAATTACAATATATACAATAAATGTGCCAAAGATACGAAGTTCTAAGCAAATATGTGTACATTTGCGCATTTCAATTATCAAAATATGCCTAATCCATACTTTCAATTCAAACAATTCACCGTGTGGCACGATAAATGTGCCATGAAAGTCGGCACCGATGCCGTGCTTTTAGGAACATGGAGCTCGTGCAACAACGCAAAACAAATTCTTGACGTTGGTTGCGGAAGCGGTGTAATAAGCTTGATACTGGCACAGCGTTCTGACGCTCAAATCCTTGCAATTGACATTGATTCCGGAGCCGTTCAGCAAACTATCGACAATGCTGCCAAAAGTCCATTTAAGAACCGCATCTCTGCAAAACAGTGCAAACTGCAGGATTATGCCGAAATGAATGAAAATATTTGTTCCTTTGATTTGATTGTTTCAAATCCTCCATATTTTATCTCTTCGCTGAAATGTCCGGACAAACAGCGCAACACTGCCAGACATACTGACACTCTGTCTGTATACGACTTACTTAATGGCAGCAGACGATTATTATCGGACAACGGACTCCTGTCCGTCATATTACCTTATGAGCAAAGAGAATTATTGATGGAAACAGCCGAGAAAACTTTCCTCCATCTGACAAGAGAGACAAAAGTTTTCCCGACTCCAGACTCTGCACCTAAACGGATAATGGCAGAATTTTCCCTTAACAAGCCTGATGAAATAATTTCGGATAGTCTGACAATTGAAATAGAGCGCCATGTCTATACCGAGGAATACAAGAACCTCACGAAAGACTTTTATCTGAAGATGTAAGGCAAACGTCTGTCAAAGAAACGTGTAACCTCATCGAAAAGATAGCGCACTTCCTTACGCAAAGAAACTTCGGAAGGCGTAAACACCTTCAGCGCATGCGGAATAACAGATATGTCAATACGGCTGTCTGCCATAATTGGCTCTCCGTCCAAATGCATAACACCAGGTCTCTGGCGGATAATTGACACCTGCTCTGCCTTGAACGTACGTATTTTGCTGTTTCTGTCTATTTTGCGTGAGAACAATTGTATGGCAAGCGGAGCTATATCTATCGGAAGGAAAGGAGACAACACTGTTACATCCATTTTCCCATCGTTAATGTTCGCATGTGGAGCAATATAAGCATTGTTTCCATATTGCGAAGCATTGGCACAGGCAACCAGGAATGCTTTTTCCTTGATAGACTGATTGTCGATAAGCAATTCATATTGTTCCGGATGATAGCTCAAATATTCCTCAACAGTGTTCTTTATATATGTCAACGAGCCTCTGCGCTTTTCATTAGCAAATTTCTGACTGACGGCAGCATCAAACCCGACACCGCAGGTACAGAAAAACACACGGTCGTTGGCTTTGCAGCAGTCGATTGTTGTGACATGGCGTTCGCGAATCACGTCCAACGCTCTTCTGACATCCATTGATATATTCAACTCACGTGCAAGTCCATTGCCTGAACCTTTTGGTATAATACCTAAAATCGCATCGGAATGCAACATCGACCTTGCTATCTCATTAACTGTACCATCTCCGCCAACAGCTATGATGCAGGAAACTCCAGACTCAACCGCACTACGGGTCAATACACTAGCATGACCGGCATATTCGGTAAAGGAAACGGAAACTTCGTCGCCTGTCTCTTCACATAACTGCTCAATCAATTTCGGTATTTTCCTCTTTGAACCAACACCCGATATGGGATTAATAATGGCATGAACTCTCATCTCTCTATTTCTAATATTTTAGTAGCAAAAAGCTATAGCTGAAAAATATTTTCCCAATCTAAACATCCCGCAGCATAGCGCACAATAAAAGTGGAATTGATTTCCGCAACAAAATTAAATTGAAAAAAACAGCGGTGCAACTAGTTTGCCGTACATACACATACGAAATATAAATATTTAAAGATTACGAGTACATTTTTATAGCCTTTTAAGAAGATAAATATTTCCGACAACTAATTAAAAAAACAATTTTTCATCATAAAAACACTATAAAACGACAGTTCTGGCATAAAAAAGAGTGCTTTTCTGAAAGATTTAAAGCTATTTTGAATCAGCTTAATTCATTTTTTACTACTTTTGCGCCGGATTTGGACTCTGCGCTTTCATGCAGAGATTTGTTATGACCGTCAACGCACTTGTAATGAGCGGCATAACAAATCAAGAAAAAGAGAAAATAATAAACATATAGATATATATTGTTTAAATGTTTAATAACTTAGATAGATAAATCATTCTCTTTATAAATAAATATGAAACTTCTACAAGAGAAATTAGCAAAGTATGATGCGCCGCAGCGTGCAATGGCAGCGGGTATTTATCCTTACTTCCGTGAAATCCAGAGTGATCAGGATACCGAAGTAATTATCAATGGAAAGAAAGTTTTAATGTTTGGTTCAAACGCTTATCTGGGTCTGACCAATCATCCTAAAGTTAAAGAAGCAGCTATTGAAGCTATCAAGAAATATGGTACTGGTTGCGCCGGTTCACGTTTCTTGAACGGAACATTGGACTTGCATGTTCAATTGGAAAAACGCTTGGCTGAATTCGTTGGTAAAGAAGAAGCTATTGTTTATTCAACTGGTTTTCAGGTAAACCTTGGTGTAGTTTCGTGCGTTACTGGTCGTGAAGACTATATCATTTGGGACGAATTAGACCATGCTTCAATCATTGAAGGTCACCGTTTGTCTTTCTCAACTAAGTTGAAATACAAGCACAACGATATGGATTCGTTGGAAAAGCAGCTTCAGAAATGCGCTCCTGATAAAGTGAAACTTATCGTTATCGACGGCGTGTTCAGTATGGAAGGCGACGTTGCAAATCTTCCGGAAATCGTTAAGCTGGCTAAGAAATACAATGCTAGCATCATGGTTGATGAAGCTCACGGTATCGGTGTTCTTGGTAAACAAGGTCGAGGAACTTGTAACCACTTCGGATTGACAGACGATGTTGATTTGATTATGGGAACATTCAGTAAATCATTCGCTTCAATCGGAGGTTTCATTGCTTCAGATAAAGAAACAATAAACTATTTAAGACATAATTCTCGTTCTTACATTTTCAGTGCAAGTAACACTCCTGCTGCAACAGCTGCTGCAAATGCTGCATTGGACATTATGCTTAACGAGCCTGAACGTATCGAAAACTTGTGGAAACTTACTCACTATGCACTTGACGGTTTCCGCAATATGGGTTGCGAAATCGGACATACTTCAACACCTATCATCCCATTGTTCATCCGTAACAATGATTTGACATTCTTGGTTGTAAAAGAATTGTTCGAAGCAGGTATATTCGTTAATCCAGTTGTTTCTCCTGCTGTTGCGCCAGAAGATACTCTTATCCGATTCTCTTTGATGGCAACACACACTCAGCAGCAGTTGGATTATGCTCTTGAAACTATCCAAAAAGTATTCAAGAAGCATAACATCATCAAATAAGTCTATCTTATCTGATATTATATTTAAATTAAAAACCTATGTTTTACTGGATGCATTTGCATTCTTCTGTAAAACATAGGTTTTTTATATCTAAAAAAAACGACCATTAAAAATCTCAACATAATTTGTTTCATTCCTGAATGAAATTCACAATCCTGTTTTTCGGATTTAACGGCGACTGGTCCGACAGAACCAGATTCTTCACCATATGCAAAGTTCCCTTCTTATATTTTTGAAAATGCTCCGAAGCAATGTGCTGCTCATAAGCTGATTTGCTGGCATAGGTTTCAAGAATAGTCACATTACATGGATTATCCTTTTCACTCACTGCATACATGGTCAGAACTCCCGGCTCAGTAAGCAAAGAAATTTCTCCAACCTCAACGGCATATTTCATATATTCCTCAATATATTCCGGATAAACCTCAATTTTAGACAAACGGACGATTCCATCTGCTTGCATTTTCATTTTCTCGCACATCACAGGATGATTTGTTTCTGTTGCTTTTTCTTTCGCAAAATTATTCTCACTCGGGAATTGTGTCTCACTGCCATATATTTGCGCATTCGAAGTTACAGCCAATGCACTTATCGACGAAATTTTCAAAAAGTCTCTCCTATCCATAAAGCATATTTATTTATAAATCCTGAACATAACTATTTAATCTTAAAACTAAGACTTAGTTTTTACAAATTAAGCTTTAGTTTTTAGAAACTAAGACTTAATTTATAGAAACTGAGACTCAGTTTTAAGAATATTTACTTACTTAAATATTCCAAAAACAGATATTCGCATATTTAGAAAAAATATTCTGATATTAATAACACAAAATTAGTAACCACGGACAAACTATATTGTATCAATAAACTAGATGTTTATACCTATTTTACAGATTAATCATTTTATATGAGCTTCGCTGAACTAAATTTTCAGTTAACGGGGCGACAAGAAAACAAGTCGAGGAGAGTTTTTAGATAATCAAGTGAGAAGTAATAGGTATTCAAGTCTTATGTCAAGCATATAAAAATCCTCATAAATGCCGAATCTATCAGTTTATTTCGTTATTTTTGCATTAAATGTCGATATTCGAAACTGATGTAGCGAATGACATTATCAATAATACACAAACAAAAATTGTAATGGATTTTAAACTAAATAAAGGAAGTTGCTGCATGAAGGCTAAAGGCTGCAGCAAAATACAAAACAATAAATTAAACACATACGACTGGCTTTGTGGCGTTCCGGATGCCGAAGGAGCCACAGATTTTGTGGAAGTTCAGTTTAAGAACACTCGAAAAGGTTATTATTTGAACAATACAAAAATACCTTTGGAGAAAGGAGATATAGTTGCTGTTGAAGCTTCGCCAGGTCATGATATCGGAACGGTTACGCTTACCGGAAAACTTGTTCTTCTGCAAATGAAGAAGAACAACTACAGATATGACCTTGAACCAAAGAAGGTTTACAGAAAAGCTCGTCCCGGAGATATGGAGAAATATGAAGAGGCTAAAGCTAAGGAACATGACACTATGATTCGTTCCCGCCAGATTGCCGCAAAACTGGGACTGGACATGAAAATCGGTGATGTGGAATATCAGGGCGACGGTAATAAGGCTATATTCTATTATATCGCAGATGAAAGGGTTGACTTCAGACAGCTGATTAAGGTACTGGCTGAAACTTTCCGTGTGCGCATAGAAATGAAACAAATTGGTGCACGACAGGAAGCCGGAAGAATCGGAGGAATCGGTCCTTGCGGAAGAGAATTGTGCTGCTCAAGCTGGATGACTAGTTTCGTTTCAGTTGCAACAGGTGCGGCTAGATATCAGGATATATCAATGAATCCTCAAAAACTTGCCGGACAGTGCGCAAAGCTGAAATGTTGTATAAATTATGAGGTTGATGCTTACGTTGAGGCTCAGAAACGCCTTCCGTCGAGAGAAATCGTTCTTGAAACAAAAGATAACAGCTATTATCATTTCAAGACTGATATATTCAAACGTGAAATTACTTATTCAACAGACAAGACTATTGCAGCAAATCTTGTCACCATCAATGCGTCAAGAGCTTTTGATGTGATAAATATGAATAAGAAAGGTATTAAGCCTGTTTCGCTTGAGGCTGACAACAAGACTTCTGCTCCGAAAAGGGATGCGCAAGATATACTTGGCCAGGACAGCGTTACTCGTTTCGACAATAATCTGAAGAAAAAGAAGAAAAAGAAGAGCGCAAACAATGTTGCAGAAAACAACAACAAGCAGCCACAGGTGCAGCAGGCTCAGCAACCAAACACACCACAGCAGAACCAAAGCAAAGTGAATGAAGTTGCGGCAGAAAACAACAATTCTGCAGAAAAGCCTAATGCTAATCAAGGCAACAAGGTAAACAATACAAACAACAAAAATAAGGCGAGAAACAACAACAATCAGAACAACAACAGAAACAACAATAATCGTCCTCGCCCCAAAGCAAAAGCCAACAATGACAACAAACAACAAAACAACAACAAAGCGCCCAAGCCTTCAAATAACTCGGAAGCTTAATGTTTTAGGTTTGTCTGCAATAATATCCTTATTCTTTTCCTGCAAACAGGATTTCACCTACGAGCAATACAGAATCATAGATAAAACAATGTGGGACAAGAATAAGGAATATTATTTCACTTTCAATATTGATGACCCGTCGAAAACCTATGATGTTTCTCTGCAGATACGAAACAACAATAAATATCCTTATCAGAATATCTGGTTATTTCTGCAAGAGGAAAAGCCTATAGGTGGAATTGAGCGAGATACAATTGAATGTATGCTCGCCGATGACTTCGGGAAATGGTATGGACATGGAATTTCTTTATACGAAATGAGTTTCCCGATAAAAACGGGATATCGTTTTCCGCACAAAGGTCAATATACTTTTGCCGTAAAACAGGCAATGAGAGATTCCTGCATAATCGGAATACAGGAAATAGGACTGCAGGTTCAGGAATCATCTCTCCTTCCTTGATGCATCAAGACGTATGAAAATGAAAAGGAGGATTGTGAATCCAAGCAATGAAGAACCTCCATAGCTGAAGAATGGTAGCGGGATTCCGATAACGGGCGTAAGTCCCGTTACCATTCCTATATTAATAATAAGATGAAACAGGAATATGGAAGCCACACAATAGCCATAAATCCGGCTGAAACTATTGTCCTGCCTTTCTGCCAATAAGATAAGCCTGATTATAAATATAGAAAAGACTATAAGCACAAGTGTTGCTCCGACAAAACCTTGTTCCTCTCCTACGGTACAGAATATAAAATCCGTTTCCTGTTCAGGGACGTATTTCAACTTGGTTTGTGTTCCATTCAAGAAACCTTTTCCCAGAAATCCGCCCGAGCCAATTGCAATCTTCGACTGGTTTACGTTGTATCCGGCTCCGCTTGGGTCATCTTCCAAACCTAACGAGACTTTTATACGAATCTGCTGATGAGGTTCGAGAATATCGTTAAACACATAATCTACAGAAAAAAGGAAACCTAATGATATTATAGAGAACAATGCTATCATTACATAATTCCATACCCAATGATATATGGAAAGATATACGAGATAGATTATGGAAAGAATGATTAGAGCTATAGTTATATGGGCAAAATTTACCGGGATAAAAAATGACACTATATAGCTAATAAACAATGAAGAAGCTGAAACATAGGAAACAATGCGCAATGCCAGCTTGTTCTTGCTTTCAACATATATCAATCCGATTGATATTGCCAATATCATCAGCGATACGATAAATTCTCCCAAAGGTGTCATACCCAACATAACTCCGGAATATTTCATGCCGGTGACAAAGAACACTACTGCGCATATTCCCGCAAGCAGAAAATAACCAGACATTCCCTCACGATAAAGCATAAGGAAGAAAGCAAAGTAAACCAAGGCTGAGCCAGTTTCCTTTTGCAGCAGAATACATATCATTGGAAGAAATATCAGTCCAAGAACCTTGAAGAAATTCGTTGGCTTAGTAAGTTTAAATCCATATTGACTCATTACATGCGAGACCATCAATGCCGTCGAGAACTTGGCAAATTCAGCGGGCTGAAGTCTTATCGGACCAAGAACCAGCCATGAATGTGAACCTTTGACATCGGGCGCAATAAATATAGTCACAACAAGAAGAGCAATTGTCGCTACATATATTATATTGGCAAACATGTCAAACAAATCACTTTCGAGCATCAGGATGACGAAAATAACAAAAGAAGATATTCCAATCCATTGCAGCTGAGTCATTGGTCTTCCAGAAGGTTCAAATAATTTTGCCATATCAAATTCATAACTAGCACCACAGATGCTGAACCATCCGGCAACAATCATAAGCACATAAAGCAATATTATCACCCAGTCAACAGACTTCAATATATTATTTTTATAAATCATATACGGATAAAACAGTTTCGCTAATAAAAGTATGTACTATTCCGGCAAAATAACAGAATTAACAATATATTCCTCAATAGATTCACTTTCGGGCAATATATTTCCTCTTAGATATTTTTCTATCATCAGTCTGCCGATTGGAACTGCATAAGTTGCACCAAAACCGGCATTCTCTACAAACACGGCTATGGCAACTTTAGGTTCCTTGTATGGAGCATATCCCATGAAAATGGAATGGTCTTTTCCATGAGGATTCTCGGCAGTTCCCGTTTTTCCGCAAACCTCAATGTCTGGCAAATTTGCTCCTCTACAAGTTGCTCCATAATCAGAACCGGCAACGGCGCCACGCATTCCTTGAGCTATATAAGAATAATATTTGGTATCAACTCCAGTATATCGTTTTTCTATATATATGCTATCCAAAGATGAACCTTGGATATCTTTCACCACATGAGGAGTAATAAAATATCCTTGATTTGCTACTGTTGCCGCAAGATTACATATCTGCAAAGGAGTGGCAAGGATTTCTCCCTGTCCGATAGCAATTGAAATGATTGTACTTGAATTCCAACGGCCTCGATATATTTTGTCATATACTTTGCTATTAGGAATATAACCTCGTTTCTCACCAGGTAAATCTATTCCTAATTTATAACCATATCCCATGGAAACCATATAATCTTTCCATACATCAAATGCTTCTTGGACGGATTTGTAGTATTTTCTGTCATCAAGCATATAATGTAATCCCCAAGGGAAAAAAGAGTTACATGATGTAGATATAGCGCCAGTCAAGTTAATTGGAGAAGGATGTCCGTGACAAGCTGGTTTTCCACCTCTAAATGTATATCCATGAGCGCATGTAAAACGTGTTTCGGGAGTAATAACTCCTTCCTGAAGGAAGATAAGTCCCTGCGTTGGTTTGAATGTTGAGCCCGGAGGATATTGTGCCATCAACGGTCGGTTGAACAAAGGCTTCAGAGGATCTTTCTCAAGTTCGCTGTGGTGTTTACCTCGTAATCTTCCCACAAGCAAATTAGGGTCGAATGTTGGTGATGAAACCATACACAAAACTTCACCAGTTGACGGTTCAATCATAACTATTCCGCCCAATTTGTTTTGCATGAGTTTCTCTCCATAAGCCTGCAAATCCATATCAATTGACAGAGTAAGATTCTTACCGGAAATTGGCGGCAAATCATGTTTTCCTTCTTCATATTTACCTTTAATACGGCCATGAGCATCACGAAGAAGAATTTCCATACCCTTGATTCCTCGTAATTCCTTTTCGTAAGATTTCTCTATTCCGGAACGACCGGAATAATCTCCACGAACATAATAGTCATCCGCTTTCAAATCGCTTACACTTACTTCACCCAAATCGCCAAGCAACAATGCACCATTTGGATAATTGTATTCGCGGATAGTTCTGTTTTGTATATAAAATCCGGGGAATTTATATAGTTTTTCCTGCAACACTCCACATTCCTGAGCTGAAAGTTGAGATATAAATACTTGAGGAACGTAGGATGAATATCCAGGATTAAGCCTTTTGTTTTTCACATCCTTTATTCTGTTAAGGAACTGGTCTTTGGTTATACCAACGATATTGCAGAAGTCCAAAGTATCAAACTCCTGAACTTCACGCATTATTATCATAACATCATACGTAGGCTGATTATAAACAAGAAGTTTGCCGTTACGGTCGTAAATAATTCCTCTGGCAGGATAAATTGTCCGTTTCAAAAAAGCATTACTATCAGCCCAAGCCTTATAATCATTATTTAATATTTGAAGTGAAAATAAACGGATTATAAAGATCAATAATACAAGAAGTACTGATACTATCAGAACATACTTCCTGTTCTCAAGTTCATATTTATTATTTGCCTCCAATTTCCCGAACAACGATATTGAACGATTCTACTATAAAAATAAGAAGAGAAGTCAAAACAACACTTGCTGATATTCTTAAAACCATAAACAATGGGTCATAAAAACTTAATGACTCTACTAAAAACAAAGTTATATGATGTAATAATACAAAAAACAAAACATATCTGAAAAATGAAGAATAACCGAAAGTGTTGAAAGAAGGATAACTGCCTTCAACCTGATCTTTGCCTATCAGAAAATTTATCAACGGAGCCCTGCATAGTGCAACAAATGTGCAGGCAGAAGCATGCATTCCGGCTGTATTGGAAAACATATCCATAGTTAGTCCTATAAAAAAGGCTAATAGCAATATCAGGCTTTTGGACATTCCTACCGGCATTTTCAATATTATATACAAATATAGAAACGGTGTTGCAATACGAAGAAAGTGAATATTATTCAACACAGCAATCTGTATGAACAAAAACACTATAAAATAAATCAGACCTCTTATGATATTATTAATCATTGCTATTCACCTCCTTCTCCAAAGTTTTCTGTTCAGACTGATTAAAGTTTCTGATAACCCTAACATTATGTAAAGATGTAAAATCTGTAGCTAATTTTATATCCAATGCGTAGAAGTTATCATCATGCTGTTTCTTGTAATCATATATTGTTCCAACAATTATTCCTGCAGGGAAAATGGCAGAATAACCACTAGTCACTATTGTATCTCCCTTTTCAAACTCGACATGACGGGGCATTTCTTCCAATGTTGCAGTTGTTGCATCTCTACCGTTCCAACTTAATGTTCCGAAATAATTACTTCCAAGAACTTTACAGCTAAGACGTGATTTGGGATTAAGCAAAGGTATCACAACTGAATATTTATCGGAAGCCGAAACAACTATACCAACAACGCCATTATCTGAAACAACTCCCATATCAGGCATAACTCCATCTGATTTTCCTTTATTCAACGTTATGTAATTGGAAAGATGCGACACGCTGTTACTAACAACTTCTGCCACTACAAAATCATATTTAAAATCCGGAATTAAGGAATCCTTAACATATCCTTTGAATAAAGCAGTATCAGACATCATAACTTCTATCTGATCCTGTAAACGGAGTATTTCCATTTCCAGATAGCCGTTTTTCTCCAAAAGAGCCTTATTCTCTTCCTTTAAATTAAGATATGAAACAAATGAATATGACAAAGAAGACAGATAACCAGTAATGTAATTAGCAGAACTCAACATCACATTTCTCTGATAATTATTATTGCGATAAACAAATACCAAAGAAATTATTTCCAGCAATACAAAAAGAAACCAATGCCTTTTATTCAACAAGAAGTCTAAGAGCTTGCGCATATTTCAGGAATAATATAAATCTGAGAGTATAATCAATCATACATATATGCAAACACGAATGACGCAGAGCACATCGGACATAAAATTTCTCCGTGCAATCTACGTCATACGCTTTGCTTTTATTATGTACTAAAAACAACAGCAGTTCTTATCTTGCTCTTAACGGATAAGGAAATTAAATTTATCAATATTCTTAAGAGCAACACCTGTACCTCGGGCAACTGCATGCAAAGGATCTTCTGATACATGGAATGCGATATTCATCTTATCAGACAATCTTTTATCCAAGCCTCTCATTAATGCTCCACCGCCTGTCAGATAGATACCGTTACGCACAATATCAGCATACAATTCCGGAGGAGTCTGTTCCAAAGCACTTAGAATTGCAGCCTCCATCTTTGATATAGTACGGTCAAGACAATGAGCAATTTCCTGATATGATACCGGAACTTCCATAGGCAGAGCTGTCATCTGGTTTGGACCATGCACCACATAATCAGCTGGAGGATTATCTAATGTTGTCAGAGCAGAACCAACATTAATCTTAATTTGCTCAGCAGTTCTTTCTCCAACTTTTACATTATGCTGACGACGCATATAATCCATAATATCAGCTGTCAGGTCATCACCTGCAATACGTATAGATTTATTAGAAACAATGCCGCCCAATGAAATAACAGCAATTTCTGTTGTACCGCCACCTATATCAACAATCATGTTTCCTTCAGGAGCCTGTACATCTATACCTATACCTAAAGCAGCTGCCATAGGTTCAAATATCATATACACATCACGTCCACCTGCATGTTCGGCAGAATCACGCACAGCACGAATCTCTACTTCTGTACTACCAGAAGGTATTCCAATAACCATACGCAAAGAAGGCGTAAACCAACGGCTCTTCGAACTAGCCATTTTAATCAAGCCACGCATCATCTGCTCTGCTGCATAGAAGTCTGCAATAACTCCTTCACGCAACGGACGCACGGTACGGATATTTTCATGAGCCTTTCCATGCATTTCACGAGCCTTCTGACCTACAGCCAGAACTTTGTCGGTTCGTCTATCCAAAGCGACCATGGAAGGTTCGTCAACTACCATTTTACCATTGCATATTACAATGGTATTGGCAGTTCCCAAATCCATAGCCACTTCTTGTGTAAAAGAAAATAATCCCATTTTAAAACGTTAGATTTTAATGTTTAAAGTGACGAACACCTGTCTTCACCATTGCAATATTATGCTCATTGCAATAAGCAATAGACAAATCATCTTTGATTGAGCCACCAGGCTGAATAACTGCAGTAATTCCAGCTTTGTCAGCAATTTCAACACAGTCAGGGAATGGGAAGAATGCATCTGAAGCCATTACAGCACCATTCAAATCGAAATTAAATGACTTAGCCTTTTCTATAGCCTGTTTCAAAGAATCAACACGAGAAGTTTGTCCAATACCGCTTGCACAAAGCTGCTTGTTTTTAACCAATGTTATTGCATTTGACTTGCTGTTCTTAACAATCTTATTAGCAAACAACAAATCTTCAATTTCTGAAGCTGTTGGTTGTTTTTCAGTCATTGGAACCAAATCAGATTCTTTCTGAATACTCAAGTCTTTTTCCTGAAGCAACACACCATTCAAAAGAGAGCGGAACTGCATTGGACAAGTCTTACATTCCTTACGGATTAATATTATTCTGTTCTTTTTCTGCTGCAATACTTCCAAAGCTTCTGCATCATAAGCAGGAGCAATTACAACTTCAAAGAAAATCTTGTTTATTTCTTCTGCAGTTTCTTTATCAATTGTTGTATTTGTAATCAAAATTCCACCAAAAGCAGAAAGAGGATCACAAGCCAAAGCATCTTTCCAAGCTTCCAATACAGTTGGACGAGATGCGATTCCACAAGCATTATTATGTTTCAAAACCGCAAATGTCAATTCGTCAAATTCATCAATCAAATTAACAGCAGCATCTATATCAAGCAAATTGTTGTATGAAATTTCTTTACCATGCAACTGTTCAAACATATCATTGAATTTGCCATAGAACTTAGCTGACTGATGAGGATTTTCACCATAACGCAAGTGCATAGGAGTATCAACTGTTGCACGGAAATATGAACCTTCGCGTGCGTCAAAATAGTTGAATATTGCAGAATCATAACCTGAAGATACAGCAAATGCTTCTTTTGCGAACCATTTACGATCTTCCAACGTTGTTTCTGCTCCTTTTTCATTCAACAGATTCAACAGAGGCTGATATTGGTTCTTTGATGCTACAATAACAACATCCTTGAAGTTTTTGGCAGCACCACGAATAAGAGAAATACCACCTATATCAATCTTTTCAATAATTGCCTGCTCTTCCGCTCCAGAAGCAACAGTTTCTTCGAACGGATACAAATCAACGATTACCAAGTCAATTTCAGGAATCTCATATTGAGCCAACTGCTGACGGTCTCCTTCGTTTTCACGACGGGCAAGAATACCTCCAAATACTTTTGGATGCAAAGTCTTTACTCGTCCTCCCAAAATTGAAGGATAACCTGTCAAATCTTCCACCGCATCACAAGGAATACCCAAAGACTCGATAAAAGTCTGAGTTCCGCCTGTTGAAACAAAAGTAACACCCTCATTATGAAGTTTTCTCAATATCTCATCTAAACCATCTTTGTGGTACACTGAAACCAATGCACGCTTAATTCGTTTCGTTGCAGTCATTTTATCCGTATTTTATTAGTTTTTAAAGTGCAAAATTAATGATTATTTCAATTAAACCTCTTAATATTTACCGTAAAAGCACTTTTTAACAACAATAATATTTTATTCAGCCTTTACTTTATTTTTCCAGACAGTTGTCAAATCGCTTATGGAAGCATGGCGCTCGTCCAAATCATCAATCATAGCCCTGGCTTCTTTTGCAGTAAGTAATCCTTCATTCTGAAAACTTTCTATCTGGCGATGTTCATTTGCAAGCAACATACGAATTGATTTTCTTGTCACTCCGCATCTGAACGAAACAGGATAGTTCGTTGACAAATAATCCATAATCTCAGTAATCTTAAGAAGATTAGAATTAATTTCATCTTTTAAAACGACCAACTGTTCTTTCTCCTGAGCCATCAGGACATCTGAATTCTCAAATTCTTTTATAAGCTCTATAGATTTTTTCTGGACGATTGCAAAACCTCGAGCCAAATCATATCCCGTAACTACGCGGTCATGAAAATATACATCCAGCCATTTTTTGGCAATTGGCAGTTTCTTAATTAAACGAATATAAAAGCTATTATCATAGTATTCAAAAATTCGTTTTCTATATGAAAGAGGCAACCTTCCACTGTGATCATACAACTCATCTATCGAAGCTGTAAGACAGCGCAAAGTCACAAACGAAACTATACCTTCATCATACATATTCCAACACAAAGCTCTTTCTTTATTCAAAACTCGCAAACGTATATCAGCCAACATATCTTCCGGCTTGAAACTCACATCTGGTGCTTTATCTTTCTTAGGCATAAAACTTTCAACTAGTTTCCAGTCTGAAATCTCCAACGCTTCACGCTTCTTTAATGATTCCAAATACTTTTCGCTATTATCAGCCAAACTCTGTTTGATAGTATAATCCAACAACATTTTTGCTGAAGGAATCCTAGTCAAGCCTAGTTTAAGCAAAAGCCATCGCATTGTTGTTGCATTGATTGTAAGAGTAAGAGTTACTATACCAGCAGTAAAGAACAATATCTGGCGACGTATTTCTTCAGGAATGGCAGGTGTATAAGAAACCATAAGAGCTAATGTCATACACAATGCTCCGCGAAGACCACCCCAAACTAAAATAACCGATTCACGCATAGTCAAGCCATAACCGCATTTCTTCATAATAGGATAAAGCAAAAGAACCATAGCTGCACGGGCCAAATTAACACCAACATATACAGCTATCAGCAACAGCACATTTGTCCATGTAACATCTACTTTCAATGCAATAACCACACCTACTATAATAAATATTAAGGTATTAGCCATATAAGCAGCCAATTCCCAGAAGGACTGCATAAATCTGTGAACCTCCGGCTTAAGCTGAGGTCGGCCAACATATGATATAGTAAGACCAAAAGCAACCAAAGCAATAACTCCGGAAACATTCAAGAAACTCTGTGCCACTATAAAAGTTATATAAGCTCCAACTATTATGGCACTATTCTGAACAGATTCGTCTCCTCCAACCTGACCAAGTGACCAAATCGTAAATCTTGCCAAAGCCCATCCAAGAACAGTTCCACCAACAACCACTATCAAAATACGCATCAGCGGCGAAGATGTGTCACCACCCATTGCAGTGTATGCACTGAAGAACAACATAAACAGAACAATACCAGTTCCATCATTAAGCATTGACTCTGCATCTACCAATGTTGAGAATCGCTTACTGGTTCCCAATTCCTTCAATAAAGCAACTACTGCCACAGGGTCGGTTGCACCAATCAAAGCTCCAAACATCAGAGCATAATTCCAATTCCATTCTTTACACTCCGGAACAAACATTGCCAAACCCATAACAAAAGCAGCCATGATAAACATTGATATGGCTATACCCGGACCGGCTAGCAAAGTTGAATTAAACAACGACTTCTTAAACACATGTAAATCCAGCTCATACGCTCCATCAAAAATCAGAACAGGAAGAAATAGATAAAGAATCATGTCCGGATTTAAATTTCCTGCAAAATCAATAGCAGACTTAAACATCTCATAGTCTGACAAAATACCAAATCGATCCAGCAAACCTAAAAGAATACCCACACAAAACAAAACAACAGTATAGGGCAAACTAGATTTCTTCAACAATGATTTCAGTACTGCACCCGCAACCAAACCTAAAACAACAAAAAATAAAGGCGCCAATAAATAATCTGTTTCCATACGCTAAGTAAATAATACTATATTCGTTTAATACTTTGTTTTTACAGTACTAGCCTATAGGCTTCACCGACCTTTGTTTTATATATGTAAAAGCAGCACCAATTGCTGTTCTATATTCTGCATATTCAGGTATATGGAAATTAACTCCATACATATCACCTATAGACTGAAAAACCGGTTTACATTGAGGCAATTGAGTAAGGTTTCCAATAAGGACAAAATCTTTAATGCTTGTATTCAAAGCTGCCAATATAGCTGCCTGACCTATTGATTGCATAACCATATGGAACAATCCACACGCTACATCTTCCGGCTGGGCATTATTGTCAACTTTTCCAAACAAAGAAGCCGTAGCATCCAAAGGCAATCCCGGCAAAGATGTTTTACATATATCCTGTATCTGAAGATCTATATTATTAATGTTTCCTTTCATTGCCAGTTCGGAAACCCAAAGTATATCATGCGACTGAAGAAGAAGAGTTGACAGACCTATCAAAGTTCCTCCGCCAATTCCTATTCCTCCTATATGCTGGATATCATCGCCTTCAACCTGAACGAATGAAGTTCCAGTTCCCATACTTACAACTATTAGCTTTTCCAAATCTGTCACATACTGAGCACCTAATCCGTTTGCTATAAATTCATCGGTACAAGCTGTAGGCAAACCGTACAAAGGCTGTTTTATATAAGAACTGCCAACCCCTGTCAATACAACCTGTTCTATTTCAGACAAGGATATGGAATTATCATAAATATACTTACCAAAAGCTCCAAACAACGATGTAACCGGGTCGTTAGCCTTGACAAACATCGGATACTTAACTTTATTACCTTCTATTCCCACTATTTTGGTAGTACTACCTCCTACATCAATACCTATTATCATAGTTCTATCGTTATTTGTTGAATATCGCAAAAATAATAATTACATAATAAAAAATCAACCTATTTTAAGAAACAGAAATTTACTAAAAGATTCGACATCGGAAAAAAGCCAGAATATATGCAGAAGTGTTTCCCTAAAATTCCGAATATATTTTTTGCAGGTCCGAACCCGCGAAAGAATATATATTGCCCCACGGCAGAATATATACTGATGTATTTTGGATTGGGGTCGGATATATTGGGGGAGAGTAATATAACTCCTGTACCACTAAAGTTATGGCACTAACAAAACTTAAAATTTATAATAAAAAAAGTGCACCAGAATAATACTTAAAACAACAGTATATTCTGATGCACCTTTAATATTTTAATTCAAAGATTATTTCACATAATCAGCTTTGTTCAAATAATCGAAGCTCTGTTTTACACTTTCCTGAGGATTGTTGTTAGTGTACTGTTCTACTTCAACATACCAGTCTTTGATGTTATTTGCATACATCTGGTCGAAGATTGGCTGGAAGTTCATCTTACCGCTTGCACCGATTTCTTTATCATCTTTAATATGGATAGCCTTAAACTGTGATGGACGGTTCTTCAAATAAGCAACAGGATCACCACCACCGCGAGTTACCCAATATACGTCCATTTCAAAGAATACGTGATTCTGGCTTACGTTATCCAACAAGAAGTCATAAATCAACTGATCATCAATCTTGCGGAATTCGAAATCGTGGTTGTGATACCCGAATGCGATGCTTGCTGCAGCTGTCTTGTAACCAACTGTATTGAAATAGTCGCAATACATCTTCAAGTCATCGATAGTAGTCTTATCGTTAACTGGCATCCATGGCTGAACCATATATTTAACGCCTAATTCGTTATGAGCTTCGATAGCTTTATCCCACCAAGCCATAACTTCAGCTTCTGTTTCTTTTGTAAATGCCTGACCTAGGTGAGCGCTTGTACATTTCATACCAAGGTCATTAACAATTTTCTTAAATTCAGCAGGAGCTAAACCATAAATTTTACCGTTATCGTAACCGGCAGTTTCAAGGTTTTTGTAGCCCATCTTTGCAACAGCTTCCAAAGTTTTCTGGATACCTTCTTCTTTAACCATGTCTCTCAAAGAGTACAACTGAAGACCGATATTTTTAGCTGTAGCTTCTGCTGCTTCTGTTGAAGCAGTTTTACCACCACATGAAGTCAACAACTGAGGTGCAACCAAACCTCCTGCGAGCAATAAAGATGCTCTCTTTAAGAATTCTCTTCTGTTCTGCATAGCATTAAATGTTAAGTTTGAATATTTTCATGCAAAAGTAAAACTATATTCGTCTTTTTACACATATTTTGTGTTAAAATTTAATATTCCGTTTCTTTTTTAATGCATAATACTGCGTCAACAACATCTTCCTGCTACGTATTATCTGATATCTGTAAACTAAGCAAGCAGTAATGAAATATACGCCAACCTGCAACCATAGAGTGTGATACTCATGAATAACTTCATTAAGTGTTGCAGCTGATGTATTTATCCTCACAAAACCCTGCACAGCCGGAGTTGATGGGAAAATATATCCCACAGCTCTCCAAAATCCAGGAATTGCCTCTTTGGGCCACGAAATTCCGGAAATAAAAAGTAATATAACAGATGTGAAAACTACAAGCAGCATAGGCTCTTCCCTAGTCTTCATTATTCCGGACAATGTCATTGCAAAGAATATGGAGGCAAAAAGGAATGGCAGCATAAACATGAGAATATCCCAATAATGACCTATTTGCGGCAAAGAGAATATCTTAGGAACAACAACCAAAGTCCAAAAGCAAACCAGAACATACAATACAATATATGTTAAAGATTTTCCCAAAACTATTCGCAACGTTCCATTGAAATGACGACTAATCGGAACCAGACTTCTAAACCTGTTCATCTCACGTGCAGTTCCGCCAAGCATTCCTATTCCCAATATTAATGTCTGCTGAATAACCAACACAAGAATAGCCGGGACAAGGAAACTTGCAAATCCATTCTGAGTATTAAATAGCACTATTGACTCGGAAGGTATAGGAAGAACCTGTATGCTTTGCAATTCATCTGTTGACGCCGGAGTGTTATGTGCTGCAATTTCAGCGCCCATATCCAACGACACTTCCGTTGCCGTCATAAGAAAAGCCTTATAATAAAGCAATGCGCTCATATCACAATAAAGTGACACTGTGGCTTGTCTTCCTGTATGAATCAATTTGCTGAAATCTCCCGGAATTGAAATTATTCCATATGCCTCTTTTTTATCTAAAGCTGTTTTCGCTTCTGACATATCAGAGCACACCTGAACTACCTGGACATCCGGAGCAGCATCAACACGGCGGATAAACTCACGGCTTAAAGCCGTACGGCTGTCATCCACTATAACCATTTTAGCCTCGTGAACCGTCTCTTCATTATAAATAAAAGAATATAACAAAGGATAAGCCAAAGGAACAAGGAAGAAGAAAATCATCACTCCGGAATCACGGAAGACGTTTTTCCATTCCTCTTTCCATATATAGAACATATCCTGTATGCCTTCTTTTATTATATAGCTCAATTTTTTCTTTTTATCCATCTGCAAATCTCCTTATTTTAAGGAATATATTTAAAATGTAGCAGAGCACTCTTCAAGGTCTTGCCAATTATCAGCGGCAGCAACAGAAATCCCAGCAGCCACACATATTCCGACCAAGTATAATACAAATCTCGTCCATTCAATGCCTGATCCACATAAATCAGAAAATAATGGCGCAACGGGAACAAATTAGTCAAAGACTGCAAAGTAGGATGCATTGCCGTCACCGGAAATGAGAACCCGACAATTGAAAAAGCAATCATACCAAAAAGACTGGCAAAACTTAATCCCAAACGAAGCGTTGGAAGAACTCCAATCATAAATACTCCCACTGACTGAGATGCAATCACAAGGAAGAATGTTGCCATCAGCATAGGAAACCATCCCGAATTCAAAGGGAAAGCATTATAGCCATAAAGCACAGCTATCATCATCCAGGCAACCAACGTAAACAACAATGTATAAGGAAGCATTTTGCCTATAAGACTTGTCACCATAGAATTTCCTCCGCGACGAAGCCACTGCCTGGCTGTTCCGAATTTTATTTCCGAACCAATACTGAAAACCGTAACCAGGAATATCATAAGCTGCAATATTCCCGGCAGCAAAGTATTATTCAAGTAAATGGAATAATTCAACCACGGATTTCCAATAGCATGAGTATCGATAACTATCGGTTGCAACTGTCCCATTATTATGGATTCATCCAAGCCTTTTGCCGTTCCAATCTCCAATCCTACGGAAGCATTAGCCAAAACAGAAATAGTTTTCATATCTCTGAATAGCAATGATGCCGCAATAAGATAAGTGGAATTTGTATAATATGACAATTTAGGCTGTTTTCCGGTTGTTGCTTTAACAGCAAAATCTTCAGGAATATAGAATATTCCATAGACATTTCCCTTCTGCATTTCAATCCTTGCTTCACTAAAGGAAGCAGTTCTGACTACGACTTTTGTCTGCTCAAAAGCGTCAAGTTGCCGAATCAGATTTCTGGACGTAGCCGAATTATCAAGGTCAACCACTGCAATAGGCAAATCGGTTGGCAAGCCTTCACGCATAAGCGAAATGAAGAAAATCGTACACAGCAATGGCGCGCCCAATATACAGAACAAGTATAAAGGCGACCTTGATATGCGGCGAATTTCCCTGCCGAAAACAATGCCTATATGCTGTATTGCTTGTTTTAAAGTCATATTAATCCTTTCTTTATCGCTTCAATATAACAGACATCCCCGGACGTAAATCCTGAACAGCGGAAACAGGACGTGCACGCACTTCAAAAGTCTTTGAGTCATACTGACCTGTTGTCTTTGTAGCCTTCCATGCTGCATAAGTTCCCATATCTTTCAAATAGTAAACTTTCAGTTTCACCGGCTGATTGTCCAACGCAGGAATAAATGCCTCAACTTCATTTCCGACTTTCAAGTCTTTGAGCAAATCTTCACGTACGCTGAAAGTAACCCACATATCTTTCAGGTCAACAATATTCATTACCGGAGCACCAGTTCCAACCAATTCACCAACTTCAGGAAAGCGTTCAGCTACTTCACCGTCTATCGGAGACACCAAAGCACCTTCCTCTGCATATGAAGCAACCTCAGCTATCGCACCGTCAGCACGTCTGACAAGAGCAGCTGCGGCTGCCTTATCTTCCTTGCGGGCACCTTCTTTCGCCATTTCGTATTGTGAGCGTGCAGCCTTCTCAGTTGCAACCATTGCCTGATAGTTAGCCTCTGCCTCATCTTTTTTCTGAGCAGACATCACTCCTTTTTCATACAAATTACGAACTCGATCATATGATTTCTTGGCAATAGAAAGGCCAGCCTGAGCTTTCTGCCATATTTCGTATGCACCGGCTACTTCCTGAGCTCTGGCACCATTCACAGCCTTTGTATGCTGAGCTTCGGCAGCAGCGCGTGCAGCTTCTGCCTGCATCATTTTAGCCTGTACTTCCGGAGTATTGATGAACACCAATGTATCTCCAGCCTTAACCTTGTCACCTTCACCAAAACGGTATTCCGCAATTCGTCCGGGAACTTTTCCCGAAATTCGAACAGTTGTAGCCTCAGCCTGTCCCATTATTATTGCTTCAGGAGGAGAGAAAAGGAAAAAACCAGCAAAAGCAACAATTGCAACCACAATTATCAGCGCAATAAAGGCCAACATCATGTTATTGATAGAGTATTTCTTTTTATTGTCCATTGTTATATTATGTTTTAATTATTATTCTAAGAATTCAATATTTCAAATCACCCATAGCTTTATGATAATAAACCTTTGTCAGCTTAACATCTATCTGCGCATCAATAAGTGTTGAATGTGCGGCAAACCATGCAGTTTGTGCTTGCATCAGATTAAGAGCCGGGATAACTCCTTCCTCAAAACCTAAGTTAGCATGACGCAAATTCTCTTCAGCGCTCTGCATATTTCGGGTTGATGACGCAAGCTTCTTGTTCGCCTCATTCATCTTATAAACCGACTGGGTTACTTGCAATTCTATTTTTTCTCTTGCATCTTCCCATTCCAACTGTTTGATTCGAGTTTCAGCTTTTGCAGCATTTCTCTTATATGTTCCTTCCCACCATCCGGAAAGAGGCACTTTTACCAAAACGCCCAGATTAAACATTCCGGCAAATTCATTCTTGAATCCATTCATCAGGTTCGGATTTGTGATAAAATAATTTGCAGTGAATGCAACTGAAGGCAGCATATCCGAAAGAACTATTCTCTCTTTCTTCTTATATATTTTTGATGCGAGGTCCAGACTGCGCAATTCCTGTCTGTTTGCAAAAGCCTGATTTATATCTGCCACTCCTTCTGATGGAGAAACCGAAACTTCGTCAAGAGATTCATCTGCCAAAGTAAACGGTTCATCCAATGGCAAACCGCAAATCTGTGCCAGCAACATTCTGGACAACGCCAGACCATTATCAACTTTTGTCTGTGCTATTTCTGCCTCGTTAAGTTTCACTTTAACTGAAAGTCCGTCTGCCTCAGTAGCAACTCCTTCAGCTATCATTGCTGTTATATCTTCATCCATCTGACGCAGCAGGCTGACATAAGAATCTGCCAGTTTCTTTTTATTTACCAGAGAAACTACTTGCCAATAAGTTTCGTCAGTCTTGTATATTATATCCTGGAGTTTCAAATCATGCATCGACTCTGCCAGTTCCCTTGCATAATGGGTAATCTGATTATACGACACAATTTTTCCACCCATGAATATAGGCTGAACCAATGAAACATTACCAACCCAAACATTCTGTATATCCAAATGCTGGACATCATTAATAGCTCCGACAACATTTCCCACAGCAGGCAACTGAGCCAAACCGCCCAATGAAGACGATATTGCACTCTGCAAGGCGCCCATGTCCAAAAGATTCAAATCTTTCTGATTCCACATATATGCGCCACTTGCCGATAATTGCGGAAAATACTTGGTTAGTGCAGCTTTTTTCTCTTCTTCGCTCATCTTAATTTTTTGCGAAGAAATCTGAAGTTCCTTGTTGTTCTTGACAGCCAGTTCCCGACATTCCTCCAACGTCCTCACCTGTTGTGCAGAAAGGACGAAAGATGTCAGACACATGACCGATAACATAAAAATTCTTTTCATATAAATACCGTTTTCTTTTATTTCCTCCTTAGCTTCAGATTCTGCGCGTTGTCAGGACTTATTACATAATTATCGAGATCTAGTTGGCAGCTGCAGAACTATCAGCATTCGTTTAAATAACAATTTTGCAAATGTATATGTTCTGATTATTACACATTATTGAATTAATACAACTTCTTCAGCAGACATTCATTTACAAAATGAGAAAATAGCTGTCTTAAAGTACAAAGCTTGATATATTAAATCTATTTAAAAGAGTTTATTAATCAATAAACAAAGCACCTAAATTGCTAGTTTTTTTTTATTTGCACATCATTTAATTCAAAAAAACAATTATATCATGAAATTAAAAACTTTATTCTTATCATCATTTATCACAATGGCGTTATTAAATGCTTGTAATGATGAAGACAAACCATCATATGAGACAAAATCTTATATTGATGGTATCTACAGTAATTATACCGATGAAGAATTTCCTAATCTGAATTTGGTATATAATAATGAAGTAAAAACAGACAAAGAAGTAACACTTAACACGGAAGATTATAAATATTGTGATATTACTTTCAAAAATGTATTCTATACGCCCGACGTAATATTCAGAAATATGGAAATAAAAAATTCAGATAATTATCTCACAATTCAAAAAGACACCACAATTGCCGGTAAAAATATACATCTTGATGCTGAAATAAAACCTGAAGGATATGAGGGTAATTATGGTCTCGAAAAAGGTAGTGCAAGCATGAAGATCGTGATAACTGAGACAGAGTGAAAACAATGCAGTGTTTCAAAAAAAACATGGTAATGTTTTTAAAAAAAGGTCGGCATATTATTTTAGAAATATGCCGACCTTTTTATATGATATTAATGAAAGATTATTTATAATCCTTCACCATGACAATTCTTATACTTCTTACCGCTTCCACATGGACAAGGATCATTACGTCCTACTCGCTTTTCACCTCTGACCGGTTCTTGAGGAGCAGCAGCACTTGAAACACCTTCGCCATTGATTCCGGCTTTTTCTGTGCGATATTTGCTCATATCTTCATGCTGTTCTTCCTGAGCTCTCTGAATCTGGATACGCTGGCGAGCTTCTGCCTCAAGAGCTGCAGCCTGCTGGCTTGCTGCTTCCATTGCTGCACGGCGAGCTTCTGCTGCACGGCGTTCTTCTTCTGTCGGTTCGTGAACCGGAATCTGGCCACGCATCAAAATAGAAACAGTCTTTCTATTCATTGTATCGACCATACTCTTGAACAGATTATAAGATTCAAGCTTGTAAATCAACAGAGGATCTTTATTTTCGTAGCTTGCATTCTGAACTGAGTGACGCAATTCGTCCATTTCACGCAAATGTTCTTTCCATGCATCATCAATTGTATGAAGAAGAATCAACTTCTGGAATGACTTAGTGACAGACTTACATTCTGTTTCATAAGCCTCTTTCAAGTTGCAAGATACATTGAACATACGTTTTCCGTCAGTAATAGGAATCATAATATTCTCAAATCTTGCACCCTGCTGTTCGAATACTTGTTTGATAACAGGATAAGCAACCTGAGTCATACGTTCCATTCTGCGTTTGAACATATCAAGAGCTGCATCAAACAATTTCTCAGCCAATTTATCTTCTTTCAAGTTCTTGAATTCATCTTCTGTAATAGGGCATTCCATTGCGAATGTCTTGAACACTTCCATCTTCAAATCCTCATATGAACCTCCGGCAGAAAGTTCTTCAATAATAGCATTTGAAGTATCATAAATTGTATTCAGAACGTCAAGACCAACACGTTCACCCATCAAAGCATGACGACGGCGAGTATAAATCACATTACGCTGAGAGTTCATCACGTCATCATACTCAAGCAAGCGTTTACGAATACCGAAGTTGTTTTCTTCAACTTTCTTCTGCGCACGTTCCACAGACTTGCTCAGCATACTGTGTTCCAAAACTTCGCCTTCTTTGAATCCAAGCTTGTCCATCAAGCCTGCAATCTTTTCAGAAGCGAACAAACGCATCAAGTCATCTTCCAAAGAAACATAGAATACAGAAGAACCCGGGTCACCCTGACGACCGGCACGACCACGCAACTGACGGTCAACACGGCGGCTCTCATGACGCTCAGTACCGATAATTGCCAAACCGCCTGCATCCTTAACTTCTTTTGAAAGCTTGATATCCGTACCACGACCTGCCATGTTTGTTGCAATAGTAACTGTACTGCTCTGACCTGCCAAAGCAACAATTTCAGCTTCTTTCTGGTGCAACTTAGCATTCAACACGTTGTGCTTGATCTTACGCAAAGTAAGCATTCGGCTCAACAATTCTGAAATTTCGACAGAAGTTGTACCAACCAAAACTGGGCGGCCTGCTTCAGTCAATCTTACTATTTCCTCAATAACAGCAGCATATTTTTCACGCTTAGTCTTGTAGATGCGGTCATTCAAGTCTTTACGTGCGATAGGACGGTTTGTTGGAATAGCTACTACATCCAATTTATAGATATCCCAGAATTCGCCAGCTTCTGTTTCAGCTGTACCAGTCATACCTGCCAGTTTATGATACATACGGAAATAGTTCTGCAAAGTAATAGTTGCGAATGTCTGAGTAGCAGCCTCAACCTTCACACGTTCCTTAGCCTCGATAGCCTGGTGCAAACCGTCAGAATAACGGCGACCATCCATGATACGGCCAGTCTGCTCGTCAACGATCATTACCTTGTTGTCGATAACTACATATTCATCATCTTTCTCAAACAAAGTATATGCTTTCAACAACTGGTTCACTGTGTGAACGCGTTCGCTCTTCACAGAATAGTTTGCAAGGATTTCATCCTTCTTAGCCTGCTTTTCTTCTGCAGTGCCTTCCATATTTTCCAACTGAGAAAGTTCAGTTGTGATATCAGGCAAAACGAAGAATGTCGGATCACCTGCATTACCAGTAAGCAAGTCGATACCTTTATCTGTCAGCTCAACGCTATTATTCTTTTCATCGATTACGAAATAAAGCTCGTCAGTAGCTTCATGCATATGACGCATATTTTCCGACATGAAATATTCTTCAGTCTTCAACATCTGAGCTTTTACGCCCTGCTCGCTCAAGAACTTAATCAAAGCCTTGTTGCGTGGATAACCTTTGAATGAGCGATACAACTGAACTGTTCCTTCTTCAACAACTTTCGGGTCATTGCTTGCCATTTTCTTCTTAGCTTCAATAAGCAACTGAGAGCAAAGATTTCTCTGGGCATTTACCACAATTTCCACATTTGGACGGAACAATTCAAACAACTGCTGTTCGCCACGAGGAACAGGACCAGAAATAATCAACGGAGTACGTGCATCGTCAATCAACACAGAGTCCACCTCATCGACAATAGCATAGTTATGTTTGCGCTGCACCAAATCTTTAGGATTTGTTGCCATATTGTCACGCAAATAGTCGAAACCAAATTCATTGTTCGTACCGAAAGTGATATCAGCATTATAAGCACGGCGGCGCGCGTCTGAGTTCGGCTGGTGCTTATCGATACAGTCAACTGACAAACCATGGAACATATAAATCGGGCCCATCCATTCAGAGTCACGTTTTGACAAATAGTCGTTCACTGTTACTACGTGAACACCATTACGAGTCAACGCATTCAAGAATACTGGCAATGTCGCAACCAAAGTCTTACCTTCACCAGTCTGCATTTCTGCGATTTTTCCCTTGTGCAAAACGACACCACCGAACAACTGCACATCATAGTGAACCATGTTCCAAGTAATCTCATTTCCACCGGCAACCCAATGGTTTGCATAAATAGCCTTGTCGCCTTCTATTCTAACAAAGTCAAAACGAGTAGCCAAATCACGGTCGAAATCATTTGCAGTTACAACCACTTCCGGATTTTCAGCAAAACGGCGTGCTGTATCTTTCATGATTGCGAACACTTCAGGCAATGACTGCTCAAGCACCACTTCCATCTTGTCTGTGATAGCTTTCTCAATCTTATCGATTTCAGCCCACAAAGCTTCACGTTCTTCCAGCTCTTTTTCTTCGATGCCGGCACGAAGCTGTTCTACTTTGGCACGCTCGTCAGCCACGAAATCCTGGATACGCTGTTTGATTTCGTCAGTTTTGGCACGCAATTCGTCATTCGACAGAGCCTGGATAGAAGGATAAACCGCCTTTACTTTTTCCACGTAAGGAGTGATTTCCTTCAAGTCACGCTGTGATTTGTTGCCGAATAACTTCGTCAAAAATTCATTAAATCCCATAATATATTTGTTTTTATTTTATTCTTTAATTAAGTATTTGATTTCTTTTCTCATATATATTGACACAAAATGTCCGATACAGGAGCATTCTCCCCTGCAAACAAGAAATCACATAAAGACAACAGTCCCCACTTGATAAAACAGTAAATCTTAAGGAAGGAAACAAATCCGTCTTCCCTGTTTATTGCACAGTCTTGTTCACAGTCAGCTCCCACAATGGCAAGGACTGTGATGCATTAGGTGGACGAATTCTTAGAATGTAAGTAATAGATGGAGCTATTTCCGTAGCTTTAACTTCACGGTAGATACGCTCCGGCTTCATTCCATTACCGAAAAATATAAGAGGAGTTATAACAGCATTATTTCTGATAACTTTTACTTTTTCATTAGGGTTATCATAATTCAACTGCCAGCCCGGCTGAAGTTCAATAATCAAGTCGCCACGTCTCAGATGATGAGTTCCGTGTCTGAAAGATGCAGTAGCTTCGTTCCAGTCGCCAGTCATCAGCGCAGTTCCGGTTGTAACAGACTGCACACCTGTAAATTCCTGCACAAATCGTGCAGCCTTGCTCTGTATCTCAGCCAAATCAAGCTTGGCATCTTCTATCGCCTTTCGGTTAAGAAATATCTGATTGTTATAATAACCTGTCACCCATTTAGTCTGCTGGCCATACAAAGCCATCATATACATATTGAGCAATGCGACGCATCTCTTAGGGTGAAATTCACCACGGTCCACATGCAAACCGTCGGCATATTCCTCCTCACTCTTGTAATAGCCCGAGCCAGTAAAAACCACCAAAGTTTTGTCGAGCCCAACTTTCTTATCAATTGCATCAAGCAAACTTGCTATATCCTGATCCAACTGATAATAAGTATCTTGTATTTCACGAGTGTATTCCTTGTTCATATTGCCACGATAGTTTCCGGCATAATAAGTCACCGAAAGCATATCAGGACACGAGCGTGTTCCAAATCCTCCGTATTCGAGGAACTGTATGGCAAGACGATTTATCTCCTTATTTACAAAAGGAGTTGTTTTCAGATTCTGATAACAATATCTCTCATTCTCACTGAAAGTATAACGGAAAGGAATATCATCAAGCACATATGGGAAAGCATTATACTTCTCCATAGGCAATGACGGTGTCCAAACCATCTGGTTAAGACGTGCCGAAAGAGATTCGTTTCCACTGTTATATCTGTCAACATACCAAGGTACCCCTTTATAATAGGTAGTAGTAGCCCATTTCCCATTCTGGTTGTCTATCCAAAAAGCACCATTAGCAGCATGACCTGCCGAAAGAAGAGCACTTTCCGGATTAGGAGCAATAGAATAAACATCACTTCTTCCTTTTGAAGCAATCTTCAGTTCATCTCCTATTGTTGAGCTTATAAGTGCATTAGGCGAATAATTCTCCTTGGTGTAATTTCCCAAATATTCCGGATCGTTAAGGATAGAGATTTCCTTTTCATTGTCGAAATCATATTTCTTATTTCCTGTTATACCGGAAAAACAAGGATTTGAACCAGTGAAAATAGTGGCAAAAGCACTTGCCTCATCTATATTGGAGAATTCAAAACGGATATTCTTATAGAATACACCGTCATTCATAAGGCGCTTGAAACCGCGCTCGCCGAAAGTATTATAAAAGTACTCTATATAATCACCTCTCAACTGATCGACAGTTATGCATACCACAAGTTTTGGAGACTGCTGTTGTGCCTCCATATTTGTAACTGCCAATATAGCTATCAGTGATGATAATATTTTTCGTACTTTTTTATCCATTTATTATTTTTTCCCGGCTTTTCATGCCGATGCAAATGTATTTGTTCTTAATATTTGTATTAATTGTTCAGCGATTAGCCAACGTCCTATTTTCAGATTTCGCTCTGTACAGCGCCATTCCACTACGCAACAACAAGCTAAATGCCAACGGAATAACTGCCATATTAAAGTGTTGCGGAATAAAACTGCAACACAGCACGAACAGCAAAATCGCCACAAAGTTAATAAAATGATAATAATAAAAGACTTTTCTCCACTTTTTTACAACATATAATATTGGAGACAGAAGATGCAATGGCTGAATCCATATCAGATTCCAGTTAGGGCAAGTGCAAGGATGTTCCGAAACGAAACAAAGGAAAAACAATATACATCCGCCTATTCCGGCCACAAAGAACAGCAGCCCGTCCACCACCGCAAAATATCTGTTAGTCCTAACTTCCAGCAAAGAAAGTGCAACGAAGAAAACAAGCAATAATATTGCAGCCACAAGAGGGGTAACTACAGTTTTCTCTGCTTCATCCGGCTCGGCAGGCAAAACGATGGTTTCTTCCACCAGTTTTCTTTTAGTTCCGTCCTCTCCCACTATCTCGGCTTTCTCAAAAGCATCCTTAAGCTGCATAGGAAGAAACATCATCTCATGCTTGGTTGCCATCCGGTCAGTCGGACTTCCCAAAGCAAGGTCACAGCCAAAAGTAAGCCATGGTTTATTGCGAGTACAATCATTAATCATATCACGAAAAGACAAGCTATCAGCTTTCCATCCGGAATAATCCACATTCCCGGCAACATTCTTTTCTATCAAAGCCACAGGTCGTGTCGCGCAATTGTCAAAGAAAAAATTATAACGATATTCTCTGTTCTCCGGTTTATAATTTTCCTGCAAGGCCTGCCATATTGCCTCCTTCTCTTCGGCAGTAAGATTCAATATCTGCTCTGTCACGGTGCTTCCACGCATCTGATATTCCACGATATAGTCGGAATAATTTATTGTGCCAAGCATATAATCAGTCTCCCCGCTGGCAAAACGGTATATAAAAAACGGTTTATTGAAATTGAACAATCCGTAGTTAAACACAATGTCGATACGCTGCCCCGGGTCATTTATCCTCAAAGCCGCATGTCCGTACACAGTGAAAACCTCAGCCTCGTATGGCGAACTTGTCAACAAACTCACCTTTGCCCTTTCTGTTAAAGGACGTGCCCATGTCATAGCCAATGACAGAAAGCACAAACACATTATAGATATTATTCGCTTCACGCCTCTAAATAATTAAATTAGTCAAGTTCCGAAAGCCATGCTTTCAGCATACGAGTTGTCATGAAAACAAAGTTAACCAGTTTATTATCCTTGACAGCTTTTCCTGTGTTGCAACTTCAACACATCTGTTTTCCGTCTTCTCTTCTGTTAAGCCATTTTGTTAACCATCGCAAATGCGGCTGGATACGACTGACAAAGAATCCCACCAGAAAAGCCGATAAAATTGTCCCTTCACGGACACCTCGTATTTCACCGAACAAATATAATGAGAAAATCAGACTTATAAATATCAATGTGCAATCAAAACCGACCTTCACCTTTCCAAAAGGCTTATGCCACTTGTTCGCCAACACCAGCATCAGTCCTTCACCGGCAATAAGCATCACTTTCGGAGTAACTTCGAAGAGTATTCCAACAGCCAGTATAGCAGAGCCGAACACCACGTAAAGCATACGCATCATATAAGTTTCCGGCAAAATAGAATTAGTCAGCCAAATTGCAAAGTCAATGAAAAAGCCGAACAGAAAACCCGTAATCAGCTGCATATATTGCAGTTTCGGAAAATCTTTCCTCAAAATAGCAACCTGGATAAGAACAAGGATAGCATGCATTGCTATCGTAAACTGACCAACTGTGGGCTTCAATCCCAGACTCAAAACATATGGAGGACAAGAAATAGGGGTTATACCCAAATCAGCATGAACACAAAAGGCGATTCCCAACGCCATCATAAACAATCCCAATACAAACACGGAATAGCGTTCCGTCAACTCTACAATATTCATCACAAAAATTTTTTCGCAAAAATACAGAATACTGCATTTCCTTGATACTCATTTTCTGCCTTTATTGCTGCAATATCAGCCAAGTTGTGTATGCGACATAACACAAAATAAGCAAAGCGCCCTCCGGACGTGTAATAGTTCTCTTGCGGAAAAACCATCCGACAAGCCAGAACAAAACTGACGAGCCAACAAGAACAGCCATATCCATATTGTTTATATTTCCCATTGGCAGCGGAGCAATCGAAGCGCTGCATCCCAAAACAAAGAAAATATTAAACAAATTGCTGCCAATCACATTTCCTATTGCTATTCCCGGATTCTTCTTCAACGCAGCAGTCACCGAAGTTGCCAGTTCCGGAAGTGATGTTCCACCTGCAACCAGAGTCAAGCCAATAATAGACTCACTCACACCCAAGCTTCGTGCCACACCGCTTGCTCCTTCAACAAATAGCTGGCCGCCGCCAATCAATCCGGCAAGTCCGCCCAATATAAACACAGCGGATTTCCACACCGGCATCAGCTTTATTTCCTGAGATTCCTCTTGTGATTCTCCTCCATTACGTGCTATCGCAAACGTATATCGCATGAATATAAGGAAGAAGCCAAGCAAAACCAAGCCATCAATGCGGCTTATCACATTCGCCGCTCCTCCATCCAGCAAAACATCATTGGCAAAAGCCGCCAACACCAGGGACGAAAGAATAACAAGAGGAATTTCCTTGCTCATTGTTCCATCTCCTACTTTCATAGGCATCACCAAAGCCGTACAGCCTATAATCATAAGTATGTTGAATATATTACTACCCACCACATTACCTATTGCCATCTCAGCACTGCCTTTCAACGATGAAAGAACGCTAATCACCAATTCCGGCGCCGAAGTTCCAAATGCAACTATAGTCAGACCAATAACCAAGTCAGAGATGTTAAAACGCTTAGCAACCGAAGCCGAGCCGTCAGTCAGTATATTGGCTCCAAGTAAAATCAATGCCAATCCGGCAAGCAGGAAAATAATATTGAGCATATTTCAAGTTTTTGTGTTATTATCAGAATCAGTCTTTTTCAAACTCTCTGAACACAGGAGAAGGGAAATGCATTCCTGCAAACACCAGATTCTCATCCTTTATATATTGCAGATATTTCTTTCTCGACCCGATAGCCTTCTCTTTATCCATGTCATAAGCCGCGCAAGCATCAGGATATTCAAGCTGCAACGCAACAGCATGAAGCAAATCCCCGACAATCATGCAATTCCCAATTCTGTAAATCGTATGTCCCGGAGTATGTCCCGACGCGTCCAACGCAACAATTCCATACGGAAGAGTGTCTGAAAAATTGAACAAATGTATCTTATTTTTATAAGTTTCCAAAATGGCAAATGTTTTATTTTTTCTTTCTTCTTCCATATTCATCCATCCGTCATATTCCGGAGTAGAAATAAAAACAGATGCTTTTTCAAAAACAGGCTTTCCATCCTTGACTAATCCACCGATATGGTCACCATGCAGATGAGTAAGGAAAATAGCATTTATGTCATTCGGAGTAATCGAAAGTGATTCCAAAGCTTTCAACAGCAAACTGTCCTCAGCTCCGTTTCCTGTGTCAAACAGGATATTCTTTCCTTCGGTCTGCAAAAGATAACAACTCACGGTCGAAGGCATCTTCCCGTCCGGAGATACACGCGACAAGATTTCCTGGTCAAAATCACTGAAAAGACTATTGTTCATAAATCCTTCCTTCGCATTGTCTCTTATCCAGGTAATACTAATATCACCGAAACTGCGTGTTTCAATTTTACCATTATGGCTTTTCACTGAGTTTTCAGCACCAAACAAACGGTTAAAGCGATTTGGTGTCATCATTAAAAGCAATGTTGTTCCTGCAACATTGCGAATCCATCTTCTTCTATTCATACTTTTTCTTTTTATTCAGCCACAATAATACGAAAAAAAGAACATTCAATCCTCTAAAAGATTCTTAAAACTCTTTTAATACAAAAGACTTTGATTAATATTGCAAAACTTGTTAACGAAAAACGGACTATTATTTTATTTAAGTTTCGCAAGTTGCCCAAACTAAGAGTTAACAAGGTTTCAGAGACAAGTTAACAAGGTCAAAACACCTGTAACTTTACAATTTATTATCTAAAAATTCTCGTTAACTTGTCTTCTTGTCAACTTGTTATCTGAAAGTTGAGCTTGCGAAACTTGAGTTATTTTAGGGAGATTAGAGTGAAGATGAAGAATACAGATTTAATAAGAACTACATTATGCATATTAATATGCCTTTCTTTTTTATGCGAAATATCAGCTTCTGAGAAAGATTCAATTACAGGGAAAGCCTCACATCTGATAGGTTTCGACTTCCGCCCGGCTTATGTATTTCCTACTCACGATTTCTTCAAAGGTGAAAACAATGCGCAGAAGAGTATAAACACAACTCTTTCCGGAAATCTGAAATATGGCTTCCAGTTTTCACCGGACTCAAAGTTCGGGAAATTATATCCTTATGCCATACAGGGCGTAGGTCTTGCCTACAACACATTTTTCAATTCAGCTGAAATAGGAAATCCTATTGCCCTTTACGCATTCCAAACATCAAGGATTGCCACAATCTCCCGTAATCTTTCATTTGATTATGAATGGAATTTCGGCGCATCTTTCGGATGGAAGAAATATGACAGCGAAACAAATCCGAAAAACAGAGTAGTAGGCTCAAGCACAAATGCCTATATAAACCTGGGCTTCCTACTGAACTGGGAAGTTGCGCCCAACACCAATATCCGTGCAGGAATCGGACTCACTCACTATTCCAACGGAAACACCAGCTATCCCAATGCCGGAGTAAATTCTATTGGCGCTTCCGTAGGAATCACCCGCTATTTGGGCAGAAAAGCCGAAAGGAGATTTGCCTCAGCTGCTTCCGCCGGTTCCTTGTTCTCGCCTTATATAAATTATGACCTTATTGTTTATGGCGCAGTCAAGAGAAAAGGCATTTTCCCGGAAGATCACGACCCGATTCTTGCACCCGGCTCATTCGGTGTTCTTGGTCTTAACTTCAATCCGCTGTATAATTTCAGCCAATATTTCCGTGCCGGAGTTTCCCTGGATTTGCAGTACGACGAAAGCGCAAACATAGTTGACCATATAGCCAACGATTTCATCCCATCAGAGTCTGAGGATTTGAAGTTCTATCGCCCACCATTCCGCGAACAGTTCTCAGCCGGTCTTTCACTCAGAGCGGAAGTGGTGATGCCTATTTTCTCCATAAATATTGGTATTGGCAAAAATTTCCTGTGCAAAGGAAGAGACACAAATTCTTTCTATCAGATTTTTGTGCTGAAAACCGATATAACCAAGAATGTATTCATCCACACCGGCTATCAGCTTTACAAATTCAAGAACCCGAACAACCTTATGCTCGGCTTGGGAATAAGATTCAACGCACGATAACATTCCCTTCTGTTGGTTGCTTTGAAATATTTTAGGATATTTGCAAGGATAAAGGGGACAAGGATTCAGAGACAAGGGAACAAGGTTTTCAGCCTCGTCAACTCTCCACATCGTCCCCTATTAAACTTAAAAACTCAAAAACTTAAAAACTCAAACCATATTTATGAAAACAAAACTCCTCATATCAATTCTCTCAGTTCTATGCCTCTCTTTCCTCCTCAGCTGTAACAAGAACGAGGAAAAGACTTTGCCACAACGGACTGTACTGATTTATATGGCTGGCGACAACAGCCTCAGCTCTTTTGTGGAATATAATATGAAAATGATAGAAGAAGGCTGCAAGAATGCCGATTTGGAAAATGGCAACATTATAGCATATATCGACGAAAGAGGTGCTACACCGGGATTATACCAGTTCCAGAAAGACAAGAATGGCATTGTTTCAAGAAATCTCATAAAAGAATATGAAGAAGAAAACTCCGCCTCTCCGGAAAATCTCCGTTCGGTGATAACAACCGTAAAAGAGCAGTTTCCTTCCGAAAGTATGGGCATCGTTCTGTGGAGCCACGGCACAGCATGGCTTCCCTCAAATCTCGACTCCTATCTGCGCTCATTCGGACAGGACGGAAACAATTATATGGAACTCGACGACCTGAGCTACGTCCTCAACGATTTCCATTTCGACTTTATCCTCTTCGACGCCTGCTATATGGCAAGCGTAGAAGTAGTTTATGCTCTGCGAAATTGCACAGACTATATCATCGGTTCGGCAACAGAAATCCTTGCCGACGGATTTCCGTATAACGAAATAACACCAATGCTGCTGAATGCCGACGTCACAGGAATAGCCGATTCATTCTATAACCATTATGACCAAATGTCCGGAGTATCACGCTCCGCATCAGTATCAGTAGTAAAAACAAGCGAATTGGACAATCTTGCCGATGCCTGCCAGAATATTCTCAGCAGAGAGACTGAAGAATCTCTATACAATATAGATTTATATCAGGTGCAAGCCCTCGAATATCTGACATGGAATAACCACAAACTCTATGACATGGAAGATTATCTGTCCCAAATTGCAAGCAATGAAGAATATACCAACCTGAAAACAGCAATGGACAAAGCCATAATCTACAAGGCATGCACTCCTGAAAACTACTTCGCCCAGTGCGGCTCAATAGCAATAGATAAATTCAGCGGACTCTCAATCTACGCATACCAGAAAAACTATCCTAAGCTCAACGACTGGTACGACCAGTTGGAATGGGCAACCTACGTCTCTAAATAAAAAATGCGACAGAATCAAAATAAATATAAAAAAGCGGAGATTTTCATCAACAAAATCTCCGCTTTTCTTGTTTCCATTATATAGTGTTTTTCATGGTATTAGAATTAAGTTAGGTTAAGATTCAGGCCGTCCGGTTCGCGAGGATAGGACGGTTTCTTGTTTTCTTACGTCACGGTCTGTATTTCGAAGCCGAAAGAAATTCCTGAGCTGCTTCCGGCATAGCGTTCATCAAAGCCGAAGGCGAAGCCTTTGTTTCACCGATATATTTCTCCACAATCCGTATTCCAACCCATATTCCCAAATTTCCCGGAGCCTTGTCGGCAAGGAAAGTACACGGACGGTTACTGAAATATTTCTGTGTAGTCGTATTATCCGGCGTATAAAGATGCTTCCTTGTTATTATATTTTTCCACAGAATTTTCTCGTTGTCCACGCACCACTGCCAGTCCTCTGCAGTATATCCCAGAATATCGGCAATGGAAACTTCGGGCAAAGCCAGCGAAACGATATAATATATTTTCCCGTAATAAATCATCTGGTCCAGCAGAACATTCTCCTTTCCTGAAAACGGGAACTCACTCATCAGCCATCCGGCAATATAATCCACTACAGCAAATTCCTTGCTCATCTTCCGCCTGTCATAATCCGGGAAAAACTCCTTGTAAAGCGGATATTCAGCGCCAAGATATTTATCTATCGACAAAGACAGAGCACTGTCGCCCACAAGCACATTCTGATTGAATCCCGAAACGTGCATATACAATGCCGGAATCTGGCTCTGCGGGAAAACATCCTTCAAAAAAGCAAAAGCCTGCCCCAATGTCTTCTCCATATCATCCGTATTCTCAAAATTTGATACGGCGTCACGATAAAGCCCGCGCAACGTCGGTTCCGAATAATAAAAAGAAAGTTTCGTGAAGAAATCCTCACGTTCCGGAGTCTGAACATTCAATATTCCTTTCCCCGTAAGGTCCAGCATCTGATAATAATCATCCGTCAACACCTTTTTCTGCGCGTCATCTCCACTTTCCAGCCATTGCAGCAGAGCCTTGTCAAAACGGTGTATCTCCACCGCCGGCGCATCCTTATATCCCGAAGCGTTCTGAGTCTGGCTGCTACATGCCGGCAGGCTCAGAACAAACAAGGTTATCAGAATAATAAATCGTTGTATCATATGGTTCTTTTTGGGAACAAATATAGTGAAAGGCAAGTGCAGAGCAAAATAAAAACCTGTTTTTGATTTTGATATGCCGAGCCGCATCCTATATTAACGTGAGTTCGACGAATAAAAAAGCAGATTTGGAGAATGGATTATTCTGGGAAAAAGACATAATATTAAGGCTGATTTGACAAGGCTTTCAGCCTTGATAGATAGTTCAGAATTCGTCGAACTCACGTTATATTATCAAAATTCTTATAGGTAACAAGGCTTCAGATACGAATTGACAAGACCAAATAATAACCCTTGTCAACTCGTCCCCTCGTCAACTTGTCTCCTCAACTCACTTTCTCACCTCATACTCTCCAGCCTCATAAACCTTAGCCTCAGTTTCTCCAGGAAGAGTAACCGATGCCGTACATCCTTCCGGAACAGAGAAATTCCATATCCACGTATCACCCTCATATCTCCATGAACTCTTGATACGTCCGGAAGCAGAATCATAAACAGCATCCACATGGCCCAGTCTCTTGTCCGGAACAGGCTTCATTATGATATGCTTGAAACCAGGATTAGCCGTATCCGAAGCAATGCCGGCAACACTCTCCCAAATCCATTCGCAAACCACGCCATAAGCATAATGATTGAAACTGTTCATACCCTTAGGTCCCATTCCGCTTTCAATCATATAACTGTTCCATCTTTCCCATATAGTGGTGGCACCGTTGTCGATTGAATACAGCCAGCTCGGATTCTTACGCTGCAACAACAATTCCCATGCAATATCCGACATACCGTTTTCAGTAAGCGTAGGCATAAGTATTGAAGTTCCAAGGAAACCGGTCTGCAAGCAATTGTCATGCTCCTCAAAATTCTTTCTCAATCGTGAAATCATATCCTCCTTAGCCTTGCCATCCCAAATCTCAGTCTTCAGGGCAAACAAAGCCGGTGTCTGCATAGTGTTCAGAATCTCAGTCTTGAACTTTCCATCAGCAGTGAAGAAATTCTCCTTTATATAAGCCTTAGCATCAGCAACCATTTTCTCATATTTCGAAGCATCTCTTCCGCTTGCGGCAGCCATATCACGCATCATTCCGGCATCAATCACCCAATATGATGCACTCAGATAATTCCAGTAATCCACAGCCTCAGGCAGAGGACCTTTCTTGTCGAAGGCACCGCCACCACAGCTTTCCAGCGGCTCATAGCTCAACCAGTCCGCCCACTGATAATTCATATTCTCATTCACCAGAGTCTTGTGGTCATACTTCGTGTCGTTGATATGATTCATGAATTTATCCATCGAGTTCCAGCACTGGTCGATAATCTTAGTGTCGCCAAACTGCTTCCATATAGTCCAAGGCACGATTATTCCTGCATCCGCCCATCCCAGACGCATCATCTCATTTCCATATTGAGCCAAAGGAGCAACACCAGGGAAACCGCCCAGCTCACTCTGGCTGTCCATCATATCACGCATCCACTTATGGAAGAAAGAAGAAGTGTTTGCAAAGAACGAGCCAGTTTCAGTGAACACCTGAGTATCCGCAGTCCAGCCCAACCTTTCATTTCTCTGCGGGCAGTCAGTCGGAACAGAAAGATAATTTGAGCGCTGTCCCCAAAGAGTGTTTGATATCAGCTTGTTCACCATATCATTTCCCGTAGTAATACTTCCGCATTCCATTTCCTTCGTAATTGAAGTGACAGGCACAGATTCAATCTTACTGATATTAACCTCGGCAGAAGCAGTAATTGAAACATAGCGATAGCCGAAGAAAGTGCATCTCGGAATATAACTTACATCCTCAGCCGAATTGGCAAAAGTATATTTCAAAATCATTCCGCTATCCGGGATTCTCAGATTCAGGCGGTGAACACTTCCCTCCGGACCGTCCATACCGCGGCTCTTCGCCCCGTTTCCGTCATTCAGCAATTCCGAAGTGATACACTCCATAACAGTTCCCTCAGCAGCATTGAACACAAATGACGGCACACCCGCACAATTCTGGCCGAAGTCAACCACCAGTTTCTCGCCCGGCTTCACCGTCATCGGCTCACCCGCCTTATATTCCTTCTTGACAATGATTTTTCCAAATTCATCCTTGCTCTCGCCACTTACGCCTTCCCACACATAAGCCTTCACAGGCGAAAGAGCCAAATCGTGGCGGAAATAAATCTCAGCACCTTCCGACGGCACCAGCTCGCCCTTGAACTCGCTGTTCACTTCCGGAGCCGACAATTTCTCAGGAGTGTCATAACCCGGAAGAATTCTGGCATCATATTCCTCACCGTCAAAAATAGCCGCATGAGTCACCGGGCCGGCAATACCCGCCTTCCAGTTCTTAGTGTCCGTGCCAAGCAGCTCCTTGCTACCGTCGGAATAAGTAAGCTCAAGCACACCGCGGAAAGCACATTTCTTGCCAACCATTCCATCATGGTTTCCCGGAGTAATAATCTTGTCCGCCCACCATCCCGGAGTGACCTGTGCCGACAGCACATTCTCAGCCTCCGCCTCTGTGTTGAAAGCATCAGTTATATCATAAGTGAAAGAAAGTTTAGTCTTCTCATAATGTGTGAACCCCGGTTTCAGAATTTCATCCCCGATAAGTTTTCCGTTCACATATATATCATACACCCCAAGAGCCGAAGTCATCCATCGCGCGCTGCTCACCTTCCGGCTGTTCTTCACCGTCGATACAAACCAACTGGCACCATCGGCAGCCCTTGTTCCGTCATATACCGGCCCCGTAACCACCGGAGCATCAACGGCAGAAATCCATGCCGATGAATTCCACGCCTGATTTTCCAAAGCCTCAGTCTTGTGTATTCCTTGTTTTTCCTGCTTCGTCGAACAGGACAGAATGAAAAGCATCCCCGCAGCAAACAGGCAGGGAACGATTTTTTTGATTAGTCCGATTTTCATATTCCGTAATGATTTATTGGTTAGACAAACAAAATTACAATAATTTCCTAGAATAACACAGACTCTTGTTTCACAAACTAAACTTTTAATTGAAGAGTTTACAGGAAAAACATTTTTTTATTTTGCCCGTCGTATCATCTTTTTATACTTTTGCACGCAATTTCCGGATATATAATTTTCAGAAACTTACAAAACCAATAATCAAAATAAAAAATATGGGAACAAAACGTATCGAATACTATCCTCAGGGTGTTTGCTCAAAAATGATGATTGTAGATATCAATAACGGTGTTATCGAAAACGCCCAGGTTATCGGCGGCTGCCATGGCAACAGCCAGGGTATCTGTGCCTTACTTAAGGGCATGAAGGCTGAAGATGCTATCAATCGCCTCAGTGGTATCAAATGCGGCAACAAGAATACTTCTTGCCCGGATCAGATGGCGAGGGCGCTGAGGGAAGGGATGGAATAAAAAATATCTATTGCCCGACAAGTAATTATTCATTTTAAAAATTAAAAGTAAAGATATAATCTTAAAACTAAGTCTTAGTTTTTATAAACTGTGACTTAGTTCTTAAAAACTAAGACTTAATTTGTAAAATCTAAACCTTAGTTTTAAGATTACATTATTATCTATAAATCATAAAAAGTAATAGTAGATACAGATAATTAATACAAATCAGAGAATAACATTTATAACGTAGATTAATTTGCTTATACAAAAAAGACACGAAATGCTGTTGGCACAACAGCAATATCCGTGTCTTCTTTGTTTTTTATAGAATAGAATAATTTACATCAACCTATCATTCCCCCATCATCCACAATGAAAGAATCTATCAACAAGAGCTCTCAGCTCATCTGGCTTGTCAATGATATCTTTGCGGAGAGTGGAGTCGTTGTAAGCCTTGAGCTGGGCTATAATTCCATCAATCATAGCAGGGCTAAAGACATTATATTTTTCATACACTTCCCTATCCCTGGCAAGACATTCGGCAGAAGCTACGCAACTGTCCGGCAATTGAGCCAAGGTTTCCAATCTCGATTTGTTCTCTTCGTTATGTATATTTACATTTACATATGTGCGGTCGGCAACTTCCAAAGCGTTTTGCATTTCGAAACCATGACGACATGCCACGGCAAGTCCGGCAAGCAACTGATATAAATCTGCCGAGCCGTCCGGCGAACGCATTTCTACTGTCTGTTTCTGGGTTGTGTCATACGCAGATGCGCTTTCCAGCGGATTAGCCAAAGCACACATATCAGTTTTTGCTGCCCAACCCAGAGGAACACGAACCAGGACGGAACGGTTTCGGTCGCCCCAGCAAACATTAGTAGGCGCTTCCTGGTGAGGAACGAGGCGGAAATATGATGTTGGATTCTTATTGCCAAATGCGGTGATTGACGGTGCAAGCTCCATCATTCCGGCTATTGCCTTGCGTGCCACTTCGGAAAGAACTCCGTTGCTGAGCATCTGGTTCTTGCCGTCTTTCATCAGGCGCATGTGTATGTGCAAGCCTGAACCTGCCTTGCCGACGGTGATTTTAGGCGCAAAGGTTACGTTATAACCGTAGATATTTGCCAAATTGCGGATAATCCATTTTGCAAGCATCAACTGGTCTGCTGCATCTTCGGCATATACCGGAAGGAATTCTATTTCATTCTGCTCGTAGGTCAAACCTGTCTGCGAGAAGTTTCCAACTTCGGAATGTCCGTATTTTATTTGTCCACCTGCCTGGGCAATGTATGACATACAGGCTGTGCGGAAATCATTGAACTTGGCATATGGTGCTGATTCGTGATAGCCTTTCTGGTCTGTTGCCGGGAACATATCGGTTTCAGGAGCTATAACGTAGTATTCCAACTCTCCCATTGCGTGGAAATCCATTCCTGTCACTTCCCTGAAGGCGCGGCATGCTTTTTTGAGGGTGAATTCGGGTGAGCTTTCAAGCGGCTGTCCGTCTTTGTTGAAATATGAACATAGCATTGTTACCGTTTTGAGTTCGGCAAAAGGATCAACAAATGCTGTCTTGAATCTTGGGATTACGTACAAGTCGCTGCTTCCTGCTTCGATGAATGAGAACAGGCTTGAGCCGTCAACTCTTTCTCCGCAGGTCAGTATTTCGTCAAGATAGGATTCATTGTTGATGACGAAATTCAAGGTTTTCAAACGTCCGTCGCCAGCCGGATACATGAAATTCACCATCTGGACTTCATTTTCCCTGATATACTTCTTGATATCTTCTTTGGTAAATTCTGCTGCCGGTTTTTGCAGATAAGATACCAGCAAATTGGCATTCATTGATAGCTGATTATCCATAGTTCATGTATATTAAGTTAACAAAATGTTTGTCAAACGTATGTGTGACTGTCCAAATATACGATTTAATCTGACTAATGGATAATTTGAAGGATATTTTTTTCAAAAAAGGGTATTGCAAAACTGATATTTTAAAAAGTTACAGATTGAAACCTATAAATAAGAAAGAGTCAATATTAATTAGAAAACTATATTTCTATCTGAATTTTGGCTGAAGGCCTTAAATTAGGATAGTAAGTTATATTAAAAAGAAAACGAGTTGGCAAGGATTTGAATTCCCGTATTCAAATGAATCAGGAACTAATCCTTGTCAACTCGTCAACTATTTTCTATTCCTCAGAATTATTTCTGATGGAATGTTATCTTACAATCATCAAGGCTGTCGATCATGGCAAGACTTTCGACATGATATCCCATTTTGCGCAGTTCGTTTCCTCCGCCCTGGAACACTTTTTCAATGATAAATCCCATTCCGCAGATGGTTGAGCCTGCCTGTTTTGCAAGGTCAACCATACCTATTGCTGCGTTTCCGTGTGCAAGGAAGTCGTCGATGAACAGCACTCTGTCGTCTTTAGTTAGGAAGTCATTGCTTACACAAACAGTATAGTCGCGACCTTTTGTGAAGGAATGGACAACTGATGTAAGTATGTTTTCCATAGTGTTTGGCTTTTTCTTCTTCACAAACACTACCGGCAGCTGCATAAGATATCCAACCATGATTGCAGGAGCTATACCACTTGCCTCGATTGTCACAATCTTGTTAATCTTCTCATCTTTGAAACGACGTATGAATTCTTCTGCCAGCTGATGCATCAGCATCGGGTCCATCTGATGGTTGATGAAACTGTCCACCTTCAGAATACCGCCGGGGAAACAACGTCCATCCTGTAATATTCGCTGTTTTAATAACTCCATAGTATTAATCTTTTATCTCTGATTTTTCGTCTTTTACTCTGATAAACATATTTGCCAAAATGGCTGTAAGACCTCCGGTTGTTATGCCTGATGCAAAAATAGCACGGATTGCTTCCGGGGCTTTGCTCAATATATCCGGCATCATCTCAACGCTCAAACCTAGCGAAATACTTGTTGCCAACACTAGTGTTGCCTTGCGGTCGATTTCCTGTGAAGCGATGATTCTGATTCCGGCTGACGCTACTGTTCCGAACATAAGCAATGTTGCACCGCCAAGAACAGGGTCCGGCATCAATGAGAATACTACTCCAACTATTGGGAACAGACCGAGCAATATAAGCATTACGGCAATATAATATCCTACGTATCGGCTTGCTACTCCAGTAAGCTGGATGATTCCGTTGTTCTGCGCGAAAATTGAGTTAGGGAATGAATTGAATATTCCGGCAACGAATGAGTTGAATCCGTCTGCCATAACTCCGCCTGAAACTCTTCGCAAATAAGATTCACCTTCGATTGACTTGCCTGAGATCATTGAGTTTGCTGTTACATCGCCTGTTGCCTCAATTGCTGTAATCAGATAAATAAGACCTAATGCAAGGAATGATGAGAAGTTGAAGTCCAATCCGTATTTGAATGGAACTGGTATGTTGAATCCGAAAAGGCTCTGTGATGAAGCTGCGCTCAAATCTACCATTCCAAGAGAGAAGGCTACGGCATAGCCTACGCAAAGACCAAGAACGATTGAACTCATTCTGAGATATTTGTTTTTGCAACGGTTGAAGAACAAGACGGTGAGAAGAACTATTGCGGCTACGCTGACATTCTCGAAGCTGCCGAATGTTCCGTTGTCCATTGCCGAATATCCTCCACCGCAGGAAACTACGCCTACCTTGATAAGACAAAGACCTATCATAAGAACGACTATACCCGAAACCAGCGGTGTTATTATCGAACGCATATATTTAAATGTGCAGCTCACTATCATCTCGACCGGCGCTGCTGCCATACAAACTCCGAATATCAGTGGCAGACCTCCGATTGTTCCTGCCGTAATTATCGGACCGATAAATGAGAAACTTGTTCCTTGAATGCACAACAAGCCGGAACCGATTGGGCCGATTGTCCTGCACTGTATGAATGTTGATACTCCGGAAGCAAACAAAGCCATTGACACAAGGAAACTTGTTGTTTCCAGATCAAGCTTCAACGCTCCTGCAATTATCAGAGGAGGAGTTATGATTGCCACGAAAATAGCCAGCAAATGCTGCAAAGCTGCAAAAACAGCTTCCTTGAATGGTGGACGATCGTCAATTCCATAAATCAAATCCGCAGGTTTCTGCTCATTAACAGATTGTTTTTGTTCCTGTAATGCCATAAGTTAATCTATATTATTATTAATTTAAGTCTTGAAAGTTGGTGACGGAATAGTTGACAAGGCTTCAAAGAGAAGTTGACAAGGCTTCAGATACAAGTTGACAAGGTATTAATAAATTATTAGTAAAAAATATCTCGTCAACTTGTCAACTCGTCATCTTGTCAACTTGTCAACTCGTCAACTCGTCAACTAGAACTCTACTCCACTGAGATTTCCGCTACAAGCGGTCTGTGATCCGACTCAACCGGTGCATCCACAACCTTCACATCTTTCAACGACAGCTTTTCGGAATGTTTTTCCGAAACAGCAATATAATCAATGGTTTTTGAAGGTTCGGATGCCGGGAATGTGTATTCCTCAGCTTTGCTCAATATCCTGAAGGTCTTCTTCATTTCATTCAGGAATGCAGACTCAGGCTCGTCGTTCCAGTCTCCGGCAACTATGACGGGTTTGTCGAATTTGCTTATAAAATCCTTTATCAGGGCGGCAGATTTTATGCGGTCGGATTCTGTCAGCGAGAAATGAGTTGAAGCAAAACAGAATTTATCGAACTCAACGACAATAAGTGTGCGCTTTTCCTCTGTTCCCGGCAAATCTCTGCGATAGACAGCCTTCGGCTTTTCGGTGCAAAGAACGCCTGTGCCATATTTTCCTCCGTCATAATCTATTGCCGGAGAGAACACGGGAATCATTCCGGTGCGGGCGGCAAGTTCGCCGAGTATGTATTTGCCCTGGCTTCGTCCGGTTACGCTGTCGATTTCCTGGACTGCCACAACATATGGCTTGATGTTATTGATTACGGATGCGGTGCGATCGATAGACACGCTATCGTCCAATCCTCGGCAATTTCGGATATTATAGGTCATTATCCTGAAATCCGAAACTTCTTTCTCACTCTGACTGCTATTTGCACATGAAAGGAGAAATATGCCTAAAAGCAATGTTAGTATATGTATTGACTTCATAACGGGAATTTATCTCGAACGCATTATCTGGTCCAATGTTGCAATAAAAGAATCTATATCTTCATCTGTTGTATCCCATGAAGTGACAAGTCGGGCTTCGTTGCGGGCATCGTTCCACACGTAGAAGAAATATTTTTCCTGCAATTTTGCCAAAACGTCGGCTGGCAAGATGAAGAAGAGCTGATTTGATTCTATTTTCTGTGTAAATTTTATTTCGTCGAATTTGCTCATGGCTTCAGCCAGTTTCAATGCGCATTTGTTAGCATGAAGGGCATTTTCCAGCCAAAGGTTATTCTCGAGATATGGCAGGAACTGTGCAGACATGTATCTTAGCTTGGATGCGAGCTGAGCGGACTGCTTGCGGATGTATGCAAGGTTTTCAGTCACTTCAGGACGGAATGAGATAACGGCTTCGCCCATCATCATACCGTTCTTGGTTCCGCCGAAACTCAGGATATCTACTCCGGCATCGACAGTTATTTCCTTCATTGAGCAGTTCAGATAAGCGCAGGCATTTGCAAGTCGCGCTCCGTCCATATGCAAATACATATTATAGGAATGCAAAAGCTCGGAGATTGCTTTTACTTCTTCAACAGTGTAGATGGTTCCCAATTCAGAAACCTGAGAGATATATACAGCTTTTGGCTGTGAATGATGGCAAACTCCGAAATTATGAAGGTGAGGTTTTATCAATTCGGGAGTTAATTTTCCATCTTCCGTAGGGATTGTCACGATAGAGCATCCTGTCATTCGGCCCGGAGCTCCGCATTCATCGACATTTATATGTGCTGTTTCTGCGCACAGAATACTGTTGAACGGTCTTGTCACCGCCTGCAAGGCTACGGAATTAGCTCCTGTTCCGTTAAAAACAAAGAAAGGTGACGCTTCGTTACCGAAAATTTCCTTCAACTTAAGAACGGCTTTAGATGTCCATTCATCGTCGCCATAACCTACTGCGTGTCCGTCGTTAGCGTTTATCAACGCCTGCATAACTAAAGGATGTACTCCTGAATTGTTATCGCTCGCAAAACTTCTCATTTTCCCCCTAAAATTTAAAATTTTCGCAAAATTACAAAATCCATTTCAAAAACACGCCAGTAATAAAGTAGTATCGTCAAAAACATAAGGAATAAGCAAAAGTGTCATTAAATAGAAATTAACAACAAATCACCCATATCATCAAGTAATATTTTATCACAAATAGTGGAGAAAGAATGACTATAACCAAGTATTACCGGTGAATACACAAATAATTGACAGAAATTCACCAATACACATCACTTTTTTTCCAAAAACGCTTGTATAGTTATTAAATTATTTTCATACATTTGCAATGAGTTCTTTCATAATAAATAAATATAAACACAGGATTATTATTTTTCGATAATTATGTTTTTGTATTTCATAATATCATATTAAAATTTAATATCTTGTTTTTGCTATAAACTTTCAAAACGACGGATTGTTATACAATAACAAGATTTAACAAAACGTGTTTATATGAATAAGATAGTTGTTTTTTAAGGTAAGAAACATACCAATCCAAATCAATAGAAAAAAGCAACAACTAACTTTTTCTTCATAAACACATGAACACATATTATTGAAAATAGATGTGTAAAAAAAGGCGCATTCCTCGTGATGAAGAGTGCGCCTTGCTTATATTTATCTCAAAATGAAAAAAAATCTAATCCATACCGGACTTATCTGTAATCTTTCAGGGATTTCTGTAATTCCTGTCGTGCAAAAAATATACGACTTTTCACTGTTCCCAAAGGCAAGTTCAGCTTTTCTGATATTTCGTTATATTTATATCCGCTGACATACATTGAGAATGGAATTTTCAATTCATCATTCAAAGATTCTATGACTTTTGTGATTTCCTGAATATGATATGCTCCGTCTGGAGAATCAAATCCGGATTCATTAACAACATCCAAATTATACAAATCGACACCTTGATCAACTACCGTTTGTGTTCTTACAACCTTATGATAATTGTTTATAAAGATGTTTCGCATAACGGTTAAAACCCAACCCTTAAAGTTTACGTTGTCAACAAATTTCTCCTGGTTGTCCAACACCTTCAGAGTAGTGTCCTGCATCAGGTCCTGGGCGTCATCCTTATTAGAAGTCAACATCAAAGCAAAATTCAACATATTCTCCTGGATGCTCATTAACTTTTTCTGAAATTGCAACGCATTCATAATAAAAAATCTTATTAGGTTAAGACACTTCTTGCGTCGTATCTGTCATCAAAATTTTGATAACATTACAAAGATATGAATAAACCTCAGATTTGTTCTACCTGTTATAAATTATTAACTATTATATTATTGCCTTTTATTAATAAATTTATTAAAAGGTCAAAATTACACGAACTGTCCTTCGAGTATGGCATTCGCATCTTCATTCAAAGAATAAAGAATACGTTTGTCCACCATAACATAACTGATTACATCCATTGCCATCAAATCGCTCAGGATATTGCGTGCCACATTATATGATATATGGGCTATCCGGCAAAACTTGCTTACACTGATGTTGGGATTGTTTTCAAGAAATGACAAAAGTATTTTGACCGGCTCGCTGAGCCTGAGCAATGTGCCATCGGGGCGGTTACGTTTACGCCAAGCCCTCACCATAACCTCGTCTGCCAGGATATTCTCATCGTCAATCCTGACGTATGCCTTGTATTTGTCATCTTTGTCCGGTGCGAGATAAGGACGGTCCGGGCACGGCTCAATGTCTATTTCCAAAACTGTTTTCCCTTCAAAATCCCAATAACTGCTTGAGAAAGGAACTTCCGGGCGTGTATACATTTTCGACGCAGCTTCAATCATGTAGTATTCCTCATCACCTCTGATTCCGGATATTTTTCCGTTATCTTTCACACCAATGAGCAGGCGGCCTCCGTCGGTGTTTGCGAATGCGCTGAGAGTACGTGCTATCTTCTTGCTGTCGCTCACCTCAAACTTAAAGTCCTGCTGTTGATGCTCTCCCTGTGCGATCAACACTTCCAAAGGATGTTTCTTTTTCATTTTAGGTTTTCTTTTGATACGCAAAAATAAAATAAATGCATAACTTTGACAAATAAATAGAGACAAGGGGACAAGGCTATGGTGCTTGCCTGCCTGTTTTCTTGACAGCTCGTTAACTGAAAGTCGGGCTTAGCGGAACTTGAATTAAATTAACATATAAAGATGTCACACATACCTTCACTAATTTCAGATCTTGCCGTTATCCTTATTCTGGCAGGAATCGTGACCATTCTGTTCAAATGGCTGAAACAGCCTGTTGTTCTCGGATATATCGTGGCAGGAATCCTTGCCGGTCCGTCAATAGAAATTATGCCGACAGTGACCAATATGGAAAGCATAAGAATATGGGCTGATATAGGTGTTATATTCCTTTTGTTTGCCCTCGGTTTGGAATTCAGTATAAAGAAACTGCTGAAAGTGGGCGGAACAGCGATTATCGGTGCCATTACAATCCTCACCGGGATGATGACGCTCGGGTATCTGACCGGGACGATGCTTGGCTGGAGCCAGATGAGTTCTATATTCCTCGGCGGTATGCTGTCAATGTCATCAACTACCATTATATTCAAGGCTTTTGACGATATGGGGCTGCGCAACCAGAGATTTGCCGGTGTGGTTTTCGGTATTCTGGTGGTCGAAGATTTATTTGCTGTTTTGCTTATGGTGCTGCTTTCCACTTTGGCTGTCAGCAAGGAAGTGGAAGGTCTGGAGCTGCTCAACAGTGTTATAAAGCTCGGTGTGTTTCTTCTGTTTTGCTTTGTTGTCGGCATTTTTGCCATACCGTCGTTATTGGAAAAGACCAGAAAATATCTGAATGATGAAACTATGCTTATACTCAGCATCGGTCTTTGCCTTGGCATGGTTCTGATAGCGACAAAAGCAGGTTTTTCATCTGCCTTGGGCGCATTTCTTATGGGCTCCATATTGGCTGAGACTGTGGAGGCTGAGCATATTGAAGAGGTTATAAAGCCTGTAAAGAATCTTTTCGGCTCAATATTCTTCGTTTCCGTCGGTATGCTTATCGACCCGGCATTGCTGTGGGAATATAAATGGCCTATTTTAATCATCACTGTTGTGGTGGTTATCGGACAAATATGTTTCGGAACTTTCGGTGTGCTGTTATCCGGTCAGCCTCTCAAGATTGCCATACAGTCCGGTTTCTCGCTTGCCCAAATCGGTGAGTTCGCTTTTATCATTGCTTCGCTTGGACAGACATTGAAAGTGACTGACGATTTTCTGTATCCTATTGTAGTGGCTGTTTCTGTGATAACCACATTCTTTACGCCTTATATGATAAGGATGGCGGAACCGGGAGTAAGATTTGCGGAAAGGGTTATACCGGAGCAAGCCAAAAGGTTTCTGGACAGATATACTTCCGGCTCAAATACTATCAGGCAAAAGAGTACTTGGAACAAGCTGCTGAAGGCTTTGCTGAGAATAGTTGGTGTATATACGTCATTGAGCCTTGTTCTTATTTTCACATGGATGCAGTTTGTAGCTCCTATTATCACAAAAGAAATTGAAGGATGGAAAGGCAACGTGATAGCACTGGCAGGAATCATCCTGATAATTGCCCCTCTCCTGAGAGCTATTATGATGAAAAAGAACCGTTCTGTTGAATTCCAGCATTTGTGGCAGGACAGCAAATATAATCGCGGTCCTCTTATTTCACTGATTATTCTGAGGATTCTTCTTTGCGTCGGACTCATAATGATTCCTTTGAGTAAATATGTGAACCTTACTGTGGGTTTCCTGTGGGGAATTGCCGTAATGATGATTTTCTTCATTATTTTCTCACGAAAGCTGAAGCGCCAGTCAATTCTGCTTGAACGCCGTTTCTTCAGCAATTTGTCGGCAAGAGAAATTGAGGAAGAGAAAAAGGCGCCGATATCACAGAAATTTACGAATCACTTGCTTGAAAGGGATTTGCACCTTGCCGACTATGAGATTAAACAGTCATCTCCAAGTATTGGCAAGACATTGAAGGAGCTTAATTTCCGCAAGAAATGCAATGTCAATGTCGTAACAATTGTCAGAGGTGATGAAAGGATAAATATCCCAGGAGGCGAAGAGCGCCTTTATCCTTTCGACAAGATTGTGGTTGTGGGAAGTGACAGTGATTTGGAATCCTTCCATCAATATATTGAAAAAAGATATCAGGAGTCTGTGCTTGAACATGAGAATGCAAGCAAGGAGGAAGTCAAGATTGAGCAATTTTACATTACTGAAAATTCCTCTCTTATCGGAAAATCCATACAGGATTCCGGTATCCGCGACCAGGCAAAGTGTCTTGTTATTGGTATTGAGCGTGGCAACACATCAATACAGAACCCGCCACCTTCAACTGTGTTCGAAAAAGGTGATATAGTCTGGATTGTAGGCGAACACAAGCAAGCAATATTACTGAGTGAAGGAAAAATTCTGTCAAATTGAAATATTACAATCAGTAGGATATAATAACTCAAGTTTCAAGAGACAGGTTTTAAAGTTGACGAGTTAACTTGTCTCTGAAACCTTGTCAACTTTAAAACAGAGTTTGCAAAACATCAATTAATATTCAACAATATGAGATTTTTAGCAATTATACCTGCACGCTATGCCTCAACCCGATTTCCGGGAAAGCCATTGGCTGATATGGACGGAAAACCGATGATTCAGCGTGTATATGAAAGAGTTTCAGAAGTTATCAGCAATGTATATGTTGCTACAGACGATACACGCATCGAAGAAGCTGTGAAAGGTTTCGGAGGAAACGTGGTTATGACTTCCGACAAACACAAGAGCGGAACAGACAGGTGCTATGAGGCTTTCACCAAAGTGGGCAACGAAAATGATATTATAATCAATATTCAGGGCGACGAACCTTTTATATGCAAAGAGCAAATAGAGGCTCTGATGCATTGCTTCGATTCGGAGGATGTTCAGATTGCTACTCTTGTGAAGCCTTTCCGTCCGGATGATGATTTCGAAACGGCTCTGTTCAATGCCAACAGTCCAAAGGTTGTTATAAACAAAAATATGGAAGCGATGTATTTCAGTCGCTCAATTATTCCATATATGAGGGGAAAGCATTTTAGTGAATGGCTGCCGAATCACACATATTACAAGCATATAGGAATGTATGCTTACAGAGCTGATGTTCTGAAAGAAATTACATCTCTGCCTCAGTCTTCACTGGAAATTGCAGAAAGTCTGGAACAGCTCCGCTGGCTGGAAAACGGATATAAAATCAAGGTTGGAATAACTAATCAGGAAACTATTGGTATTGATACTCCTGAGGATATGGAAAAGGCTATTGAGTTTCTTAAGAAGGATAGGTAACTGAGAGTTGACTAGATATCAGAAGATGGTGTGTCAAAACACAAAAAATAAAACACAGAGACACAAAGACACAGAGAATATTCATTGAATATGAATTAAATAAAAAAACTCTGTATCTCGGTGTCTCTGCGTTTAAATATATTTCGACACAACCTCATTTTGTCAACTGAAAAATTATTGCTGAATACTGTTTCTCCTCCTGCTGCAATAACGCTCACATTGCAAACGAAGGTCATATCCAAGAAGAGCTCCAAGGATGAAGTCTTCTTCAGGAGAAAGCATATTCAATGGCTTATCTGCTATCAATCCTATTGTGTGAAGACATTCCGAGCGTCCGAAATAAATATTTACAGAATTCTTCCCTGCTTCCTGCCTTATATATTCTATACCCTGACTTTCCAAACGCTCCACAGCAATCGGTTCATAACACTTGTTGACAGTGTAGAGAACAAGGTTGCGCACTCCTTTCTTGAATTCATATATATGATTCAAAAGGACTTTTATTTCACCGGGTACACCACTGCTCAACATAACCATACAGCAATATCTCCTATATTTTAATGTCAACAAATTTCTGCTTTCAGAGCATTAACCCAATTCTCAATTCTTTCAGGTGTTTTGTCATCCTCATTCATTTCATCAAGTGCCAGTCCGACAAAACGGCCGCCGACAACTGCCGTAGAATCGTCATAAGTATAATCTGATGCATCAACCGAACCGATGAATTTGCATCCTGTATTTTGAAGGTCGTTGTAAATTGTGCCCAAGGCATCGCAGAATGTGTCGCCAAATGAAGAGGAATCGCCACATCCGAACAATGCTACTATTTTATCAGACAAATCCAGTTTTTGGATTTTAGGAAGGAAATCATACCAATCGTCCTGCAAATCTCCGGCTCCCCAGGTTGAGCTTCCTAGCAGCAATACTTCATATTTTCCCACATCTTCAGGCGAAGCTGAGGCTACGTTATGGACATCAGATCCGGGTACACCCAATTTCTCAGCTATTTTATTTGCCACTTCTTCTGTTACTCCACCGGACGAACCGAAAAAAATTCCTGTTGTTTTCATAATTCTTTAACTTATTAAAAATGAGAACGGCCGCGATAAGGCAGAATGCCGAAAATTATCACGGCCGTTTACCCTAAAACCATTATTTATTATCCAATGGCAAATTTCGTTTTTACAACAGGGCAAGGCAATACCTAGAAAAATGTATTTTCAAGTGCGGATATACCTGAATATTGTGGTTTGGACAGCAAATTGTTTCCTCAGACTATCAGTGAAGCTATGAACTGGATGAAAAGAATAAGGAACACCATTGCTATCGGATACACTGTGGCATAGGCAATGCTCGGTGCAGAACTGTCGGACATAGAATCTGCTGCTGCAAGACCCGGAGTACTTGTCATACCACCGGCAATTGTTCCCAGCAAATCCAATATATTTATCTTGAATACATAATATCCGAATATCAATGCTATTATCATAGGAACCATTGTTATGGCAACTCCTACTCCGAATAATGTCCATCCGCTTTCCTGGAATGTGGAAATAAGATTTGTACCGGCTGACGTTCCGACTTCAGAAAGGAACAAGAGAAGTCCGAACTGGCGCAACAACTGGTTGGCTGAGCCTGACATGGTCCACATTATCGGTCCGGTCTTTCCTATCGCGCTGAGGATAAGAGCGACCATCAATATTCCTCCTGTCAAACCCGGTGAGAAACTAAAGCTGTCGGAGAATGAGATGTTCATTTTACCGAAAAGAACACCCAACACTATACCTGCCGCTATCGGGAAAAAGTCTGTATCAGAAAGTCGCTTCTCGTCATTTCCAAGGAACTGGCCTAATTCCTTGAGTCCTTCTTTCTCTCCGGCAACCATAAGTTTATCACCTAATTTCAATGACAAATTTGGTTTCGGAGGCAAGTCGATACCGCTTCGGCGAACTCGAGTTACGGTACAGCCGAATGTTCCCTGCAAGTTAAGATGCCCAAGAGTCTTGTTCACAAGGTTTTTCTTTGTAACAAGCATTGACTGCAATTCCTGAGTTCCGGCAAAAGGAATATCCTTATCCACTCTGCTACCAACCAGAAGGCCGACCTGCTCCAGTGATTTGTCATTACCAACAACGCGAATCAAATCGCCTTCGGATAGTTTTGTAGTTGCTTTTGGCATACATATATGGTCACCTTGTTTCAGGCGGGAAACAACGGCACCGGTCATGCTTCGCAACTGTAATTGTGCCAATGTTCTGTTGCATACGGAATCATTCTCAACTCTGAATGTTGCAGCATGCAATGCAGGATACTGGCTCTTGCGTTCAAGCTCCAGCCTGTTTGCTTCCTGCTGCAAATCTATACGCAATATTTTGGGAAGAAGCTTGACAAACAGGATAACACCGATTACACCAAACGGATATGCTATACCGTATGCGATTGAGGCGGCAGAAGATTGAGTTGTGTCGATTGCCACTGCCAAACCTGGTGTACTGGTCAATGCTCCGGCAATCAGACCGACCAAACTCGGAGTGTCTATATCAAACAAATATTTCAAAGCTACACCTGTAAGACTGGCAGAGCCGACAATAAGCATAGCAAGAATAATCAAAGTCTTTCCCTTACTTTTAAATGAATCGAAGAAACCGGGACCAGCCTGAATACCAATAGTAAAAATAAACAGCACCAAACCAATGTTTCCAAGTTCTTTTGGAATGACAACGCCGAAATGACCAAAGAGCAAGGCAATGAAAATGACGGCTGAAATGTCCAACGATAAGCCTTTGATTTTGACGCGGCCAAGGATAAAGCCAAGAGCGATGATTAAAAACAAAGCAAAATAGGAAGTCTGCAAAAGTGATTCAAACATAATTTATGAAACTTGAGTAAATAATATTTTCGATGCAAAAATAATTGTTTTACAACATAAAACAAAGCGCACCAAAACAAGTTGAGCTGTTTATTGTAGAAAAGCAAAAGTGTTCATACCTTTGCCGTGTTAATTAAGAATTCAAGTTTCGCCGGGTTCAATTTTTAGTTAACGAGTTGACAAGTTGACTAGTTAACAAGGTTTTCAGTATAATTAGGGATAGAAGTTAGAAGTTTCTTTGACCTTGTCAACTTTTAAATTGTGCGACGAGCGAAACTTAAATAAATGATAAAAAAGGATGCAGCGATATTTTATTTATTTAAGCTACAATGGCAAAAGTTTTTGCGGATGGCAAATCCAACCTAATGCAATCACGGTTCAGGAAAGTATTGAGAATGCTTTGACTACGTTGTTACGAAAACCTGTTTCCATTGTCGGCGCGGGCAGAACCGATGCCGGAGTTCATGCAAAGCTTATGATTGCTCATTTCGATTGGGAAACGCCTATTGAGGATTTGGCATTTCTGGCAGAAAAGATGAACAGAATTCTTCCAAAGGATATTGCTATCCATAAGATTGTGCCGGTGCGTCCGGATGCTCATGCCAGATTCGACGCGACATCCCGCACTTATAAATATTATATTACAACAAAGAAGAATCCTTTCAATTACGAATTGTCCTATAAAATTCCCGGAACTCTGGACTTTGATGCAATGAACAAAGCTTGTTCTGTGCTCTTCGATTACATAGATTTCACCAGTTTCAGCAAATTGCATACTGACGTGAAGACCAATAACTGCAAAATATACAAGGCAGTCTGGGAGAAAGAAGGAGATTTATGGGTTTTCACTATTTCGGCGGACAGATTCCTGAGAAATATGGTTCGTGCCATAGTGGGAACACTGATTGAAGTTGGAAGAGGAAAACTTGACGAAGCTGGACTGAGAAGAGTTATTGAGGCAAAGGACAGATGCGTTGCCGGAACTTCAGTTCCCGGTCATGCATTGTTTCTGGTTGATGTTACTTATCCGGAGGATATCTTTATTTTATAAATTTCCAAAATCATATGTGGTTATTACTTGCATTTCTATCGGCATTCCTTCTGGGATGTTATGAAATAAACAAAAAGATGTCGTTAAACGGGAACGCCGTGATTCCTGTTCTGTTCTGCAACACTTTGGTTTGCAGTCTGATTTTTTTACCGTTCATTCTGTTGTCATTCTACACTGACGTTCTGGACAACACACCTTTTTATGTTCCGAAAGTGTCGTTTGAGACTCATGTAGCTGTGTTTATAAAGGCTGTCATTGTTCTGTCGTCCTGGATTTCCGGATACTTTGCCCTGAAGCATTTGCCGATAACATTGTCCGGACCGATTAAGGCTACTCAGCCAGTGCTGACTCTGCTTGGAGCTTTAATCATTTTTGGTGAAAGATTGAATCTGTATCAGTGGATTGGTGTGGCATTTGCTGTGGCATCATTTTATCTGCTTTCTGTTTCGGGCAAAAAGGAAGGTATAAAATTCACAAGTAACAAATGGATATATCTGACTGTTCTGTCTGTGTTGTTGGGAACATGTAGCGGATTATACGACAAGCATCTGATGGGCGACCTTGATGTGATGACTGTCCAGGTGTGGTTCAATGTATATCAGTGCATCATTATGTGTTTCATATTGATATTCCTTTGGTATCCACGCCGCAAACAAACAACTCCGTTTGTATGGAGATGGAATATTCTTTTCATCTCAGTTTTCATTTGCCTTGCAGACTGGATATATTTCTATGCTCTGAGTTTTCCGGATTCTATGATATCAATTATTTCAATGATACGCCGCAGCAATGTCCTTGTTACTTTTGCTGCCGGAGCTCTGCTATTCCATGAAAAAAACTTAAAGAGCAAAGCCTTGGATTTATTGCTTGTGTTAATTGGAATGATATTCCTATATTTGGGAACAAAATAAGAATGATTGAAATGAAAAAATTATTGATAACAATGTTTGCCAGTGTGGCGACATTAGGCTCAAATGCTCAAGATATAAATACTTTGTTTCGCCAAATGCCGGACCAATATATTCCTCAACTGGAAAATGCTTGGCGAAAAGATATAACAGATTTATATAACGAAGGAAAAGATGCTTCATTGAAGAATAATATGAACGGAACATCAGTTCTGGAATTGATGAATGAGGATTATCTCCGCCTGAAGTCAACCGAAAGCACTCGCATTGAGATGCGCCGCCTTCCTTTAATCAATAATACTTATGTGATTTGCATGGTGACGACATATTTCGGTCCTGTTGCTGACAGCAAAGTGGAATTCTTCTCAACAGACTGGAAGCCACTCAACACCGGAGATATAATAAATCTGGCTAAAAGAGAGGATTTCTTCAAAGCTGATAATGACACGACATCTATTGCTTGGCAGGAAGTAAACAGTTTTGCTGATTTCGATTTAATCGAATACAGACTTGATGAAAACGAGCCGACGCTAACAGCGATATACAATACTCCTGAATATTTGCCTAAAGAAATGCTGGATAAAATCAATGCTTTTATAAAGAGTAAAGAGAAGAAATATACTTGGAAAAACTCTAGATTTGAGTGATTGACTCAGATATCAGATACAAGTTGACAAGGAGACAAGTTAACAAGGTTTTTAGATGATAAATTGTAAAGTTACAGTTGTTTTAACCTTGTCAACTTGTCTCTGATGCCTTGTTAACTTTTTATTTATCTGCCGGATAAACCACCCCTAACTGACGACGTACCTCATCAATTATTTCAATGGTTATAAGTGAATTCTTATGGCTATTTATTTCAGACTCACGTTTTCCTGAAAGAACACAATTGATAAATTCCTCTACTTCATAGAAATATTCATCGTGCTCAGTTAGCTTTGAAATATCTTCCGGTTCGTTTTGCTCACCTTTTCCTGATGCAGCGGCAGCACGAGGCTGGAACTCAACTTTGCTGATAAGATTAATCCTATCGAGAGTAATATTTCCGTCTTCTCCCTGAATTTCTGTAGGAAGAGAAGAATTTGCTATCTTGGAATAAAGCACAGTTGCATTGAGTCCGTCGTATTCGAAATTCACTGCGCCCTGCCCGTCAACTCCAGTATGGAGCAAAACTCCGCTTGCATCTATTTTTGAAGGACGACCGAAAAGTACAACCATTGGATAAACAGTATAAACACCGATATCCATCATTGCTCCGTTGGAAAGCTCTGGTTTGAAGGCATTGAGAACTATTCCTTCCTTAAACTTATCATATCTTGATGAGTATTGACAATATGAAGAGAAATAGCGTCTTAAAGTTCCTGCACGATGAATATTTTTCATGACTGAAAGAAAATTAGGAGTCAATGTCGGCTTCATTGCTTCCATCAAAGTTACTCCATACTTCTCTGATGCTTCAATCATGCGCGAAACTTCCGCTGCATTAGATGCCATCGGTTTCTCACACAAAACATGCTTTCCGTGCTGCATACACAATATACTTTGCTCTGCATGCTTGAAATTTGGTGATGCGATATACACTGCATCAATCAAATCGCTTGCTGCCATTTCTTCCAATGATGTAAATGTATATGGAATATTATGCTTTTCAGCAAAAGCATCAGCTGTTTCCTGACTACGGGAACAAACTGCTACCAACTCAAAACGCTCGTCTTCACGAGCTCCTTTTATAACCCAATCAGTTATAAAATTGGTTCCTACAACTCCGAATCTTACCTTTTTCATAATACTTTTCTTACAAAGATATAAAAGATTTAATACATTTGCCGAAACAAACATTATCTCAAATGAAGTATATATTAATTTGCCTTGGCTTGATTATGACAATTTCGTCATATAGCCAGTCATTCTGCCTACCAGAAATTTCCACCTGTATTATAACACCTGAAGACAGAGCTTCGTTTTTAGTAAGTCATTATTGGGATTTATACCCTTTCAATGCTGAACCTCTGCCGGAAGATACAACAGAGCAAGCTATGGTAAATTATATTGACTTGTTTCGCTTTGTTAGCAAAGAAGAGGCAATGCAGTCACTAAAAAGCACTATGAACAAGGCGGCAAATTCCGAAAAAGATGTTTTTACTTTCTACAATCTGTTTGAGAAATATCTATATGATTTTGATTCTCCAATGAAAAATGAGGAAATGTTTATTCCTGTTCTCGAAGCTTTCATTGATTCAAAAATCATCAGCGAAGACGATAAAATAAGACCGGCTTATTTGTTGGAAATGGCAAAGAAAAACAGAATTGGCACAATTGCGGCAAACTTCGGAATTTGCATGAATAATGATGAAAAATCTATGCTGCATAATCTGCCTGACAAAATAACTATTATGTATTTCTATGACCCAGGTTGTGACGAATGCAGCTTGTTTACTGAAAAGCTAAGAAACAACACTACAATATCAAGACTTCAGAAAGAGAACAAACTGCAGATTCTGGCTGTTTATACAGGCAATGACAAGTCTTTGTGGAATGAATACAAAATGAATATTCCAGAAGGTTGGATAAATTGTTATGACTATAATATGGATATAGAAAATAATGCTCTTTATGATATCAAGGTGTTCCCTACTATCTATTTATTGGATAAGGATAAGAGCATTATTCAGAAAGAAACTGATTTGAATAGTATTATTAAGTTCTGTCTTAACTATAAGTAAAGTTAACAAGGCTTCAGAGACAAGTTGACAAGAAAATGAATTGACTTGTTAACTTGTGTTCCTGAAGCCTTGTCTTCTATATTACTCTTACTTTCTGAAAGGAGCTTTTACAACAACTGCTTTCAATTTCTTGTTGCGAACCTGAATATAAATTTCAGAGCCGACCTTTGAGCAGTCTGTGCGAACATAACCCATGCCAATACCTTTTTTCAGAACAGGAGACATTGTTCCTGATGTAACAACACCAATTTCATTGCCTTCTGCATCAACAATAGGATAGCCATGACGAGGAATACCTTTTTCCTGCAACTCAAAAGCACAAAGTTTGCGGGCTACGCCTTCTTTCTTCTGTCTTTCAAGCTCAGCTCTGTTTGTAAAGTTCTTGCCATCTACGAATTTAGTTATCCATCCAAGACCAGCTTCAATAGGAGAAGTTGTGTCGTCAAGGTCATTTCCGTAAAGGCAGAAGCCCATTTCAAGGCGAAGAGTATCGCGTGCACCCAATCCGATTGGCTTGATTCCTTCTGGTTTTCCAGCTTCAAAGATTGCATTCCAAATAGTCATTGCATCCTGAGGATAGAAATACAATTCGAAACCACCGGCACCTGTATATCCTGTATTAGAAATAATCACATTTTTGCAGCCTGCAAATTCGCCTGTAGTAAATGCATAATAAGGAATAGCAGACAAATCAACCGGAGTAAGACGCTGAAGAACTTCCAATGCTTTCGGACCTTGGATAGCCAACTGAGCAGTGCGGTCAGAAGAGTTTTCAAGTTCAGCTCCAACTGTATTATGGCGAACACACCATTCCCAGTCTTTATCAATGTTTCCGGCATTAACTACGAGCAGATATTTTTCCGGTTCATAATGATAAACAAGCAAATCATCAACGATTCCGCCTTTTTCATTCGGGAAACAAGTATATTGAGCTTTTCCAATAGGAAGATTTGATGCATCGTTTGATGTTACCGACTGAATAAATTCCAATGCTTTCGGACCTTTAACCCAAAATTCGCCCATATGAGAAACGTCGAACACGCCCACTCCGTTTACAACGGTCATATGTTCATCAATAATTCCGGAATATTCAATAGGCATATTAAAGCCTGCAAATTCGTGCATTTTTGCTCCTAAGGCAATATGCACATCGGTGAATGGTGTTGTTTTCATAAAATAGATATTATTTTTAGTTTTTAAGTTTTTGAGTTCTTAAGTTCTTGAGTTTTACTGTTTCCAGTTTCCTCGATTTATTTTGCAGCCAGTCGGCTGATGTTTATCACTGTTTCCATTGCCTTTTCCAATGATTTAACCGGAAGGAATTCATATCGGCCATGGAAGTTCAAGCCGCCGGCAAAGATGTTAGGACAAGGCAATCCCATAAATGATAATCTTGCTCCATCAGTTCCGCCACGGATAGGCTTGATAAGAGGAACTACTCCAGCCTCTTCCATTGCTGATTTAGCCAAATCGATTATTTCCATACGAGGTTCGACAACCTCACGCATGTTATAATACTGATCCTTAACAACAGCAACTGTTGAGCCCGGATATTTCATATTCATAACATTAACCAATGCCTGAATATATTCTTTTCTCTTTTCAAATGTATTGCGGTTATGATCACGGATAATATAAGAAAGAGAAGCTTCCTCAACTGTTCCGCTCATACCAATCAGATGATAGAAACCTTCATAACCGGTTGTATGTTCCGGACGCTGTTCTGCCGGAAGCATCATAGCAAATTCAGCTGCAATCTGTGCTGCATTCACCATTTTATCTTTCGCATAACCCGGATGAACATTCAATCCTTTGAATGAAATCTTTGCTGAAGCAGCATTGAAGTTCTCAAATTCCAACTCACCAATCTGTCCGCCATCAATAGTATAGGCAAATTCACAGCCAAACTTCTCAACGTCGAAATGGTCTGCGCCTTGTCCGATTTCTTCATCAGGTGTAAACGCGATGCGAATCTTTCCGTGTTCCACTTCCGGATGCTCTTTCAAATAAGCCATTGCTGCGATTATTGAAGCAACGCCACCTTTGTCATCCGCACCAAGAAGAGTTTTTCCATCTGTAACAATTATATCCTGACCGATATAATCATTTATTTCAGGGAATTGTTCCGGAGAAAGAACAATATTTTCTTCATTATTTAATATCACATTGCCGCCTTCATATTTCACGATGCGAGGATTTACATTCTTTCCTGACATATCAGGACTTGTATCCAGATGCGCAATGAATCCGATGACCGGAACTTTTTTCTCTGTGTTGGCTGGTAATGTTGCCATAAGATAACTGTTGTCATCTAGAGAAATATCTTCCAGTCCCAATGCTGAAAGCTCTTCAACCAAAGCTTCGGCGAACACACGCTGACCAGGAGTGCTAGGTGTTGTTCCTGTTGTATCATCAGACTGTGTATCAAAAGTTACATATTTAAGGAAACGATCTACAACTGTCATTTTATTTACATTTTGATTATAATTCCTATGGTCTAAAGGTAAGTATTGCGGTTCAATCTACCAAATTTTAATGGAGGATAATAAAAAAACACGGAAACTCTGTGTTTTTATGTTGACTAATAACACTGGATAAGTCAATCATAACCAAACACAGAATCTCCGTATTATCAATATATATGTATAATCGGCTTATATCAAAGCCATAATTTCTTCAATTAAAAACAGCTGCTTCCGTCGAAACAGTGTGTACAAACTTTGCATTTAGGCAAGCCGATTGCTTCAATTAATGTTTCGAGAGTATTGAATTTCAATGAGCTCAAGCCGAAACGGTCTGCAATGATTTGTACCATCTTCTTATATTCAGGCGAATCAGTAGTTGCGTATTTATCAAGATTCTTGTTTTCGTCACCTTCAAGTTCCTTGATTATACGACGTGTGATCAATTCCAAATCGCCCTTTGAAGAAGTAAATCCGATAAACGGACAACTGTAAATCAATGGAGGACAAGCAATACGCATGTGAACTTCTTTTGCTCCATAATCATAAAGAATCTTCACATTGTCGCGAAGCTGCGTTCCACGAACAATTGAATCGTCACAGAACAACAGACGTTTTCCTTCAAGCATTGAGCGGTTAGGAATAAGCTTCATCTTAGCTACCAAAGAACGTAATTCCTGGTTGCTCGGAGTGAAACTGCGTGGCCAAGTCGGAGTGTACTTGGCAATAGCACGGTGATAAGGAACTCCCTTGCCTTCTGCATATCCCAAAGCCATACCAACTCCTGAATCTGGAATACCACATGCACAATCCACTTCAGATTCATCTTTCTGTCCCATCTTGAATCCACTCTGGAAACGAACGTCTTCAACATTTCGTCCTTCGTAGCTTGATACCGGGAATCCGTAATATACCCAAAGGAATGAACATACCTGCATCTTTTCATTTGGCTTGCGAAGCTGTTCCAAGCCTTCGGCTGTCATTTTGATGATTTCTCCAGGACCAACATATTTATCGATTTCAAAATCCAAGTTAGGCAAACTAGAAGATTCACTCGTAGCAGCATAAGCTCCTTCTTTCTTTCCGATAATGATAGGAGTTCTTCCCCACTTGTCGCGTGCAACAATAACTGCATCTTCAGTAAGGAGCAACATAGAACAAGAACCTTTGATACGGTTGTAAACATTCTCTATGCCTTCAACAAAATCCTTACCCTGAGTAATCAATAACGCAACTAGCTCTGTTGGATTTGTCTTTCCTGAACTCAATTCAGAGAAATGCATATTGGCCTCGAGCAATTCTTTTTCCAATTCATCAATGTTGTTGATCTTCGCAACTGTTACGATTGCAAATTTTCCCAAGTGAGAATTGATAACAATTGGCTGTGCATCATTGTCACTAATAATACCAATACCGGCATTCCCCTTGAACTTAGGAAGGTTTGCCTCAAATTTAGTACGGAAATATGAGTTTTCCAGATTATGGATAGAACGAATGAACCCTGCTTCTTTATCGTATGTAGCCATACCACCACGACGGGTTCCTAAATGAGAATTGTAGTCTGTGCCATAGAATAAATCAGTAGCACATGAAGATTTTGAGATAGTACCGAAAAAACCACCCATTGTTTTTATTTCTGTTTTGAATTTATGGGTGCAAAGTTACAAAAAAGCGAAAAATATTCAATAACAACAACAGTTATAGTTTAAACTCAATTTCACGAATTAAACACTTTTTGTTTCTCCTTTTAAAACAAATAACAATTTAAGTGTTCAGTTATTTAGTTTTATAGTTTGTAAGTTTATTAGTTTATATGTGTCTGATTGGGTAAAAAATATTGTACCTCCTAGGTGAAACGGTTGGCTCACCTAGGAGGTTTAATAATTCGGATAAAACAATCCGTACTTATTATTACTAACTTAAGTTTAGTTATTTGCGAAGCTTAATTATATTATCTTCGCCACAGATGTGGCGAAATCAGGTCACAAATGTGATTTAATTAAGTCACAACTGTGGCGAAATCAAACCACAGTTGTGGAGAAGTTAGTTAAATTACAGATATTATGCTCTTGTTTACTTGTATCTGAAACCTTGTTTACTTTTAAGTTAAACAACTTGCGAAACTTAAATTACTAATTTCTTATAAAGGAATAAATGTGAATCCCCACAAATAATCTTTATTAGCCGGCAATGTATATTGAGGTTCCGGACGAGCACCCCAACTGTCGAATCCTCCAACACCCTGCTGACGATAATCTACGCAAACTTCAACGAAATCACGATGTTCAACATGATTTATATGATGCTGACGGCGCAACACGTTCTTTGCTTCTTCCTCGTTGTGGTTGGCAACTTGCTCCGGAGTAAGATTTCCCCACTGTCGTGGCAATGCTACTTGTTCCTCATCATCAAAATCCTCAACTGAATTTCTCAGGGCATTAAATTCAATGAGGCTGTCAGCTTTGATAAGAAGACCTTTGTTGCCATTAACTGTAAGTTTCAGCCATCTTGTGTCGGTGCGATGTCCATTTTCCTGAGGACGAACATATGGGAAATACATATCTTCGGCAGTAGTCTTGTAAACGCCTACCGGACTTCCGGCATTGCGGTCGCAATAGTTTTCGCCAGGACCACGTCCGAAATATTCTACCTTATTCATTTCGGCAGGCAAACGGAATCTCACGCCAATACGTGGAACATTAAGCTTAGATGCTTCTGCACGAGCAGCCTCACGACCAGGAGAGAATGTTGCTGTGCGAGTTTCCTCAGACATTTCTGTTGAGTTTTCAGTAAGCTCGGTTGATGTGAAATGTGCACGGACGTTAACCGCTCCGCTAGGATAAACAGTATAATTCATCACATAAAGATTTCCTGCCGGCAAAAGATAGCAAACAGAAAGAACTGCATTTTCTCCGTCTTTCTTCAATGTAGCTTCTGTGACATTGAAATCCTTGCTGCTCTGTTTCCAGATTTGTTCGCGTTTTGGCTGCTGGCTTCCATAATCATTATCATTTGGTCCACGCCAGAAGTTAGGCTGAACGCCGAAACCTTCAGCAAAATATTCTGTTCCCTTCACCTTATATGAAGTAACAATTCCTTTTGACTTGTCAAATACAAAAGAAAGGCGTGATGAAGTGACAGAAAGTAAATCGCCCGATGTTGAGCATTTCAGTTCAGGTCCGTTTGTTTTTAGTGCCGACACTGGTGATTCAATCGGCAAGCGGAACTGCTCTTGAGCAATAACATGACCGGCTGGAACTCCAGGTTCGTCATAAACTGAAACAACACTAAAGTTCACGAAATATTCTGTATCTGCTTTCGGTTTCAGACGCAAAACAGCCGGAACATTAAGCTCAGCAGACTGCTGCGGCTCAATGTCAAGTGAAATCTTGTTGTTGTCAATAGTTTTTCCATTAGCCGAAACAGTATATACAATCATATATTTCTTCAGATTCGTAAAATAGAAGCGGTTTTTGACTGCAAATTTTCCGGCAGCCAAATCCACCGGTTCAAATGCCACGTTCTGATGTGAATATTTCACTTCAGTCATAGCAGGATGCGGAGTGCGGTCAGGGCTTACAATACCATTACACAAAAAGTTTCCATCGCTTGGAGCATTCACTCCATAGTCGCCACCGTAAGCATAGTATTCTCGTCCGTTTTCATCAACTTCAAGGAATCCCTGGTCAACCCAGTCCCAGATAAATCCTCCCTGCAAATTAGGATATTTATAAATAGCTTTCCATTGATTGTTGAAACTTCCTGTTGAATTACCCATTGCATGAGCATATTCTGACGGAACGACAGGACGGTCACTACCTTCCTTTCCTATTTCCTCCAGCCAGTTTGCATCCGGATATTGAGGAACGTACATATCAGTGTTCCATTCCCACAATGCACGCTCATAGTTAACCGGACGGTTCATCATATCTTTTTCCTTATTCTTTATATATAAATATGTCTGATAGAAGTTATAACCGTTTCCGGCTTCATTGCCAAGAGACCAAAACGTAAGAGATGCATAATTCTTGTTTCTTTCATACATATTCATTGTTCTGTCCATGTGAGGTTTCAGCCATTCAGGATTATTACCCAAAGTTCCACCTTTCCTCAAATTATAATACATACCATGAGACTCAATGTTTGCCTCGTCATAGACATAAAGTCCATACTCATCACAAAGAGAATAGAACTTGCGGTCCTGAGGATAATGACACAGACGCACGGCATTGATATTATTCTTCTTCATGATTTCGAAATCCTTGCGCATTGTTTCTTCCGAAACATAATGTCCGGTCTTCGGGTCATGCTCATGAATGTTTACACCTTTGAACTTGACCGGCTTGCCATTGAACAGGAAAACATTATATGGTCTGCCATTAGCATCCTTTTCTTCTGTTTGAGCCATTTCCATACGGCGGAATCCTACACGGAAAGGAACAACCTCAACAACTCGGTCACCATTCTTCACCGTCATAATAAGTTTGTACAGAGAAGGTGTTTCCGCACTCCATTTCTCTACGGTAGGAATAACTGCGTCGAAAGAAGCACGCTGAACACCATATGGGCTTACCCAAATATCTTTTTCTTCAGAAACTACTGTTTTTCCATCCTTGTCAATCAATTCATAACAAGCAGTGAGTTGCTGTGACTCAGTCATAGAGTTCTTCAAATCAACACCAAGGCGGAAAATTCCATTTTCATATTTATCATCAAGAGTTGAAACTACGTGAAAATCCTGTATAGCGGTTTTCGGCTGTGACCACAAGAATACATCTCTTTCTATTCCACTAATACGCCAAAAGTCCTGGCATTCCAGATAAGAACCTGTGCTCCATCTGAAAATCTTCAAGGTAAGAACATTCTTTCCTTCATTGATATAAGGGTTTATACGGAAAACAGCAGGGTTCTTGGAGTCCTCGCTATATCCGACTTCTTTTCCATTCAGATAAACATACAATCCTGATTTCGCTCCACCTACATACAAGTATATATCACGATTGTTCCACGATGAAGGTATTTCAATATCTCTTCTATATACACCGACAGGATTCTCCTCCGGCAATGTTGGCGGCATTGGATTGCGCGGTTTGAATTCATAGCCATGATTTGTATAAATAGCAGTACCGAAACCCTGACGTTCCCAGTTTCCCGGAACTTTAATGTCTTTCCAGGAAGATGTGCTTACTGAAGGATCTGTTATATTCTCAGGCAAATCCTTGTAGCCATCAACAAAATAGAACTTCCATGTTCCGTTCAGAGAAGAATAATAAGGACTATTCTCGTAACGCAAAGTCAAGGCAGAGGCTTTGTCCGGATAACTCATAAAATCCGATCGCGGCGCTTCCTTGTTGACTGCCACTGTCTGGATATCTTTCCAATATGGCAATTTTTCGTTTTCAGACATTGCTGAAGTTATCGAAGCAAAACTGATAAGTCCAGACAACATCAAAGTGCTAGCTGAGTGTTTCATGTTAAATTTATATGTTTGTTTAATGTAGTTATGCGCCATTATTAAATACAGACAAGGTTCAGTTGGCATACAATCATTTTTGTACTATCAACTGAACCTTGCAACTACACAAAAATTATCTTGCAGCAAAATAAGTAGAATATCCTTCTGCAACTTGTTTGAATGCCATAGCACCTGCAGCGTTAAGTTCTACGTCCATTTTTCCACCATCAGGCAAAAACATAACGACGTTTTCTTCATCCTTAAACTGCATCAAATCAAAAGATTTACCATCGGCATTTACGCTCCAAGTTTTGTTTTCATTGTTATAAACCAAATCCATTGTAGCTTTTTCACCTTCTTTCTGAATATGGTAACCGTTCTCCTTTGTTTCTACCAAGAAAGTGCCATTGGATGTTTCTACATTCTTAACACTTCCAACATCAGCTACAGGATTATTTCCGCCCCAAAATTCAATTGAGTTAAACAAAATAGCATCAAAAAATATTGTTACTTCATAAACAGGAACAATCCAAAAGGCGAAAAAGATAAGTTCATTAACGAACTTATTGTCAACACTCTTATTCCAAGAAAGCAACTTGTTTGTCAAAGCAAATGGTCCAATACAAGAAGAAAGCAAAACGCTGGAACCCAAAGTTGCCGCAATCAACATCAAAAAATTTCTCTTTTTCATACTAGTACATTTTTAATGATAAATATTAGCGAAGATAGAAAATATCTTTATCATATATGTATCTTTGCAAAAGAATTTAAAATAAATAGTATGATTTCAGTAGATGCACTAACTGTTGAATTTGGAGGCTTCACTCTGTTTGATGACATATCATTTGTAGTAAATAAAAAAGACCGTATAGCTCTGGTAGGGAAAAACGGTGCAGGAAAATCAACTTTGTTAAAGATTTTTGCCGGAATCCAGTCACCGACTTCCGGAAGTATCAGTATTCCTAAGGACATAACTATCGGTTATTTGCCTCAGCACATGCAACTGAAAGATACACGTACTGTTAAAGAAGAGGCTGAATTGGCTTTCGAGCATATCCATGAGATGGAAAAAGACATCGAAAAGCTCAATCTGCAACTTGCTGAACGCACGGACTATGAATCAGAGGAATATCAGAAACTGATTGATGATGTAACTCATCTTACTGAACGTTTCCAGATGATGGGCGGCAACAACTATCATGCGGAACTGGAACGTACTTTGATTGGTTTGGGATTCAGCCGTGATGACTTTGGCAGACTTACTTCCGAATTCAGTGGCGGATGGAGAATGCGTATCGAATTGGCAAAGCTGCTGCTTCGCCGTCCGGATGTTCTTCTTCTCGACGAGCCGACAAACCATCTTGACATAGAATCTATCCAATGGCTTGAAAACTTCATCGCCACAAGAGCTAATGCAGTCATACTAGTTTCGCACGACCGTGCCTTTATCGACAATACAACCACACGCACTATTGAAATCGAATTAGGACACATCTATGATTACAAAGTAAAATATTCAGAATATGTGGTTCTGAGAAAAGAACGTCGTGAACAACAATTAAGAGCTTACGAAAATCAGCAGAAAAAGCTTGCCGATACGGAGGCTTTCATCGAGCGTTTCCGCTACAAAGCAACTAAATCCACTCAGGTGCAATCCAGAATTAAACAGCTTGAGAAGATTGAGAGAATAGAGGTTGACGAAATTGATACTGCTATGCTTAATCTCAAGTTTCCTCCTGCCCCACATTCCGGCTCTTATCCGGTTATCGCAGAAGAGGTGAGCAAAAGCTACGGTAATCATGTTGTTTTCGAACACGTAAACCTTACTATCCGCAGAGGAGAAAAAGTTGCTTTTGTCGGTAAGAACGGTGAAGGTAAATCTACTCTCGTGAAGTGTATAATGAACGAAATAGAATATGGCGGAAATCTGAAACTCGGCCATAACGTAAAAATAGGATATTTCGCGCAAAACCAGGCGCAACTGCTGGATGACAACATGACTGTGTTCGATACGGTGGATTATGTTGCCCAAGGTGATATCCGCACTAAAATCAGAGATATACTTGGCGCGTTCATGTTTGGCGGCGAAGCTTCTGAAAAGAAAGTAAAAGTGCTTTCCGGAGGTGAACGCAGTCGTCTTGCCATGATTCGTCTGCTGCTTGAGCCTGTGAACCTTCTCATCCTCGACGAGCCGACAAACCACTTGGATATGCGCTCAAAAGATGTATTGAAAAATGCGCTTAAAGAATTTGACGGAACTGTGATAGTTGTATCTCACGACCGTGAATTCCTTGACGGGTTGGTTGAGAAAGTTTATGAATTCGGCAACAAACGTGTTGTTGAACATCTTGGCGGCATTTACGACTTTTTGGAAAAGAAAAAGTTGGCAAGCTTGCAAGAGCTTGAAAAGACATCGCAATCTGCCTCAAGCAATGTTGCTGCCGACAATCAGCCTTCACAGAATAAATTATCATACGAAGCTCGCAAGGAATGGAGTAAAGCTGTGAAGAAACTTGAAAAAGCAGTAGCCGAAGCAGAACAAAAAATCGCAGATATTGAGAAATCAATTGCCGATATCGAAGCCAGACTTGCAACACCGGACGGAGCATCGGACACAAATTTATATTCAGAATATTCTGAAAAGAAAAAAGCTCTTTCAGCTGCAATGGACGAATGGACAGAAAAAACCATGGAGCTGGAAGAAATGCAATCACAAGGATAAAAACAGGCAATAATTATCAATAAAATCTGTAAAAGTTGCCCAAAAGTCCTTATTTTTGTAGAAGAATAATAAACGCAAAAACTTAAAACCAAGTATATGTTAACTCAAATTATCAACGGCCGTATCCTTACACCACAGGGATGGCTCAAAGATGGTTCGGTTCTGATTCAGGACAACAAGATTCTTGAAGTTACGAACTGCGACCTTGCAATTGTTGGCGCTACTTTAATTGATGCCAAAGGAATGTATATAGTTCCTGGAGGAGTAGAAATACATGTTCATGGTGGTGGCGGACGCGATTTTATGGAAGGAACAGAAGATGCTTTCCGCGCTGCTGTTAAAGCCCATATGCAACACGGAACCACTAGTATTTTTCCTACTTTATCGTCTTCTACAATTCCAATGATTCGTGCGGCTGCCGCAACTACAGAAAAACTTATGGCAGAAAAAGACAGCCCTGTATTGGGACTTCACCTCGAAGGTCATTATTTCAACATGAAAATGGCTGGAGGACAAATGCCTGAAAATATCAAAAATCCGGACCCGGAAGAATATATTCCGCTGTTGGAAGAAACTAACTGCATCAAGCGTTGGGACGCAGCTCCGGAACTACCTGGAGCAATGCAGTTCGGAAAATATATTACATCAAAAGGTGTGTTGGCTTCAGTAGGTCACACTCAGGCTGAATATGAAGATATATATACTGCTTATGAAGCAGGCTACACTCACGCTACGCATTTCTACAATGCAATGCCTGGTTTCCATAAACGCAGAGAATACAAATATGAAGGAACTGTTGAAAGTATATATCTGATAGACAACATGACTGTTGAAGTTGTTGCAGACGGCATTCATGTTCCTCCAACAATATTGAGACTTGTCCACAAAATCAAAGGCGTTGAACGTACTTGTCTGATTACAGACGCTCTTGCTTGTGCAGCAAGCGACAGCGACACTGCTTTTGACCCACGTGTCATAATCGAAGACGGCGTTTGTAAACTTGCCGACCGTTCTGCTCTTGCCGGTAGTATTGCAACAATGGACAGACTTATCAGAACTATTGTTCAGAAAGCAGAAATTCCACTGGAAGATGCTATCAGAATGGCTTCAGAAACTCCTGCAAAGATAATGGGTGTTTATGACAGAAAAGGCTCATTACAGAAAGGTAAAGACGCTGATATTATGGTTCTGGACAAGGATTTGAATGTCCGCGCTGTTTGGGCGATGGGTAAACTTGTTGAAGGAACAAACAAACTGTTTTAATAACTTAGCTTAAGTTTCGCAAGCTCGACTTGTAGATAACAAGTGGACAAGGTTTCAGAGACAAGGAAAAAAACCCTTGTCAACTCGTTCCCTTGTTAACTTGTCAACTCGTCAATAAAAATCTCAACCTTGCAAAACTTGAAAAAATTAATGCCTATGCTTACACAAATTATAAACGGTCAGATACTGACTCCTCAAGGTTGGCTTAACGATGGCTCAGTTCTTATAAGCGACGGTAAAATCCTTGAAATTACAAATAGTGATTTAGCCGTAATCGGAGCTAAAGTGATTGATGCCAAAGGAATGTATATTGTTCCAGGCTTCGTCGCTATGCACGTGCACGGTGGAGGTGGTTACGATTTCAAACAAGCAACTGCTGAAGCTTTCGAAGCTGCCACAAAAGCTCATCTGAATCATGGAGCAACAACTATATTCCCGACTATTTCATCATCTTCTTTCGCCACTCTCAAACAGGCTGTGTCTGTTTGCGAAACAAAAATGAAAGAAAAAGGCAGCACAATTCTAGGTCTCCATATCGAAGGTCCGTATTTGAACCCTAAAATGGCAGGAAATCTGTTTGCTGAAGATATAAAAGGAATCGACAAAGCTGAATATACAGAACTTATCGAAAGCACTGATTGCATAAAACGCTGGGATATCAGTCCGGAACTGGAAGGTGCTCACGAGTTCGCTCAATATACTCGCTCAAAAGGCATCATGACAGCTATCACTCACACTGAAGCAGAATATGGAGATATAAAGGCTGCTTATGCTGCCGGCTTCACTCACGCTGCACATTTCTATAATGCAATGCCTGGATTCCACAAGCGCCGTGAATATAAATATGAAGGTACAGTGGAAAGTGTCTATCTGATGGACAACATGACTGTTGAAGTAATTGCCGACGGAAGACATTTGCCTTCAACTATTATCAGACTTGTCTATAAAATCAAGGGAGTTGAACGCACTTGCCTTGTTACTGACGCTTTGGCTTATGCTGCATGTGAAAATCCGAATGTCGACCCAAGATTTGTCATAGAAGATGGCGTTTGCAAACTAGCAGACCATTCGTCTTTGGCTGGTAGTCTTGCCACAATGGACAAACTTGTTCAAACTGTAGTAAAAGCTGGTATTCCTTTCTCTGACGCAGTGAGAATGGCTTCAGAAACTCCGGCAAAACTAATCGGTGTTGACGACAGAAAAGGTTCATTGCAGAAAGGTAAGGATGCAGATATTCTTATTTTCGACAGAAATCTGAATCTGCGTGCCGTATGGTCAATGGGAAATTTGGTTGAAGAAGCAAATACTTTGATATAAGTTGACGATATTTCAGGGACAAGTTGACAAGGATTTTATCTTGTCAACTTGTTTTTTTATCAACTAGTCAACCGAATCCAGGTTTACTTTGCCCTCAATCCAATCGACTCAATATATTCTCTTTGAGGAGTACAATTCTCAAAACGGCAGTTCTTGATAAAATCCATCATAGCCTTCCTGACAATTTCCTGGTCAGGACGTGCTGCCTGAATTTCTTTGTAAGTGCTTCTTGTCGTTTCTGAGAACGCAATAATTTTATCCCAATTTTCCGGCATTGTGATGCCCATCATACATGAATCATCTTTCTTCTTGTATGGCCAGAATGTCCATCCGATATTGTTTTCTTCCATCACCTTACAGAATGCAGATTGCCATTCAAATGTATTATGTCCTATCTCACCCATATACATAGGAAGATTCACGCTGTCGCGGAAAGCAATATAACTTCTTATAGCCTCAGCAGTTGAATCACCTCCGTAACGATGGCAAGTGTACATCAGTTTATCATCATACGAAGCATCTGTAAAAACAGAGAAATTACTGTTCCACTGAGGAGCTCCAAGAAGAATAATATGATTATTGTCCACTTCACGAATAGCCTTAACTGCACGTTTATGCAAAGGCTCAAGTTTTGCATTCAATTCATCGGCATTTTCAAAATAGTGGGCAATTGGCTCATTAATCAATTCATATCCGAGAATCACAGTCTCATTCTTATATCGTTCAGCAATTTTCTTCCAGATATCACAGAACAGCTGCTGGCTTTTCTCACTTTCAAACAGCCAAGGATAGCCATAGCTATCATCAATGTTATCTCCAGTCTGTCCGCCCGGAGCATCATGCATATCCAGTATCAGATATAAATTATTGTCACGGCACCAATTTACCACACTGTCCACACGTGCAAATCCGTCCTGAGCGGAAGTCAATCCCATATAATCCTCATCCGTGAACAATTTGTAATGGAAAGGAAGACGAATTGTATTTGCCCCCGTAGAAGCAATATATTCAATATCTTTTCGGGTGATATAATTATCCTTGAACTGTTTCCAGAAATCAGCAGTAAAATCCGGACCGACAAGTTCCGAAAACATAATATTTATAAAGTTTGCAGAGTTTGTTTTAGTAAATCCAAACATATAACCTTCCGGATTCAGCCAATTCCCCAGATTTGTTCCCTTTATAAACAGTTTTTCTCCATCCGGCTTAATCAAATCCGGTCCTTGAACGCGAACAAAAGCTTCTGCCGGAACAACCTTTTCGGTTTCCTGCTGTACAGGCTGCTGGCATGAAAACATGGCAGAAGCAAGCATAACTGACAATAATATCTTTTTCATAATATGTAATTTAAGTTAGGTTTCGCAAGTTGCTCAACTTAAAAGTAAACAAGGCTTCAGATACAAGTCGACAAGATCAAAACACCTGTAATTTCACTAATTATTATCCAAAAATCCTGTTAACTTGTCTTCTTGTCAACTCGTTATATGGAAATTGAGCTTGCGAAACTTGAAATCCTTTATATATAAGTAAAAAGACACAAACCGGGATTTGCCCGACAGAGGCAAATCCACGACTTTGTGTCTTTTGTATTGTTTATTCTGTTACAGAGTCAAATTATTATGCTCCAAACAAAATTCCTGAGATTCTTATTCCACGTTAAAACCTGTAATCTTAACTACAGGAGCATTACCGCGAGTATCAACATCTTTCCATTTTATGCTGACTTCTTTCTTCTCGCCCGGAAGCAATGCGAAATAGTTGTCAGAATA
>CALCST010000042.1 GCA_937894065.1 uncultured Parabacteroides sp. | reverse complement strand
GCTTGCGGTTTTGGCCCAATTGTTTTGGCAATCCTTTATTTGATTTTGCATCGACAAGGAGTGCTAGAAACAATAACCGTTCCTCAGGTTTGTATTGGTATTTTTTCATTATCTGCGCTTGCTTTTGTTGCAGGCGGTATGAATGTTGTTTATCAAATGGAACGAATGCCGTTGATGGTGGCAATTTTGATTCATGGCGGTGTTTTATACATTAGTTATCTAGTCACTTATCTAGTCAATGGGTGGTTAGAGTGGGGGATGACACCGATTTTAGTTTTTTCCGGCATTTTTATCTTTGGTTATTTGGTGATTTGGGTGGTTATTTATGCTATAATGAAAAAAAATACAGAAAAGCTGAATATTATTTTGAGAGAAAGAAATCGTTGAATCAAAAGACAGCAGTTTGAATGGACTTTAAAAGAGGTGATAAGATTTGCGTATTTTAGTCGTTGAAGATCATAAAGATTTGAACTTGTTGATTACAAAAACGTTAAAAAAAGCTGGTTATATTGTGGATGGATGCTATGACGGTGAAGAAGCAAAGCTTTATCTTTTGGGAACAGAATATGATGCCATTTTATTGGATATTATGATGCCTAAATTGGACGGCTATGAACTTCTTAGCCAAATAAGAAACCAGGGAAATGAAACCCCGGTATTATTTTTAACTGCCAAGGATGCGATTGCTGATCGTGTAAAAGGTCTTGATCTTGGCGCAGATGATTATTTGGTAAAACCTTTTGATTTTGATGAGTTATTGGCACGAATTCGTGTCATGACCAGAAAACATGCAGGAAGCAGAAGCAATACATATGCTTATGAAGATTTGGTTGTGGATACACAAAAAAGAGTGGTTTTCCGTAATGGAAAAGAAATTAGTTTGCTTCCGAAAGAATTTACACTTTTAGAATATTTTATCCGAAACCAGGAAGTGGTTTTATCAAGAGAACAGTTGGAGAATCGTATTTGGAATTACGAATACACCGGAAGTTCCAATAATATCGATGGATACATGAGCAGACTTCGAAAAAAGATAGATGGAGAATCGGAGGTAAAGTTAATTCATACCATTCGTGGTGTTGGGTGGGTTCTTCGTAAGGAATTGTCATAAAACCTGCTGTTGGAGGAACATCCATGAAAAATAAATCTATTAAAACTCAAATTACAATCCTATTGACCATGCTTATGGCTTCACTCGCTGTATTGTTGCTTGTTTTTATGTTGTTTATCAGCAGGCAGGTAGCTTTGCAGACGGCTAGGCGTCAGCTTGTCGACACTGTTCGGGCAAATTTGACTTTTGTAGAAATAACTGATAAAAAGCCGATTATTTCCTCGGGATTTTCATATTCACACAATGGTATATTTACCTTAGTATATAGCCAAAATGAATCGTTGATTGCCGGACAGATTCCGGTTTCTTTTCAATTGGAAGTTCCTTTTGAAAACGGGACGATCCGTATGGTGGAATCAAATGACAGTAATTACTTGGTACTTGATTTTTTCCTTTCTGCAGATTGGGAACATGGTGTATGGGTTCGTGGACTTACAGAAGCTCCGGACAACAGAATGATGACTTTAAATCTTTTGATGGTTTCATTGGTTTCATTGCCGGTATTTTTGCTTTTGGCAGTCTGGGGAAGTTTTCATATTACACGACGTGTTTTTCGTCCTTTAGACCATATTACTGCAACTGCAGAAGCCATTAATGAAGCAAAAGATTTATCAGGTCGCATAGGACTTCCGGAAGGAACGGATGAATTTTCCAGGTTGGCATCGGATTTTGATAAAATGTTTGAACGATTGGAACGATCTTTTGAAACGGAAAAACAGTTTACTGCGGATGCGTCCCATGAACTTCGCACGCCTGTTGCAGTGATAAAAGGCGCCTGCGAATACTCTGAAAAATATGACGAAACACCAAACGAGTATCAGGAAACCTTAGCCATGATTCATAGACAAGCTGATAAAATGTCTGTTTTAATATCACAGCTTCTTAGTATGACTCGTATGGAGCAGGAGATTGAATATAATAAAATGACCTGTTTGGATCTCGGTAAATTTACAAAACAATTTATAAAAGAGCAGCAGTGGGATCATTCTCGAATTGACATTTCAGTTTTTGAAAACATTTTGATAAATGGTAATCAGGAGTTATTAAGCAGATTGATTACAAATTTGATTGAAAACGGATTTAAATATAACACGGAAGATGGACGTTTGTGGATTTCCGTAACAGCTGAAGGGGAAGAAGCTCTTTTGAGTGTGAAAGATAATGGAATCGGTATTTCAGAATCTGAGCAGAACAAAATCTGGCAGAGATTTTATCAGGTGGATGGTTCCAGAAGCGAAGAACATGGAAGCGGACTGGGTCTGGCTATGGTGGAACAAATTGCAAAGCTTCATGGAGGATATATGACGGTGGAAAGTATTCCGGAAAAAGGAAGCACTTTTACGTTGCACCTGCCGTTGATAAAATAATTTTTTTATTTTTTTAAATTTCATGTACATTTCATGTTTGCGATATAATATACAATCACAAAGAACATGAAAGGGGAAATAAATTATGAAAGCTAGAACAACTATTTTAACAACATTAACGCTTATAGGAATCCTTCTTGCAGGATGTGGAGCAAAACAAAATCAGATTTCTCGTATTGATATAGAAACAGCGAAATCAGCTGCAGTTGAAGCAGCAGGTATTTCTGCTGATAAAGTCGATTTTCATTCTGTAGAGCTTGATCGTCGAAACGGAATCGAATATTATGATGTTGATTTTTATGCCAATGGTCAGGAATATGAATATGACATTGATGCACTGACGGGTACAGTCATTGGGTCAAAAGCACCTGAAACTGAGAAAACACTTGTGGTTTCGCAGAACAACAATACATCAAAAAGCAATGAAATCACAGAAGCAGAAGCTAAGAAAATTGCATTAGAGCAAGTTCCGGGTGCAAAAGATG
>CALCST010000041.1 GCA_937894065.1 uncultured Parabacteroides sp. | reverse complement strand
ATGAAAGGGCGTGTGAATAAAAATTAAATGTCTAAGGAAGGCTGTTTCTCTTCGGGGAAGCAGCCTTTTGTTTATTTGTTAATTTAACACTGAGAGTATGAATACTTAGAATTGTTAAATTATAAACTGATATCCCTGTGTATCTGTGAATTCTATATATTTTTCAATCTTGTTAATAATGTTTAAAATCGTTAATTCCTAGGAAAAAATTCCAGATATGTCAAGTAAGATGTTATTAAAATTTTACATTTGCTTCGAATATATAACTATAAAAGTGAATTAATTTACAAATTAATGCTAACAGATATTTGCATTATATCTTTTGAATAAATATTCTATTAACCAATTATTTGATATCTAAAAGTTGATTTGTTGTGCTGATTGATAATATTGAATGAGTGGGATTTATGGGAAATATTATTATGTCAAACTAAATATATTAGTCTATGAAACAACGATTACTTAAATTAATGGTAGTCGCAAGTTGTCTTTCCTTTTTGTTTTCGTGGCAACTTACGGCAGGTGCTATTGATTCCGGCCGGATACCGGATATAGATGCTTATGCGGCACAACAGGAGGTGACGGAAGGGGAAATGTATTTTAGTGCTATTCCGAATAAGATCCAGTATAATGCTGTTTGGAATGATGTTTCTCATGTTTATAATTTTATTGGGATAGAAGGTTTTTCTTCTGAGATGTCAATCCGTCTTCAGATAAAAGAAAAACCAGATGTTTTTAATTTAAAACTCAATAATCAAAATGTGGAATTGGATCCGCAACCTTTTGAACTGGATGAAAATAATGGATTGTGGATACCGTTTGAATATTGCAGATATGATGAAGAGTATAACTCTATTTCCTTTGATGTCCAATTTGAATGTTTAGTTGGAACATTGGTTTATACTTATGCAGTTTATCCTTCTCAGGATTTATCTTCACAACCGTTGTTAACATCTGAAGATTTATCAGTTTATTTTATTCAAGGAGACAAAATGCCTGAAATACAATCTGATAAAAGTAAGCTTTCTGGTGATCTGAATACTGATTTACCTTTATTGTTGACATTAAAAGCTGGAGAATTTGCAGGAAAGTCTGTTCGCCTTGAATTCAGAATCAATCAATCTCCAAAACCTAATGTAACATTGAGTGGGGATAATCTGGTCAATGATGATTCTTATAACGATATGGTTTATAGTTACGTTGATATACCAGATTTCCAAAATTCTATTTATAATATTAATGTGAGATGTGCTGAAGAAGTCAATGCGTATATTGATGTCCAATTGCGTTTGGCAGATGGGCCATTTTTAGCATCTAATGGAATACAACTTCTTTCTCCTCTGAATTTTTCTCAATCAGATATTCAGGCATTGAAGGATATTGCTGAGGAAAATCCTAATAGTACGGATTTACAGGATTTCATAGAGAAAGGATATTATAAGGAAGATTGGATACATGAAAGCGGACGCAAAGTTGGTGTTAGATGGTCTAATGAGAGTGAACAGCGTGTAACAATGTTTTATGTCGCTGATAGAGAAAAACGAATTGATACTTTGAATTTGTCCGCTCTTACTGGTTTGACCAGTGTTGAAATAAATTATACTAATATCAGGAAATTGGATTTGTCTGCTCTTTCTAATTTGAATGCTATACATGTGTATAGTACAAATATGAATTGGGGAGATGTAACTTTCCCGACTAATCCTACTGATGGATTCGAATGTTATGGATATTCTAATATAGAAGCAAAGGGTACGAAACCTGTAGATGATTATACTTCCTATGCTTTAAAAGAAACTGAAATAGATTTGTCAGAATATGCAGAATTTCAAGGACAAAAGTCTGTTTATAAGTGGTATAAGGTGGCAGATGAGGAGCCGTATGAAACTGAAGCAGCAATGCCTGCTGGTGATGGAGAAGGTAAATTTATTTTTGATGGAACTCCAGGTGAAATGTATAAATGTAGGATTACGAATCCTTCTCAAGGAAGTTGGACTTTGGAAACTCAGAGGATAAAAGTATATCGTTCTGCAGATTCATATTCTCAACAGGATATTGCAGGATTAAAGAAATTGGCCGATGATAATCCTGAAGTTCCACAATTGAGAGAGTTTGTTGAGAGTGAGGGATGGAAACATGATAATTGGGAGTCATGGCAGGATAATATAAGAACAAATTGGAGTACAGGTGAGCCTGCAAGATTAACACATTTGCTTATAGAATTGGACTGGGGTGAGAACCCGGATACAATATCTAAATTGGATTTAAGTGCGTTTACAGAACTTAAATTTTTCCAATGTGAACGCTTTATGAATATTTCTGATTTGGATTTGTCAAATAATACAAAATTGGAGACATTGAATATCTATAGCAGAAATCTTGAAACTATTGATGTTTCGATGTGCCATAATTTGACAGAGTTCAAATTTTATACTGAAATGACAGGTGAATCACCAAGCGAATATGGTGGAACAAAGTTACGGAATATCAATTTTGCTGGCTGTAACCGACTGAATACATTGAAGTTGGAACATGCCCATTTGACATCAATTGATTTGAGTGTATTCCCTAATTTGAGATCTCTTTGGATAAACAATTGCCAGAATTTACCTGCAAGTACTTTGGATAATATAAGTGCTCCGTTGGAAATTGTTTCATTAAGCCAGACAACACAATTCCAAAATTTTGTAAATAATCTTCCTTCAACAGTATATGAACTAAGATTGGAAGAAACAACATATAATTTACCTCCGGAAAGTGTTGTTTCAAATTTGAGAATATTAGGACTACCTAGTAATATAGATAATTTGGACTTAGCTGAATTACCAGCTTTGGAACATCTCGATGTTGGTTATAGAGATGGTAGTTTGAAATATTCTGGAGTGAAGAATTATAGAAATATACGATATTTCGGAGCTTCAATGATAGAACTGAAGTCTGACAATCCAAATGATCCTTATCTGTTTGAGAACGGAGATACAATAGATTTATCTTCCGAGGCTGTTATAAATGGTGTTGAGTCTGTATATATGTGGATTAATGATCAGACGAATATAGAAGATAAGACTACATTTATTCCTGTAGCAGGACGTCCTGGTGTGTTTGTTCTGAACGATGCAGGTAAAGAGGGCTTAAATGCTTATAGATGTAAGATTATGAATCGTCAATTCTGTGAATTTACAGACATAAATATTTACAATGGATGGTGTATTGACGCTGGCTATGTTTTGGTTCAAAATTCAGCACCATCAGAATTCCATCAGGGAGATGTAGAAACTATTGCCCGTATAGTTGCTGAGTCAAATAATGCAGATTTGACAGAGTGGTGGAATAATAATATTTGGCAGACAGGAGAGAATTATAAGGTTGCGCAGGCAATATGGAATAATGAAACTCCACGTCGTTTGATAAATCTATATATGTATTATATGCAAGACTCATTTGCAGAATATGTTGATTTGAGATCGTTGGATAAGCTTGAACACGTATCGTTTGCAAATAGTTTCGTTAAGAAAATAGATTTGCCGGATAATAAATCATCTCTACAAGCATTGATGTTGTCGGGTACTAAGATACAAAGCCTTGATGTTTCATCATCTTCTTCTTTGGAATATTTGGATGTGTCGGAAACTCCGTTGCTAACACTTGATGTTTCGAAGAATGTAGCTTTGAAGGAATTGAAATTGAATGGAACGAAAATGGAAAGTGTTGAAAAGACAGCTCCGGAAATTGCAAAACAGTTGACATTATACGGTGTTCCAACATATACTGAATCGATAGATTTGAATCAGTTCCCGCAACTTAAGAATTTATGTCCGGATATGTCGCATCTACGTTTCAGTGGTGTGAAGAGTCCGAGATTATTGAATATAGAATCTGAGAAAAATTATCATATAAGTTATGGTTCAGTCCGAACAGGTATGACTTCTTATGGAGAGAATATAAGTTTCCCAGAAGAAATGTCTGTTGACGGACAGCCTTCAACTATATTCTGGAAATTTATGGATGTAGTGACAGGTGAATATACTACAATTGGAACAGATAATTCTTATACTTTGGGAGAGGAAGTTGGAGCAGGTGACCTTGTTGTTACTACATTGACTAATCCAATGTTCCCAGGATGGAATCTTAGACTTGGAACAATTGTATATACTTGTGATGGTGACGCAAACTTGGATAAAAAAGTAAATGTTTCGGATGTTACTGCTACGGTAAGTTATATTTTGAAAGACTGGGAAAATGCTGTTAACCCGTTTGGTTATTTCGAAGCTGATGTAAATTATGATGATATAGTTGAGATTTCTGATATAGTAGGTATCGTAAATATCATACAGAACCGCCCTGTTACAAAAGCTTCGGAACTTAAGGATGCATATCAGCCTACAGTTCTGCTTGAGGTTGACGATAACGGATTCCTGACAATGAGCAGCGAAGTTCCTGTAGCCGGAATACAGCTAGAGTTTACTGGTGCGAAGGAAAAACTTCCGTTGCTTGGCGAGGCCGGTCGTTTTGCACAGGGTTCTACTCTGAATGGTGACACGTTGCGAATGGTGGCTTATTCAATGGATGGCAAGACATTGCCTTCAGGAAAGAGGGTGATAATGAAGATGGCTGATGGTCTGAAATTGACAGGTGCATCGTTCTCAGATGCTGATGCTGCATCATTGAAGGCTGAAGGTGATATCGTTCCTACATCTACTGAAGCAGTTAAGCCTCAGACTCAGGTGGAAGTTGTCAGAAATTATCCTAACCCATTCAGCGGAAGCACAACATTCTCTTATTCATTGAGTGCTGACGCTAAGAAGGTTTCTGTTGAGATATTCAATGCTACGGGAGCTATGGTTTCTGTAATTGAAGGAATGCCGGCAGGCGCAGGCTTGAACAAGTACACAACTACTGTTCAGCTTCCTTCAGGAGTTTATTATTATCGTTTGTCTATCGACGGAGAAAATGGCAAGACTGTAAGTCCGGCTAATGTGATGAGAATCCGTTGATGAGAGATAAATCAAAATAATCAAGTTTCAGGATGCATTGACCGGGAAACGGGACTTGCATCCTGAAACAAAACACTAAAAAATCATTATTATGAAATATAATAATTCAATATTAAAGGCTGCAGCAATTTTAGTAATGCTGTTTACAACGGTTTGGGTTGATGCTGCCGTTTGGAAAATTGATTCCGGTTTGCTGAATAAAGCCGGACTAAAGGATACTATCAATTTGATGATAGATCAGAATGATGTGCAGTTTGCGTCGTTTCAGGTGGATTTAACTTTCCCTGAGGGACTTTCTCCTGTTGGAGATCCGTCGATGCCGGAAACGATGTCTGATGGACATACTGTAGATTGGCAGGATTTGGGTGGTAATGCGTTCAGATGTGTTGCCTATAATAACAATAATAATCTTGTGAAAGGAACTAATGGAGTGCTTCTTTCTATTCCTGTTCAAATCTCTGAAGATTTTACTGCCGGTTCAATCGTAGCTTCAAAAGGTTTGATTGCAAAGAAAAATTCTGAGAGTTATGAGATTGCGGAGTATAGGGGTGAGCTGATGGTAAGTAAGGAAATTGTTGTTACTGTTTCCGGACTGCTTCAGACAATAACTCCAGGCAAAGCTGCTGAACTTACTATTGAAACTGTTGAACCTGCGGAATTGAAAGATTTGCTGACAGTTTCCTATTATAAAGATGAGGCATGCTCTACACCTGCAACAGAAGCAGACAGACAAAAAGAAGGTACAATTTATGCAAAGGTATCTTTCCCTGGTAAGGATGAATATTTGCCTTATACAGCTGTGTATCCTATGGAACTTAAGGCTAAGAAAATTATTCAAGTAGAGGTATCCGGCTTGGAGCAATATGCAGATTCCAAAAAGGCAGCAGAATTGACAATCGTATCAACAGAACCTTCAACAGCAAAAGATTCAATAACAATATCTTATTATAAGGATGAGGCTTGCACTACACCTGCAACAGAAGCAGATAGAATGACGGAAGGAATAATATATGCGAAGGTTTCTTATCCGGGGAATACTACATATGAAGAGTATAATGAAGTTTATAGGATGGTTTTGAAGTCAAAACAGAATATTAAAGTTGTAATATCAGGTTTGACTCAGAACGTAAATACCGAAAAAGCTGCAGAATTGACAATTAGTTCTGTTGAGCCGGAGAGCTTCAGGAATTCAATGAAAGTTGTTTATTATAAAGATAAAGCATGTACTGAAGTTGCAGATGAAACGACTCGAAAATCTAAAGGTACATATTATGTAATGGTTTCTTGTCCTGGCAATACTGAATATTTGCCTTTTGACAGTGTATATACAATGGTTGTAAAAGGTAAGGAAGTGGTTGTAAATGTTGCAGATCTTGAACAGACTGTTAATAGTGAAAAAGCAGCAACCGTTGGTGTTACTACTATACCTGAAAATAAATTTGAGTCTGTAAAATATTATAAAAATGAGGCTTGTACTGACGAGGTTACTGAAGATGAAAGGAAAAATGTAGGACAATTTTATGTGAAGGTATCATATCCAGGAGATGCAGAATATGAAGCTTATGTGAAGGTTTATACTCTTATAGTCAATTCTAAGAAAGATATTTTAGTTGAAAAAATTACTCTGCCTGAATGTGATGCATTAAAAGAAGGAGAACTTTTATCTAAATCTGTTCTAAAAGGTGGATATGTAGTAGATGAAGATAACAAACCTATTCCAGGCTCTTTCGAATGGAGTGATGGCAATCAGAGAGTTACTTCTTCAGGTAAATATTCTGTTACTTTTTATCCTAATAGCCATACATATTATAATGAAAAAAAATTTAATATAGATGTAACAGTTAATAAAGCATATCGTGTTTGGACAGAAACACCAAAGAATGGATATATAAAATTCAGTGGCAACTCTGCTGACAGCACTTATATTGAAAATCAGGAATTGGTGTTGGAAGCTATACCGGATGAAAACTACCAATTTAAAAAATGGATTAAGAATGGTACGCTTATAGATGGTGGAAGTAAACTTAATATTAAAGTAGAAGAAAAAGCTGGATATTCTGCTGAATTTGTTGAAATATTGAGAACAGTCAATATTATTACAGAGGGTTCTGGAGTATTGTCTGTAAATGATGAGAATGGACCGGTTCAAAATGGAAACGAATTGCATCAAGGTTCGATTTTGGAAGTGACAGCAACTCCAAATTCAGGTTATCAGTTGAAAAGTTTGACGGTTAATGATGATTCTTTGAAAGGTAAGAATTTAAAGTTGGCAGCTGATGTAACTTTGAAGGCTGTTTTCGAGCAAAAACCTATTGATAAATATTCGGTTAATTTGGAAGTTGCGAAAGGTAAGGGGTCTATTTTGGCTTACAAGATAGACGGAACACCTATAATTTCAGGTTCTACTGTTGATAATGGAACTCGTATTTATTTTAATACTTTGTCTGCTGCAGGATTTGAAATTGATGGTGATATCAATGTTTTGGGTGCTACTCAACAGGGTAATTATTATATTATAAATAATAATATGACAGCTACTGCATCATTCAAAGCTAAACAATATAATTTGAAAGTTGAATCAAAGAATAGTAAAGGTGAAGTTGTAGATGGTGCTAAAATTACTATTTCAAAAATCGGTGGAGGAGAAACTGGTATTGTTGAATATGGGGACTTTGTTAAAGTAGAAGCTGCAGAATTTGACAATGGTAAACTTTCTTATATTTTGGCTAATGGTGTAAGGGTTGATCTGAACGACCAAATAAAAGTTACAGGTCCTTTGGCTATTACGGCTGTATTTGAGGAAAGAGCAGAAATTCTTGAGGAATACATTATGTGGCCACATCAGAGTTTCTACTATAATGGTACTTCTAGAAATTTTGTTCCTTTTGCATCCCAGACTTATGCAGGATTTGATTTCAATGTTAAATATAAAAGGGTTTTGGATGGAAATGGAGATCCTGATAATGAAGATGAGTTATTGGATAATGCTAAGGATGCAGGAACTTATACTGTCGTTTTGCATCGTGAAGCTGACGATTTGTATAATAAATTTGATGCGGAATATGAAGAAGGACTGATAATAAAGAAATCGACTATTGCGGTTACTAAGGCTCCTGTAGGTAATAATGATCCGGAGACAAATCCTAAGGAGAATGTTACAATTGTTAAAAGTAATGAATCTGATAATTGGACTAAGTATGATATAACACCAAATGATAAAATATCAAACAATTTCAATGGAACGGTTTATTATCATGAGAAATCAGAAGCTGCAAAAACTGAAATATCATTTGGTGTACCTACATTGAGAAGTACTGAAGCTACTCAACAAGGTTATGTGAAGATTACTAATGGTGGTTTGCCTTATGATGGAGATGGCGGAAAAGTTTCCGTTACTACTGGAATGACAGTGACAATTGAAGCAATACCGGGAAATGATTATAAGTTCAAGGAATGGTCTGATGGTTCTACAGATAATCCAAGAGTGAATTATGAAGTTAAAGGTGAATCTTTAATTTTGAGTCCGGTTTTTGTTAAGAAGGAAAAACCGACAATTACTCTTAATGAATTAGAATCAGAGTATGATGGTGGTGATAAAACTGTAACAATTGCTCAAGAAGATTTTAGAGACGCTAATATTACATTCTTTATGGATGAAAAATGTGAGCAAAGAGCCACATTGAAGAATGCAGGAAAGTATTATGTGAAAGTATATCGTCCTGCTGATGACAATTATAGTAGTTTCGAAGAAATATTTGGATATACTATAACTCCTAAAACAATATCTTCAGAGTCAATCGAAGAACCTGAAGCTTCAGATGTATTAGCCGGAGAAACTCTTTCACAATCAGTTCTGATGGGAGGTAATGCAGGTATTGTTCCAGGAACATTTGCTTGGGTAAATCCTGAAACAAAATTGACCGAGGAATCAGGAAAATATGAGGTTAAGTTTACTCCGTCTGATCCGAATTATGAAGAAGTAATATTTAAAGTTGAGGTTAAAGCTATTGGTGGTACAAAATCTGAAGGAGAAACAGATCCGGAAAATCCGACTGATCCGACTGATCCGACAGATCCAAGTGATCCAACCGATCCAGAAGAACCTACTAGTCTCGAGGATATTGAAGCTAGAACAATTATAACATCACATAACCAGATAATAAATGTTATTCCGGCTGTTCCGATGAATCTGACAGTTATTAATATGACTGGAAATATGATATATAACGGACTTATAAGTACGGAATGTAAGATTGATGTCAGAACACCTGGTGTTTATATTCTGAAAATGAATTTTGGTGAAAATACATTGGTGAAGAAGATTAATGTAAGATAATTAATTGATTTGTACTGGAAGGCTGTTTCTCTTCGGAGGGGCAGCCTTTTGTTATTAAATTGAAAATTGAAAATTAAAAAAACACGGAGACAATCCGTTGGAACGGAAAAACAACGGAAAAACGAACTCTTTCCTTTTATACCCTTGTCAACTTGTCCCCTCGTCAACTCGTCACCTGAACATTTGCATTATTCCACAAAATCCCCTATTTTAGACATCGTTTAATTTATATAACCATGAACAGTATCTACGATTCCAGGGAAAGGTTGAAATACGTATTTATATTTGCGGCGATATTGATAGCCATTGTTTCGGTGGTGGTGTCGGATACGCTGATAAAAGATATGGCAAGAGAGGAGAGAGAGAAGATTGAGGTGTGGGCTGAGGCAACAAGAGTTGTGACAAGTGAAGATCCGAGCCTTAATATGAATCTTATCCTTAAGATAATCCAGGGAAACACGACGATTCCTGTGATGCTATGCAATGAGAAAGACAGTGTGCTTACGTATAAGAATATAGAATTGCCTGAAGAGAATGTTGAGGCTTTTTTGAATGAAAAGGTGAAAGAGCTGAAGTCGAAGAATTCGCCTATTGTGGTGGATATGGAGGATGGGACGTTTCAGTATCTGTATTACGATGATTCCACGAATCTGAAGCGACTTCTGGTTTATCCTTATGCGCAGCTGTCGGTTGTGGCTGTGTTTATTCTGATAGCTTTTCTTGCCCTTGCCAGCACGAAGAAGGCGGAGCAGAACAAAGTGTGGGTTGGATTGTCGAAAGAGACGGCACATCAGTTGGGAACGCCTATATCGTCGCTTATCGCATGGCTGGAATATCTGAAGACAAAGGATGTGGATATTTCGCTGATCGAGGAAATGGATAAGGATGTGAAAAGGCTGGAAACAATTGCTGAGCGTTTCTCTAAGATAGGTTCGAATCCTGAGCCTGTGCCGGTTGATATTTGCGAGTCAGTGCGTGCAGCAATCGGATATATGTCCACCAGAATATCTTCAAAAGTGAAAATACATCTGAATCTTCCTGATTATCCAGTTCCTGTGCTGATGAATTCGTCCCTCTTTGCCTGGGTGATTGAAAATCTGACAAAGAATGCTGTGGATGCTATGGAAGGTCAAGGAGAGATAATTGTTTCGCTTGAGGAAAAATCGGGAAAAGTGAAGATTGATGTGACTGATACGGGAAAGGGAATAGTGAAGTCGAAATTCAAGACGGTGTTCAATCCCGGATATACGACTAAGAAACGCGGATGGGGCTTGGGATTGTCGCTTGTGAAGAGGATAATCGAATCGTATCACGGAGGAAAGATATATGTGAAATGGTCGGAACTGGGTAAGGGAACGACATTTAGGATAGAATTGAGGCGTGCAGTTGGCTCTTAAAATATGTTATATTAAAAAATAAAGAAAGATATATTGTTTTTGTACGAAGTTTTTTCGTACCTTTGCATGGTTTTTACACAAATAGGCTTTGGGAAAATTTGAATTATACAATATTGACTTGAAGAATCTCACTCCGGGAGTACATGAATTTGACTACCATTTGGAGAATAAATTCTTCTTGGATATCGATGGAGACCAGGTGCAGAAGGGCAAGGTAAATGTCCATCTGACAGTGAAAAAGACCTCTATGATGTTCGAGATGGATTTCCATATTGAAGGAGTTGTGATTGTTTCGTGCGACCGCTGTCTGGATGATATGGAACAGCCGGTTGAGTCGGATAACCGTCTCGTTGTAAAATTCGGAAAAGAATATTCTGAAGAGAATGACGAAATAGTGATTATTCCGGAAGAAGAAGGAAAAATCAATATAGCATGGTTCCTGTATGAATTCATAGCACTGTCTATTCCGATGAAGCATGTGCATGCTCCGGGAAAGTGTAACAAGGCAATGGCGTCTAAATTGAGACAGCACACTGCTCGCAGTGTTGACGAGGACGATGATTTTGACACAGACTTTGATGATGATGTTGAAGATGTGCCGGGAGACGATCAGATAGATCCGCGTTGGGCTGCGCTAAAGAATTTAGTAGAGAATAATAACAATTAAAATAAAATTATCATGGCACATCCTAAAAGAAGACAAGGTAAGACTAGAACAGCCAAGAGAAGAACTCATGACAAGGCTGTAGCTCCAACAATGGCTATTTGCCCAAACTGTGGTGCATGGCACATCTATCACACTGTATGTAACGAATGCGGTTATTACAGAGGTAAATTAGCAATTGTTAAAGAAGCTGCTGTGTAAGTTTATCGAAGAAAAATAAATTACTTTGGTGAACAAAAGAAATAGCCCTAAAAAGATATTTTTTTAGGGCTTTTTTTAATTTTACAAATTATAAAGGTTTTGTGGGCCTTTTTCTGATGAAATATGATGATGTTTCGAATATGTAACGGAAAATTATTATATTGACAAGCGAACTTGGCTGGCAAAACTTAAACTTATTATAATTATGGAAAAGATTAATGCGGTAATAACAGGCGTTGGCGGTTATGTGCCGGAAGACGTTTTGACAAATGATGATATTGCCAAAATGGTGGATACATCTGATGAATGGATTATGACCCGCGTTGGAATTAAAGAACGCAGAATTTTGAGAGAAGAAGGTAAAGGTACTTCTTTCATGGGAATTTGTGCAGTAAACGAGTTGCTTAAGAAAACAGGTGTTGACGCTGAAACAGTTGAGGCTGTAATCTGCGCTACAACAACTCCGGACTATCATTTCCCTACTACAGCTTCTATTATTGCTTATAATACAGGCTGTAAGAATGCATTTACTTTTGATATCCAGGGAGCTTGTGCCGGATTTTTGTATGCGTTGGAAACTGCATCGAATTATATCCGTTCAGGACGCTACAAGAGAATCATTGTGGTGGCAGGCGACAAAATGACTGCTATAACTGATTATACGGACCGTAATACTTGTCCGTTGTTCGGTGACGGTTGTGGTGCCGTGATGGTTGAACCTACAACTGAAAACTATGGTGTGATGGATACTATACTCCGTACTAACGGTATCGGTCTGGAACACCTTATCATGAAAGCCGGAGGTTCGGCTTATCCTCCAAGTCACGAGACTGTGGACAGAAGAGAACATTACGTTTATCAGGACGGACGCTATGTGTTCAAACACGCTGTGTCTGACATGGCTGATGTTGCTGCTGAAGTGGTGGCTCGTAATGGTCTGACTAATGATGATATAACTTGGGTTGTTCCTCACCAGGCAAACCTTCGAATCATTGACGCTACAGCTAAGCGTCTGGGTGTGCGTGACGACCAGGTTATGATTAATATCCAGAAATATGGTAACACAAGTGCCGGAACTATTCCTTTGTGTTTGTGGGAATGGGAAAGCAAACTGAAGAAAGGTGACAACCTTATCCTTGCTGCTTTCGGAGCCGGATTCACTTGGGGTTCAATATATGTAAAATGGGGTTATGATGGAAAAGAAGCATAAATCCGGGTTTGTCAATATCGTGGGAAACCCAAATGTGGGTAAATCTACTTTGATGAATCGTCTGGTGGGTGAGCGTATTTCGATTATTACATCTAAGGCGCAGACAACCCGTCACCGTATCATGGGGATTGTGAACACGGACGATATGCAAATTGTCTATTCAGACACTCCGGGAGTCCTGCATCCTAATTATAAGCTGCAGGAATCTATGCTTAACTTTTCGGAATCGGCATTGGGTGATGCTGATGTGTTGCTTTATGTAACGGATGTAATTGAGAAGATAGATAAAAACGAAGAGTTCCTTCAGCGTGTGCAGAAAGTGAAGGATTATCCTGTGCTGCTGCTCATCAACAAGATTGACCAGACAAACCAGGCTGATTTGGAGAAACTGGTTGCTCAGTGGAAGGAACTGTTGACGGATGCGGAGATTATTCCTATCTCTGCATTGTCGAACTTCAACATTGATTACGTGAAACAAAGGGTGGCGGAACTGATGCCCGAGTCGCCTCCTTATTTTGAAAAAGACGCGCTGACGGATAAGCCGGCTCGTTTCTTTGTTACAGAAATCATTCGTGAGAAAATACTTCTGTATTATCAAAAAGAAATACCGTATTCGGTAGAAGTAGTCGTAGAGCTGTTTAAGGAAGATGATGAGAAAATCCATATAAAGGCGCTCATTATTGCAGAACGTGATTCTCAGAAAGGAATTATTATTGGGCATAGAGGACAGGCACTCAAGAAAGTTGGAGCAATGGCACGCAAGGACATTGAACGTTTCTTCGAAAAGAAGGTCTTTCTTGAGATCTTTGTCAAAGTTGAGAAAGACTGGCGAAACCGTGATAATATGCTTAAGGCATTCGGTTACCAGTTGGATTAATACATAAATTAACGGCATACGAAATTTTATTATGGGAAATATTGTTGCAATAGTTGGAAGACCCAATGTGGGCAAATCAACTCTTTTCAACCGTCTGACGCAGACAAGACAGGCGATTGTAAATGAACAGGCTGGAACAACTCGCGACCGCCAGTATGGCAGAGTGGAATGGCTGAATAAGGAGTTCTCTCTGATTGATACAGGTGGATGGGTCGTGAATTCCGACGACGTTTTCGAGGAAGAAATAAACAAGCAGGTTCAGATTGCTATTGAGGAAGCTGATGTTATTCTTTTTGTCGTTGACGTTGTAAACGGAATGACAGACTTGGATATGGAAGTTGCAGGTATTTTGCGCCGCAGCCATAAGCCTGTTGTGGTGGTTGCCAATAAGGCGGATACATTTGAAATGCATGTCAACTCTGCTGAGTTCTATTCTTTCGGTTTGGGGGATCCTTTCTGTATTTCTGCTATCAACGGTTCTTGTACAGGTGACTTGCTTGACAAGATAATATCTTTATTCCCTGAAGAGAAACCGATGGAATTGGAGGAAGAGTTGCCAAGAATAACTATCGTTGGACGTCCGAATGCCGGAAAATCATCTTTGGTCAATGCTTTTATCGGTGAAGAGAGAAATATTGTAACAAATATTGCCGGAACAACTCGTGATTCGATTTATACAAAATACAACAAATTCGGACTTAACTTCTATCTGGTGGACACTGCTGGTATCCGAAAGAAAGGAAAAGTTAATGAGGATTTGGAGTATTATTCTGTGATACGTTCAATCCGTGCTATTGAGAATTCTGATGTGTGCGTACTTATGCTTGACGCTACACGAGGAATTGAAAGCCAGGATTTGAATATTTTCTCGCTTATCCAGAAGAACAAGAAAGGTTTGGTGGTATGCGTTAATAAATGGGATTTGGTGGAAGATAAGAGCCAGAAAGTGATAGACTCATATATCCGAGCTATTCGCGAAAGATTGGCTCCATTTACAGATTTCCCTATTCTGTTTATTTCAGCGTTGACAAAACAGCGTATTTTCAAGGTCCTGGAAACAGCACAGAAAGTATATGACAACAGAAAGAAGAGAGTTTCAACAGCTAAGCTTAATGAAACTATGCTTCCTATAATTGAGAATTATCCGCCACCAGCATGGAAGGGTAAGTATATTAAGATTAAATATATTACTCAGTTGCCGGCAGGAAGTATTCCTTCGTTTGTATTCTTCTGTAATTTGCCTCAGTGGATTAAAGAACCTTACAAGCGATTCCTGGAAAACAAGATTCGTGAAAATTGGGATTTTTCAGGTACTCCGATAAATATTTTTATCAGAGAAAAGTAAAGGTCAGAGTTCAAGTTAATAAGTAAACGAGTTGACAAGGATAATCATATTTTATGCCTTGTCAACTTGTTTATAAAGTCTTGTCAACATTAAAGTTGAGTAATTAGCGAAACTTTAATTAACTTATTTTCTTTGCTAGATAGATATTGTCAACCTTATATTTGCATCCTGAGTAATTTAACATTAAAAGGAGAGATGAATATGAAGAAGACATTGTTTGCAATCTGCCTTATGATGATTTGTTCGTTGGCAGTAAACGCCCAGAAATATGCACTAATTGACATGGAATATATTTTGAAGAATATTCCTGCATATGAAATGACAAACGAACAGCTTAGTCAGGTTTCTCAGAAATGGCAGAATGAGGTGGAAGCATTGCAGCAGGAGGCACAAAATATGTATAAGACATATCAGAGTGATTTGGTGTTCCTTTCTGCAGAGATGAAATCCAAAAGAGAAGAGGAAATAGTTAAGAAGGAACAGGAAGCACAGGACTTGAAACGTAAGTATTTCGGTGCTGACGGCGAACTTTACAAGAAAAGAGAGAGCCTGATGAAGCCTATCCAGGATGAGATATATAATGCTGTAAAGGAAATATCAGAGGACAAGGGGTATCAGCTTGTGATTGACAGAGCGTCTGCCATGAGTATAATTTTTGCTTCTCCAAAGATAGATATCAGCAATGAAGTGCTTTCAAAACTGGGATATTCAAAATAAATGCTTAATTTTGTGCGCCTAAGTTATTGAAGGTGGAATTATAATGATTAATAATAATAACTATAAAAGAAAAATGAAAAAGCTTATTGCATTATTGCTAATGATTATCCCTATGAGCGTTGTTGCTCAGGAAGTGAAAATTGCTTTCGTAAATACACAGGAAGTATTTATGGCTATGCCTGAAGTATCTGACATGGAAAAGAAAATGGCTGATTTGCAGGAAAGTTATAAAAAAGAACTTGCACAGATGGAAGAAGAATACAAGAAAAAATATTCTGATTTTATCGCACAGCAGGATTCATTGACTGAAAATATTAAGGTTAGAAGAATGCAGGAAGTTCAGGATATGCAGCAGCGTATGGACAACTTGGTTCAGGTTGCTCAGCAGGACGTTGCTAAACAGCAGCAGGAATTGGTAAAACCTATTCAGGAAAAGATTCAGACAGCAATTAAAGCTGTTGGTGATGAAAAAGGTTATACTTATATCTTGACTCCAGAAGTGTTGTTGTATTCTGGTTCATCTGCAGTTGATGCTACTTCTTTTGTTAAAGCAAAATTAGGTTTGCAGTAATTAATAATTTCGGAATAATATAGAATCAGTTTTGATTCCAACCATTTGTTTTGAAAACACAGAGAATGTACCTAAAAAAGGTATTCTCTGTGTTTTTTTAGTAATAAGGAGTTTTTGTTTTATATGAGTTATATAGGAAATGTTCAATATGCAATTTTCAAAAGCTGATGGCCCAATTGGGGTTTTTGATTCTGGTTATGGTGGGTTGACTGTATATGATAAAATACGTGAAAGATTGCCGCAATATGATTACATATATATGGGTGATAATGCTCGTTCGCCTTACGGCCCCCGTTCATTTGAGATTGTATATGAATTTACAAGACAAGCGGTGATGCGTCTTTTTGCTGAAGGTTGCCGTCTTGTTATATTGGCTTGTAATACTGCCTCAGCAAAGGCATTGAGAACGATACAGCAACAGGACCTTCCTGTTTGGGATAATGAACGACGAGTCTTGGGTGTAATACGTCCGACAGTTGAACTAATGGACAAGATGAGTAACAGTAAGCATATTGGGGTCCTAGGTACTGCAGGAACTATATCTTCTTCATCCTACACTCTTGAAATTGAAAAAATGTTTCCTCATATTTCTGTAGTAGGAGAGGCTTGTCCGATGTGGGTTCCGTTGGTTGAGAATGCAGAATTTGATTCTCCGGGAGCTGACTATTTCGTTAAGAAACATATTGATCATATAATGCAGACAGATCCGCTTATCGATACTCTAATTCTAGGATGTACGCATTATCCTTTGCTGATAAAAAAGATAAGGAAATATGTTCCTGCAGGAGTTAAGTTGGTTTCGCAAGGGGAATATGTTGCAGAAAGCCTTGCGGATTATCTGGTGCGGCATCCGGAAATGTCGTCCCGTCTGACTACCGGTGGTAGCCGGCGTTTCCTTACGACGGAATCTGTTGAGAAATTTTCGGATGCCGCATCTTTGTTTTTAGGATATAATGTAAATGCGGAAAAAATAGAACTGAATTCTTAGATTATTTCTTTTCCAAAAGGAGTGAGTGCCAAACCTGCCATTTTAATGTGTTGTTTTCCGAATGGGAAACCAATTATTGTAATGCATAGTAATATCCCGAAAAAGAGGTGAGTGGCTGCAATCCATATTCCACCAACTAGAATCCAGATAATGTTCATTATAATGCACAGGCAGCCTCCGGCACTTTCACTTTCAACAACTTTAGAGCCAAATGGCCAAAGAGCCAGTATTCCAAGTTTGAGAGTTTGTAAACCGAAAGGAATACCGATAATTGTTATCATCATTAAAAGACTGGCAATAAGATATTCTATGGCTGTAATTAGGCCACCACATATAAGCCAGATGATATTACCTATGAACTTCATAATTATTCAGTATTTTGAGTTTATTATTCTAAGATTATTTTATTTCGCTAATGTCAATTCCTGATTGTTGAGTTTCAGGGTTTTTAAACTGTCGAGTTCAGATATAATTCTGTTCTTAACAATATTAAAACTGTCTCTAAGTTCTGGTTTGATAGGCTCAGAAGGTGGCGCTTCCATATCAAGAGGATTTATAGGCTCTCCGTTCTTATAAACCCTGAAATCCAAGTGTGGACCAGTTGACAAACCTGTTGAACCAACATAGCCTATTTCTTCACCTTGTTTGACTCTTTGCCCAACACTCAGCCCTTTAGCATAGCGACTTAAATGCATATAAGAAGTAGTATATACAGAATTATGCTTTATTTTTATAGTATGTCCACCTCCGTTTGTGTATCCTTTGAATATAACAGAACCATCACCGATTGTTCTGACTGGTGTTCCTGTAGGTGCTGCATAGTCAACACCGTGATGAGCTCTGTATCTTTTTAGTATAGGATGAAAACGAGCATTGGTAAATCTTGATGTTATTCTGTAGAAGTCAAGCGGTGCTTTCAGGAAAGCTTTACGCAAACTGTTTCCTTCTAAATCAAAAAATTGCATTGAACTGTCTTGCATAAACGGTATTGCATAATAATCTTTACCTTGATGAGTGAATAAAGCTCCTTCTATGGATGAAATAGATAAGGCTGTTGTATCATCAATATAAGCCTCGTTGTATATCACTTGGAAAGAATCTCCTTCTTTCACGTCAAAGAAGTCTATTTCCCAAGCGAAGACATCTGCTATTTTAATAGCCAACAAAGGATCTGCGCCTTGTTGCTTTATTATATTCCATAGAGATGAAGTTATTGTACCGTTTACAGATTTCCTTTTTAGTGTGATAGGTTTGTTGAAAGTGTATGCTTCTATTGGCCTTTTTCTAAGGTCTATTATTGCATAATCTGTCATAGTTTTTGCAAATGCAATATATTGAATTTTAGCAATAGAATCTCGAGTAGTAAAAGTACAATAATGCATACCAGCCTTGATTCTAGTTGGATCCAGGACTGAGGCAGAAGCTTTACTTATGCTGTCTGCTTCAAGAGCAGAAAATCCCAAACATGAGAATATTATAGAAGGATTATCTCCATTTCTTATCTCAAAATGCTCTACATTCAGACTATCTATGCATATACCATATTCGTAAACATGTTGCAGACTATCTTTCCATTCACTATCGACGGTTTCTTCGGTATTATTTACTTGATCATGCTTACATGAAAATATAGAAAGGCAGAATGCTGCTGCAATAAACAGTATTGGTATGATTCTTTTCATCTTTGATATTTATCAACAAATTATATAAGTACTACAAACATACATAAAATAATAGAATTAGCCAATTTGATTTGATTTACCTTTGTGGAAGAATATATTCATAATGTGATATCTGCAATGTTTGGGTTATCGTTGTTTCGGAATAGAGGTGATTTGCGAGGAAAGTTACTGAAATTGGTAGGACCAATTTTTCTGGAAATACTCCTGATGCTTATGCTGGGAGTTGTTGACACATTAATGCTTAGTCATTATTCAGATAATGCTGTTGCTGCTGTTGGTGTTGTAAATCAGTTGTTGAATATGGTTTTTCTTTTATTCAACATAACAACTGTTGGAACATCAGTAATGTGTGCCTTGTATTTTGGTGCTAAAGATTCAAAAAGCTTTATTCAGGTAGTTGGTGTCTCTCTTTTGTTTAATGCTGTAGTAGGTTTGATAATCAGTCTTGCCTTAACACTTGGTGGAAAACAAATGTTGGTCTGGATGGATATAAGGGATGACCTTATGCCTATGGCCCTGACATACATGAAAATTGTCGGTGGATTTGGATTCTTCCAGGCAATAAGTTTTACAGCATCAGCTGTTCTAAGGGCTGCTAATAAACCAAATTATGCAATGCAGGTAACATTCATAATCAATATATTAAATATCTTAGGAAACTATTCTTTGATATTCGGTCATTTTGGATTACCTGCGTTAGGTGTTGAAGGTGCTGCAATATCAACATCTATCTGTCGAGGTGTGGCAATGTTGTTTCTAATCATTGTATTGTTCAAGCGATTGATACATAAAATGCCACTTGAATATTTTCGTCCTTTCCCGTTTAAGAAACTTAAAGATGTGATAAAGATTGGAATGCCATCGGCTTTTGAACAGATATCATATGATGCTTCTCAGGTTTGCGTTGTGTATTTTATTAACATGCTGGGAAACGAAGTGCTGACAGCCAGAGTGTATATAATGAACATAGTTATTATCGGTTATATTTTCTCTTTGGCTATGGCAAGCGCAGCTTCCGTATGTACTGGAAATCTTGTAGGAGCAGGAAAGAAAAATGCGGCATATACGCTTAGTTGGTATGCATGGAAGCGCTCGATGATGGTGACTTTTGTGGCAACCGTTGGTGTTTATTTATGTGGCCGTTTACTTCTCGGATGCTTTACCGAAAATGAGAGAATAATAGAGATTGCTATGTCTGCTTTGCTTGTTGATATATTACTGGAACATGGTAGAGCGACAGTGTTGATGTTCTTGTTCTGTTTACGTTCCGTTGGAGATGTCGTAATTCCTGTATTGATAGAAATAGTCTGTATGTGGGTATTTGCCGTCTCTTTTGGTTATTTGTTAGGAATAGCAATGGGATTGGGACTTGCTGGAATATGGTTTGCCTTGGCTATGGACGAAGGTTCAAGAGGTATAGTGTTATGCTTGAGATGGCGAACTTGTAAATGGATGAAAAAGGACCTTATATCATCTTCTAAGTAGTTAATGTAGGTTAAATATTTAGTCTCCTCAGAACAAATTTCCACTTTTTAGCGTCTATAGGATTGAAAGCTCTTATGTTTCGTAAGTTATACTTTCAGATAAAGAGGTTGATAAGTGAACAAGTTGACGATGGTTTTTATACATAGAGTTTACAGGTTGTATTTCCAATTTATATTCCTTGTCAACTCGTCTCTGAAGCCTTGTCAACTTTTAATTACTAACGAATAATATTTAATATTTTATGAAGAAGTTATTTATGTATGCACTAATGATTCCTGCAATGGCAGTTTCAATGGTGGCATGTTCTAGTTCTAAAGTCAATGTAAAACAATTGGATGGGAAATGGAATATTGTGGAGGTAAAAGGTGAGGCTATAAACTCTGAAGAAAATGTTCCTTTTATGGAATTTGATATGGAAGGAAAGAAGCTTCATGGTAACGCCGGATGTAATATATTCAATACATCTGTAATCTTGAATGATAAAGATGATTCAGCTTTGAAAATTGGTCAAGCAGCTGCAACAATGATGGCATGTCCAAATATGGATTTGGAAACTAAAATTTTCCAAAGTATGGATGCTGTTCGTTCTGTAAAATCAGGTAAGAGTGAGAATGAATTACAGTTAGTTGATGAAAATGGTAATACATTGTTTGTTCTAAGTAAATAAAAATGAAATTAATATCTTCAATAATATTGGTTTTGTCAAGTATTGCTATATTATTATCTGGATGTCGTTCTCAATACAAGGCAATTTCAGATATTAACGAGCTTGAAGGAGATTGGAATGTTATTGAGCTTGAAGGTAAGTCATTGCAATCAGAAAATCCTTTACCATTTCTGTCTTTTGACTTGAACGGAAAACGATTGTCTGGAAATGCAGGTTGTAATAGAATAATCGGCTCATTGGATATTGATGAATCCAATAGAGAGATGATATCTTTTCCTCAAGTAGGTTCAACTCGTATGGCTTGTCCAGATATGACTGTTGAGGATAACTTGCTTAAATTGCTTAATAGCGTAAAATATTTTGAATCTATGAGCAAAACTAAGCCTGTTACACGAATATCATTGTGTGACGAGGCCAAGACTCCTATTATAGTATTGGAGAAGAAAAAGTAGGAAATCCTTTATATAAAACAGGAAAAGCTGTGTATCAATAAACGCTCTTGCGCTATATTGCTTACACAGCTTTTTTATGTAATCACAATTCCATTATTTCTCGTAATCCGGATATAAGAGATATTTTTTTCTCATTTCATTATATTTGTCAAGATCTTCCTGCCATGAAGCTTTTATTTCTTCCTCAGTTAAACCTTGCATTATCTGTTCTCGAAGTTTGTCTGTCCCTGAAAGCAAATCGAACCATCTTTTACGCTTAAAGAAAAAATCAGGATTTTTGTCGCATTTTTCGTAGAACTCCATAACGAATCTCAATGTCAATCCTCCTTCAAAAGGGTATTCCTGTAAGTTCACACCATAGCACATTTTATCTTTATGCATAGGATTTGTATCGAATCCCGGTAATGAGCATGGTGTAAACGTATATTCTCCGAATTTAGGGTCAGGATAGCCCAATACTTGGAATGGGAAATATGTACCTCGACCAACGCTTATAGGAGTCGCTTCAAAAAAACAGAGTGAAGGATAAAGGCGAATAGATTGGTCGTTTGGTAAATTAGGTGATGGCTTCACCGGTAACCAGTATGGATCACCATGTTTCCAGTTTTCTATTTTGACGATATGTATGTCGCATGTATCTGGAGTATTCAAAATCCAACCTTCTCCATTCATCATCCATGCTAGTTCACCAATAGTAAGTCCATGGAGGATCGGTAAAGCATCCATTCCGACAAAAGATTTGAATTCAGGTTTACGGATAGGTCCGTCAACAAAGTCATTTGGATTCGGGCGGTCAAGTACAATAAGTTTTTTATTATTCTCAGCACAAGCCTCCATTACATAGTGAAGAGTACTAATGTAAGTATAAAATCTGGCACCGACATCTTGAATGTCAAAAACCATAATGTCAATATCTTTCAACTGTTCTGCTTGTGGCTTTTTGTTTTTACCATATATAGATATGATAGGTATTCCAGTTTTCAAGTCTTTACTGTCTTTTACTTCTGCACCTGCTTCTGTTGTTCCTCTGAAACCATGTTCGGGGGCGAAAACTTTAACGACGTTGATACCTTCTTCTAAAAGGACATCAAGAAGATGACGTTGTCCATTATCTAAAACAGATGTTTGATTTACGACTAGTCCAACTTGTTTTTTTGCTAATAAACGTGTGATTACTTCTATACGTTCAGCACCTACACGTATTGTCGCGGTTTCTGTATCTTTAGCATAACAAGATAAACAAAGCAATAATCCAAATAGAAATAGGATAAATTTTGATATATGATTCATGTCTGTTTTTTTTGCAAAAATACAAAATGTTTTGACATAAAAGACACGGAAATATATAGTTATGTAAACTCCATATTTTCGTGTCAATTGAAAAAAGATATTATATATTAAATTGTTGATATAAAATAGTTTTATCAATATTCATAATCTACACAGGCTCGTTCTCCTGGAAATCTTTTCAGGATACTTGCTGCTGCAATATGTGCAGGATTTATTGAATAGTTTTTTACATCTTGAAGAGTATCAAAATCACTATTTAAGCAAAGATCCCATTTCTCATCTGGATTAATGTTTATTTCAACATGTATTTCTCTAATAAATTTAATTACATTAGGAAGAGCTTCAATTGCATGTTTGAATTTTAGCATCACGTCCATTTTCTCTTCTTGATTAATATTATCAGGGAGTTTGAATAAAACAATGTGTTTAACCATAATATTATTTTTAATAAAAAACTTGGATACTCTCTTTTTTATAATAGAAAGTATCCAAGTATATAGTTTAATGAATTTTATTTATTCAAATTAGAATGCTGCATAACCAGGATTCTGAGTCAAATTCGGGTTTGTCTGCCATGCATCCTGTGAAATAGGATAGAGTTTCAAGTGTTCACCTGTTGCTCTAGCACAATTTGATTGAGGCCACATTCCTTGTTCGAAGCAACCGAAGCGGATATCATCCTGGCGTGAAGTGTTTTCCCATGCTAATTCCAAACGACGTTCTAGCTGTACTTTTTCCAAGTCAACTGTTTGATAATTGTGATCTGCATTACCATAAGCTCGTTCACGGATTGCATTTACTAATTTTGTTGCTTCACCTACATTTCCATTTCCTCTTAACAATGCTTCAGCTTTCATCAGATAAACATCTGCCAAACGGAAGATATGGAAATCGTTTTCCATTGCATCAACCAAATCTTTTGCGTATTCCCATTTGAAGCAACGTGCACCATCATGCTGGTTAACAGCTCCCCATGTAGTTCCGTCATATTCAGTACCAGGAAGCATTGTTACATCAATTGTATGATCCAAAACAAAACCATGGTCTGTAATGATAGGTTCACCTGTTGAAATATCCTTCATTACTCCAGTTAGGAATGTTGCATCTTTACGAGGATCATCATCTGAGAATAATCTTACATACTCAGGCTGTGCACAAACACCATTCCAAGTTGATGAATAACTTCCACCAAAAGCAAGATAATCTTTGTAATGAAGAGTTTGGTTCATCATCTGGTTTTGATCTTGTGTATCTGTACTAGAGAATGAACATGCAAAGATTGCTTCTCTTGAGTTGTTGTTTGTTAGATTAAAGTTATCAGACCATTCTGGTTCAAGGATATAATTCATAGCCATAACCTTATCACAATATTCAACAACTTTCTCGTAGTTCCCACCTGAAGTTGTTACACCCCATGCATCAGCATTCAAGTATAATTTTGCAAGTAAAGTATAAGCAGCTCCTTTTGTAAACTGACCGTAAGTTTCAGAAGAAGCTTCTGGACATGTAGCTGATATTTCTTCAACTTCACTTAAAAGCCAATCAAAAACTTCTTGTCTAGTTTTACATGTTGGAAGCTCTTTATCGTTATAGTCAGTTACCAAAGGAATATTTCCCCAGTTATCTAACATTACATAATACCAAAATGCGCGAACTCCTCTTACTTCTGAGATTTTTGTTGTTTTGTCTTCATCTTTCAGAATTTCAGAATTCTTAAGGACTTCAATTGTTGCATTACAAGTACCAATTGCACTAGATGCAGAACTCCAAGCTCCTTTTATCGCACTAGTATTGGCTGTCCATGTATGCATATACATTTCTCTGTACTGACCACCGTCATACCAGTCACCACCTCTTCGTGTAGGTGTTACTGCTACAGAACCGCCATTTTCAGAAAGTACACGGAAATCACCTGGCCAATATTTTTTCAATGTATTGTGAACTGTACCAATCAATGCATTGATTTCTACTTCTGTTTTACCGAAGTCATCAGCCGGTAATTTATCATAGACTGTTTCGTCCAAGTTCAAGCACGATGGCATAATCATCATTGCCGCACCGGCAAGAAATAGTGATAATATATTTTTCTTTTTCATAAAGCTAAATCGATTAGAATGTTAAGTTAACGCCGAATGTGAATGAGCGAGCCTTAGGCATATAGTTACGAGGTTCGATACCAGGTGACAAACCTGCATCTGCATCACTAGCTTCTCCACGGAAGTTTTCAACTTCTGGATCCAAACCTGAATAACCTGTGATTACGAACAAGTTCTGTGCTGCTACATAAACACGTGCTTTTTCCAACCAGTCAATATTCTTTGTATTGAATGTGTATCCAATTGACATATTATCCAAACGAGCAAATGAACCGTTTTCAATATAGTATGAACATACACGTGAGTTTTCGCGCATAGTCATCAAGTTGTCATTCTTCATTGCGTTTGCACCTGAAATATATGTGTTATTTCCATATGCGGCAACTGGGTTATTCAATACTTTGTTACCAATTGTACCACGGATAAAGAAGCTAGCATCCCAGTTTTTCCATGAGAATGTGTTGTTCCATCCGTAAGTCAAATCAGGCTGTGCATCGCCACAATATGTACGGTCGTCATCAGTAATCTGTCCATCGCCATTGATATCTTCGATAATGAATTTACCGTTTTCATCAATACCGTCACATTTCAACATGAAGAACTGACCTACAGGATAACCTTCTTCAACAACGTGTGAAGTTACACCTGATGCACCACGAATCCATGGGTCACCGACATATACACGGTCTGTTGAATATAGGTCATTAGACAATTTTGTAATTTTGTTCTTGTTGTGTGCAAGGTTGATAGATGTATTCCAAGTGAAATTCTTATTTCTTATAACATCAAGATTTAATAAGATTTCAATACCTTTATTACTCATATCACCCACATTGGCTGCAATCTTGTCATAAACATATGTAGGAGTCGGAACTTTATATGTGTACAACATATCTGAAGTCTGCTTGCTATACCATTCGATAGTACCATTCAAGCGGCTGTTGAACAAAGTGAAGTCCAAACCAACATTCAACATTGAAGTCTGTTCCCATTTCAAATTAGGGTTGGCATTCTGTGCAACCTTGAATGCTGTTAACTGTGAACCGTTGCTATAGTAAGTTCCAGATGCCTGATACAACTCAAGTGACTTGTATGGCTGCAAACCATCTTGGTTACCTGTTACACCATAACCGGCACGTAATTTCAAGTCATTAATCCATTTAGCATCTTCCATGAAGCTTTCCTGACTGATACCCCAAGCTGCTGATACTGATGGGAAAGTACCCCATTTATTGTTAGCACCAAACTTAGAAGAACCATCACGGCGAACTGTTGCAGTAACCATGTATTTTTCTTTATAGCTATAGTGAGCACGAGCAAACATAGATATAAGCTTGTATTCATTACGGCTAGAAGTTACATTACCTACTTTCAACAAATTACCAGTTTGGATATTGTCTGCCCCCATTGAACCTACTGCAAAGTCAGTAGCTTTTGCATACTGGTCTGCATATTTGTTTGTCTCCCATGAATAACCAATGATAGCATCAATTTTGTGTTGCTCTTCATTACCGAAAGCTTTGTTGTAATTAGCTGTCCATTCCATCAACTCACGGTCCCAAGTACGATTCTGACGAACTGCCAAACCATTGTTGTCATCACCACGAGAGTTCTGTGGATCTTGCCATTCGCTATAGTCGCTTGAGAAACGGCTCTTATACAAGTTAACTTTAGCTGTCAAGCCTTCTATGATTGTGTATTGAACATCACCTTGTCCATAGAAGTAAATATTGCTTCTTTTCTTATAGTTCTGATCCTGATTCTGAACTGGGTTACCTTGGTCGTAATTCTTGTTTGCTCCTGTGAAATATGAACCATCTTCATTATATACAGGATATACAGGAAGCATATTGTATGCTAGAATATAGTCATCAGCAAATGGCATTTGCATATCTGTCAAGGTTGTAGAACCTGTTAATCCGATACGCAATTTGTCGTTCAATGCACGCTGCTGGAACTGGAAACGGAAACTATGACGTTTCATCCAGTTATCACGAGCAATACCGTTACGATCCATATATGTATAAGATGCACGATAATTACTCTTAGAAGTACCTCCAGACAATGACAAAGAATGGTTCTGTGAAATACCAGTACGCATCATAGCGTCGAACCAGTCAGTATCTGCAGTATATCCGTCATATAGTGAAATATCATTACCTAACTCCTTGTTTGCATCTCTCCATTCCTGAGCATTCAACATATCCGGTTTGTTAGCAACTGTAGATGCTGTAACGTAACCATCGTAGTTGATTTGAGTTTTTGAACCAGAACCACGTTTTGTTGTAATCAAGATAACACCACCTGCTGCACGAGAACCGTAGATTGCAGCTGAAGAAGCATCCTTCAAAACTGAGATTGATTCGATATCTGTAGGAGATACAGTTGACATATCACCACCAGGAACACCATCGATAACGATCATCGGACCTTGGTCATTCTGCAAAGTTGATGTACCACGCAACTGGATTTGAGAACCACGAGTTACATCTCCTGAACCAGAAGTGATTGTCAAACCTGCAACTTTACCTTGCAGCAAATCTGATGCATCACGAGTAACACCTTTATTGAAGTTTTCTTCTGATACGTTTGCTACTGAACCTGTGATTTCACGGCGAGTTTGGGTACCATAACCAATAGCTACAACTTCACCCAAGTTTACAACTGAAGGTTCAAGTTTGAAAGAAACAGCATTACGCCCTTTTACTGCTTCTTCAACAGAGTTATATCCAATGTAAGAAATTTGTAGAACAGCGCCTTTAGCGTTTTCCACTTCCAGTGAGTAATTACCGTTAATGTCAGTAATTGTTCCATTCGTAGAACCTTTTACCAAAATGTTGGCACCGATAATAGGTTCACCATTTTCATCAACAACGTTTCCCTTAATAACTGCTTTCTGTGCAAATACAGCACCAGTCATGCAGAAAGACATCAACATCGAGGCAGCTACCATTCTCGAATGTCTGAATGTGGTTAACATCTTTTTCTGTCGCATAAGTTTTTACATATTACGGGTTAACACTAATAAATTTTATTTTCTCAAAATAGTGTTTCATGGCTTAAAGACTTATTGTGGTTTGTCTTAGTAAGCTTAAACGCCGTAAAGATATAAAAAAAACTAATAAAACAAGTATATGTAAGGATAATTTATGAAAAAAATATATGACATATATATGCATATAAATAATATAAATAAGATGGGTGGTGTGTAAGTTGTTGTATTATAATGCTTAATATTATTGATTCAGTGATTAGTTTTAATATTGCTTTAGTTAAATGTGATTATTATACACATTATATTAAATAGTTTATATCTTAATCATATTATGTATTGTATATGATTGTGTTACTGTGTTTTTTATTTAAATATTATGACTAAAAATCTATGGAATTTGTATTCGAAAGTAATCGAATTTTCTTTCGAACCCAAATCAAATTACTTCCGAACCTAATTGAAATTACTTCCGTACTTATTTTTGTTTTCTTTCGGAAGTAATTTTGCTTATATGCTATTATACCTTATTATTATCCTGTTTTTTAAATTTAGCATGTTTCACAACTTTGTTATATCTCTAATTATAAAAGAGATGATGTGATTTATGGATATTTTTTAATATTATTGTGTCTGAGCGTTACCTTATTAGTTTTATGGTAAAACTTCTATTTCTAATATCCTTGAATCACAGGAAAATCCAGAGTATCAGAGTTGTAAGTTTGTTGTGAAACTTCTCTCTGAAAATCTCCTGTTATTTTTCTTGAAACATTTGATATTTCAACAAAAACACTACCATGTTTCTGTAGAAATATTATGGAGTTTCAATCCATTTAAGATTGAAGGAGTAATATATTCTGCTGCTTACCAGATGAATCATATTGTCCGGTGATTGTGTTGCTGCCATATATCCTCTGGGTTCAGCCTGAGTTTTACTCATAAGGAACCATTGAGTCCATGCTCCTCCATTAAGGAATCTTTCTTGTCCGTCAGTAATAAGCTTTTTTACCGGCCATGTTTTGCCATCATCATATGATACGGCAGCGTATAGGCCATAGCCTCTGAATTCTTTTCCGTTTTTATCCTTGAAAATCATACCTCGTTTTTCTTCAGGAGTGCGTGTCGGATGGTCTGTAAAAGAAATCAACAGCAACGCACCTTCGTTTAGCCGCATCAGTACAAGTCTCTGTCCGCCGTCAATTGGAGGAAACTTTGAAGCATGATATGTCCAGGTTTTTCCTTCATCATCCGATATACTCATAGGCATTCGCAGTTCTCCTTCTTTATTCTTTATGCTGTTTCCTCTGCCCAGAGCCATAAAGTTTCCATTGTTGAGCTGAACTATTCCTGCATGAATTCCTGCAATAGTCGAACCTTTTCCTCCGTCTTTGAAGTCGGGTAGAGGAGCGCCGTCCCATGGGTCGTTCCACGTTTTTCCATTGTCTTTACTTATATGTATAGCAGCTCCGTCGTGACTGCCTGGTCCGGCATCGCAAGCCTGGAGAAGCCAACCTTCACGAGTTACGATTGTACCGCTTATTACCTGATGGCGAGTTGTATGTTCCGGAGCAATAATTTGCGGACTGCTCCACGTTGCGCCGTTGTCATTGCTTGTGCGCTGAACCATTATAAGATTTTGCCAGTCGCCTGAAGCTTCAACTCCATTAATATGGTATAAAGTTCCGTTTTTGTCGTTCATTATAGCCGAACCGGTCATATTTCTGTCCGGAACTTTGAAGAATAATGAAGGTTCGTCCCATGTGTCGTTACCTTGTCTGAGTCTTGAGGCAAGTACAACCATATCTCTTCCGTTTTCCTGATTCGCTGAAAACCATATTGCGAGCAAATCACCATTGTCGCACCATGTAACAGACGGTTGGTGATTGTGCGCAAAGAAAGGTGTTTTAGAATCACATCCCGGTTCTTTGATATAAACCTGAGGCGTTTTGAAGATCGGAGTTTTGCCTTTGTCTTCCCATTTAAAATTTTCTTGCGAAACATTCTGTTGGAATAATTCTGGAGCAGGAGCCGGAAGTAAAGTGCCGGAAATTTCTTCTGCCTGAACAATCCTGAATCCTGTTTGTGAATGTTTGTCTTCAGGAATCATAGCCATACGGTTTGTCGTACGGAGATATTTTTCCGGAGTGTTATGGCTTCCGCCACGTGTCACTCGATATATTCCGTTTTCATAGCCTGCCGGGTCTGTCTTTTCTTCAGCTGTGTATGGTCCATACCAATCCTGGCACCATTCTTCAACATTCCCGTGCATATCATAAAGTCCGAATGCATTTGGCGGAGTTTGCTTTACTTTCAGAGATAGCGGTTTCAGGTTTCTGGCTGTTTGTTGGTTCTTATGATATTCTGCAGGCAAACCATCACCTGTTGAAAAATGGAAATAATTTCCAGCATGACAAGCATATTCCCATTCGGCTTCTGTCGGCAGACGATAGTTTTTACCTTCTTTCTTGCTGAGCCATTTGCAGAAATCAACGGCATCCTGATATGAAACGTAAACGACAGCGTCGTCGTCTTCCGTTGAAAATCCGTTTTTGCCTCTGTATTTTCTGTGTTCAGGCATGAATTGTTCAAATTGAGCATTCGTAATTTCCGATTCGCTCATAAGGAATGAATGGCTAATATTTACTTTGTGTACAGGTGCTTCGTCATAATCTTCACCTTCGCCCATTCCACCCATATAGAAACTTCCGGCAGGTATTTTAACCATAGGAATAGCCGATGTATCGTTTTGTCCGTATGATGCCGGAATGCACAAAAGCATTAGTGGTATAATTTGTAAACCTTTCATTATTTATTAATATAGTTATCCCTAGCCAACTCGTCTCTGAAGCCTTGTCAACTTTACTGATTATACATTTCCTTATAATAAAAATCCATTATATCCATCAACATGTCGTGTGCCAGTTTTGCCGGACTTTCAGGATTTATTTCCATAGCATGCAGGTAATTGTTCAGTGCTTGTTGAAAATCCCCTTTTTTTCTGTAAGCATTACCTCTTAAATAGTATGCTTCATCAGAAGATGGATTGTTTTCAATAATGACATCAAGCTCTTGTATTGCTTCGTCGATATTTCCGTTTTGTATTTTTTGTTTTATAATTTCCATAGTATTTATAAGGGAACAAGTTGACAAGGTAACGAGTTGTGGGTGTTGAAACATTGTTCCCTTGTCAACTTGTCAACTCGTATCTTATTTTACCCAAATATTAGTTATTTCTCCAATTGTTACATTCTGTTCGTTTTCTGTAGAACTTCCAGACTTTCTGCATTCGATAATAATCCAAGCCTCATTATCATTTGCTGTCTTGAAGAATGATAATTTATAGATATCGTTGTCTTTAAGATTGCTTATGTCTGAGTTGTTTGCTGGAGTTGCAAACGAAGCAATATTCTTTCCAAACATTGTACCCATTCCTTTCCACTCTGCTTTACCTGTAGAAATAATAGTTTGTCCGTTACTTTCAACAGAGAATGGACTTGACGATAACAGTGATTTCATGATTTCAGGAAGCTCTGAAACAGCATAAGATTTATATCCTGGTAAATCAGTCGATTTTACAGGGGTTTCTATAATTGTTGCTTGAGCCTTTTCTTCTTCAATTTCAAGAGTATTCAGACCAAGCGCCTTTTTGGCATCGGCAAACAGTTGGTTTGCAAAATCAACTGTTTTGATTCTGAATTTACCACTTATACGGTTTAGTTTACCTTTGTGAATAGCATATTTATCAGTTATCCATTCTTCTGCTGTATATTTTTCAGGTTCACGCTGATATGTTACATCATATTCATATCTGATATTCTTGAATTGCAGCAAACATGATTGTCCTTTACATTCTGCAGTTACTTGATATTGCATTCTTGAACGGTCCAAAGCAAGAACTGTTCTTGAAAATTCAATATATTCTTCACCAACAGCTGCAACTTGTCCTTCTTCAGAATTTTCATATACAACTCGACATTCTTCGCGACTGAAACGTTCATGCATCCATTTGTTTATGGTTTCATATACCATTTCAGGCGACAAAACAGTTGAGGTTAGTTCTGTCTGGAATATAACTTTGCCGTCAACCTCTGGCACTGCACCTTCCATGTATTTAGAATCCTCTTGCGCAAAAGCACAAAAAGGTAACAGGAATAAAAATAGCAAAACCTTTTTCATCATGATTAATTTTTAATGTTTTGCCTCAAAGGTATAAAATGTATGGTAAAAAACTCATGATAGCAGAAAATTATTATTTAAGTTTCGCAAGTTGCTCAAATTAAAAGTCAACAAGGCTTCAGATACGAGTTGACAAGGTCAGAACATCTGTAATTTAACGAATTATTATCCGAAAACCTTGTTGACTTGTATTCTTGTCAACTTGTTATCTGTAAGTTTAGCTTGCGAAACTTGAGTAATAAATATCGAGAAAATAGCTTTTTTTCTTGTCAACTTGTCTCTGAAGCCTTGTCAACTGTAAAATAATTATTATAAATATTATCATTACAGAAAAAAACTCTATATTTGCACCTTGTTAAATTAGTAGTGAACTGTTTAAATGTTTTTATGGCTTTTTTGCTGTGTGTTGGATATTTGACAGAGAAACTATTTGGATGTTTGGAAGCATTAATGCTTGCTCAATAATTCTGAGATATAATAATAATAAAAATAAATAAGTTCAAAAATGCAAAACAAAGGATTTGTAAAGGTCTTTGCAGTGTTGCTGACGCTTGTTTGTTTGTTCTATTTGTCTTTCTCTTTTGTGACAAGACATTACAACAGTAAAGCCGTTGAGTATGCTGCAGGTGACCCTGCGAAAGAGAGTCTGTATTTGGACTCATTATCTACTCAGAAAGTATGGCTTGGCTATACTTTAAAAGAATGCCGTGAGATGGAAATCAGTTTGGGTCTTGACCTGAAGGGCGGTATGAACGTAGTTTTGGAACTTAGTGTTCCTGATGTAGTTCGTTCTTTGTCTGGAAATAATCAGGACGAAAATTTCAACAAGGCATTGGAATTGGCATATGCAAATCAGGCAACAAGCCAGAAAGATTTCATCGATTTGTTTGCCGAAGAGTACAAGAAATTAGATAGTAACGCTCGTTTGGCTTCTATTTTCAGTACATTCGATTTGAAAGATAAAATCACTCCACAGAGCTCAGATGCTGACGTAATCAAAGTGTTGAAAGATGAATTACAGAGTGCTATCGATAATTCATTCAACGTGTTGCGTACTCGTATCGACCGTTTTGGTGTGGTTTCTCCAAATATCCAAAGACTTGAAACTGCAGGCCGTATCTTGGTTGAACTTCCAGGTGTAAAAGAACCGGAACGTGTTCGTAAACTTTTGCAGGGTAGTGCAAACCTAGAGTTTTGGGAAACATATCAGTTGCCTGAAATTTATCAGAATCTTGTAGCTGCTGATGCTGCTTTGGCTTCTTTACTTGCAGATTCTTCAGAAGAAACTGCTGAAACTGCAGCAACTGATTCAGTAGCTGCTCCAAAAGCTGAAGCTGAAGTGAGCGAAGCAGATTCTTTGCTTGCAAATATTAAGAATGAACAGCCGGAAGCTCAGAACCAGTCAATGGAAGAATTTGCAAAACAGCATCCGTTGTTTGCATTGCTTTCAGTAAATCAGTATAATGGTCAGTTGGTGCCAAGTGCTGTTGTTGGTGTTGCTCAGGCAAAAGATATGGAGAAAATCAATGAGTATCTTAACATGAAGCAGGTTAAAGACGCGCTTCCACGCAACTTGTCTTTGAAATGGGGTGTTAAGGCTATTGATGAAAGAGAAATGTATTATCAGTTGTTTGCTATCAAGGTTTCTAACCGTGATGGTTCACCAGCTCTTGGTGGTGATGTTGTAACTGATGCTAATGCAGACTTCGTTCAGCAGGCTGGTATTTCAGAACAGCAGGTTTCTATGACAATGAACGCTGAGGGTGCAAAAGCTTGGGCACGTTTGACTAAAGAAAATGTTGGCCGTGCTATCGCTATTGTTCTTGACGGTATGGTATATTCTGCTCCTAACGTAAACGGTGAAATCACTGGTGGTCGTTCTTCAATTACTGGTAATTTCACACCTGAAGAAGCAAAAGACTTGGCAAACGTGTTGAAGTCTGGTAAGATGGCTGCTTCTGTTCATATCGTTCAGGAAGACGTTGTTGGTCCGTCACTTGGTCAGGAAGCAATCACTGCCGGTGTTATTTCATTTGCAATTGCTCTTGTTTTGTTGATGCTTTATATGTGTGCATTCTACGGACTTATTCCTGGTCTTATTGCCGATGCAGCGTTGGTTGTCAACATCTTCTTTACAATGGGTATCCTTGCTTCATTCCAGGCTGTGTTGACATTGCCAGGTATTGCCGGTATGGTGCTTACTTTGGGTATGGCAGTGGATGCTAACGTGTTGATTTATGAACGTACAAAAGAAGAGTTGCGTGCAGGTAAATCATTGAGCAAGGCTATTGCTGATGGTTATGGAAATGCATTCTCTGCAATCTTCGACTCAAACTTGACTTCAATCATCACAGGTGTTGTATTGTTCTATTTCGGTACAGGTCCAATCCGTGGTTTTGCAACAACAATGATTATTGGTTTGGTTGCTTCTTTCATCACTGCGGTATTCCTTACTCGTATCGTTTATGAAGCATTGCTTGAAAAGGATAAATTGAAGAACATTACCTTTACAACTTCATTCACTAAAGGTTTGCTTACTAATCCTAAAGTAAACTTCCTTGGTGCGCGTAAGATTGGTTATTTGATTCCTCTTACAATCATTGTTCTTGGTGCAATTTCAATGATGACAATTGGTTTGAACAAAGGTATCGACTTTACTGGTGGTCGTAACTATATTGTTCGTTTCGATAATAATGTTAAGACAGAAGAAGTTCGTAATTTGTTGGATAAACCACTTGATGGTGCTGTTAGTGTAATTACTATCGGTTCACAGGATCAGGTTCGTATTTCAACTAACTATAAGATTGATGAATCAGATGCTTCTGTTGATCAGGAAATCGAATCTAAATTGTATGAAGGTTTGAAACCTCTATTGAAGGAAGGAACAACTTTGGATCAGTTCACAAGTGATTATATCCAGAGCTCACAGAAAGTAGGTCCGTCAATGGCTGATGATATAAAGAATGCAGCATTCCTTGCAGTTATCTTCTCTATGATTTGTATGGCTGCTTATATCTTGCTTCGTTTCCGTGATATCTCTTTCTCTGCCGGAGCGTTTGCATCAGTTGCAACAACAACATTGTGTATTATTTCATTCTATACTCTGTTGTGGAAACTGTTGCCATTCTCAATGGAAGTTGACCAAACATTTATTGCGGCAATCCTGACTATCATTGGTTATTCTATCAACGATACAGTGGTTGTATTTGACCGTATCCGTGAAACAATTTCAATATATCCTAAGCGCGACCGCTATCAGGTAATCAACGATGCATTGAATTCTACATTATGCCGTACATTCAATACATCTTTGACAACTTTGGTCGTTGTATTGTGTATCTTCGTTCTTGGTGGTGCAACAATACGAAGCTTTACATTTGCAATCTTGTTGGGTATCATCATTGGTACTTACTCAACTCTGTTCGTTGCAACTCCAATTGCATACGAATTGCAGAAGAGAAAAATCAACAAGAAAGCTGCTGCTGAAAAAGAAAATTAATAGAGAGTTTCTTGTTTTCATAATTATTAAGAGGGCTGTTCTTCATTTGAGGAACAGCCTAATTTTTTTGTATTAAATTATTGATTAGATTTGCTAAACTTAAATCTGATTTAAAACTTTATTTATGGATAAAATGTTATATTTCAGTAAGTCATTCTGGAGCGCTTTATTGTTGACTTTTGTTTTGCCATTTATTTTCGTAAATAATGTTAGAGCTGAGAATCCTGAGCAGAAAGAGATAAAGCTGGCATTGATTTACACAGTAACTACACCTGAACTCAAAGCTGACGTTGTAAGAGAAATAAAGCAACAAGTTGGAGAAGATGTTAAACTGTTGGTTTATGAGGCTCCAGAAGTCTTTCAGACAATAAAGAGCGAGGGTTATGTTTCTGCAGCTTCTGCTGCAAAGATGATAAAATATTATATGAGTGCAGTTGAAGATGGGGCAGATGTCATATTGAGTATTTGCTCAACGGTTGAAGATATAGCGTATAATTCACAAACTATTGCTAAATATACAGGAATTCCAATTGTTCTTGTTAATGAAGAAATGTGCAGTGAAGCTGTACGCAAAGGTAATAGAATAGCTGTTGTCTCTACTTTTGAAACATCGTTGACACCAACAAGAAATACATTACGACGTGTAGCCAGAGAGATGAACAGAAATGTTGATATAAAGGAAGTTCTGATTGAAGGTGGTTTTGGACTTGAGTCGGATAAACTAAAATCTCTTATGGTTGAAAAAATCAGTAAAGTTGCCAATGATGTTGATGTAATAATATTTACTCAAGGCTCAATGGCATATTGTGAATCATATATTGAAGATAAACTGGGAAAAGAAGTTTTGACAAATCCTTATTTCAGTGCTTTGGCCGTCAAACGTGCTCTTTTGGAAAAAGGTTTGTAGATTTTAATCTTAATGTGATAAATTCTATTTTTTAATTATATATTAAACATTGTATTATGAATAAATTATTTTCTTACTTATTACTTACGCTTAGTGTTGTATTGATGTTTTCATGTGACAAACTTCCATCTATTAATGATTTGTCTGGTGTTTATAATGGAACAATTGATGTTGAATATAATGATGCTGATATTGCCAAATCTCTTCCGGCAACAGCAACACTGACTGTTCCTTCAGATGATGAAGATAAAGTTATGCTTGAATTAAAGATTCAGGCTTTAGATATTCTTCCTGTTTCTGAGTTTAATGTAAAATGTAATCTTCATAAGTCACAGGATAAAGATGAATATATATTGAATGGCTCAACAACATTGGATATTCCTGAAGTTGGTCAAATTCCCTTTTCAGTTACTGGAGAATTAGATAAAAAAGAATTGGATTTCACAGTTACAGCTTTGACTAACTATTTGACAATAGAAGTTGATTTCGAAGGCAGAAAGTAACGGGAGCAGTAAATAAAAAATTAACCGGAAGTTCTACAAATAATATTTGTCTGGACTTCCGGTTTTGTATTTTAATCTAGTTAAGTTGACGGTTTGAAATAGTCCTTGACCTTGTCAACTTATTTCTTCGTTACATGTACTCTTTGTGTAGGAGCAAGATTGTCATTTCTGTATTTTACTTGCTCAACCACATTCTCTGCCAATTCTCGGAATGCAATTCCTGTAATTGATTCTTGATTCAATGCTACAGGAGTTCCTGCATCACCGCCTTCACAAATGCTCTGTACGATTGGAATCTGACCAAGAAGAGGAACATTAAGCTCTTCAGCTAAACGCTTGCAACCTTCTTTACCGAAGATATAATATTTGTTTTCCGGCAATTCTGCTGGAGTGAACCAAGCCATGTTTTCAATAAGACCAAGAACCGGAACATTTACCTTTTCTCCTGTAAACATGCTGATACCTTTACGTGCGTCAGCTAAAGCCACTTCCTGAGGTGTGCTGACAACAACAGCTCCTGTGATAGCCAATGTTTGTACAAGTGTAAGATGAATATCGCTTGTTCCCGGTGGCAAGTCAATAAGGAAATAATCCAAATCGCCCCAGTTTGCGTCTCCTATCAGCTGTTTCAATGCATTACTAGCCATTGCTCCACGCCAAAGAACTGCATCTTCCTTGTTTACAAAGAAGCCGATTGACAACATTTTTACACCATAGTTTTCTGCCGGTTCAATCAGTTCTCTGCCGCCAACTTCAACCATATAAGGACGAGCCTCTTCAAGGTTGAACATCTTAGGCTGTGACGGACCGAAAATATCGGCATCCAGCAAACCAACTTTGTATCCGAGTTTAGCCAATGCAACAGCAAGATTTGCTGCAACTGTACTTTTACCAACACCACCTTTACCAGAAGATACAGCAATTATATTCTTTACTTCCGGCAGAAGTTTGTCCGGTTCAGGGCGTGCAAGCTGCTTAGCCTTAATGGTAATATTATTCTTTATATTTACATCCGGACTTACATAAGTCAGGATTGCTGTTTCGGCAGCTTTTACCACCGAACGGATAAACGGATCGTTTGGCTTGTCGAAGATAAGTGAGAATGTAACATTCATACCGTCTATACGAATGTTATCTTCCACCATATCCATTTCGATCAAGTTTTTTCCTGTTCCCGGATAACGCACGTTCTTAAGAGCGTCTAGGATCAATTGTGGATAAAGGGTCATATTTTTTAGTTTATAAGTTTTTGAGTTTATTAGTTTATAAGGTGATGAGTTGATGAGGTGACAAGTGAACAAGATTATTTTCCCTAGTCAACTTGTCAACTCGTTTCTTGTCACCTTTATTTACTTTCCTGCTGCCAACGCACTGCGCTTGCTTCGGTTGAAACTTCTGTATGAATCGTATTCAATTTCAATATCCGGCTCAATAAGCTGCTCGCGTTCTTCACAAACAAACTGAATGTATTTGATATTCAGGCCGCGGTCAAGCCATTGCTGTTCGTAATAAGTTCGGATTGACAGAATATCATCAGCCAGTCCGCAATTATACAAATCGTCAGTGCTGACTTTTACCGGATAATTGTTTGCCTTCGCCATTTCGCATGTATATGTGTACATGAAATTACTGTCAGTCTTCAGATGAATCAATCCTTCGCCGGACAATATCTCACGATACATCTTCATGAATCTTGTTGAAGTGAGTCGTTTGTTCACTTTCTTCATCTGTGGATCCGGGAATGTTATCCATATTTCCGCAACTTCGCCCGGAGCAAAGAAGTGAGCAATAAGCTCGATGCTAGTTCTGAGGAAAGCAACATTAGTCATTCCTGTTTCTAGCGATTCCTTGGCGCCACTCCACATTCGTGCACCTTTAATATCTACACCGATAAAGTTCTTGTTTGGAAATAATTTCCCCAAACCAACAGTATATTCTCCTTTACCGCAGCCCAGCTCAAGAACAATAGGATTGTCATTCTTGAAGAACTGCTCATTCCAATGCCCGCGCATAGGGAAACCTTCTTCCTTCAATACGCTGAAAGGATATTGGAACACATGCGGATAGCCCGCCATATCGTCAAACTTAGCTAATTTATTCTTTCCCATAATGCAAAGATAGTGAAAGGCGAGTGGAGAGCAAAATAAAAAACTTGTTTTAAACCATTACACATTATTATATGTTTTATAATAGTAAATAATAAGATGAGTTTATAAGTCCCTTAGTTTTTAAGTTGGTCTAAACTTATAAACTCAAAAACTAACAAACTCAAAATGGATATAAGCAACAGCACACTATTACTAGCCTTCGGCATGACAATGATTGCCGGGCTTTCAACAGGAATAGGAAGTTTGATAGCATTTGTGGCAAAGCGGACAAACACCAAATTCCTTTCAACTGCATTAGGGCTTTCAGCCGGAGTGATGATTTATGTATCATTTATGGAACTGATGCCGGAATCCGTTCATTTGTTTGAAGAACTTTATCCTGGCAAACAGGCAACAGTCTTTATGCTTTTGGCTTTCTTCGCAGGAATTGCCCTTATAGCATTAATCGACCGCTTGGTTCCTGAAGAAGAAAATCCGCACGAAATACATACAATCAATGATGCAAAGCCTCAGAATCTGAAGCGAACCGGACTGATGATGGCTCTTGCAATCGGTATTCATAATTTCCCTGAAGGATTGGCAACATTTGCCTCAGCAATGACAAATATCGAAATTGCTTTGCCTATTATGTTTGCTATTGCAATCCACAATATTCCTGAAGGAATAGCCGTTTCAGTTCCGATATATCATGCCACCGGAAGCCGCCGCAAAGCTTTCTGGTATTCTTTCCTTTCGGGAATGGCTGAGCCGGTCGGAGCATTAGTCGGTTTTCTCTTCCTTATGCCGTTCTGGACTTTGGAAATCAACGCCTCTCTTCTGGCTTTAGTTTCGGGAATTATGGTTTACATCTCGTTCGATGAATTGTTGCCCGGAATGGAAAAATACGGACACCATCATTTGGGAATATTAGGTGTTGTTCTAGGTATGATGGTTATGGCGGTTAGTCTGCTTTTACTATAGTAACAGGTTACGAATTGGCGAGATAACAAGTTGACAAGCAATTAAGTCTGTAAAGGCCTATCTTTTTACTTGTCAACTTATCTCAATCCCCAATAGGTTTTTTTATTTCTCGTGTGTCTTATTGTTGGATAATTTATTAACGACAGGTGTTTTAAATAACTTAAACAATAAGCATATGAGAAATTTTTTACTGACATTGTGTTTTGTTCCGGCCTTTGCCATTGCTTCTTCAGAAAATGGTAATCATATCGAGAAAATGATAAAGATGCAGCCGGAAATAAATCTGTTGAAGAGCAGTGAAGCTGTAACTTTGGATTCTGTTTATGTTTATTCGGACGGAATACTTTCTGAAAAGTTGTATTATTCTTATGATGCCGAAGGACGCAAAGAATCAGTTGAGAGTAAGCAGCGATATTCCATGTCCTCGGAATTCCGTCCGGTTTATAAGACGTTGTTCCGCAATTACAAGGAAGACGATAACAACGGAATTTATTGGGAAGAATCTACTTTTAATTACTCGGGTGAAGGAAAATGGATTGAAACTTCACGCTCCAAGAACCACGCTTTGGATAATGGCTTGCAAGATTATTTTGAGGAATACAGCTATATAGACGGAGATTGGGTTAAAACTTGGGTTTGGCGGCCAGTTGAAATAAAAGATAATTATCCAATAGCAGTCGTTGATTCATCATATGAAGGAAATATGTTGACTGTAACAAAAATGACATTGTCTTTCGATGCGGCAAAAAGAGTTGAGAGCAGTGATTATCTTTTATGGGATGAAACCGTTGAAGATTGGATTTTGTTGGAGAAAATCAAATTTGAATATAAAGACGCTACCGGAAAGGATTATGTGGTCCGTCATTATGTCCGCGACGATTCCGGTGAATGGAATGACGTGTACGGATATATTTATGAGTTTGACGAACATGGAAACCAGATTTTGGAAAAAGCTTATGGCGATTTTGATTTAGAGGTTAAGAACCGTAATTTCTATTCCGACTATATTGTGACACATAACGAGAAAATTTCTGCAGACACTCCAGTCCGTTGGCGGTTTGACTCATCATCTGATATTCTTTTTGTAGATAATATTTCAGCTTCCAAGCAGAATCTTACATTATATAATATGCAAGGATTAATAGTTGAATCGCGTTTGTTGTCTGAAGGTAAGTCTGAAATGTCTTTCCGGGGGTTGGCGCATGGTATATATATTTTGCGTATAGGAGATAAAATTGTGAAAGTCAAACATTGATAACATAAATGACAATATACAAATTATAGGCATAAATTTTTTGCCATGTAATGATTCTCAGTAAATTTATGCTCCGTGTAATATTTAAAGGAGAAGGAGTTTTTTTATGAAGAATAAAATATGGCATTCGATGTATCATTGGTTATTATTGTTCCGTGCATCTTTGAAATACAATCCAGTTGAGGTGCTTTTTGTAATCTTGCTTGTTTTGTATAGTATTGTAGGATACGGTAATTTCAATCGGTGGCATGATGATGTTTTTACTTATGCTCCGATTCTGTTCATGTCTGCTCATATAATTAATGATTGGACAAAACAGGGAAGTTATCGTATCTTTTATTATTTGTCGGTGTTATTGTTGGTTCCGGTGATAATCTTTTCCGATACTTCATGGCTTTGTAAACCTTCATGGTTTGTAACATTGATAATACTTTCATTACTTTATTGGCAAATAGGCTCACGAAATCGTGATGTGGAATTTATACATCGTTTTTTGCGTTCCTGTTGGGCTATTATTTTGTCTTTGACTTTATCTGTTATTTCTTATTCATTGTTGCTTTCAATTTATGGGGCTATAAATTATCTGTTTGAAATAGATTTGTTTACAGATTATAATGCATATATAGGAATTATTGTTTGGATAGGAATGTTCCCTATGTTTTTTCTTGTTTTTGATAGAGATGAGAGTTTTGGCAATTGTGGGGAAGTTATAAACATATTGTCTCGTTTTATTTTATCTCCAGTATTGCTGATTTACTCATTCCTGTTTTATATTTATATGGGAAAGATTATTTTTACCCTTTCCTTGCCTGAAGGCGGAGTTTGTTTCATGGTAACAGTTTTTGTGGTTGTAGCATTCTTGCTAAAGGGAATATTCATGTATATTTCAAAGTCATACTATCGTTGGTTTTATGATTATTTGGCATGGATTGTTATGCCAACTCTTGCTTTATATGCAGTTGGAGCGTTTTACCGTATCAATCAATATGGATGGACGGTTATGAGGGTTTATCTTGTAATTGCCGGTCTGGTTATGTTGATTCTTTGCATCACATCATTACTGCGTCGTCCAGGTGTTTATTTCCATGCCGCTTGGAGTGCAGTGTTGTTATTGTCCATGCTTACTTATATCCCTGGCATATCAGCTAAAGATATTGAAAGAATTTCTCAAAATAATAGGGTTGGAGATTCCTCGGAGAATATTTCAGCTTTTGAAAGTGATTATATAATGATAGATGATTCTTTAACCCATGATGTGTCCGGTTATAATCACTACCGTACACTAGATGTTTGGGATAACGCTTTGGGTGATACAATATGTTGTGGGGTAGGAGACAGTGTATGGGTTAGTTTTGAAAAGAAAGCATTCATGCGTGAACAATATGCAAAAATCGGACTTGAATTGTCTGAAGTCTTGCCGGACTCACTTCGTTCCGAAATATTATGTTACAAGAATGACACTTCAATGTTAATATTTAATCAAGTTCGGTTATATTGGGAAAAAGAAAAAGAAACTGAATTTTTAGGAGCTGGCTCGGCTTGTTATTTCTGGAAATAATATAGTGAAGTTTTAATACAAGAACAGGCATATTGATAATGCTTATGAGCATTTTTCAGTATGCCTGCTTTTTTATAATCTGTCTGTTACAATATCCCTATCCAGTTTCCCCTTCACATCAAAGATAATCCCCGGATTCTTAAGTAAAGACAATAGATCAATCTTGTCGAAATATTCGTGGTTTACACACAGGACAACGGCATCATATTTTTTGTTTATGATATCTTGCTTCTGAGTTTCAACCTTGATTCCGTATTCCCGAACGGCTTCATATTGATCAACCCAAGGATCAAATATTGAAACATTATCAGTGAAATCTCTAAGAGCCGAATACACATCCACAACTTTAGTGTTTCTGATATCCGGACAATTTTCCTTGAAAGTAAAGCCTAGGAGTAGGATTTCTGCATTATTTACCAAAACACCTTTTGCATTCAGACATTTCACCACTCTGCTTGCAACATAACTTCCCATAGCGTCATTCACTCTTCGTGATTCACTCATGATTCGTGGCAGAACTCCGTGGAATTTGGCTTTCTGAATAAGATAATACGGGTCCACACTTATGCAATGTCCGCCAACGAGCCCTGGTTTGAATGGAAGGAAATTCCATTTCGTGCCGGCAGCTTCCAGCACATCCTGTGTGTCGATATTCATAGCGTGCATCACCATTGCAATTTCATTTATAAATGCAATATTCACGTCGCGCTGGGAATTCTCTATTATTTTTGCCGCCTCTGCAACTTTGATAGACGAAGCCTTGAATGTCCCGTTCCTCAGGACGGAGTTATAAAGCTTGTCAATTTCCGTAGCAATCTCCGGAGTTGAACCGGAAGTGATTTTCTTTATATTCTCAACAGTATGAATTTTGTCACCCGGATTGATTCTTTCCGGAGAATAACCCATATAGAAATCCTGGTTAAGTTTCATCCCGGAAATCTTTTCTATAATAGGAGCACAAACATCCTCGGTCATACCCGGATATACAGTTGACTCATAAATAACTATATCGCCTTTTTTCAGAACCTTTCCCACAGTTTCGCTGGCACCTTTCAGCGGCGTCAGATTCGGTGTGTTCTGATGATTCACAGGAGTAGGAACAGTTACGATATAAACATTACAATCCTTCAGTCTTGTATAATCCGTTGTGCAGCTCAATCCGTTTTTCAAAGCCGTGCTTATTTTTTCATCACTGACTTCGCCCGTAGCGTCATGTCCGCTGTTCAAATCAGCCACGCGATTTAAATTTATATCAAAGCCAATAACTTTATATTTTTGAGAAAACAGGCAGGCTAGGGGAAATCCCACATAACCCAAACCTATTATACCTATGTTATATACTTTCTTCATTTATAGTTCAGCTTTCCTTTTTCTTCGGCAAAATTAAAAACAGAATCTTATAAGTTCTTATATATATAGGATAAAAATTGAAGGAATAGATGTTTATATTAGAATTTCCTTTATCAAACGTGTGTGATGCTATATATAATTTACTAGAGTATAATGATTTTATGTAATTGTGCTTATAATATTATAGTTTGAGTTAATTGAATTTATCGGCTCACCTAGGTGGTTCAATCAACTCACCTAGGTGAGCCAATCAATTCACCTAGGTGAGCCGATTAACCCATCTAGGTGAATCGATATTTTTATAACCTTATAGTTTATATATGAATATATCTGTAATAAAATAAAAACAGAAAGCGACTTATTTATTATATTTATGTATGAGTGTAATTGATAAAAAACACTAATTTCCACGCCGAATACACTATAAAGCTCTGTAATGCGTTAGATTAATATTATTTTTGCGTTTTGTATGCATATATGCATAGTATTGATAAAAAATCAGTATAGATGAAAGTTATATCTTGGTTATCCTTATACTTGCTGGCAGGAGGAATGTCAGTAATGGCATCAGAACAGGATTCTGTGGTTATGACAGTGGCAGGAAAGCCTGTCAAAATAGATGAGTTTCTTTTTATGGCTAAGAAGAACGGGGCTGTTAATCTTTCGGATGCGAAAGAGAGAGCTTCGTTCGTTGAATTATATAAGAATTTCAAGCTGAAGGTGGCTGAAGCTGAGGCAGAAGGAGTTGACAAGACTTCGTCATTCAAGGAAGAATTGTCGGAATATCGCAGTCAACTGATTTCGGAATTCCTTTCGGACGAGGAAGCTGAAGACCGTGTGGTAAGGGCTGAGTTCGACCGCATGAAAGAAATGGTTGAATGTAGCCATATACTTTTCAGATTGCCTGAGCAGACAGTGTCGAATGATACGTTGCCTGTATATAATAAGGCTATGGAAGCTTACGAACGTATAAAAGCCGGAGAGGATTTCCAGAAGGTTGCGCAGGAATATGTTGCAGCAGATAAGGAACATGTGGCTTATGAATATGTTTACAGACTTTTGCCAATGCAGACAGTGAAGGCTTTTGAGAATGTAGTTTTCACTATGCCGGTCGGAAGTGTGACTGCTCCTGTACGTACTAAGATGGGATTCCATATTATAAAGCTTCATTCAAAGCCTGCAAATCCGGGAAAGATTCGAGTTGCTCATATTTTACTTCCTTTCAAGAAGGATGGAAGTGCAGAGGATTCGCTTCAGGTGAAAAAGGATGCAGAGAAAATGTATGAAGAATTGATTGCCGGAGCAGACTTTGCAGAGATGGCAAAGAGCCGTTCGGCTGATGTGCAGTCTGCAAAGAGGGGCGGAGAACTTCCGGCTTTCAATCCAGGAACTATGGTGAGAGAGTTTGAGGAAGCTGCTTATGCCTTGAATAAGGAAGGCGAACTGTCGGAGCCAGTGAAATCGAAATTCGGATATCATATAATCAAACTTATATCTAAGGAAGGTTTGCCTGAGTATGACAAAGAATCAAAGAGACTGAGAAGACTAATGGCGCAGGGCGAAAGAAACTTTGAGCTATATCAGGCTTTTGACGACAGAATGAAGGCTGAATATGGATATAAGCTGAATGAAAAATCATACGCACAGCTTCAGGATTTGTGTGATGAGTATTTCCCGACGTCGAAAGAGTTTTATGATAAGGCTAAGGACATGAGCGATGTTTTGTTCGTGATTGACGGTAAGGAGTTTCTTCAGAAAGACTTTGTAAATTATATGCAAAGATGCCCATTCTCGACAAAGACATATTCCGGTGATTTTATGCACGAAGTGTTTGAACTTTATGTAAGGGAAATATTGACTTCTGTTGAAAAGAGCAATCTGAAGAAAAAACATCCGGAATTTGATTTGCTGATGAACGAATATCGTGACGGAATACTTTTGTTTGAGATTAGTAACAGAAAAATCTGGTCGAAACCGGCAGAAGAGCAGAAAGCTCTTGAAGAAGCCTGGATAAAAGAGCTGGAGAAGAAGTATCCTGTTGAGATAAACCAAAAAGTATTAAAAAGAATATCAAAGAAATGATAGTCAGAAATGCATTGATATGGTTGGTGGGTATTTTCTTTCTGCCCTTAATCTCGTGTACAGATAAAGCTCCGAGAAGTAAGGGGGATGTGCTGGTGTCGGTCGGGCAGCATACTTTGACAGCATTTGAGGTAAAAAAACTCATACCTAAAACTCTTTCGTCACAGGACAGTCTTATGATGGCTGAAAGTTATGTGAAGAAATGGGTAAAAAATGCTCTTATATATGATTTGGCAAACAAGCATCTGGAAGATGAAAAAGAAGAAATAGACAGGCTTGTCGATGCATACCGGCAGTCGCTGATGAGTCATAAATATGAGGAAAAGCTTGTTGAAGAAAGATTGTCTGCCGAGATATCTGATAAGGAAATTTCCGACTATTATGAAGCTAACAAGGAATCATTCCTGCTTGAGGAAGATATTGTGAAAGGTCTGTTTCTGAAAGTGCCTTCGGATGCGCCGGGATTGTCTGATTTAAAGAAATGGTGTAATTCGGGTGGTGACGAATTAATTGAAAAAATAGAGAAATATAGTTTGCAGAATGCGGTTATTTATGACTATTTTTACGACCGATGGATGAGCGGCGAGGAAATTGCTGAAAATATGCCGGTCAAGAAATCAGAATTTAACCGTATGCTGAAAACGGATAAACTCATTGAGGTGTCGGATTCTGCGTATTGCTATCTTCTTAAAGTCAAAGAAGTGGAATTCAAAGGAAACCGTGCGCCTTTTGATTATGCGTCGGCGCAGATAAAGGAAATACTTTTGTCGCAACGTAAATCAGAATTTCTGAGAAGTTTTGAAGAAGAAATATATAATGAGGCAATACGCAAAGGAAATGTGAAATTCCATGGCGAGGACCTCTAAAATAAATGAAAATAAAAATCGGATGAAAAAGTTATTATTTACTTTGCTTTTGGCATGCAGTATAGTGGGAGTAAAAGCTCAGGATAATGTCATTGACGAAGTTGTCTGGGTTGTAGGTGATGATGCGATTTTGCGTTCAGATGTAGAGTCACAGCGATTGTATATGTTGAATTCCGGTGAAAAGTTGGACGGCGACCCTTATTGTGTGATACCGGAACAGATGGCAATACAGAAGCTTTATTTGAATCAGGCTAAAATAGATAGTGTTGAAGTTCCCGAAGCTCAAGTTATTCAGAGTGTTGAGCAATGGATTAACTTCGTAATCAACCAGATTGGTTCAAAGGAAAAGGTTGAAGAATACTTCAATAAGAAGATGCCTCAGATTAAGGAGGAAAGAACTGAAACGATTCGCGAACAGCAGATTGTTCAGGAAATGCAGCGTAAGCTGGTAGGTGAGATTAAGCTTACACCTTCGGAGGTGAGAAGATATTTCAATGATTTACCTCAGGATAGTTTGCCTAATATTCCTTCTACTGTTGAGGTTCAGATAATAACAATGGAACCTAAGATTCCGATGGAAGAAGTGGATGCTATCAAGTCAAGATTACGTGAGTTCACTGAACAGGTTACTTCCGGTGAACGTGAATTCTCAGCCTTGGCGCGTTTGTATTCAGAAGACCCTGAATCTGCAAAAAGAGGTGGTGAACTTGGTTTTACAGGAAAAGCATTGCTAGCTCCAGAGTTCGCAAATGTAGCTTTCAACCTTAATGACCCAAAACGTGTTTCTCAGATTGTACAGACTGAATTTGGTTATCACATAATTCAGCTTATTGAAAAAAGAGGTGACCGTATCAATTGCCGCCATATTTTGTTGAAACCGAAAGTTTCGGATTCTGAATTAACAAAGACATTGGCAAAAATGGATACATTATATAATGATTTGCAGGCTAACAAATTCTCTTTTGAAGAAGCTGCAACTTTCCTTTCTGCTGATAAAGATACGCGAAACAACAGAGGTTTGATGGTGAACCAGAATTATGAAAGTGCAAACAACGGAACACCAAAATTCGAAATGCAGGAACTTCCGCAGGAAGTAGGTAAAGTGGTTTATGAAATGAAAGTAGGTGAAATTTCCAAACCATTTACTATGATAAATAAAAGTCAGAAAGAAGTTGTAGCTATTGTTAAGCTTAAGGCAAGAACTGAGGCTCATAAGGCAAACCTTGCTGAGGACTATCAGGCTTTGAAGGCAATAGTAGAAAATAAGAAGAAAGAAGAGTTATTAAACGAGTGGATTAAGAAGCAGCAAAAAACAACCTATGTACGAATTAGTGACGGTTGGAAAAACTGCGATTTCCGTTACCCTGGTTGGATTAAGGAATGAGACTTGTTGTAAATTTAATAGTGTGTTTTCTGTGTCTGAGTTCTTATGTTTTTTCTCAGACACAAGATACATTAAAGCAGAAAAAGACTAAAGTTTATCTTGAACACGCAAATACATTGTCGTTCGACAAAGAAGTTATGGCGGATGCACAGGTGCTGAATGGTGATGTGTGCTTTCGCCATGACAGTTCATATATGTATTGCGACAGTGCATATTTCTTTGAGAAGACTAATTCCCTGGAAGCTTTCAGTAATGTGAGAATGGAACAAGGTGATACACTTTTTGTGTATGGTGATTATCTTTTCTATGACGGTAATGCCCAAATTGCATATCTTAGAAATAATGTAAGAATGGAGAACCGCCAGGTTACGCTTTTCACCGATAGTCTTAATTATGAGAGAATAGCCAATATCGGTTATTATTTTGATGGCGGTCTTATTGTTGATTCGTTGAATGAGTTGTCTTCATTTTACGGACAATATTCTCCGGCAACTAAACTGGCGATATTCAATGATAGCGTTCGTCTGGAAAATCCGAACTTTACTTTGTATTCTGATACACTACATTATAATACTGACACAAAATTATCTACTATACTTGGCCCTTCTGTTATTGTTTCGGACAGTGGTGTTATACATTCTTCTTTGGGATGGTATAATACAATAGATAATACAGCAATGCTGCTGGATCGTTCGGAGATAACTTCGGGAAACAAGATTCTAATAGGTGATTCTATCGCATACGACCGTGATGCTGGTTTTGGTGAAGTGTTCGGCAGCATGTCAATTGAAGATACTTTGCAGAATGTTATGTTGCGAGGCAATTATGGATATTACAACGAGAAAACAGGTTATGCTTTTGCAACTGATAGTGCATCTTTCTTGGAATATTCGCAAGGAGATACTTTGTATCTGAGAGCTGACACTTTGGAAATGATGACTATTGACTCAACATACCGTGAAGTCAAGGCTTTTTACGGAGTACGCTTCTTCAGAACAGATATTCAGGGAGTGTGCGATTCTATGCAATTCAACTCCAGGGACTCTATATTATATATGTATAATGATCCTGTAATCTGGAATGAGCAATATCAGCTGTATGGTGATACTATACTTTTATATATGAACGATTCCACAATAGATCATGCACATGTGAAGCAATTTGCATTTGCTATACAGGAATTGGATACAGCATACTACAATCAGCTTAAAGGAAATGACCTTAAGGCTTATTTCAACGGACAAGCTGTAAGACAGATTGATGTTGAAGGAAATGCAGAGTCAATCTTTTATCCGATAGAGAATGATGGCTCAATGGTTGGACTTAATGCCACAAAAAGCGGATATCTTACTATTTGGGTAAAAGACAATAAGCTGGAAAAACTTAAAATATGGCCTTCTCCGGTCGGTTCTATGACTCCGATACCGGACTTGAAGCCTTCACAGAAAACCTTGAAAGACTTCATGTGGTTTGACTATCTTAGACCATTGAGTAAAGACGATATTTTTGTCGTTAAGAAAAGAAAAGTGCAAGACAGGCCAAAAAGAAGCAATAAATTCGTACATTAGCAGTGTGAGAGTAAACTCACGAGCAAATAAACTTTAAAACTAACGATTATGGCACTTTTTTCATTTTATAATGTTCGTAAACCTCGTCAGTTCGAGCATAAACCGATTTATTGGGATCCTCACAAGGAAGCCATGGAAGAGCGCATAAGCAAAATAAAGCGTGAGATGGGAATGGAAGAATCGCCTGAGGATTATAAACCTTCTATAAAAGGTACCTTTATCGAAGGTACAACGCATCTGAAGAGAAGCCGTGGAAGGGGAGATGATGCCCGAAGCCGACAGTATAAGAATGTGAAACTGATTGTTGCATTGGCTGTTTTGGCAGTCTTGTTTTGGTATTTATTCTGGCAATGAGTGATATAATACATCTATTGCCGGATAATATAGCCAATCAGATTGCCGCCGGCGAAGTTATACAGCGTCCGGCATCAGTTGTAAAGGAACTTGTTGAGAATGCAATAGATGCTGGAGCAAGTTCAATACAAGTTATAATAAAGGATGCCGGAAAAACATTGATTCAGGTTGTTGATAATGGAAAGGGTATGTCGGAAACGGATGCGAGAATGTCGTTCGAACGTCATGCCACTTCCAAGATTTCGTGTGTTGATGATTTGTTTTCTTTGCATACTATGGGATTCCGAGGTGAGGCTTTGGCTTCAATAGCGGCTGTTGCCCAGGTTGAATTGAGGACAAGGATTAAAGGTGCGGAATTCGGGACTAAATTACACATCTCCGGTTCGAAAGTGGAATTGTCTGAACCTGACGCTTGTGCTGAAGGTTCTGTATTCTCTGTCAAGAATCTTTTCTTCAATGTTCCAGCACGACGAAAGTTCTTGAAATCAAATGAAACAGAATTCAGACATATAATTACTGAGTTTGAACGTGTTGCTTTGGTAAACCCTTCAATTTCCATGTCGTTGTTCCATAATGATACTGAGATATTGAATCTTCCTTCTTCAGGGTTACGTCAAAGGATTGTAAATATAAATGGAAAGGCTTTCAATCAGAAATTGCTGTCGCTTGAGGCTGAAAGTTCTCTGGTTTCGATAACCGGCTTTATTGGTCGTCCGGATACAGCAACTAAACGTGGTGCTTTACAGTATTTCTTTGTTAATGGGAGATTTATGAAGCATCCGTATTTTCATAAAGCTGTAATGCAAGCTTACGACCAGCTTATTCCTCCGGGAGAAATGCCTAGTTATTTCATTTATATGAATCTTGATCCGTCCACAATAGATGTGAATATCCATCCCACAAAGACGGAAATAAAGTTTGAGAATGAACAGCCGATATGGCAAATCCTGTTGGCAGCAACTCGTGAAACTCTTGCAAAGTCCAGCGCAATACCAACTCTTGATTTCAACTCTGCAGATTCTATAGATATACCTTTGTATAATCCAACAAAAGAAACTGAGCAGAGAGAGAGACCGAGAGTTCAGTTGAATTCCGGATATAATCCTTTTAATCCTCCAACAGCTTCTATTCCTTCATTCGGCGGTGGGGGAGAAAGAGAACATACTTCTTCAAGAAGTGAATTTGACTGGGCACAATTATATGAAAGTTTCGAATCTGATAGAGAAAAGGCAATCAATACAGATTTTGAACAGTCAGAACCTGTGGAGAAGAATATGTTTGAAGAAACATTGATGCCTTGCTATCAGTATAAGAATCATTATATAGTGACTTCGCTTAAATCTGGTTTGGCGCTTATAGATCAGCATAGGGCTCATATTCGTGTGCTTTTCGAGCAATATAAACAAAGTATATCACAGAAAAGAGGATTGTCGCAGCAGATGCTTTTCCCGGCTATTGTAGAATTTACGCCATCGGAGAATGCATGCCTTCCTTTGTTGTTGGAGGATCTTTCATTTGCTGGTTTTGACCTTTCTGATTTAGGAGGTGGAAGTTATTCTATCAACGGCATTCCATCAGGAATGGAAGGAACAGACTGTGTGAAATTACTGAAGGAAATAGTTTTGAAAGCAATTGAAACAGGAAGTAAGGTTAATGATGAAGTATCAGATATGGTAGCCTTTTCTTTGGCATCTGCTCAGGCTATACCGATAGGAAAGCCAATGACTGCAAAAGAAATGGATCATTTGCTTGCCTCGCTTTTTGTATGCTCAGATTCAAATCTGACTCCGGATGGAAAAACTATTATGACTATTTTCTCTAATGACGAAATAGATAAGAGATTCGGAAGATAATATGAAAAAATATATACGGACCCATCAGAATTTGGGGCCGTATATATTTTGGAATAGGGCCGAACCCAATCAAAAATGGGTCCGGCCCTATTTTTAGTATATCATTTTATGTTTTTTATAGAATAATACTCTCCAAGTCATCCGGAACATATACCGGATTCTTGAATTCAAGTTTTGCTTCTTCAGTATATTTAATTTTTCTTTCTGCTATTGTTTTGTCCTCTGTATGATATAGAATGAGGTTCTTTATGCCAAGGGAAGCTGCTGTTCGTGCAGCGTCGATAGCTGTACTGTGATGTTTTTCGTAAGGCTTGAAAATATCCCTGTCTCTATATAAGCAGAAAGCTTCGCTCATCATCCAGTCGGCATTTTCTACATATTCCTTATTGTTTGGATTATATGGTTCGTCTCCCAGGAAAGCTAGTATTTTGTCTTTATCATATTCAATCCTTAATCCATATTGTTTTTCTTTTGTCGATTCAATGTCGAAACAAGTGCATTTTACTCCTGCAGCTTCGAATGAGTCTCCTTTGTCAAGTTTGTTTAGAATAATCCTGTTACCAATGAATGCTACTATTTTTTTAGGAAGAGTAGATTTGCATATCCATTCTGTAACGTCAATCACTTTGTCGTGTCCGTAAACATTAAGATTACCTGAATATGCATTCTTTTGTATTAGCTGTGCGATTGCACGGATAATCCAAACTGCACCGAGCAAATGATCTGTGTGAGCATGAGAAATGAATAATTCATGTATGTCGGTTAGCGAAATATTTGCTTTTTCTAATTGTGATAGTATTCCGTTTCCTCCGCCAGCATCGACTAAGAAAATACCTTTTTCTGTATGCAAACAGAAGCAAGTGTTATAACATTTAGTTACCGCTGCATTACCAGTCCCTAACATTGTAATCTTGGTTTCATATTTTCCCATTTTGTTTCTTACTTTATCTATATTATTAATGTATAGTTTATCTATTAGCAAAGATACATTAGAGTTTTAGTATCGAACCTTTTTTATGATATACAACATATAAATCCTATTGTTAAATAAATATAAAATAGCAAATTTCTATGGTTTGTAGACAAATAAAATATTGCAGAATGAGAACAAATGCGTAACTTTGCAACGTTTTAAGCGAGGGGTATGTAAAAACTATGTTAATCTTATGATTTATGAGTAGATATTACTATCCTTGTGCCTGAAAATAAGAATTGAAAGTTATAATATCACAATCAAAGTTTAATAAAAAAGAAAAGAAATGCCTACAATTCAGCAATTAGTTAGAAAAGGAAGGGAAACTTTGGTGGAAAAAGGTAAATCACCTGCGTTGGATTCATGTCCACAGAGACGTGGTGTTTGCGTACGTGTTTACACAACAACACCTAAGAAACCTAACTCTGCAATGCGTAAAGTAGCGAGAGTACGTTTGACAAATGGTAAAGAAGTAAACTCTTACATCCCAGGAGAAGGACACAACTTGCAGGAACACTCAATCGTTTTGGTTCGTGGTGGTCGTGTTAAGGACCTTCCAGGTGTTCGTTACCACATTGTTCGCGGTACTTTGGATACAGCTGGTGTAAATGGTCGTACACAGCGTCGTTCAAAATACGGTGCTAAGCGTCCTAAACCAGGTCAGGCTCCTGCAGCAAAGGGTAAAAAATAAGAATAACCCATTATTCCTTTCAAACTGAGAATTTAAATTTAGTATTAAAGCTGGTTTGAGTATTTGGATAGGCTAATAGGTTGAGTAAATGGTTCGGCGGAACTGTTGAAGACAAATAAAAGGCAACCAAAGAAAGAAACGAAATTTTTGAAAAGAAATGAGAAAAGCAAAACCAAAGAAAAGACAGGTATTGCCAGATCCTGTTTTCGGTGATGTAAAGGTTACGAAATTCGTTAACCATTTGATGTACGATGGCAAGAAAAATACTGCCTTCGAAATTTTCTATTCTGCTCTTGAAGCAGTTAAGGCTAAATTGCCTAATGAAGAAAAGTCTGCACTTGAAATTTGGAAAGCTGCACTTGACAATATTACCCCTCAAGTTGAAGTTAAATCACGCCGTGTCGGTGGAGCTACATTCCAGGTACCTACTGAGATCCGCCCGGATCGTAAAGAGTCAATCTCTATGAAGAACCTTATCATCTTCGCTCGTAAGCGTGGTGGTAAAACTATGTCTGATAAGTTGTCTGCTGAAATCGTTGATGCATTCAACAATCAGGGTGGTGCGTTTAAGAGAAAAGAAGATATGCACCGTATGGCTGAAGCTAACCGTGCATTCGCTCACTTCAGATTTTAATTTATCAAATTAAGGAGATTTTATACATGGCAACAAAAGCTGACGAACAATTGAAGTATACCAGAAACATCGGTATCATGGCGCACATCGATGCAGGAAAGACTACAACTTCAGAACGTATTCTTTTCTATACTGGTCTGACTCACAAAATTGGTGAAGTTCATGACGGTGCTGCAACTATGGACTGGATGGAGCAGGAACAGGAACGTGGTATCACTATCACATCTGCTGCTACTACAACATTCTGGAAGTATGCTAATGATAAATATAAAATTAACTTGATTGACACTCCGGGACACGTAGACTTTACTGTAGAAGTTGAACGTTCATTGCGTATCTTGGATGGTGCTGTAGCTGCATTCTGTGCTGTTGGTGGTGTAGAACCTCAGTCAGAAACAGTATGGCGTCAGGCTGATAAATATAATGTACCTCGTATCGGTTATGTAAACAAAATGGACCGTTCTGGTGCAAACTTCTTTGAAGTAGTTCGCCAGGTTAAGGATGTTTTGGGTGCTAATCCTTGTCCAATTCAGATTCCAATCGGTGCTGAAGAAACTTTCCGTGGTGTTGTTGACTTGGTTAGAATGAAAGCTATCCTTTGGCACGATGAAACTATGGGAGCTGAATATTCAGTAGAAGATATTCCTGCAGAATTGCAGGCTGAAGCTGAAGAATGGAGAGACAAAATGTTGGAAGTATTGGCTGAATGTGATGATGCTTTGATGGAAAAATACTTTGATGATCCTTCAACAATTACTGAAGATGAAATCAAGGCTGCTATCCGTAAAGGTACATTGTCAATGGCTATCAACCCAATGATTTGTGGTTCTTCATTCAAGAACAAAGGTGTTCAGACATTGCTTGATGCAGTTTGTGCATATTTGCCAAGCCCTGAAGATACTCCTGCAATTGAAGGTACTGATCCAAGAGATCCTGATAAGGTTGTTGTTCGCAAGCCATTGTTTGAAGAACCATTGACAGCATTGGCATTTAAGATTGCTACTGACCCATATGTAGGTCGTTTGTGCTTCTTCCGTGTATATTCAGGTTCTATGAACGCTGGTTCATATGTTTTGAATACTCGTTCTGGTAAGAAAGAACGTATTTCTCGTTTGTTCCAGATGCACTCTAACAAACAGAACCCAATGGAAGTTATCGGTTGTGGTGATATAGGTGCAGGTGTAGGTTTCAAAGATATCCGTACAGGTGATACATTGTGTGACGAAGAACATCCAATCACACTTGAATCAATGGAATTCCCAGAACCAGTTATTGGTATCGCTGTTGAACCTAAGACTCAGAAAGACTTGGATAAATTGGGTATGGGATTGGCTAAGTTGGCTGAAGAAGACCCAACATTCCGTGTTCAGACTAACGAGGAAACAGGTCAGACAGTTATCAGCGGTATGGGTGAGTTGCACTTGGATATCATTATCGACCGTTTGAAACGTGAATTCAAGGTTGAATGTAATCAGGGTAAACCTCAGGTTACTTACAAAGAAGCAATTACTCAGCCAGTCGAATTGCGTGAAGTATATAAGAAACAGTCTGGTGGTCGTGGTAAGTTCGCTGATATCATCGTTCGCATCGAACCAGCTTCAGAAGGTTTCGAAGGCACTTTGGAATTCATCGATGAAGTTAAGGGTGGTAACGTTCCAAAAGAATTCATCCCTTCAGTTCAGAAAGGTTTCGAAAAAGCAATGAAGAATGGTGTTTTGGCTGGATACCCACTTGATAAGTTGAAAGTAACTTTGATCGATGGTTCATATCACCCAGTAGACTCTGACCAGTTGTCATTCGAAATCGCAGCTATCCAGGCATTCAAGAATGCATGTGAAAAAGCTGGTCCTTGTTTGATGGAACCAATCATGCAGATGGAAGTTGTTACTCCTGAAGAAAGCATGGGTGATGTAATCGGTGACTTGAACAAACGTCGTGGTCAGGTTGAAGGTATGGAATCAAGCCGTACAGGTGCTCGTATCGTAAAAGCTAAAGTTCCATTGGCTGAAACATTCGGTTATGTAACAGCTTTGCGTACTATCACTTCAGGTCGTGCAACATCTTCAATGCAGTTCTCTCACTATGCTCAGGTATCTTCTTCTATTGCTAAGCAGGTATTGACAGAAGTTCAGGGACGTGCTGATTTGATCAAATAATGTTTCGAAATTCATAAAATAAAAAATATGAGCCAAAAGATCAGAATTAAATTGAAGTCTTATGATTATTCTTTGGTTGATAAGTCAGCTGAGAAAATCGTAAAGACTGTAAAGGCTACAGGTGCAGTTGTTAGCGGTCCAATTCCTCTTCCAACACACAAACGTATCTTTACTGTGAACCGCTCAACTTTCGTAAACAAGAAATCTCGTGAGCAGTTCGAATTGTCATCTTATAAGAGATTAATTGACATCTACAGTTCAACAGCAAAAACAGTTGACGCATTGATGAAACTGGAATTGCCAAGTGGTGTAGAAGTAGAAATTAAAGTGTAAGTATTTAAATTTTAAGTGAAATGCCAGGATTATTAGGAAAGAAAATCGGAATGACATCCGTTTTCAGTGCCGACGGAAAAAATATTCCGTGCACTGTTATCGAAGTAGGTCCTTGTGTAGTTACTCAAATCAAGACTATTGAAAATGATGGCTATCAAGCTGTTCAAGTTGGTTTCCAAGAAAAGAAGGAAAAGCACACAACTAAGCCTGAAGCTGGTCACTTCAAGAAAGCAGGAGTAGCTCCAATGAGACACTTGGCCGAGTTCAAATCATTTACAAATTTGCCTGCTTTAGGTGAAACTCTCACAGTAGAAATCTTCGAAGAAGGAGGTTTTGTTGACGTAGTAGGTACTTCAAAGGGTAAAGGATTCCAAGGCGTTGTTAAACGTCATGGCTTCGGTGGTGTAGGTCAAAGAACACACGGTCAGCACAACCGTCTTCGTGCACCGGGTTCAATTGGTGCTTGTTCTTACCCTGCAAAAGTATTCAAGGGTATGCGCATGGCGGGTCAAACAGGTAACGAACGTGTTACAATTCAAAACCTTCAAGTTATCAAGATCCTCCCAGAGCACAATTTGTTAATGATTAAGGGT
>CALCST010000040.1 GCA_937894065.1 uncultured Parabacteroides sp. | reverse complement strand
CTCTCTCGATTGCGGGTGCAAAAGTAGAACGGATTTTTGAATCTGCAAAATATTTTGGGAAGAATTTTTAAATTATTTTCAAGTTTTACTGAGTATCAGAGGAATAGAGATAGAAATAATAACACCATATTTCTAAAACCTATAGATTAATAATTTGACAAACATAAAATACACTAGTCTTTAATATAAGCTAACCGTATAATTTGATTTGTATCTTCATTCCAATCATTTGAAATTTTCCTCAAATCTAACGAAATTGGATAATCATATATTTCCATTTTATCTACAAACTCCGACCATTCTATTGCATCTATATAATAATTTCCAGATTTCCACATTGGCCAAAAAGATGGTCCACCAAGAATATCATCCGTTATCTTATTTCCATATTTACTTTTTGTAACAAAACCTTCCTTCTTTTTCTTATCAAATATTATAAACTTGTAATCTTCTTCATTATCTCTTTCTTTATTCCTATGTTTTTGACGGCTAGCTACCAAATAAATAAACCTATTATCCTCATCAAAACGAGGTATAGACCAATAATTTTCAGCGTTCTTCTCATAAGCTTCTTTTGAATACCATATTTCATATTCTACCGGCATCTTATAGGTACCCAAATCAATATACATATAAGGTACAACATTTTTTCCTGATATTTGATAAACAGTATCCCTTGATGCACGTGTTTTCATATAAAGATTTTTACCATAACAAGAAAACTCTCTTAAATATATTGAAGAATTAAAATAAAAACCATCTTTATTCAAACTTTCCATACCATAATTCGGATTAGGTACAGCAACCACAGTATCTCCTTTTTGATTCAAAGCATAAGCCATATTTTTATCAAAATGAAAACATAAATTACAAGTCCAAAACAAAGTATCATCATGAACTAAGTTAAAGAAAAAGTCCTTTATCTTTGTACTTCTTAAAAAATTACCATCATAATCATAATATATTATTTTCTGCGCATCTGCTTGTATGATCTCTTTTCGCTCTAAATCAACATCAAGGGCTCTTATTTGAAGGTACTCTTCAGGTCCTTGTCCTTTTCTTCCTATTTCTCTAATAAACTCACCACTTCTGTCAAACTTATAAATCCCATCAAAAGTTTGTACTAACACGAAATTTTCCGGCAAAAGAACAGAAACTATCTTTGATACAACAATATTATCAGGAGTCTTCAATTCCAAATATTCAAAAGTATCAGCAATTTCTGAAAGTTTCATTTCTTTTTCACAAGAAATACATGATTCAAAATTTATTACTTTCATTTCATTATGGTTACTCGAACAAGAAACCATATTAAACAACATAATAATAAAAAAGCATTCAATCAATCTAATCAAAAGTACTTTCATAATATGTATTTTTATAATTAATATTAGATATTTAGGATCATATCGCAAATTTACTAAAAAATCGTAATCATGCAACACTTTCATTAAATATTAAAAAACAGTTTATTACTAATATTAATTTAATAGGCTAATAAAGCAAATAAAAATTTAAATCATCGCAAAAACACAATGCATTAACCACTATCATTTGATTACTTCAACAGTATAAAAATATCAGATCACCCAGGTGAGTTAATCGGCTCACCTAGGTGGATTGATTGGCTCACCTAGGTGAGTTGATTAACCCACCTAGGTGAATCGATGTTTTTATTACAATAAATCTGATATATGAATGCATTGAATGAAGCAAGTAGATTAAACGACCATAAAAAGAAACACGTATGTTTCAGAAATACTAACCTGAGACATACGTGTTGTTATAATAATTATTTAATCAAGTTTCAGAACTGCGAGGAATGCTTTTTGAGGAACTTCTACCGTACCAATCTGTTTCATTCGCTTCTTTCCCTCTTTCTGTTTTTCCAACAATTTTCGTTTACGAGAGATATCACCTCCATAACATTTCGCCGTAACATCCTTTCGAACTGCCTTGATAGTTTCACGTGCTATGATTTTAGCACCAATAGCAGCCTGGATTGCTATATCGAACTGCTGGCGAGGAATCAACTCTTTAAGTTTTTCACACATACGGCGGCCAAAAGGAACACTATTGTCGATATGTGTCAATGTTGACAGGGCATCGACAGGCTCTCCATTCAACAAAATATCCAGTTTGACCAAACGGCTCGGACGGAAATCGTGCAAATGATAGTCAAATGAAGCATATCCTTTTGAAATACTCTTCAATTTATCATAGAAGTCTATCACAATTTCGCCCAGTGGCAGGTCATAGAAAATCTCAACTCTATCACCGGAAATATAACTCTGCTTAACCAATATACCACGTTTACCCAAACACAGAGTCATAATCGGACCAATATATGCTGTATTAGTAATAACCGAAGCTCTGATAAACGGCTCTTCAATATGGTCAATCAATGTTGGGTCTGGCAAACCGCTCGGATTATGAACTTCCGAACAATTTCCTTTTTTGTCATATACTTTATATGAAACGTTAGGCACAGTTGTGATAACATTCATATTGAATTCTCGGTCCAAACGTTCCTGAACGATTTCCATGTGAAGCAATCCCAAGAAACCGCATCTGAAACCGAATCCCAAAGCTGCAGAACTTTCCGGCTGGAATGTCAGAGAAGCATCGTTGAGCTGCAACTTTTCCAATGAAGAACGAAGATTCTCAAAATCTTCCGTATCTATAGGATATACACCGGCAAAGACCATCGGTTTCACCTCCTCAAAACCTTCGATAGCCTTTTCTGCCGGACGAGCCACATGAGTAATAGTATCTCCTACTCTTACTTCCTTTGATGTTTTTATACCGGAAATGATATATCCTACGTCACCAGTCTTAATCTCATCACGCGGTGACATATCCAACTTCAGAACACCAACCTCATCGGCATCATATTCTTTTCCCGTAGCAATAAACTTTACATGGTCTCCTTTACGAATACTTCCGTTTACGACCTTGAAATAAGCAATGATTCCACGGAATGAATTGAAAACAGAGTCGAAAATCAGACACTGCAGCGGTGCATCCGGATCGCCTGATGGAGCAGGAACTTTCTCAACAATTGTATTAAGAATATCATAAACACCTTCTCCGGTCTTTCCGCTAGCACGCAAAATATCCGAACGGTCGCAACCCAAAAGTTCAACAATCTGGTCTTCAACCTCATCAGGCATAGCACTTGGCAAGTCTATCTTGTTAAGTACAGGTATAATCTCCAAATTATTGTCGATTGCCATATAAAGGTTTGAAATAGTCTGAGCCTGAATACCCTGAGCTGCATCAACGATAAGCAATGCACCTTCACAAGCAGCAATCGAACGAGAAACCTCGTAAGAAAAGTCCACGTGTCCCGGAGTATCAATAAGATTCAAAATATACTCTTCACCTTTATATTTATATTTCATTTGGATAGCGTGGCTTTTGATAGTGATACCTCGCTCACGTTCCAAATCCATATCATCAAGGACTTGATCCTGCATATCGCGCCCTTCAACAGTATTTGTGTATTCAAGCAAACGGTCTGCCAACGTACTTTTCCCATGATCGATGTGAGCAATGATACAGAAATTTCGGATATTCTTCATATAATATATTATTTGTCTTTTCTATTTTAAACAGTTGTTCCAAAGCATTTTTCGGATTATCTGCAAAGATACGATTTTTTCTGTTTTTTTCAGTTCAAATATTATCCTCTTACATAAAAGCTGTTAACTTTGTGCTTTAAGACACTAATTTTTTATATGACTACACAAGAAATAAATAAGACATATAACCGCATTATCGGTTTTTTGGACAACAAAGAGCTGAAGAATGCATTTGACCATTTGCAAGGCCTGATTGCCGGAAGTTACAATTATGAGTTCCAGGACAAACTGGATGGTCTGCAAAATACATATAAATATATGTTGCGCTACAAATTGGAGGGATTTGCTGACCCTATGCAACATAAAATATATACCGACCTGCTGAGAGACTGCTATGAACTGACAGATAAGGTACGAATCAAAGCCTTGTCAAAAGAATCATCAAGGTTATTCTTCAACACTTTGCGGACAAACAAATTCAGTCCGGACAAATCTTTCGTTGAAATTCAGTCATATATAAAATCTTCAAATCCGGAAGAGAAAGAAAAATATGTAAATTCTCTGTTCAAAAAAATCTGGACAAACAGCAGCCTGAGCATTGAAGAAGCTGCCGGACTGAAAGATATAATTGAAGACCCGGAAATAGAAAATTGGATAAAATGCCAGATTGCCTCATCTCTGTGGTTGAGTATTCAAGAAGTATTCGACAGTGAAAAAGTAATGATATTATTCAAACTTTACTTGTCCGATGAAATAGAAATCAAGGCTAGAGCTCTTGTTTCGATTTTACTGTCATTATATTTTTACAGAAAAAGAATATGGTTATACAATGATATTCAAGAAAAGGTAATAAATCTCCATAAAGAAAAAGGACAAGCCTTTTTGGATGAAGCTCAAATAATAATCCTGAAATTCATTCTTTCAAGAGAGACTGAAAAAATTTGCCATAAACTTCAGAATGAAATTATCCCGGAAATGATGAAACTGAATCCGAAGATAAGCGAAAAGATAAATCTGAAAGATATAACTCCGGAACAATTGGGAGATGAAATGAATCCGGAATGGCAGGAAAAGATTTTTGCTGACAAAGAGCTCAGCAAAATGATGACAGAATTCAGCGACTTGCAGCTTGAAGGTGCGGACGTTATGCACTCTACGTTTGTGCATCTGAAGAATTATCCTTTCTTCAGAGAAATATCAAACTGGTTTGTTCCTTTCAGAAAAGATAACCCATATTTTGGAAAACAGGAAAAGAACTCTGCACAGAATTCAATGGTGGAAGCACTGGTAAGAGTTTCGCCATATATGTGCAATTCAGACAAATATTCACTGTATCTGAGTATGCTTGAGATTCCTGAGCAATTCAGACAATCGATGAGCGCGCAAATTGACAGCCAGGCTGTGGAAATGCTAGAACAGAAAAATAATGAAATAAAGACATCGAAAGACAGTTTCAAGCTTGTGGTCGGACAATATATCCAGGATTTATACAGGTTTTATAAATTGCATCCGGCTCATCTTGATTTTGATGATATATTCACTTATCCACTGGATTTCCATAATCTTCCAATAATCGACAAATTTTTCTTTGAAGGTGGCGACCCAACTCCTATCGCAGAATATTATCTGCAAAAGAATTATTTCAGCGAGGCATTAAAGATATACAACAGGCTTGTTGAAAAAGATGCATCTAATGATACTCTTTTCCAGAAAATCGGATATTGCAAGCAAATGCTGGAAGATTTGGACGGAGCACTTGAAGCATATCTCCAGGCAGATTTGCTGAATATGAACAGCAAATGGGTTATCAGAAGAATTGCAAACTGTTATCGTTTGAAGAAAGAACCTCAGAAAGCTCTGGAATATTATCACAGATATGAGGAAAAAGATCCGGATAATCTGTCTGTGCAAATCAGTATCGGACATTGCCATCTTGAGCTTAAAAATTACAGCGAAGCTCTGAAATATTATTATAAGGTAGATTATCTTGACACAAAAAGCCATAAGGCATGGCGACCTATTGCCTGGTGTTCATTCCTTACCGGTAAATATGATATGGCAAGAAATTATTATAAGAAAATATTGGAAGAAACAACTCCGAATATTCACGATTATCTTAATGCCGGACATACGGAATTGATTCTTCAGAATATGAAAGGTGCTCTTCTATTTTATAAGAAAGCCATATCATTGGCGGATTATAAGTTCGATAAATTCAAAGAAGAGTTCGAACAAGATATTCCGGAATTGGAAAAAGCTGGGTTCGAAAAGGAGGAAATTCCTGTTTTTATGGACTTATTGAAGTATTATTCTAATGAAGAAATAATATAATTCAAAAAAATATCATACATTTTTAATGCTGCATATCAATATATTAGCTCAAAAGCAATTAATAAATGCAGCATTAAATTTATTTTTTTATTTCAAAAGTATTGCACAGAACAAAATAAACACCTATCTTTGCACCCGTAATCATGAGATAATTGCATTACACAGGATGATTCGCTAGCTCAGCAGGTAGAGCACAACACTTTTAATGTTGGGGTCCTGGGTTCGAGCCCCAGGCGGATCACTAAAAAGACCGCTGATAATTTTCATTATCAGCGGTCTTTTTTTATTGATACTGCAAAACCTGAGGTTTGTGTGACATTCTATATCTACAAAGTTTTGAATTTTTGATTACTACAAAATCATTTACGGTAATATTGTGCCAATGAGAAAGCGCGTCGAAGCGCTATGCGAGTACAAACAAATGCACATACAGAGCCTGTAAAAAACAATATTCCGGTAGATACCATAATATTCCCCAATCCTACAAGTGGAGATACCACACCCCCAAAAGCAAATCCTAATGCCCCCAATAAGGCCGATGCCATACCTGCATTTGACCGTTCACAATCCATTGCCAGTGTATTAGAAGCAGTAAAGGTTAGCCCTAACATGAAAAGTAATGCAAGAAGTAACACTTCATATATCCAGAAACTACAACCAACACACAATGCTACACATAGAAAAGAAGAAGCAATTACCATTCCGATACTTCCTCTATATAATGCTTGTTCCGGATGGGCAAATTTGAGGGCAGAAGTCGCAGAAATGACAATGGCTAGGGCATTGGCTCCAAAACAAATACTGAACATTAAAGGCGAAAATCCATAATGTTGTTGCATAATAAAAGGTGAGGAGGCAATATTAGCAAACAACACTCCCTGAGCAAAACCGAACTGAAGGATATAACACATATACCTACGGTTGTGAATGACAGTAAGAAAGCTATTGTATACATCCAGCCAACGCGCATTCTGCCGACGTTCAACCGGTAAAGACTCTGCAAAATGCAAACTTCCTACCAGTAATAACACGCCTAACCCAAACAATACCCAGAAAATGCCGTGCCAACCTACACTTTCAGCCATTCCTCCTCCAGCAACAGGTGCTGCCACCGGAGCTACACCATTGATAGCTCCAATAATAGCCAACATCTTTGCCAATTCCCTTCCAGAATATTTATCTGCTGCAATGGAACGTGAAATCACAATCCCTCCTGCTCCAGCTATTCCCTGCACCAATCTCCATCCCACAAACTGCATGATTGTACGGGAATAAAGACATCCCAGTGTAGCCAAAAGAAACAGACACATAGCCACAATCAAAGGGAAACGACGACCATACTTGTCACTCAACGGTCCAAAAAACAGTTGGCCAACAGCCAATCCTATCATACTAGCCGTCAATCCTAACTGCACTTGTGAGGAAGTGGTATGGAAATATTCGGTCATAGCAGGCAGCGTAGGCAAATACATATCAGTCACAAACGGACCAAATGCTGTTAATATACCCAAAAATACGAGAATAAATAATTGAGAATTACTTCTTGTCATAATATCCTTTTTAAACGTTGCAAAATTAGATATTATGACGAAGTACTTTCCTTTCTTTTACAGTACAAAACTTTTCATAATCGGAACTAAACAATCTATTTCTCAATAAAAAACCGTATTTTTGTTTCATAAAATCATTTTCACATGGATATTTCCTTATTATCATCTCTTTCCTCCATCCATTATGACGAAGGAAATCTAGCCTTTCTAAAAGCATCCCTACTCAACTTCGACTGTGGCATACAACTGTTATGTACCAGCGGAGAAGGTATTCTATCCACCGGCGCGCAACAATTTCATCTACACAAAATGTCGGAACTAATTTTTTGGGGAGGAAGTATCATGCAACTCATAGAAGCATCTGACGATTTTCATGTCCGCTTTCTACTTTATCCAAAGAAGCTCTTTCTACAGGCAGCCATTTCACTCGATACAACGTATTTCAACTACATGAGAGAATTCCCTCAATACAACCACGAAAAAGAAAGTTGGGAAAACATAAGCCTATGGATGAACATGGGACAGTTACTTTTTACTCAGCCTTCTTCAGTATTCAGAGAACGGCTGGAACTGAATTTCCTACAAAGTATGCTGATGTGGATTTTCAGTTCAATTCCTGATACTTATGTATCAGTTGCCAAATCATACACACGAAAACAACTCTTGTTTCACAAGTTCATGCATCTTATTCACGAACATGCCGCACAAATGCACCAAGTATCATTCTATGCCGAAAAGCTATGTATTTCTCCACGTTACCTAAACGAAATCACGGAAACCTATTCCAATGGTAAGAGTCCTAAAATACTTATCGACGAACAGTTGACAGCCGAACTGAAAGTCTTGCTCAACAATCCGGCTTTATCAATTGCAGAAATTGCCTCCCTCTGTCATTTCCCTGACTCTTCATACCTGAGCCGTTTTTTCAAAAAAAACTCTGGAGTCTCTCCCAAGGAATACCGTATACAAAAACAACCCTGAATTATATGAGATTAGCAAATCACATTATACAATGTATATTTACCATATTTAAAGAGCAAATAAAACAAATTGAAAAAAAATGAACACTTAATTTGCTTTTAAAATAAATCCTTTGAGGAATATTCCGAAGAAAAGATGGATAAACAAATAAACAAATAGAGAGTAGAATATTCCGTCAAAGGATTATTTATATCACAATTCCTGACCTCCACCCAATGCCTGGTAGAGATTAATCATACTTTGTATCTCTTTAAAACTATTGGCAACCTGTGCCAATTCAGCTGACAACAAACTTTGTTTGGCGGTCAAGACTTCCAGATAAGTAGTATTACCATTCTGCATCAATAAGGAAACACTTCTTAAAGCATTCTGTAATGAGGATATTTGAGATTCATAATTCTCTCTTTTTTTCTTGCTTACCTGATATGAAACCAAGGCATCATTTACCTCAACTCCGGCATCAAGCAAACTTTGATTAAAAGCCAACAATGCTTCTTCCTGTTGAGCTTTTGCTATTCTGCGCTGAGCAATTAATGTTCCTCTGTTGAACAATGGCTCTGTAAGTGAACCAACAGCTGAAGCCAAGAATTTCCCTGGATTAGAAATTATTTCACCTAAAGAATTTGTCCATCCGGCACTACCGCTTAAAGTAATTGAAGGATAAAAAGCAGCATTAGCCTGATTTGTTACATAAAAAGCCTGCTCCAACGAGCGCTCTGCCATACGTACATCTGGACGATTGGAAAGAATCTGCAGAGGAACTCCGACCGACCATTCAGCTGAAAAATTCTGTTCCGCAAGCTTTCCTCTCTCAAAAGAATGAGGAGTTTCGGCTAAAAGTAAAGCAAGAGTATTTTCCGTCTGGTTTATCTGTTCTTCCAAATCAATCACTGAGTTTTTAACTTCAAAATAAGTTGCCTTCATCTGGGAAACAGCAGATTCATCTGCTAATCCGGCGTCCATCAATGCTTGAGTAGAAGAAACAGTTTCTTCCCAAGATTGAGCAGTTTCTTTGGAAATTCTCAACTGTTCGTCCAACATAAGCAATGTATAATATGTATTAGCAATATTGGAAACAAGTTCAGAATATACCGCTTGTTTATAATCTTCACTTTGAATCAAGGCTGCCTGAGCCTGACGTTTAGCATTTCTCAATTTTCCAAACAAATCTATTTCCCAACTTGCCGTAACAGGCAAAGTGTAGGTTCTAGATGTCTGAGATTCAACATGTGTTATACTACCTTGCGGGGCGAAAGCAAAAGAAGGTAAAAACGACAACTTAGCGGAGAGAAGTGAAGCTTTGGCTTCTTCTACACGTAATTGTGCAGTCCGGACATCAGTATTATTTTTTATTCCTCTTTCTATCAACTCCAGCAAATATTTATCTTTAAAGAAATCGCACCATTTGATATTTCCGATATTGGTTGTATCGGAAATATCAACCTCTTCCCCATAAAGATTATCAGGGACAGAAGTCTGTGGCTGGTAATTTGAATAAATTCCACAACCCGTAAACAATGTACTTATACTGAATAATACTATTGTCTTTTTCATATTATTTTTACTGTTCTGATTTAAAAGTTCTCTTTTCTTCCAATATTTTTTCCTTCTCATATGCGACTTGCATATCTGGTTCTTTCTGTAAAGGACCACGAAGTTTTTCCTGTAAATATTCAAAGACTATAAAGAATACTGGAACAACAAATAATAACGCCAAAGTTCCAATCAACATACCACCAACTACACCAGTAGCCAAAGAACTATTTCCGTTTGCACCCGCACCAGTTGAAAACATCAAAGGCAACATACCGAAAATCATACAAAGAACTGTCATTAAAATCGGGCGGAAACGTGCTTGAGCAGCATAGTAAGCTGCAGAAATTATACCTACCCCTTTTCGTCTTCTTTCCAAAGCATACTCTGTAATCAAAATAGCTGTCTTAGCTAACAAACCTATAAGCATAATCGCACCGGTCTGCAAATAGATATTGTTTTCAAGACCTGCTATTTTGGCGAACAAGAAACTTCCCATAAGTCCGAACGGGACTGACAATATAACTGCCAATGGAATAAGAAAACTTTCATAAAGGCACGACAGAATCAGATAAATCAAAACAATACAAATTGTATAAATAAATATTGTTTGAGCACCTCCACTTGAAGCTTCCTCTCTTGCCATACCACCATATTCATAATCGTATCCCGATGGAAGAGTCTGAGATGCTATTTCTTTAATAGCCTTTTGTACTTCTCCTGAAGAATAACCAGTAGCTGCATTCACATTTACATTAATAGTATTATACAAATTAAAACGCTTGGCAATCTCAGCCCCCAAAACAGTACGCAATGTTACGAACTGACTTATAGGAGCCATTTTATCTCCATTTCTGACAAACATATTATCCAAAGATTGTCTGTCAAGACGTTGATCTGGAGAAGCCTGAAGCATAACACGATAAACCTTTCCAAACTTATTGAAATTTGACACATATGATCCGCCACAATAGCTACCCAAAGCACTCAAGACATCATTTGGAGAAATTCCAGCTCTTTTACATTTAGCGGCGTCAATATCTACTGCTATCTGAGGAAAGTTCATTGCATATGAACTATAAGCCATAGCAACTTCCGGTCGTTTATTTAATTCTTGTAAGAACTTCATCACAACATTGTAAAAAGGTTCCATATCTCCACCTGTTTTATCTTCCATATAAAGTTCTACAGAGTTTCCTGTACCATAACCAGGAATCATTGCTGGCTGAAAACAAAATATCTGGGCCTCTTTAATCTCACTGAAACGCTGGTTTAACCTTGCCATAACAGCATCTACAGTATGTTCCTTTCCCTTTCGATCATCCCAATTACGAAGACGAACAATTACAGAGCCATATGAAGTTCCTTGTCCTGAAATCAGACCAAAACCGGTAATTCTTGAATAGTGCTCAATCTCTGGCGTTTCTCTTAAAACGTCTTGAACCTTATCCATAATTTTATTTGTTTCAGCCAAAGAGTTTCCTGGAGAACTGCTGACATTAATCATCATAGTACCCTGATCTTCTTGTGGAACAAGACCGGTTTTTGTTGTAGCCATCAAATAAACCAACAAAGCCATTGATACGATCAAAGAAGTCCATACCATCCAACGGTGATGAAAGAAAAACATCAATCCTTTCTTATATTTTCCCATCATAGCATTGAATGAGACATTATATGCAGTTTTAATTCTTCCGCTTAAACTACTTGACGACTTTTCACTATCGGTAGCTTTCATCATCATGGCACACAACGCCGGACAAAGAGTCAAGGCATTCAAGCAAGATATACCTACAGAAACAGCCATAGTAACACCAAACTGAGTATAGAAAACCCCAGATGTTCCTCCCATAAATGTTACAGGAATAAACACAGCCATAAACACAAAAGTACATGAAACAACTGCCATAGTCACATCGCTCATTGCATCTTTAGTGGCAAGATATGAGGATTTATATCCGACATCAAATTTCGCCTGAACAGCCTCAACAACAATAATTGTATCATCAACAACAGTACCAATAGCCAAGACCAAAGCAAACAAAGTAAGAATATTAATACTGAAATCGGCAACAATAAGAAATGCGAATGTTCCTACTAAAGATACAATAATTGATACTGAAGGAATAATCGTACTCTTTAAGTCGTGCAAGAAAAAATATACAACCAATATTACAAGAATAATAGCTATAACCAATGTTTCAACGACATTATGTATAGACGCAAAAAGGAAGTCATTCACACTCATCATTTGAATGAACTTTGTACCAGTAGGTAAATCTTCAGAAATTTCATCCAATAGTTTAGAAATTTCTTCATTTACAGCTGTTGCATTTGCTCCTGCCACCTGATATGTCATGAATGTTACGCCAGGAACGCCATCTGCTTCACCATGAAAACTATATGACAGACGTCCAAGCTCAACATCCGCAACATCTTTAAGACGCAAAACAGAACCATCATTCCTTGAACGAATAACAATATTTTCAAACTCCTCTACATTCTTCAAACGACCTTTATATTTCATTGTGTACTGAAAAACACGATCTGAACTTTCAGCTAAAGAGCCTGTAGGAGCCTCAATATTCTGTTCTCCCAAAACAGTAGTAATATCAGAAGGAACAAGTCCATATTGAGCCATCCTATCTGGTTTCATCCAAATACGCATACTATAAGTATCACCCATCAGCTGAACATCACCAACACCCTGAATTCGTTTTATTTGTGGTATAACATTTATATCCAAGTAATTTGCTAGGAATGTTTCGTCAAAACGTTTATCCGGACTAATAAGGGTATTTATCTGCAAAAAACTGTTTTGCCTCTTCATCACACTGACACCTATAGCTGTAACTTCAGAAGGTAAAAGTCCTTGTGCCTCAGATACACGGTTCTGAACATTAACCGCAGCCATATCAGGATCCGTACCTTGTTTGAAATATACAAGAATTTCAGCTGTTCCGGAGTTAGTAGCAGTTGAAGTAATATAAATCATGTTTTCCACACCGTTTATACTTTCTTCCAATGGCATGATAACACTATTTAATACAGCTTCGGCATTGGCACCCGTATATGTAGCCTCAACTCTGACTGTTGGAGGAGCAATATCTGGATACTGTTCAACAGGTAACATATAAAGTGATATAAACCCTACAATCAATATCAATATTGATATGGATAAGGCCATTACAGGTCTCTTTATAAATATATTTCCTTTCATATAATAAAGTTCATTATTATTTAACTTGAGTTCCTTCACGTATCATGCCTGCACCATCAGCTATAATTTCGTCTCCCAATTTCAGGCCATTTAATACAATATATTCATGACCGTCATTAACAGGAGCAACTGTTATAAGAGCAGACTGTGCTTTGCCATCAACAACTTTATAAACTATCATTTTATCCTGTAACTGAACTGTTGCCTCTTGAGGAATAACTATACAATTATCATAACTACTAGGAATCAATATATTTCCTGACAGACCACTAAAAAGGAGATTTGATTTATTGGGAAAAACAGCACGAGCTACCACCGTACCAGTTTCTTTATCGATAACTCCACTTACAGACTCTACTTTACCTTTTTCTTCATAAATTGAATTATCATTCAACTGTAGTTGAATCATTGGCATGTCTTGAAGAGCCTTGTTAATTGAACCATACTGACGTGCCAAACTCAATAATTGATTTTCTGTCATTGAGAAATACACATACATCTGAGAATTGTCAGAAACGGTAGTTAAAGGTTCTTGCATACTAGGGCTTACCAATGTTCCTACTCGGAAAGGAATTTTTCCAACAACTCCATCACTAGGACTTTTTACTTCTGTATATGATAAATCATTTCGAGCGTTTATTTCTCTAGCTTCAGCCTGCGCCAATTGAGCTTTAGCTGTTAGATAAGAATTTCTGGTAGTTTTCAAATTATATTCCGAAACTACCTTTTGTTCAAACAACTTTTTGGTACTCTCATATGTGAGTTCTGCTGTAGCAAGACTTGCTTCAGCAACTTTCACATCAGCAATTGCTGTTTCAAGAGCAGCTTTGTATGGAATTTGATCTATTACAAATAAGACCTCACCTTTCTTAACAACATCTCCTTCTGATACATTCAACTTAACAATATAGCCAGTTATTTGAGGATAAATGTCTATATCTTGCTTTCCTTGAATAGAAGCAGAATAGGATGTTGTTATTTCTTTATCAGATACTGCATTAATTTTTAAAATAGAATAGTTTTGCTTTATTTGCTCATCCTGCTTATTCCGGCAGGATGTAATTCCAATCATACTCGCAATAATTAAAAAGCAAAATTTTAAACGCATAGTTTTAATAATCATATTTATATGTTTTAAAAATATGCGCAAAAGTAGACTTCATCTGAACAAAAAACACAACGGATTTTCAGACAGATATATTCTATTTTCTCATTTTTCTCTATATTTTGTTAAATACAGAAAATACAATAATGTTATGGTTTTTTACAACATTAATTCTCTAATAAAAATCAGCATATTTGCATAAAAAAATATATGGAAATCACATACATAAGTTTAGATATGCTAAAAGAGTCCTGCTCACATAATAGTTATGCAGATGACTATCTTTTTATTACAAATAATCTGGATAATATATTTTTAGGAAACCAAAGCGTAAAACTTGAAGTATTCATTATGATATATTGTGCAGAAGGTTCTATTAATATTGAATTAAATAACTCCATAAGACATTTGAGTAATAATGATATTTTATCAAGTCTGCCTAATACCATAATAAGAAGAATAAATGAATCTACAGATTCTAAAATCAAAGTTTTTTGTTTTTCTAGCAGATTCATAAGAAAATTATTTCAAACTGACAAAGACACCTGGAAATCAATCAGATTTCTACAACAAAATCCTATAAAACACTTTACTGAAGAAGAAATGACCTTATTTAACCAGTATCTAAATCTGATAGAAATTAAAGTAAATAGCAATATAGATAAATACCAAAAAGAGATTTTGCTATATATAGCTTCAGCTTTCTTCGGAGAATTTATAGCTGACACAAAAAAAACTACAGAAAAGCATTACTACAGTTTTGAAGACATCATTAAACAACCAGACTTTATCTTCAAACAATTCATGGAAACATTATCAAGGGATAACGGCAGACACCGTACTTTAGATTATTATGCTGATATTTTAGGATATTCATCAAAATATCTATCAAGAATCATAAAAAAAATAAGCGGTAAAAATGCTCTGAAGATTATTAATGAAAATACAATAGAACATATTATTACAGAATTAAAGTTCTCAAACAAAAGCATCAAAGAAATTGCAATCGATTTTGAGTTCTCCAATATATCTTTTTTCTCACAATATGTAAAAAAGCATTTGGGGATGACTCCAATAGAATTCCGCAGTAATAATAGAATAAAACAACAATAGTTAAAACATAAGTGAGTACAACAATAAAAAGATTACAAAAACTTCCTGCATTATAATATATTCTGTATTTTTATCTTTGTGAATATACTTTTTAAAGGGGATAAATTTATGGGCATATCATTTATTCAAGTTTCGCTGGGCTCAACTTCCAGATAACAAGTTGACAAGAAGACAAGTTAACAAGATTTTTGGATAATAATTCGTGAAATTACAAGTGTTCTGACCTTCTCTACTTGTATCTGAAGTCTTGTTAACTTTTAAGTTGAGCAACTTGCGAAACTTAAATCATTTAGATTTAAACGGATTAATATAAATAAAACATGGAAAATAATAAATCTACATTTAATAAATACAGTGTTCTTTTTGTATGTCTCGGGAATATATGCCGTTCCCCTTCAGCTGAAGCGGTAATGAAAAAGCTTGTTGCTGATGAGAATCTTACAGATAAGATTTACATTGATTCTGCAGGAATAATCAACTATCATGAAGGAGAGAATGCTGACAGCAGAATGCGTGCCCATGCCATAAGGCGAGGTTATAATCTTGATTCTATTTCACGCCCAGTAAGGACTGAGGATTTCTATAAGTTCGATCTTATAATTGGTATGGACAACAGGAATGTTGATGACCTGAAAGAAAAGGCTCCGGATTTGGATTCAGTAAAAAAGATTCATCAAATGACTGAGTTTTCAAAGAACAAACTTTATGACTATGTTCCCGACCCTTATTATGGTGGAGCATCAGGTTTTGAGCTTGTTCTTGATTTGCTTGAAGATGCTTGCGGTGGATTACTGGATTTTATTAAAGGGAACATGTTGACAAGGGAACAAGTTGACAAGGGTTAAGGACCTTGTTCCCCCTTGTCAACTCGTCAACTTGTCCTCTGTCACCCTATCTCTCCCATCAATTCCAAAGTAATATTCGGGAAATGGCGGCGAAGATATTCCAATGTATTCTGTTCTATTTCCTCGTCGTAGCGTGGATATAGATTATATACTATTTTCTTAATCTCAATTCCATATTGCTGACAAGCATAGATTGAAAGCAATGTATGATTCAAACTTCCCAATTTTCCGTTTGTAACAAGAACTACCGGGTAACCCTGCTGTTTAATATAGTCAATAGTAAGCATATCATGGGTGATTGGAACCATCAATCCTCCTGCTCCTTCCAACAAAACATACTCATATTTTTCAGCTAATTGTTCAGTAGCTTTTGTTATTCTGTCAACATCTATATCAACATTATCCCTTTCTGCTGCCATATGCGGAGAACAAGGATAAGATAAAATATAAGGACATGTAAGTCCGTTTTTATCTTCTTCCAGAAAATCCATACCAAGCAATTTACGATGCATCTCTATATCTTCAGAAACCTTGTCGCAACCTGTCTGAATCATTTTCTGAGTAATTACAGAATGGTTTTCGGCAGCCAATCCTTTTGCAAGATAGGCTGTTGCATAAGTTTTACCAATGTTTGTGTCTATTCCTGTCACAAACCATACTTTTTCTTTATTCATTGTTTTATCAGTTTATTAATTATAGAAACGACTTCCTTGTCAACTCGTTAACTCGTCCACTTTTCTACTTTTATTTCTTTCTCCTGCAAGCAAAATACACAGGATGATATGTAAGCTTAACTCTCCCGTCTGACTCGGAATACAGTTTTTTATATGAAACGGAGAATTCTTCCAATTTTGAGCGTGTCCAGAATTCATTGCCGGTTGCCGTCACCCCTGTTAGTTTAAGATGTTTGAGTACATCCATTGGTGTATCAAATGTGAGAACTATTTCTTCGTCCTTAATCAGTACTACATCATAATAATCGGCAAGCCATCCACGCCAATCGTCAGTTGTCGGATAATCCAGACCTTTAGATGTTATTGAACGAATCTCGAATAGAGTTCCGGGCAGAAATGTCGTAAAGAATAATATTCCCCCTTCTTCCTGAATATTTGCCATAGCAGCTATCCATGCATCCGGGCGTCGGAACCATTGAACAGCTGAAGCAGAAACTATCAGATCGTAATGAGAAGTCCAACTTATTTTCTCGGCATCACCAGCAATTACAATAGTATTTCCCTTTGCAAAACGACTGGCAATTGCAACAGATTCCTCGCACAAATCGTTCAATGTCCATATTGCCGAAGAGAACATAGATTGAAGATACTCCGTGAATCCACCTGTTCCGCATCCTATTTCCAATGCAGTATTTACGGATAAAGATTCGGTAATTTCTGCTAAATATCCTGCTGCAGTACGGCAAATCTTCTGTTGTGCAACAGCTTCATCATCATATGTACGGCAAGCACGAGCAAAGCGGCGGGCAATATGTGACAAATCTATTCCTTCCATATTTCCTCCCAAGTACTCCACAGATGAAAAGGATGATGCGGAGCGTCAAGTTCTATAGTTCTTACACCGGCACGTTTCCAATAACATAACTGATTCTCCGCCGGAACCACATGATCAGACAATGATACAAATGCTTTATTCCATACAAACAATTCGTTACTTCCACGCTGTTTCATCTGTTCGTTAAGAAAAGACAACTCTTCTTTCAACTCTTCGACGCGACGGTCCGTAAGTTCTTCGTAACGTACGGCAAGAGTACGGCTGCCACACATACGACGGCAGAAGCGTGCCCAGTTTGCCTCGTCAAGACATTCCAATGTTCCCTGGAAAATATTTACAGGAATACCCCATTCATCATGTCCGGGATAAGGAGTTCCGTTGATAGCAGTTGCCGTCGTCAGACGAGATTCAGGAACAACTTGAGAAGCAACCCATACTCCCATAGACCAAGCTATCAGATGTATTTCTGTATAATGCTCCGGTATTTCAGGAAAATCAAGCGAACGATAGTCATAGACAATCCAGCAATCAGCGTCACCGGCTGAAAGATGGCGAAACTGCACAGGCGTAGCTGCCCATCCGCTGAAGAAAAGCACTAGTCTGCTATTTCCGTCGTGTATTGTCTTTTCAATTCTCATATGATATTTTGTTTTTAAATTTTGCAGTTGTATAACTAAAAGTTGACAAGGCTTCAGAGACAAGTTGACAAGAAGAAAAAAACCTTGTTAACTTGTCTTCTTGTCAACTTGTTATCTTAAAGTCGAGCTTGCGAGACTTGTCTTAATAATATCCACCAAAGTTTCCAGTTCTTCCCGCTCAACATTTGCAGTGAGTGAAAAACGGATTCGTGAAGTTCCTTTAGGCACTGTCGGTGGTCGGACTGGCATACAATAAAATCCTTTGCGCTGGAGATATTCTGCACGGATTATACACTCAGCACTGTCTCCTACCATCAAAGGGACTATATGACTTTCTGATATCTCACCACCCTTACCATTCAAGGCTGACGCAAGATAGGAGCTATTACTGCTAAGTTTATCTCTTCTTTCTGAAAAATCCTTCAAACGGGAAAATACAAAAGCAGTCCACGCCCATTGAAAAGGAGGCAATGCAGTACTGAAGATTAAAGGACGCATTGTATTTACCAAATATTCGCGTATTTCTTTAGTACAAACAACATAAGCCCCCATTGATGCAAGCGCCTTTCCAAAAGTTCCTACCAGTAAGTCTATGTCTGCAATGCAATCCTGCTCTTCTGCTATTCCCAAGCCATTCTTTCCTCGAACGCCTATTGCATGCGCTTCATCCACATATAACATAACATTAGGATACTTTTTCTTCAATGCTACAAGATGACGAAGATCTGTAACATCACCGTCCATGCTGTAAACACTTTCAACTACGACAAAAACTTTTTCGTATTGCGAAGCCTCTGCCTCAAGGATTTTCTCCAAACGAGCCAAATCCTGATGTGGAAATCTGCGGAATGTTGCAGAACCAAGCAGCATTCCGTCAATTAGACTTGCATGAACCAACTTATCGGCAACAATCAATGTAGACTTATCACTCAACGCCGGTAATATCCCTGTATTGGCATGATAACCGCTATTGAAAAGCAATGCTGCTTCTTTGCCAAAGGCTGTAGATAGCATTTCCTCCAATTCTTCACAAATAGGGAAATTACCCGTAAGAAGTCTTGAAGAAGATGATGAGAAACGCAAATCTCTCTTAGGGCAAATATCCAAGAACTCCTGTTGTAAATCACTTCCGGAAGCCAAACCCAGATAATCGTTTGAAGATAGATTCAGCATTCGCATATCTTCCCTTATTACCCATTTACCTTCCTGTATAATTTTAGGCAAGCGTCTTAGGTTTCCAGCCTTATCCAATGATGATAGATGCTCTTTTATATTCATTTTTATATTTACTTTTGGAAATGGTGAAACTTGCTTCCGGAAACTCCTGTTGTTTTTCTAAAAACATTTGACATTTCCAGAAAAACAACGGATGTTTCTGAAAAAACATTACCATATTTTTTGTGCAAAACTTTAAGCGCTGATTATTCCTGAGCTTTTATGACCTTTAATAATCCGGAAGTCAATTTTCTTAGTTCTTCTTCTTTGATTATAAATGGAGGCATAAGATAAACAAGGCGGCCAAACGGACGTACCCATATTCCTTCTTCAACAAAACGCTGCTGAAGGACTGCCATATTCACGGGCTCTTTCATCTCAAGCACACCGATAGCACCAAGTACACGCACTTCTTTTACTGAATCAAAATCTGCTGCTGGAGCCAATTCTTCCTTAAGTTGCTTTTCTATTCTCTTTACGTTTGCCTGCCAATTACTTTCCAGAAGTAAGCTTACAGATGCAGAAGCTATAGCGCAGGCAAGCGGATTGCCCATAAAGGTTGGTCCGTGCATAAAGCATCCTGCCTCTCCGGAACAAATAGTATCAGCAATTGGCTTTGTAGTAATTGTTGCAGATAGGGTAAGATAACCTCCGGTAAGAGCTTTTCCTATACACATAATATCCGGCTCTACTCCGGCATGTTCCCATGCGAATAGTTTTCCTGTACGTCCAAATCCGGTAGCTATCTCATCGAAGATAAGCAAAACATTATATTGATTACACAATTCACGTGCTCGCACAAGATATTGTGGAGAATAGAAATACATTCCACCGGCTCCCTGGACAATTGGTTCAAGAATCAAAGCTGCTATTTCATCAGAATGTTTATCCAATAAGTCACGGAGTGGCTCAATTGCAGCTTCGTCCCATTCATCAGCGAAACGTACAGATGGTTGTGGCAAGAAATATTGCACAGGCAAAGCTCCGGCAAAAAGACCATGCATACCAGTCACAGGGTCACATACAGACATCGCATGCCAAGTATCGCCATGATATCCGCTACGGATAGTTGCGAACGAATGCTTTGATGCTTTACCCAACGACTGCCAATACTGGATAGCCATTTTCAAAGCAACCTCTACGGCAACCGAACCACTGTCGGCAAGGAATACCTTATCCATTGATGGTGGAAGCAAAGGAAGAAGTTTTGATATCAGCTCAACTGCCGGCTGGTGAGTTATTCCGCCGAACATTATATGGCTCATCTTCTTCAATTGGTTTTCAGCAGCTGCATTAAGCACGGGATTATTGTATCCATGAACTGCAGCCCACCATGATGACATACCGTCGATAAGTTCACGTCCGTCGGCAAGTTTGATTCTTACACCTTCCGCTCCGACAACCGGAAATACAGGAAGAGGATTAATTGTTGAAGTATACGGATGCCAGATATGTTCACGGTCGAAATCCAGCATATTATTTATATCGTCACTGTATGTATTCATTTTTCCCAATCAGTATTTTCTGTCAGCGAATAACCGGCAGAGGTGAATAATTCCTTATCATGGTCGATGCCGCATCCGGCAGTTGTAAGCAAATCTCCTGTTATAGCAGAATTTATACCAATATACAAAGCCTTCTTCTGGATATCTTCACTCAATTGCTTTCTGCCGCCGGAAAAACGGAGATATGCTTTCGGATTAATCCAGCGGAATATTGCTATAGTAGTAAGCAATTCTTCGGTTGATAAAGAAGGAGTATTTTCCAAAGGTGTTCCAGGTATTGGCTGGAGAAGATTCAGAGGAATTGACAATATTTCCTCGTCACGGAGGAAGGTTGCCATTTCAATTCTTTGTTCCATGCTTTCTCCCATTCCTATTATACCGCCACTGCAGATACGGAAACCTATGCGGCGCGCTGTATGTATTGTTTCCATCTTCTGTTCTATCGTGTGAGTAGAGCAAAGTGACGGGAAATAAGATGGAGCTGTTTCAATGTTACAATGATAATTCTCTACTCCGCTTTCAAATAAAGTTCTAAGTGCATCTTCACTCAAAAGTCCCATTGAAGCACAACAGTGGATTCCTGTTTCTTTCTTTATCATCTTTACCGTATCAGCTATTTTCGCCATATCAGAAGGAGTAACACGTTTACCACTGGTAACTAATGCAAAGCGTCGCACATCTTTTTTGTCGTTATAGGCAGCCTGGTCAAGAATACTTTTAGCAGGAAGCAAAGGATAGAGTTCTGCCGAAGTCTTGTAATGAACAGACTGGGCACACCATTTACAATCCTCGCTGCAGTTTCCACTCTTTGCATTGATGATGGAACAAGTATCAAACTTATTACCCATGAAATGCTGAGTTATTTCATGAGCTGCCTCATATAATTCTTCTTTATCGGCATCAAAGGCAAGCCACTTTGCTTCTTCAGTAGTGATTTTGCCTCCATCGAATAGTTTTTGTTTGAGTAATGTTATATTCATTTTGAGTTTTTGAGTTTATTAGTTGACAAGTTGACGAGTTGACAAGGCACCAGGAAATAAGATATTCCTACTTGACTTCTTAACTCCAATAAAAAAAGACAGAAGATACCGCAATATAAATGCGGTATCTTCTGTCTTTTCAGATATATCTTTTATAATATTTTGTCCGTAGTATCCCTCAGAAGCTGAAGTTGCCAATACTACTGGCAGCATAATAGTTTCACATATATTTATAGATAACGAGATATCTTTATCTGCCGAAATCATATCATCAGGTAAATTCTCCATTAGTTTATATGAAGAAGTGCATATTCTCTCTGAAGAATGGAGAGAACTTTGCTTTCCCTGCAATCTGTCTGCTACATTTGCAGACAGGCATCCCATAGTAACCGTATGGTGCAAGCTGACAAATGCAGCATAGCGCTTACGGCTCCATCGACGGAAACGTAATGACTGATTCTTTAAATTATATGTGAAACTAACGCTTTGCATTTATTATACTGATTAAGCAGCTACTTTTTCCAATCGTTTCATGATAGAGAAGATGAACAATGCAGCAAGCAAACAGCATACGATAAGTACGCTCCATACCATCCACAATTCCATTCCGCCCCACAAATATCCGATAATAGCTACAAGATAGTTACCAATTGCAGTTGCAACGAACCACAATCCCATCATTGAGCCTTTATACTTAGGAGGAGCTACCTTAGATACGAATGAAATACCCATCGGAGACAAAAGCAATTCAGCAAATGTCAATACCAGATATGTTGAAATCAAAAGGTTCGGTGAAACCAATGCAGAACTGTCAATACCATTTGTTTCCAATTCAGCCGGAGTTGGCAAACCAATTGAACCAACAGCCATAATCAAGAAACCGATTGATGCAATCAACATACCGATTCCAATTTTACGAGGAGCAGATGGTTCTTTTCCTTTTTTTGCAAGAGCACCAAATACAGCCAATGACACCGGAGTCAATGCAATTACAAAGAATGGGTTAAACTGCTGGAAAATCAAAGGTAAAATTGGCAATTCAGGGTCCATTGCACTATAATTCAAACTAAGTAAACCTAAGCAAGCAACTATTACAGCTGCAGATATTCCTTTACCTTTTCCTGTTTTTGACTGAAAAACAGAGAATAAAGAATAAACTACAACAAGAAGTAAAGTCAAGTTTATTATATCAAAGCCTATACGATCAAGACCTAAAACAGAGTGTGCTGTATAATCACGGGCAAAGAATGTAAGAGTCAAACCATTCTGATGGAATGCCATCCAGAAGAATATAACAACAGCAAACACAAGAAGCAATGCAGTGATACGTTCCTTAGTCTGTGCCGGTGTCAATTCTTCTTCCACAACATTTGCAGGTTTAGCCTGTTTTGAGTTGTAATCAGCGTGTTTGAATGTTGAACGGAAAGCATAATAAATAATTATAGAGAAAATCAAAGAAACACAAGCTACAGCAAAACCGTAGTTATAAGCCTCGGACAATTTCTCAATATATGTAGAACAGAAAGCAGCTGTATCACCCACAAAACCTTGTGCACTCTGCAATGCTTTCAATGTCGCTTCATTTTCAGGAGTAATATTTCCGTTAAGATATTGGTGAGCTAAAGATGGTATCTGAGATACATAAGTCAAGTTTGACTTAGCTAAAATATAATTTGTAACTTTCTCAGCAGCTGTTGGAGCATACATAGCACCAATATTGATTGCCATATAAAATATACTGAAAGCTGTATCACGTTTAGCTTTATATTCAGGCGCATCATAAAGGTTTCCGACCATTACTTGCAGATTTCCTTTGAAAAGACCTGTTCCGACTGCAATCAATGCCAAAGCACCAAACATCATCATCTTACCGGCTTCTGCTGATGTCGGAATAGACAACAGAACATAACCGGCAAACATAATAACGATACCGGATGTTACCATCTTTCCATATCCGAATTTATCTGCCAATACACCACCTACAAGAGGCATGAAATAAACAGCAGCTAAGAATCCACCGAAAATAGTTGATGTTGTTGCTGCAGAGAAACCAAACTTTGCCTGTAAAAACAAAGTAAAAATCGCAAGCATCGTGTAATAACCGAATCGCTCGCCGGTATTAGCCAAGGCTAACGCATACAATCCTTTAGGTTGTCCTTCAAACATAATTTTTAGTTTTTGAGTTTATTAGTTTTTGAGTTTATTAGTTAACAAGTTGACAAGGAAACAACCTTGTATCTGAGGCCTTGTCAACTTGTCACCTGATAAATTGTTACTGAATAATCTGTTTTATTGCTCCGGTTTCAGGATAGAAGATTACTTTCACTGGAGCTTTCTTATCCTCAAACATAACTGGAGCCAAAGCTTCTTTTGAACCAAATTGGGTTATTTGGGCTTCACCCTTGAAGAATGTCTTTTTATTTGAATATATTTCTACATTTGCTTTACCAGGAATATTATATACAATTCCTTTCAAAGACTTTTCTTTCTTCTCAGCTTCTTTTTCATCCAAGATTGGAGCACGCTCTGTCGCTGTTAAATCAATATATATTGGTTCTCCACCCAAATCATCGGCATTAAGAATTCCTAAATATGGAGAGAAGCGGAATAATACGTCTTGTTTCAAATCATCAGAAGGAACGACTGTCACATCATAATACTGCGATTCTTTTACTTTTGTACCAACAAACAATGCTGTCAATGCATTTTCCTGTTCTTCCAGTTGCTGAATAACAAGTTTCATTGCTTCGCCATCCGGTGGAAGATTATCAGCATCACCGGTCAATATATTCATACGGCTCTCTCTGATTCTATAGATTTGCTTTGCTGCCACTTCTGCCTGCTTTGCCGTTGAGCCTGCCATCAACAACTCTTCTGAATAAACTGACGCATCAGCTTTAGTCGAAGACTTGGATGATTTTTTTGAATCATTGTTTTCAGCTTTAGCTGGTATATATTCTGAATTAATTGAACATAACAAACCATCTTCAGTCAAACAAGCAAATGGCGCTACAGTTCCAGGCTTAAAAGAAACAATATATGTATTTTCAGAATCTGGAACACCTTTGTTTTCCAGTTTTATTTTATCCAATTCATAATAAACCTGGTCCTCCAAAACTATATCCTTTACATTTAGATATTTCTCAGCATATTTGTAATAAGGACCAGCTTTGCAAGTTACCTTAGTAACTTCAGCACCTACAACTAAATTAGTCTTTGGCAACGAATATGTAATACCGAAATCATTTGCTTTAACAGCATTTCGTTTAACCACTTTCGTCTGAGCTGAAACAGACAGTGAAAGGAGTAAAGACATTATGAATATAATATTCTTCATATACATTTTGACTTTTTAATTTATAGAAAGCAAATCTATAAAATCTTTTTTGAATATGTATTATTTTAACTATTCAGTTTTTCAGTTTTGCTTCTGTAATTCAAATCCTAACATTACGCCATCATATTGAGATGCTAATTTACTTATTGTCTGAAGTGATTGATTTGAACTAATAGAAGATATCTTTTCGATAAAATCAAGCAATTTGTCTGCATTGAATAGTAATGTCAAATTATTATTTGTTATTACCACATTTGCCGTAAGTGTGATTATTTTCTTACTGGCTATAGTATAACTCATATCTATGCTTTTTCCATCGGAATTTATCGTATACGAGCCATTCAATTTAGAAGACTTCAATTGGCAAATAAATGTATTGTCACTATTGAAGGTATAATTAAACACACCTTCAACAATTCCTACTTTATTGCAATATTCACTTAGTTTTTTCTCTAATTCAGAAGTTGCAACTGTTCCGGCTATATTTTTTATAGCGTTATCGCCATTTAATTGCACTGCTGGCGAAATATAAAGCCAATTGCCTTTTAATGCTTCATTAGATAACTGTTTTCCTCCTGTTACGCTTGTAACCACATCCTTTACAGTTTGAGAATTTAAAATATCCTTAAGTGATTGGGCTTTTACTGTAAATACAAAAATAACTGCTACAAATAATAATACTAACTTTCTCATAAAAATATATTGCTAAATCATCAATTACAAATTTACAGAAAATGCTTAATATTTTCATATAAACAAATAAGCTTAATCAAGATTTAACTAATATATAAACTAGCACTAGTATATAAAAAAAAGACCCGATTCCTTTCGGAACCGAGTCTCTTCACTTTCTAAAACGGCGGCTACCTACTCTCCCACTTTTACGCAGTACCATCGGCGTG
>CALCST010000039.1 GCA_937894065.1 uncultured Parabacteroides sp. | reverse complement strand
CCTAGGTGAGTTGATTGAACCACCTAGGTGAATCGATGTTTTTATTACAATAAATCTGACAAATTATACTTATGGTTACAATCTATATTTAGCATAATCTCTTTTAAACTTTAAAAGACAAAATTTGTCTATTCTGTAACAGAATAAATAATAATAACAAATGCAAAGACTATACTTACTTTATATATTTATCTTTTGGATAAGTTTTTCCACAGTGAATGCCCAAAATACGAAATGTGATATTATCGGCTCTGTATTTGAAAAAGGAACAGATTTCCCTGTTGAACAAGCGACAGTGCGTCTACTTAATCCTAAGGACAGCTCGATGATTCGCGGCGTGGCAAGCAGCAAGAATGGGAGTTTCACGTTGAAAGGTGTACGAAAGGGAAAATATTTGCTGAATATTTCATTTATAGGATTCAAGCCATTATATAAGGATATTCAGATTTCCGGAAAAAAGGATAAGGTTTATGTGGGCAAATTATATATGCTGGACGAATCGATTGCTCTTGCAGAGGCTGTTGTGGTTGGAAAAGCGCCGGAGGTTATCGTGAGAAATGACACTACGGAATATAATGCTGATTCATATAAAGTGACCGAAGGCTCGGTGCTGGAGGATTTGCTAAAGAAAATGCCCGGTGTTGAAGTGGACAGCGAAGGAAAAGTTACGGTGAACGGAAAAGAAATCACCAAAATTATGGTTGACGGGAAAGAGTTTTTCTCGAATGACCCCAAAGTGGCATCAAAGAATTTGCCGGCTAAAATGATTGACAAGGTTCAAGTGCTGGACAAGAAAAGTGATATGGCTAAACTCACAGGGTTTGATGATGGCGAAGAAGAAACGGTGATTAATCTTACCGTTAAACCGGGGATGAAACAAGGTTGGTTCGGTAATGCTTATGCTGGTTACGGAAGCAAAGACCGATATGAGGGAAATGCTATGGTGAACCGTTTCTATGGCAATGACCAGATTACGATTATGGGCGGACTGAACAATACTAACAATATGGGATTTTCGGATATGGCATCTACTATGTTTTCCGGAATGAGAGGTGGAAGAAGAGGTTCAGCGGGTAATGGTATTACGACTTCTGGAAATGGCGGCGTTAATTTTAGCAAGGAGTTCAACAAGGATATGATTCTTGGAGGAAATGCAAATTATTCACATTCTGAAAATGATGCAAGCAGCAAAAGTAAATCTCAGACTTTCCTTACGGGAGATAGTATTTCGTATTCTGATTCTGAAGTTAAAAATAATACAAGGAATAATAATGCCGGAATGAATCTGAGAATGGAATGGAAACCGGACACTATGACCAATATTATTTTCACTCCTGATTTCGGCTACAGTAATAGCCAGACTTCTAACTATCAATATACAAACACGAGGATAAATGAAGATACTCTCAATATAAGTAATTCGAATGTTTTTTCGGACGGCGAAGGTTATAATCTCAATGCAAGACTGGAAATGAGCAGGAAACTCAATAATAAAGGACGTGTTTTAAGTTTTTCTTTTTCAGGAGGAACAAGCGATTCATATAATAATGAAATAAATTACTCGGAAACGGACTATTTGCAGGAAATGAGGAAACAGATTATCGACCAGCATATCCGTTATGACAACAAGAGTTTTAATTATCGTGCCTATGTTTCGTGGGTTGAGCCTTTAGGCAGAAACAATTTCCTACAGGCAACGTATTCTTTCAGCCAGAAGAAACAGGAGTCATTAAAAAATGCCTATAATAAAAACGAGGAAGGCGAATATAATGTTCTGGATACGGCTTCGAGCAAGAATTACAGGAATAATTTCATAAATCAAAGGGTGAGTTTGAGTTTCAAGGCTCAGAGGGAAAAATATATGTATATGTTCGGTATCAATCTTGATCCTTCATACTCCCAAAGTGAGAATTTCATCGGCGACAGTGTTCTTTCAAATATAAGCAGAAATGTGACAAACCTCTCTCCTATTTTCCGTTTCAACTACAGATTTGACAAACGAACTAATCTGAGGATAGATTATAACGGAAGAACTTCGCAACCGTCTATGACTCAGATGCAGCCGGTAATTGACAATTCGAATCCGCTGAATATAATCATCGGTAATCCGGAGTTGAAGCCAAGATATACGAATAATTTCATTGCTCATTTCAACAAGTTCAATCCGCAGAAGCAAAGTGCTATGATGTTTATGTTGAATGGTAACTATATTCTTAATGATATTGTAAGCAAAACTGTTTTCAACAGCGAGACCGGTGGTCAGCAGACAACGTATGAAAACGTGAACGGTAATTTTACAGTGAACGGGCGTATTATGTTCAACACTCCGCTAAAGAACAAGAAATTCACAATAAATACAATGACTACGGCAATGATGTCCGGCTCAAACAGCTTTGTAAATGGAGAAAAGAATAGGAGCAAGAATCTGAATCTTTCAGAAAGAGCCGGCATTGATTTCCGCTCGTCACTCATGGATATTGGTGTGAACGGGAATGTCCGTTACAACTCAAATATAAATTCCTTGCAGGCACAGAATAATCTTAGAACATTCAACTACAGCGTCGGCGGATACACTACACTTTATCTGCCATGGAATATAAAAGTGGAAAGTGATATCAATTGGTCCACAAACTCCGGATATGCCGACGGGTTCGAACTAAACGAGGTGTTGTGGAATGCTTCTGTCTCAAAGTCGTTCCTGAAAAACAACCAGGGAACTTTAAGATTCAAGATTTATGATATTCTTCAGCAAAGAAGCAACATTTCACGAAGCGTTACAGCTAGCAGGATAAGCGACTCGGAATATAACACACTGAGCAGTTACTTCATGTTTCATTTTATTTACAGATTCAGTATATTCAAAGGAGGGCAACCCGGAGGAAGAGACAAAGGCCCGGATGGAAGACCACGGCCACTACCTCCGCACCTAGGCGGTCCTGGTCCTGGTGGACCTGGACATCCGGGTAGATAATACAACAAACAAAGGCTATGAAATTTGAAAGCTTTCTTATTTTTTATACCTTTATGGCTTAATCTCACATAATTCTGAATGATGTTTGCCTTTATAAATATAGAATGGATTTTCAGTACAATATTTATCCTGCTCTATAGCATAACAATCATTGGACTGAGTCTGGTTATTATAACGGAAAACCGAAATCCGCTAAAGACTATACCGTGGGTAATTGTGCTTCTGCTTGCTCCCGGTATAGGTCTGGTTTTCTATTTCTTTTTTGGGCAAGACAACCGTAAACAGAAAATTATCTCCAGAAGAACATATAAAAGAATTATAAACCAACCTAAAACAGGTAAACTACCTACGGATTCCTGCCATTTGCCAGAAGAATACTCTCAATTATCAGCGCTTATAAGCAGAAACAATAAATCGCCTCTGCTATACGGTAGTAAAATTGATATTTTTACAAATGGGAAAGATAAGTTTGCTGCATTAATTGATGATTTGAATAATGCTAAACAATATATTCATCTGCAATATTATATTTTCTGTGATGATTCTATCGGTAATAAAATAAAAGATATATTAATCAGAAAAGCACAGGAAGGAGTAAAAGTCAGAGTTCTTTATGACGATGTAGGATGCTGGAATGTTCATAATAATTTCTTCAATGAAATGAAAAGTAAAGGAGTAGAAATATATCCTTTCCTGAAGGTGGTTTTCCCAGTATTCACCAGTAAGGTAAACTATAGGAATCACAGAAAAATTGTAGTAATTGATGGTTATATAGGATATATTGGCGGAATGAATATTGCCGACAGATATACAGATGGAGCGAAATGGGGGATTTGGCGAGATACTCATTTCCGAATCATAGGTAAAGGTGTTCACGGATTACAGGCTTCATTTCTTGTAGACTGGTATGCCATGAGCAAACAAATCTTAAGTGACAAAATATTCTATCCCAAGACAGAAGTATATGATGATAATATAATGCAGGTGATAACAAGCGGACCGATTGGTCCATGGAGAAATCTTCTGCAAGGAATAATACACATAATAACTAATGCTAAGAAATATATTTATATACAGACACCTTATTTCTTGCCTACGGAAAGTCTAAGCCAGGCTTTACACATTGCTGCGCTGAGCGGTGTTGATGTGAGGCTTATGCTTCCTTTGAAATCAGACACTAGGACTGTACATATGGCTAGCTGTTCGTTTATTGAAGAAATGTTGAGAGCTGGAGCAAAAGTATATTTCTACAAACCTGGATTCCTGCATTCCAAACTTGTAATCTGCGACGATTATATTTCCTGCATAGGCTCTGCAAATATGGATTTCAGAAGTTTTGAACACAACTTTGAAGTGAATGCAATTGTTTATCAGACTTCGTTCGCAAGAGAAATGAAGAAAATATTCCTGCACGACCAGGAGAATTGCGAAAAGATAAAACTATCTGTCTGGATAAAAAGACCTAGAATGAAGAAAATGCAGGAATCGTTTATGAGATTATTCTCACCACTACTATAAAAAAGAAACAGGTTGACAACGAAACAAAATATATTCTGTTAATATTGCCAACCTGCTTTTCAAGAATTTATATCTGGTTTATTCTTTTACGAATATACTGAAATTAACCGCTCCGTAAACTCTTCTTTGAGAAAAATATGGAAGAGAAGAAAAGTCGTTTGAAGCAGGATGTTCCATTACGAAAACTCCACCGTCACGAAGCAAATCTCTTTCGAATACTAATGTTGGAACTTCTGGCAATTCCTTTAAAGCATAAGGCGGATCAGCAAAAATAAAGTCAAAACTTTGTTTTGGAGCCGAATGCAAATAACGGAACACATCACCTCGAATCAGTTTATGATTTTCATCCTTCAATTCACGGACAACTTTTGCAATGAACGATGCATGAGCATTATTCTTCTCTACGGATGTCACGGAACGACAACCGCGCGAAAGTAATTCAAAAGATATGCTACCTGTTCCAGCAAACAAATCCAATGCATCCAAGTCTTCAAAGTCTATTATATTAATAAGAACATTGAATAAATTTTCCTTTGCAAAATCCGTTGTCGGACGAGCACTGAATGTTGAAGGCACATCAAAACGACGACGGCCATATTTTCCACTTATAATTCGCATACAGTTAAATATATTAAATCAAGCGGAGCTTCGAGCAAATCGTTTCCCCGCAAATAAACTTCAGAAGGAAGAGAAAGCTGTGAAACATTTCTTACATATGCAGACAAGGATTTCCTTAAATCCTCACATTTACCAGTTTCTCCATAGATATAAAGACAGTCCTGCAATTGATTGAATTTATTCTGTTTCCAAATATACAATATATAATATAACAAATCCTGATTATCACGATAAGAAATATTATTTGCAAACAACAACTTACCTTGTGGAGCGAATGCGGCAAATGTCATCTTATCTTTCGACAGGGATATATACATTTGTCTGTATAATGAATTAGAAGCTTGTTTTTGCCATTGAGTCAAAAGAACAGAAACAGGATTGAGAAATAGAGGATTTATGAATGAACGTGAACAGAACTCATAAATATCTTCTGGAATAGTTGAAAGAAGCACAGCATTCTCAAACTTAAGTTTGTTTGAAAAAACATGTCCTTTACTGTCGCAAAAAACAAACTGCATCAGCTGTTCCTTCATCTTCTCATCAAACATTTCTTTGGGGAGAACCTGAAAATCCGAAGAAGAATGAACGACATATATTTTTTTATATTTCCATGAAAGGCATTCATTGGTAAAGAAGAATTCTTTCAAAGAATCGATATACAAATCAGGTTTGCTCAACTGTCGATGACAGAAGAACGCACTGTCAGCTTCCTGAGGGTTATATCCAGAAAAAGAAAATCCATCCGGCGCTAGCCGGATGGATACTATATATTTCTCAGAATGCTCGGATTTTATTGTATCAGGAATTCTGATAGTCATAGATTTTAATTTTCCCAGTTACCTGCGTTGTTATTGATTTCTTCCAAAGAACCTACACGCATACCTGCATATTTACCCTGCTTTTCAGCTTTGTCTTTCAAATTGTATGCCAACTGAGGATCCATACCACGCAAATAAGAATCAAATGGAACTTCACAAACGAATACTTTGATTTCATAACCTGAACCAGATTTCAAAGTAGCTGTATCCATATGGAATTCAATTTTATCACCAGGAACACCAGGAACATAACGCATAGCATCAATATCATATCCTTTACCTAGCAATGTATCAACAGCTGGAATCCAGATAGTATCACGTTTGATCAAACCTTTCTTAACGGCTTCTTTTTCTGTCATACCCTGTTCCAATTGTTCATCAGTCAAAACACCTTCTTTAACCAAGAACGGAAGTTTTTCTTCTTTCAAGAATTTGCCCAATTCATCGAAGTTCGCAGCATGAACACCGTGAACATTCTTATACTCAATCTGAGCTTTACGGATTTCAATCAAACGAGTTTTGATTGCTTCGTCACGACGTTCTTTCTCCTTGTTGAAATTGATTGGAGTTAGAATACTCTGATAACACATGTACGCCAATACAACTACTGCTGCGGCCAATAATACTTTTAATGCAACTTTCATGGTTTATATATTTTTTGAATTTATTTTATTATTTCGTTCGGCAAATTTAAAAAAGAATATTTAATACACTACCTTTATCGCAAAAATTATTACAGATAAAATGATAAATAATTACTTAAGCCATAAAATTTCACAAAATTTTCCATTTTCACCCACTTCTGACCAGGAAGAAGCGTTAAAAATCCTAAGTGATTTTATGCTCTCAACCCAAGAAGATAGCATTCTCCTTTTCAAAGGATATGCCGGAACAGGAAAAACATCACTGATCGGAGCTTTTGTTAAAACGTTAAATGAACTTAAGCAAAAAGTTATACTTCTTGCACCAACAGGAAGAGCAGCCAAAGTTTTTTCGGGCTATGCCTGCCAGAAAGCGTATACTATTCACAAAAAGATTTACCGACAGAAGGCTTTTTCAAATGACTTGAGCAATTTCCTTCCGGCAGAAAACCTTCACAAAGATACAATTTTTATCGTAGATGAAGCATCTATGATAGCAAATCAAAGTATAGATTCTTATTTTTTTGGTTCAGGACGATTATTGGATGATCTTATACAATATGTCTATAGCGGAAACAACTGCCGTATGATAATTATGGGAGATGTTGCACAGCTACCTCCAGTTATGCAGACTGCAAGTCCGGCATTGGACAGAAATATTCTTGAAGGATACAATCTAACAGTGATGGAAGTGGAGCTGACGCAGGTTGTAAGACAAAGTAAAGATTCCGGAATACTATTTAATGCCACCAGATTAAGAGATGCTTTGAGAAACCAAACTGTTGAAATTTTCCCTAAACTGGCTATAAAAGGATTCCAGGATTTCCGTAAAGTTTCTGGTGAAGACTTGATTGAAGAGATTTCGGCAGCATATAATCGTGACGGGATTGAAGATACGATGATTATTGCACGCTCAAACAAAAGAGCTACAATATATAACAATGGTATAAGAAACCGAATTCTTTATCGTGAAGAAGAATTATCGAACGGTGACAGACTGATGGTTGCAAAAAACAATTACTTCTGGATGACGGATAATAAAGAAATGGATTTCATAGCTAACGGTGAAATCATCAAGATTATGAAAGTCCGGAGAACTTATGAAATGTATGGTTTCAGATTTGCAGATGTACTGGTTTATTTCCCGGATTATGATATTGAAAAGGAAATAAAAATACTACTGGATGCGTTGCAGACTGATTCACCAGCCTTGTCGAGAGAAGATAACGACAAACTGTTTTATTCTGTTCTCGAAGATTATGAAGAAATAACGACAAAAGCCGGAAAGATGAAAAAAATGAAAGCAGACCCACACTATAATGCAGTGCAGGTCAAATATGCTTATGCCGTCACATGCCACAAAGCCCAAGGCGGCCAGTGGATGAATGTTTTCCTTGACATCGGCTATATAACGGAAGAAATGCTCGGCGAAGATTTCTACAGATGGTTATATACGGCTTTTACACGTGCTACGAACAATTTGTTCCTAGTCAATCTTCCTGAAGAGTTTGAGGAATAGGCTTTGATGCTATTACACTACAACGGTCAAGCAAATAAAGTCCGCTTTTTGTTTTCCTGATTTTTGAAGAAACTGTATAAGCATCGTGACAGAAAATTATTCGCTGTCTCTTTTCTGCAGCTTCGTCAAGCAATCTGATTTTTGAATCATATGAGCGAAGCGGAGCAATATCATAAGCTGAAATCCATTCTGGCGACACACTGGCTGCTAAAGGTATTACATCACCAGCAAAGACCAGTGTTTCGCCATTAATTGTAATATAAGGAATTAATTGTCCTGGAGTATGTCCGTCGGCAAGTTTCAGACTTAATTCCGGAATAACATCCTCAGCAGAATTAATCAGCCTTAACAATCCGGAATCTTCCACAGCCTTCATATCATCAATGAAAAATGAATCTTTTTCAAGAGCATGAGGCCTAATAAAATTATCCCATTGCTCCTTACCTACCCAATGGCGGGCATTGGGAAAAGCCATACGGAATTTCCTATTGTCTTCCGATACAGCGCATCCACCACAATGGTCAAAATGCAAGTGAGTAAGAATAACGTCAGTAATATCCTCCAGTTTATACCCTTTCTCATTGAGGCACTGTCCGACGGATTTAAGATTAAAGAAACGATAATAAGTCATCTTAAACGGATGTAAACTACCGGCTCCGGTATCTATCAGAATCAACCGTCCGGAAACCTCAAGAAGGACGCTGCGCATTGCAAGCACACATCCGTTCTGATCATCACTCTTATAACGTCTGCTCCATGCCGTTTTAGGCACAGCCCCAAACATTGCGCCGCCATCGGCAAAAAAATAACCTGTATCAAAAATATCTATCATAATACACGATACCGAAAAACACTCAAAAGTAAGTGTTATTTTCAAATACACAAAATGTTCCTAATCCAGTTAAAAGTCGTATTTTTGCATACAAATACCAAACAATGCATAAAGTTCATTTAATCTCGATAACAGACTCCCTTATGCCTGAAATAGCAAAGGCTATAAAAGAAAAAGGATTTGAAGTCAGTGTCTCCGGAGAAAACTTATCTGAGGAACAACTGAAATCCTTTGAAGACAAGGGATATATATGTCATGGTAACGGATGGTTTCCGGAACTGATGAACAAAAATATACAGGCTGTTGTTCTAGGTGGCACAGTTGGTGCAGATAATCCAGAACTTATTATGGCGAAGCAACTTGGGCTGTTGGTTCAATCTATTCCGGACTTCATTTATCATAGGACAAAGTCCAAAATAAGAGTTGTTGTTGCCGGAAGTAGGGGAAAATGCACAATATTGTCGATGATGGTCGCGGCAATGAAGCAACAAAAAATGGCGTTCGACTATGCGACAACCAGTACAATTCCTTCTCTTGAAGACAAGATTCATTTTAACTATGAATCACGAATAGCTTTGATTGAAGGAGACGAACACGTAACGTCCAAACTGGAAAAACGTTCGCAACTGGAGTTTTACCGTCCGCATATCGCAGTACTGACTAATCTTACTTGGGAATTATCTACAGACCATTCAACTCCTGAAGCTTATATCAGTACTTACAGATATTTCTCCACATCTATTGAGCGTGAAGGCAAACTGATTTATTATGGTGGTGATCCAGTGATAAGCCAGTTGGTTGAAGAAATCAGAAATGATATTACAGCAATCCCTTTCAACAAACATGAAATTGTAGAAAGAGACGGAAACACATATCTTCAAACAAGATATGGAGAATATCCGATAAAAGTAACTGACTCATATTTCCTGATAAATCTGAACGCAGCAAGACTTGCCTGCAGGCAGATTGGAATAAACGACAAGAATTTCTATCAGGCTGTGTCTGAAATATACAGATGACGAGTTAACAAGAAAACTAGTTGACAAGCGTTCTTGGATAATTAATAACAATAGGTATTTTACCTTGTCAACTCGACTCTGTAGCCTTGTCAACTTTTTAAAGTAAACTAATTTTTAAAGAACGATTTTGCCGTGATTATTGCCCAGAAAAAAAGAAAAGAAAACATTGCGGAATATCTGCTATATATGTGGCAAGTGGAAGATCTTATCCGTGCCAACAATTTTGATATGGATTCCATAAAGCGAACTGTTATCTCGCATTACGAACAACCAGAAGAGGTAAAAGAGCAGATTGCACAATGGTATGAAGAGATTATCAACATGATGCGTGAAGAAGGCGTCATGGAAAAAGGACATATACAGCTCAATAAGAATGTGATAATAACTCTCACAGATTTACATCTTAAGCTGCTGAAAACTCCTAAGGAAATGATTTATGGTGCTGCATATTATAAAACTTTACCTTATATCGTCCAGCTCAGAAGCAAATCCGGAGGAAATGATTTGCCGGAACTGGAGACTTGCTTTTCGGCTGTATACGGTTATCTGGTGCTCAGAATGCAAGGAAAGGAAATTTCGGCAGAAACACTTGAGGCAATCAAACAAATCAGTTCTTTCCTTGCAATATTAGCTGAAAAATATAGAGCTGATATGAACGGAGAGTTGGAATTGGAAGATTAAATAATATAAATAACATAAACAAACATGAGTCAATTTTCAGACGAAATCAAGAGAAGAAGAACATTTGCTATTATCAGTCACCCTGACGCAGGTAAGACAACTCTTACAGAAAAGTTACTTCTGTTTGGTGGTGCAATCCACGTCGCGGGAGCTGTAAAATCAAACAAAATCAAAAAGACAGCCACTTCAGACTGGATGGAAATAGAAAAACAGCGTGGTATTTCTGTCGCAACATCTGTGATGGCTTTTGATTATGCCGATCATAAAATCAATATCCTGGATACTCCGGGTCACCAGGATTTTGCCGAAGATACTTTCCGTACATTAACAGCAGTGGATAGCGTTATCATCGTTATTGACATTGCAAAAGGTGTGGAAGCACAGACTCGTAAACTGATGGAAGTTTGCCGTATGCGTAAGACTCCGGTTATAGTGTTCGTGAACAAAATGGACCGCGACGGTAAAGACCCATTTGATTTGCTCGATGAAATTGAAGAAGAACTTCATATTAAGGTTCGTCCGCTAAGCTGGCCTATTGATATGGGACAGCGTTTCCGCGGTGTATATAATATTTATGAAGAGAAACTGAACCTTTACACTCCGAGCAAACAGTATGTAACTGAAAACGTAGAATTCAAGGATATAAACAGTCCGGAACTGGAAAACTATATCGACCCGGCTCAGGCTGCAAAATTGCGTGAAGACATTGAACTTATCGAAGGTGTATATCCGGATTTCGATGTAAACACATATTTATCTGGTGATATTGCTCCTGTATTCTTCGGTTCGGCATTGAACAATTTCGGTGTAAAAGAACTTCTTGACTGCTTCATCAAGATTGCTCCTTCTCCACGTCCTGTCCAAGCTGTTGAAAGAACTGTTGACCCTGAAGAAGAAGCTTTCACAGGTTTCGTATTCAAAATCCATGCAAATATGGACCCGAACCACAGAAGCTGTATTGCTTTCGTGAAAATATGCTCAGGTAAATTCGAAAGAAACGTCAACTACAAGCACGTAAGATTCGGAAAGATGATGCGTTTCAGCAGTCCTACAGCCTTCATGGCTCAGAAGAAGGAAGTTGTAGACGAGGCTTTTGCCGGAGATATTGTAGGTTTGCCAGATACAGGAAACTTCAAAATCGGTGATACACTTACTGCTGGAGAAGAGCTTCATTTCAAAGGTTTGCCAAGCTTCTCTCCTGAAATGTTCAAATATATTGAAAATGCAGACCCGATGAAGGCTAAACAGCTGAACAAAGGTATCGAGCAATTGATGGACGAAGGTGTGGCTCAGATGTTCACAAATCAGTTCAACGGACGAAAGATTATCGGAACTGTCGGTCAGCTTCAGTTCGAAGTCATCCAGTATCGTTTGCTTCATGAATATGGTGCTCAATGTAAATGGGAACCGGTCAGCCTCTACAAAGCTTGCTGGATAGAAAGTGATAATCAGGTTATGCTTGAGAATTTCAAGAAACGCAAAGCTCAGTATATGGCTGTTGATAAGGAAGGACGCGATGTTTATCTGGCTGATTCCGGTTACGTACTGATGATGGCTCAACAGGATTTCCCTGATATCAAATTCCATTTCACTTCTGAATTCTGATGAAAAAGTTTATTATATTGATTATCGGTTGTTGCATGTCACTGTTGGCATGCAAGCAACCGTCTGTGCAGTATTTCGAATACAGCGGAAGACTTCACACTCCTTTTCATATTAAATATGCATATACAGAACCTCTGGATGAGGAAATAAAGGGCGAACTAGACAGATTCTATCATCTGTTTAATGCTTTTGACTCAACATCTGTAGTTTCGCATATCAACCAGAACAAGAATATGGCTGTTGAAGATTCTGTTTTCACAAACCTGTTCCGCACAGCAATGCTTGTTTCTGCATATACAGACGGTGCTTATGATATAACTTGCGCTCCACTGATTAATCTTTGGGGATTCGGGTTCAGCAATAAAGACAGTATAAGCCAGGCAAACATTGACAGCGTTAAACAATTCATCGGTTATCAGAAAGTACATCTTGAGAATGGTATCATCAAGAAAGATGACCCTAGATTGCTGCTTAACTGTTCTTCAATTGCGGACGGGACAGTGTGCGACATGATTGCCGATTGTTTCGACAAACATGGAATCACTGATTATATGGTTGAATTTGGTGGTGAAATTGTTGCCAAAGGCAAAAACCAACGCGGTGACTACTGGCGACTTGGAATAAACAAACCTCAGGACGATTCAACGGGAATAAATCAGGAACTCCAAACTATAATTCAGCTTTGGCCAAAAGATTTGAGCGAAGAAAATGCCGTAAACAATGGAAGAAGAGGTATGGCTACTTCGGGGAACTATCGTAATTTCTACATTAAAGACGGCAAGAAATATGCTCATACTATTGACCCGAGAGAAGGTGCTCCTGTGCAAAGAGACGTTTTGAGTGCAACTATAATCGCACCAACAGCAATGCTTGCCGATGCTTGCGCTACAGCCTGCATGGTTCTGGGAAGTGACGGAGCCGAGAAGTTAAGAGCAAAACTTCCGATGATAGAATATTATCTGATTTGCGGTGATTCCACAAGCTACTATTCTATTTCATCCGCTGGATTCGACAAGTTTGTAATAAAATAATATACAGAGACTTTCCAAAAGCAAGTTTCACCATTTTCCCAAATCATTTATAATCAGAAAAATGATGTGACGGAAGCATCAAAATAAACATTCTAAATATCAGCTCGTGATATTTAGAAAAAAAGGTAGGCAGCTTTTTCCTGAAACACTGCGATGTTTTTTGGAAAAGCTGCCTACCTTTTTTATTGAATATCTATATATAATTTCTGTCATTCACATTCGGATAAAAAACCGAATACTCTTGTCAGCTTGTTTTCTTGTCAATTCGTTAACTGAGTAAACTTGAACAATCAATCTGCAGTTCTTGATACCGACTTTATATTCTCTATCTTAGACAGACGAACACACATTTTCTGAATGTCTTCAACGTCGTGAACTTTAAGCTTAATTTTTCCTTCGAACACGCCATCCTTGGCTTCAATCAGAAGTCGGATAATATTTACGTTGAATTCCTCAGAAATTGTTTTAGTTATTGAATAAAGCATTCCCAAGGAATCGATACCCTTGACTTCCAATGTGGCCTCGAATGAAGCATTTGTGTAGCTGCTCCACACTGTGTTAAGAATACGTTCACCGAAACTACTCTTCAATCTCATAGCAATTGGACAAGAGCGCTTATGAACAACTACGTTTCCGTCATCATTAATAAAGCCCAAAGAATCGTCGCCAGGAATAGGTTTGCAACAGTCAGCAATTACATAGTTTTTCAAGAAACCTTCCTCTTTTAGAACATAAGGTTTCTTCTTATCGTACTTAGGCTTTTCTTTCTGCTCTGTTTTAGCTTCAGCAGTAGAAGGTGCGGAAGGTTTGCTGTCTGAAGAATATTTTGTTGCCATTCTTAAGGCAGATTTCACATACTTGAACAGCAAATTGTCACTCTTACCTTTTATTATCTTCTGAAGATTATCAGGCAATACTATATCACCCTTTTCAACAGAGAAGAACAAATCTTCTCTTTTTGAAAAGCCAAAATACATAGCCAGATTATCAATATTGGCTGGATTTGCGTCAATACCTGCAGAATGAAGAGCAGAAACGACTTTGACTTCACCAGCTTTAGCTGCCTCTTTACGAGAACGTTTAAGCGCAGCAGTTATTTTCGAACGAGCTTTAGCTGTAGTAATAAAATTCAACCATTCAGGTTGTGGAGATTGCGAACGTGATGTAAGTATTTCCACCTGGTCACCACTCGACAGTTTATGACTGAGAGGCACAAGTTTATGATTCACTTTCGCACCAATACTCTTATGACCAATATCTGAATGCAAAGCATAAGCAAAGTCGAGAGCCGTTGCACCTTGAGGCAAAGTCTTGATATCACCCTTCGGAGTAAAAACAAATATCTCGGAAGTATAAAGATTCAGCTTAATTGTATCAAGGAAATCCAATGCATTCGGGTCAGGATTCTCCAATATTTCAGTAATAGTCTGAAGCCATTTGTCCAGTTCTGTATCTTCCTCAACATGATTTTCCTTATATTTCCAATGAGCAGCAAATCCCTTCTCCGCAATGTCGTCCATTCGGCGGCTTCTAATCTGGATTTCAACCCATTGTCCGTCCGGTCCCATAACAGTCAGATGTAAAGCCTGATATCCGTTTGCTTTCGGTCGGCTCACCCAATCACGTATTCTATCCGGTCTGATTCTATAAATATCAGTAATTGCGGAATAGATATCCCAACACTGGTTTTTCTCATCAACGCCAGGAAGAGGTTCAAATATTATTCGGACTGCATAAATGTCATAAATATCTTCAAATGCGACCTTCTTAGTTTCCATCTTATTCCATATAGAATAGATAGATTTAACGCGGGCACGCATTTCATATTTCATACCCAAAGCCTTGAGCTTCTCATGCACTGGAGCCGCAAAATGTTCAAACAACTTATTTCGAATATCAGCAGTTGCCTCAAGTTTATTCGAAATCTCCTGATATTCTTTAGGATGTTCGTATTTGAAACTTAAGTCTTCCAACTCTGTTTTAATGGAAAAAAGACCAAGTCGATGAGCCAAAGGAGCATACAGATACAATGTTTCACCGGCAATCTTGAATTGTTTTGCAGGAAGCATTGAGCCTAATGTACGCATATTATGCAAACGGTCGGCAATTTTGATGAGAATAACGCGTATATCGTCACTCATCGTGAGGAGCAATTTCCTGAAGTTTTCCGCCTGAGCAGAAGCCTGCTCACCGAATATACCTCCGGCAATTTTGGTCAGACCATCAACAATCTGAGCAATTTTCTCACCGAACATATCCTTTATGTCCTCGACTGTATAGTCCGTATCCTCAACGACATCATGAAGTAATGCAGCACAAATTGAAGTGGAACCAAGCCCCATCTCACAACATACAATTTTAGCCACAGCAATAGGGTGCATGATATAAGGTTCTCCTGAACGCCGTTTCACACCGGCATGAGCCTGATTGGCAAAATCAAAAGCCTTTTTGATTCTGTCAACTTTCATTCGGTGATTGGATTTCATATAAGCATCAAGCAGCTCATTGAATCCGTCTTGTATCATTTTTTCATCTGCAGAAAGAGCCGGAGCTGTTTCTTCAGTAACATTTATATTGTTCATTACTTCATTTGTATCGCTCATGGTTTTTGCCTCCTGTCTTTTTTACATAGTGTAGCTACAAATATAAGATTTTATTTATAAGAATAAATAAAAAAAGAGTACAACCTGCTTGATTTTTCAAACAAATTGTACTCAATTACGTCAAACCAATTAAGTTCTCAGTAGTCATCAGACAATCAAATTGCCTTAAAAACCTTTCAAATAATAACTTTAAATCTAAACACTGTATGAAAATATCGTCATCACGACGAAGCCAATTATTAGTCTTACGTCAGCGAAGTTCAACAAATTCAACAATATATCAATACATAATCGAAATAAAGCCATTTTTCACGTTCCAATCTCTATAAATTCTCGACGAATCCGTTTATTTAGGCAAAAACTGAAAAAACTAAATAGAAAATCTATATTGTATAATAAATTATTACTAAATCAGCTTATTTTATATAAAATTCACACTACAGGAATCTTTAGAACTTGTCCCGGGCGAATCGTCGCATTTGTAAGATTATTTGCTTTCTGCAAATCTTTTGCCGTCAAACCTGGATATTTCTTAGATATAGTATATAATGAATCTCCTGATTTAACTTTATAAGATATAAAATCATTATTCACCTTAACAGAAGCACCAGACTTTGACGTTGTTTTATTTGTTGAAGATGATGACTTTGCAGCAAATGACACACCACCGTTATCTACATATAACTTCAGACGTTTCCCCCGAGCAACCTTATTGCTTCTCAAACCATTCCATTTTCTGATTTGCTGGGCTGTCACACCATATTTATTTGCAATTGTATATAAATTCTCACCACTTGCAACCGTATGTGTTATACGTTCTTGTGTAGTCATCTCCTTATCTTCACCGGCAAATGAAGAATTCAATGCAATACAATTGGCAAGCAAATCTTCTGCACGATGATTATACACTGTATCTTCGCAACTTACAAAAGCATATGTTTCGGCAGCTGGCAACTTAAGTACAGAAGGTTTTACGTTTCCCGGTATAATATCTCTCTTATATTGAGGATTCAATGCACGCAATTCTGTAACATCAAGGTTCAAGACATCTGCCACCTGCTGAAGATGAAGCATTTTATTGACCATCACAGTGTCCGTAGCTAATGGCAAAGTTGACTGCAAAGGACAGATATTATGGTCGCAATAATAATTCATTATATAATTTGCGGCGATAAACAGAGGCACATACGAACGTGTTTCTTTAGGCAAATATGGAAAAATAGACCAAAAATCTGTTTTTCCTCCTGAACGACGTATTGCCTTGTTGACATTTCCCGGTCCGCAATTATAAGAAGCCAGAACCAAACTCCAGTCTTTATATATTTCATACATATCCTTGAAATAAAGGCATGCAGCTTCTGTTGATTTCAAAGGGTCGCGACGTTCATCCACAAGACTGTTTATTTCAAGTCCGTAACTTTTTCCCGTAGGCAACATAAATTGCCACAATCCGCTTGCACCTACACGTGAAAGAGCCACCGGATTCAGAGCACTCTCAACTATTGCAAGATATTTAAGTTCAATAGGCAAACCATGTTTATCCAATACGTTTTCTATAATTGGGAAATAGAAATCAGCCATACCAAGCATATAACTTACAAGATTACGGCGACGCTCAGCATATAAATCTATACAATCGCGAACCACCTTGTTATATGGCATTTCAATTATGCAAGGCAAACTCTTCAATCTGGCTGCATAAACAGAATCAGGGAAATATACGTTTTCTTCATCATCATGGCAATAGTCAAATTTCTGTGAGAAATACTGCACGTGCCATGTTTTCATCAAACTGTCAACATCTGCATCCAAGCTTTCGGGAATAAGACCTATACTCTCACGGATAGAATCCACATTAGACAACGATGAATAATCCCGGTTTTCCTCAGGAATATCAGTCTGCGAAAAGACTACAGACGTGCATAAACACAAAAATAAAGATAAAATATACTTTGCCATTTATTAAAATTTTAAACTACAGTTCAATCCATAAAGTTCGGAAGTCCGCGAAGTTCGTGGCGACACTACAGGCTCAACACGCATAGACAAATCCGGAGATATGTCAAAGTCAAAAAGCTGAGCATCAACATATGCATCTATGATAGACAATGCATAAACACCCACGGTTATTATAATACTCAAATCTCGATAGCGTCTGTAGTAATCTTTCTGGTTCTTCAGCGCATTCTGAAACTGAGTGTTGTCAACATACTCCAATGGGTCGGCTCCCGGAGAAAGAAGTTCCTGCCAGCTCTTGCTCAAATGGTCTTTGGTTATTACTATCTGTTCATCAGGATCTTTCTTGGAATTCTCCTGAATCATATAATAGTCACTCATAATGTCCTTATATGCCGTAGAATAATCCTTATAATTGCGGTTATTCCAAGTCACAGCATACATACAGCCCATCAAACCACCATAAACAATAGGCAACTTCCAGTATTTCTGATTATAAATCTGTCCCAAACCGGGCACAAGTGCCAATAAGACTGCTTTTTTGGGGTCTGGTTTAAAAGCCGGAGCAAGTTTAACATTTGGAACAGATACAGAATCTGCCGAACGGAGCACAGCAGCCACTGTTGAATCAACCGGTTCCACAACAGCTACAGCAGAGTCTGCCCTTTGCAGACTAACGTTCTCTTGCGAATATCCCGGTTTACAAAACAGAAGCAAAAGAGACAATATTATCAGGAGACGAGTCTTCATTTGATATTATCCAGCAAACTAATCAATTTCTCCAATTCTTCTTCAGATGAGAACGGAATCGTAATTTTTCCTTTTCCTTTGTTGTTACAAACAAGCTGAACTTTAGTCTGGAAAAAACTTGACAGATGTTCTTTCAGCATATCATAACCTTCAGGCAACGCAGCCTTGTCTGCTTTCTGCTTTTCAGCCTTCTTGTCTTCCAGCTTTCCTCCTGCTACTACATATTTTACCAGCTCCTCTACATTTCTCACCGACAAACCTTCGGACAGAATCTGTTCATAAAGGGCAATCTGGACTTCAGGATCCTCAACAGATATAAGTGCTCTGGCATGTCCCATATCAATTTTACGGTCCTTCAATCCCATTTGTATTTCAGCAGGAAGTTTCAACAGTCTGACATAGTTGGCAATTGTTGTACGTTTTTTACCAACTCGTTCGCTCAACTGCTCCTGAGTCAGACCATAGTTTTCTATAAGCTTCTGATAAGCCAATGCAATTTCTATGGCATTCAAGTCCTCACGCTGAATATTCTCGATAAGAGCCATTTCCACAACATTCTCATCCGCCGCAGTTTTCACGTAGGCAGGAATTTGTGTCAGCCCCGCTTTAAGAGAAGCTCTGTAACGACGCTCTCCGGAAATAATCATATACTGGTCATTTCCTGTTTCTCTCACTGTTATAGGCTGAATGACACCAAGAGCTTTTATTGACACAGCCAATTCGTCCAATGCTGCTTCATCAAATGCCGAACGAGGCTGCTCCGGATTGGGCTGAATCTTTGAAAGTTCTATTTCACAAATAGACGATGAACCACCTGTCTTAAGGTCATCCATCGTAATCAATGCATCCAATCCACGGCCCAACGCCGATTTTTTCATTAAAGCCATAAGTATTTAGTTCTTTAGTTTTTGAGCTTTTGAGTTTATAAGTTTTTTATTCGTTCCAACTCAAAACTTACAAACTATATTAACCCAACACTTATATATTATTTACTAAGTTCCGCAAGTTGCTTTACTCATGAAGTTGACAAGGCTTCAGAGACAAGTTAACAAGAGATATATTATTTATAAGTTTAAAATAAATACTGCTCTGTGTCTCTGTGAACACTATGTTTAAAAATCTCGTCAACTTGTTAACTTGTCAACTCGTTAACTGAAAACTGAATCAAGCGAAACTTGAATTATTTATTTTTATCGATTACTTCCTGAGCAAGCTGCATATAATTGAGCGAACCTTTGGATTCTGCATCATACAGCAACACAGGCTTTCCGTAGCTTGAAGCCTCACTAAGTTTCACATTTCGCTGAATAACTGTTGTGAACACCAAATCCTGGAACGGTCTCTTAACCTCTTCATAAATCTGGTTTGCCAAACGCAAACGTGAATCATACATAGTAAGAAGAAAACCTTCAATTTCCAACGACGGATTAAGTTTCGACTTGATAATCTTGATTGTATTCAACAACTTACTAATACCTTCCAAGGCGAAATACTCACACTGCACCGGAATTATAACCGAATCTGCGGCAGTCAAAGCATTTACCGTTATCAAGCCCAAAGACGGAGAACAGTCAATAAGAATAAAATCATACACACTCTTCAATGGAGTCAGCATACGCTTCAATATCTGTTCTCTGCTAGGCATATTCAACATTTCAATTTCCGCTCCCACAAGATCGATATGAGAAGGGATTATGTCTAAACCGTCAACTTCCGTATGAACTATAGCCTGCTTTGAATCTTCTCCATTTACCAGGCATTCATAAATAGATAATTCAACCTCACGGATATCTACTCCTAAACCTGAAGAGGCATTCGCCTGAGGGTCTGCATCAACTACAAGAACTTTCTTCTCGAGAGCTGCCAGCGAAGCAGCCAGATTTATCGTTGTAGTTGTTTTTCCTACGCCACCTTTCTGATTTGCTAAAGCGATAATCTTTCCCATAATGTTTTTATGTGCAATTTATTCTGGCGACAAAACTAAACATTAAAAACCGAACTCTATCAGAATCAATCGAAACATTGTTAGTTTTGTTGAAAAGTCACCTAATCTGTTGATAACTTACAAAGATAGTGAAAGGTAAGAGGAGAGACAAATATATTAACAATTTAAGTTTATTTAAATAAGTAATATATTTCTCAAAACAAAAGCGCATGTATAGTCTCATAAATACTATACATGCGCTAAATTTATTTTATAAAATCATCATTTACTACTATTACGGAAATCATCCATCAATTCCTTGATAGTTTCCTTCACACTCATTATACGCTTGGCGCGCCATGCATTGCTGCCGGCAAAGGCATATCCATTCTCGAAATTACCTTTGAAAGCATTATACAACGCAGTCACAATGCAGTACGGGCTTCGCTCAATGTTGCACGTCTTTATGCAATTGAACGGACAAACTTTCGGTTGCTTCAAACCAAGCTTCACTTTCTCAAGGAAATTACAATGGATTGCACGGCCGGGCATACCGACAGGACTCTTGATAATCTCAATGTCCTCCTCCGACGCTTTTATGTATGTTTCCTTGAAAGCTTCCGAAGCATCGCACTCCGTAGTCGTCACGAAACGAGTTCCTAACTGAACGCCTGATGCTCCAAGGTCCATCATGCGTTTGATATCTTCTCCCGTGTAAATGCCTCCCGCTGCAATTACCGGAATCTTCTTGTTGTATTTCTCTTCGAAATGAGAAACTTCTTCAACAACCTGAGGCAACAGTTCTTCCAAAGAATAGTGCTCATCGGTTATCTGGTTTTCCTTATATCCAAGATGCCCTCCGGCTTTCGGACCTTCAAGGACAACTGCGTCCGGCAGATAATCATACTGAGATTTCCATTTCTCGCAAATGATTCTTGCAGCACGCGCGCTGGATACGATAGGAACAAGCTTAGTCACACTGTCTTTCTTCAGGAAAGATGGCAAATCCAAAGGCAGACCGGCACCGCTGAAAATGATGTCAACCTTTTCGGCAATACTTGTCTTCACCAATTCGGCAAAATCAGACAAGGCAACCATGATGTTCACACCGATTATACCTTTTGCCTTTTCACGTGCTTTACGGATTTCTTCCCTCAATCCCAAATTACCAGCTTCTGTGTAATTGTTGGGTGATAACTTTTTGTATAACAATCCGAGACCGGCTGCGGAAATAACGCCAATCCCACCTTCATTTGCTACAGCCGAGGCTAGCCCTGATAGAGAAATTCCGACGCCCATTCCTCCTTGGATAATAGGAATACGAGCTTTCAGATCTCCAATACTTAGTGTCTTCATTTATAAAATATGTATATAGTGTTTTTAAAACGGCGCAAAAATAGCACAATAAATAAAAAAGTGAGCATATTTTCGAATAAAAATAGCACACTTTCCGATATTTTGTGCTATTCCCATTGGAGATAAAAAAATAAAGGCTGCTTATTTCCTATATTAATAAGGAAATATCACAGCCTTTTATCTGTTTATAAAACCAGTATGTATCAGAATCTGTATCCTATACTCAACTGAAGAACACGGTTTTTTTCTGAAGATTCAAATTCTAAAGTCCCTAAATCTACCGACTTAAAAGCATTAGTCAATCCGATATTATAATTCAATGAAATATTTACTCCCATATCGAACTGATAACCTGCACCGATGCCGATTGCAAAGTCAAATGTGTTTAGTGCTTCTTTAAAATCGACAGAAGACGAGTTTTCAAAACCAGTAGCCGAAACCTTAGCCTTGCTGCGGACATTAAATCCGAACTGTGGACCGGCAAACACGTTGAAACCTTCATATATATAATATTTGGCGTAAATTGGTATATTAAGATAATCCATATTCATATTCGCTTCACCACCCAATTTCATATCATCATACTGAACATATTTACTAGTCTTAGTGCCTTGCATTGAATAATAGATTCCAGGCTCAATAGACAGTTTTTCCAACAGTGGAAGTTCCACTGCAAATCCAACATTCACTCCTGGTTTCATGTCTCCTCCGGAATTGGAAAGATTAGCAAAATTCACTCCGATACGTGGCATAAAATGAAACTCCTGCGCATTGGCAAAATGAAATGTACATATCGCCAACAAAACAAATAAAATCTTTTTCATAAGCTCCCTCTTTTATTAAACGCTTTCCTTTAGAACACATTTTCAGCTGAAAAGGTTTAATAAAAAGTAGGCTGAAATACATACGGACCGGCAGTAAAATATATACGGACCGACGAAGAAATATATACGGCCCGACGGGAAAATATATACGGACGTAGCAAAAATAAGTCCGAAGATTTTGAAACTTCTCTTCGAACGATTTTTCACAAAAAAAACACGGAACATACTATGTCAATAAGACATCTGTACATTCCGTGCCTCGGAAGTTTTATCAAGTTTAACAAGTTTCCCAACTTTAAATTCACTGAGTTCAAAAACCCTCGTCAACTTGTCAACTGTAAGTATAATTATCTGTGAGCTTCAATCCATTTACGAGCATTAACGAATCCTTCAATCCAAGGAGTAACTTCATCCTGCTTGCGGTCGTTAGGATAATAACCACACTGCCATGGGAAGATTGCACGTTCCGGATGAGGCATCATTGCCAAGTGACGGCCGTCGTTTGAGCAAACACCGGCAACTGACCAAGGCGAACCGTTAGGATTTGCAGGATAACCTTCGTAGTTATATTTAGCTACGATGTTGTATTCCTTCTCACCGTATGGGAAGCTGAACTTACCTTCACCGTGAGCAACCCAAACACCAAGTTTTGTTCCGCTCAATGAACCAAGCATAATTGAATTGTTCTTAGGAATTTCCAAAGTAACGAAGTTAGATTCGAACTTATGAGAATCATTGTGAACCATCTTGTGCTTAAGCTCGTGTTCCGGATAAAGCAATTCCAATTCTGCCATCAACTGACAACCGTTGCAAATACCCAAACTCATTGTGTCCTTGCGAGCATAGAAGTTGTCGATAGCTTTCTTAGCTTTTTCGTTATACAAGATACCTGCTGCCCAACCTTTAGCTGAACCAAGAACGTCAGAGTTAGAGAAACCACCGCAGAATACGATGAAGTTCACATCTTCCAATGTTTCACGGCCGCTTGCCAAGTCTGTCAGGTGAACGTCTTTCACATCGAAACCTGCAAGATATAATGTATAAGCCATTTCACGGTCGCCGTTAGTTCCCTTATCACGGATAATAGCAGCTTTCACACCGCTAGGCTGACGACGGTCTGCCGAGATTCCATAATCAGCAAGCTTACCAGTGAAGTTCTTGTTGTATTTAACTTCAAGCGGCTGCATCTTGTAGTTTTCGAAACGGTTGCCTGCGCAAACATTTCCGCTCTGCTTGATATCCAACTTATATGAAGTAGAATACCAAACGTCACGCATATAGTCGATACCGAAGTGATACTGGATTCCATCTTTTGAAACAAGGATATGACGCTCGTCTGTTGGTTTTGCAATTTCTGCGAATCCAACGCCGGCTTCTGTCATAAGCTTTTCAAATGCTTTCTTATCCTTAACCTGAACAAGGATACCAGGATTTTCAGCAAACAGAATCTTAACGATATCAGATTCGCTGATGCTGTCCAAGTTAACTTCCAAACCACCTTCTACGTTAGCGAAGCACATTTCCAACAATGCAGTAATCATACCGCCGGCAGAAATATCGTGACCTGCAAGAATCAAGCCCTGTTCGATTGCTTCCTGAACTGTGTTGAATGCGTCACGGAAGTATTCTACATCCTTAACTGTCGGAACTTCGTTGCCAAGTTTGTTCAATACCTGAGCAAGAGCAGAACCGCCAAGTTTCAAGCTGTCGAATGAGAAGTCTATATAATATATATGTGTATTCTTATCGTGAGTAAGAACAGGAGATACGATTTTCTTGACATCGCTTACCTCAGCACCTGCAGAAATAATAACAGTTCCAGGAGCGATAACTTTATCGTCACCATATTTCTGAGTCATTGACAAAGAGTCCTTACCAGTCGGAATGTTGATACCCAATTCGCAAGCGAAATCAGAAGCAGCCTGAACAGCTTTATACAAACGAGCATCTTCACCGGCGTTGCGGCAAGGCCACATCCAGTTTGCACTCAACGATACGCTTGTAAGCTTTTCAGCCAACGGAGCGAATACGATGTTTGTCAAAGCCTCAGCAATAGCCATTACAGAACCGGCAGCAGGATCAACCATTGCAACCTGAGGAGCGTGACCGATTGAAGTTGCAATACCGGCTTTTCCACGGAAATCCAAAGCCACTGCACCAAGGTCGCTCAAAGGCAACTGCAATTCACCTTGACACTGCTGGCGGGCAATCTTACCTGTAACTGAACGGTCCACCTTGTTAGTCAACCAGTCCTTACAAGCAACAGCTTCAAGCTGAAGAACATTTTCCAAATAATGATGCAATTCAGATTCCTTGTAAACTACAGGCTGATATGATTCCACCACTGTGCTATCTTTCATGATTGTGCGTGGCGGCTTACCGAACATATATTCCAATTTGATATCGATTGGTTTAGTTCCGTCGGCCTGTTCGAATACGAACTGCATATCGTCAGTAGTTTCACCAACAACATACATTGGAGCACGTTCACGTTCTGCAATACGGCGTACACGTTCAACGTCTTTTTCTTCCATCAGCAAGCCCATACGTTCCTGGCTTTCGTTACCGATGATTTCTTTTGCAGACAAAGTTGGGTCGCCAACAGGCAACTGGCTCATGTCGATGTGACCACCAGTAGCTTCAACCAACTCAGACAAACAGTTCAGGTGACCGCCTGCACCGTGGTCGTGGATTGAAACAATAGGGTTATTGTCTGACTCAGCAATAGCACGGATTACGTTAGCTGCACGTTTCTGCATTTCAGGGTTTGCACGCTGAACGGCATTCAACTCAATACCACTAGTGTACTGACCAGTATTTACAGATGACACAGCACCACCGCCCATACCGATACGATAGTTGTCACCACCAATCAACACAACTTTTTCTCCCGGTTTCGGGTCGCCCTTCAAAGCATCACGATGGTTAGCGAAACCAACACCACCAGCCAACATGATTACTTTATCGTATGCATATTTCTTGTTGTTTTCTTCGTGTTCGAAAGTCAACACAGAACCGCAGATAAGCGGCTGACCGAACTTGTTACCGAAATCAGAAGCACCGTTTGAAGCCTTGATAAGAATCTGTTCCGGAGTTTGATACAACCAAGGACGAGGGTCTAGAACCTTTTCCCATTCACGAGCACCTTCAGTGCGAGGATAAGAAGTCATATAAACCGCAGTTCCGGCAATAGGCAAAGAAGCTTTACCACCGCCCAAACGGTCACGGATTTCACCACCTGTACCAGTTGCAGCACCGTTGAAAGGCTCAACAGTTGTCGGGAAGTTGTGAGTTTCAGCTTTCAATGAGATAACAGTCTTGATATCTTTAATCTGGAAGAAATCAGGTTTGTCGCCACTTGCAGGAGCAAACTGTTCAACAACCGGACCTTCATTGAAAGCCACATTATCTTTATATGCAGAAACCAATTTGTTTGGATTTTCTGTAGAAGTTTTCTTAATCAAATTGAACAGAGAGCTTTCTTTTTCTTCTCCGTCAATAATAAATGTACCACCGAAAATCTTATGGCGGCAGTGTTCAGAGTTTACCTGTGCGAAACCGTAAACCTCACTGTCAGTCAGCTTGCGATTCAATTTTTCGCTTACTTCTTTAAGATAAGCAATTTCTTCGTCGCTCAAAGCCAAACCTTCCTGCTGGTTGTAGGCTTCCAAATCTTCGATGTAAATGATTGGATCCGGCTGTTTGCTGATAGTGAATATTTCCTGGTCCAAACCATTGTAGATACGCTGAAGCATTGGGTCGTGCTCAGCATCACCTGAAGCAACAGGGAAATACTCTTCGATACGAGAGATTCCGCTCAAGCCCATGTTCTGTGTAATTTCTACCGCATTTGTACTCCAAGGAGTAATCATTTCGCGACGTGGACCAACATACCAGCCTTCCATCACTTCGCTTTCCACCGGCGCAGCGTTACTGAAAAGCCATACCAATTTCTGTACATCTTCTGGAGAGAACGCATGTTTGGCTTCTACTGCCAACACGGTCTTTGTGGGAGATTGAAAAAATAGAATCATATTGTTGATTATATTTAGGATATTCTATTCTGAAATTTAGAGTACAAAGATAAAAATAAGTCATGAAATATAAGAGAAATTGGAAAATAAAGTTACTTAAGTTTCGCAAGCTCAACTATAAGTTTACGAGTTGACAAGGGACACTTCTCTTAATCATATCCATACACTATTATTTATTCAATTTTCAACTAGGAAAACAATATCAAAATTTTGATTTAACAACAAATTAAGTACAACAACAAAAAATAAGAGCCTAATTTTATACAAAAGACGAATACTGAAACAATATAAATTAATGAAATTATTTTTAGCGTCCACTTTTTTGTACAAGAAAGCCACAAAAAAACGTTAATTGATTAATATTTTAATCTTTTAGATTTAAAATATATTCTTACAAAACAAACCTTTTTCTCATATAAAATGTTTATTATGTATAATAGAGTTTATATAGAATAATTAAAAGTCAGCATCCTAAATTCTTACTTCTATATATTATCTTCTAATAAAAGAAATAAATCTTCATTATTTCTATATTGGAATTTCCAATTAAAGGTATCTTTACATAATATTTTACTTTTCATACTATAAAATATTTGTGAATACCGACTTAAATATAAAAGAATAATTATTGTCCAATAAAAAATACTATTCAATTATGAAAAGATATTTATTTATATTATTTTTCATGTCCACCATTTCCTTTTATCTAATTAGTTGTAATGATAAAGTTGAAATTCAAGAAAGTGATTGGAGCAGATCTTATCCATTTGCTAAGGAATTAATGATAGATGCAGAAAAAGAAGGAAACTTTTTTATCTATGCAATTAATTATGATGGCGTGCTATGCTTCGGAATTGATGATATTTATTCATCAACTCTGGAACCTGAAATCGTAGAGATATGGGACCAGAACGGAAATGTTATAATACCAGTAGATGAAAGCAAAATTATTTTCAAGGAGTTAATTTATCCAAGAGTATCAGAGAAAGATTTAAAAATGGTAAGTGTAGATGAATTCCTAAAAAAAATGCAGAATTTAATAAAATAATATCAGTCTGATTTAATAACAAAATCAGAAAATAGAAAGTTACCCGTCATTGATAGAGCCTGCACCAATGACGGGTTTCTAAAAAATAAGATAAAACTACAATATCAGACTTACAAATCCAATATAATCACTGGAACGAATACAACACTGTTAAAAAGCGCTATAAAATCACATCATCCAACTGACAACTAGGTATATATAAAAATGATGAAACTTGTAAAAGTAAAAATCTACTGCATATAACAATTGAAATAATCATTAAAATCAAAACACTGCAATGTTCCAGAAAAAAGGTAGGCAGCTTTTCCGGAAAACATCGCAGTGTTTCTAAAAAAAGCTGCCTACCTTTTTCCGGAAAGTTCACTATTTAAAATTCCATATATTTTCATCCGAAAGCAAGTAAAAATACGCTCGGAAGGAAATTGATTTACATACGGAAGGAAAACGAATTACTTTCGGAAGGAAATTCCGTTGCTTTTGGGAGTGTAGACTTTTTTTTATTATAATTGCATTTGTTAGTTGAGTATACACTATTCATATTCCTTTTGATATTGCAACTTATAAACTGATTATGATTAACTTCGACGAATACATACGCCAAGGCGAACCGCATCAACGGGAAAAGGGGTACGCATGGCAAACCGCAATCGGACTACAAGCTGTTGATGGACTTAAACCATCCGACTATTTAATTGAAACAGCACACAAAGATATTGAAGGAGAAATTACAATTGATGAAGTAGAACAACTAATAAAAAGTTACTACCAGTCAAAAGATGCACGTACACCAGAAATAGCAGAAATGCATGAAGCAGATACTGCATCAATCAATATTCGCCGAATACTTACAGAGAAAACATTTGCCTTTACGCTTGTCGGACTAACATCTATTCATCGTCGTATATTCGATGGTGTATTCAAATTTGCCGGTCAAATCCGCGATTACAACATTACAAAAAAAGAATGGGTGCTACGTGGTGATACAGTGTTGTATGTTTCCGCACCTGATCTCCGCAAGGCAATCGAATACGACTTGGAACAAGAACGCCTGTTCGACTATTCAAAAGTGGACAGAAATGGATTAGTGAGCCATATAGCCAAATTTGTATCCGGACTATGGCAAATCCATCCATTCGGAGAAGGGAATACCCGAACGACTGCTGTGTTCACGATTCTCTATCTACGTTCTATGGGATTTGATGTAACAAACGACCTCTTCGCTAATCATTCATGGTATTTCCGCAATGCGCTGGTACGAGCCAATTACCAAAACATACAAAAAGGAATCATACGTAATTCGGAATATTTGGAACGATTCTTCCGTAATCTGTTATTAGGAGAAAACAATGAGTTACGGAATCGTTATATGGTAGTCAATACGCCTGAAGCACTAATAACAGAACTGGCAGAGCATATCAACCGTACAAGTACCGTACAACCTACCGAACAAGTTACCGAACAAGTTCGTTCTTTATTGCTAACATTGTCAAATGAACAATTATCTTTGAAAGGTCTAATGGAAAAGATTGGTTTAAAGCATCGTCCGACATTTATAGAAAATTACATAGCTCCCGCTATAGAAGCAGGTGTTCTCAAAGTGTTATATCCAGACAAGCCAAATCATCCTCGACAGAAATATTTGCTGACGGCTAAAGGATTAGCATTATATAACGAAATTAAGTCAAAACAATAATTCTGATGAATAGCATTAATAAATATATCTCCAATATAAAGGACAAGTTTCGCAAGCTTGGAATTAATTGACAAGAACTTAATTCCCTCGTCAACTCGTCTCTGAAACCTTGTCAACTTTAAATTAACAACATATTATGGAAAATACAGATTTGAAGAAATGGAAAACTATCAGCAGTGAATATTTATATAAAGACAACTGGCTGACAGCACGGAAAGATTGTGTGGAACTTCCGTCGGGCGTGAGAATACCGAGTTATTACATACTTGAATATCCGGAATGGGTTTGCACAATAGCAATTACTAAAGAAAAGAAGTTTATATTTGTAAGACAATACAGACATGGTTTGCAGGAAATAAGATACGAGCTATGTGCCGGTGTTTGCGACCCGGAGGATTCGTCTCCGCTCGAGGCTGCAAAAAGGGAATTGCTCGAGGAAACAGGATATGGAAATGGCAAATGGGAAAAGATTATGGTTGTTTCGGCAAATGCCAGTTCCATGACAAACCATACTCACTGTTTTGTTGCCACTGACGTGGAAAAGATATCTGAGCCTCATCAGGAAGAGACCGAAGATTTAAGGATTCATATACTCAGTCTCGACGAAGTGAGGGAATTAATGCATAATGATGAAATAAAGCAAGCAACGCAAATCGCTCCGCTTTGGAAATATTTTGCTGAGAATGGAATGATTTGAGGTAAAGTTGACAAGGTTACAGAGACAAGTTGACAAGAACTTAATTCTCTTGTCAACTCGTCAACTGAATACTTAGCTTGCAAAACTTTAACAACGAACATACATGAATACAGAAAACACGGAACAGAATATTCTGCATAAAATGGCAGCATATTGCTCAACAGCCGAGAGATGCGTTCAGGACATTGAAAGCAAATTAAAGAATACCGACCTTGACGATGAGGCTCGAGAACGTATAATCGCACGGCTGAAGCAGGAACGCTTCATCGACGAAGGACGTTTCAGCCGTTTTTTTGTCAATGACAAATTGCGTTTCAATAAATGGGGACGGATAAAAATATCTTTCGAACTTAAAAGAAAAGGTATTTCCGGCATTGATGCGGAAGAAGCTCTTTCCGGTATAGACGAAGAAGAATACAGAAACACGCTTTACGATATTCTGAAGAGCAAGAAGAAAACGGTCAAAGGGAAAGATGAACGTGACGTTTTCTACAAGCTTCTGAGATTTGCTGCCGGAAGAGGATTTGAGACCTCAATATCGGCAAAATGTATAAAAGAAATTCTCAACAGTACCGAAGACTATGATGAATCTTATTTATGATTTTCTTAATCTTATTTATCCTCCAAAATGTTGTATATGCAATACGAATCTGATTAGCGGAGAAGATTGCATATGCCTCAAATGCCTTTGTAACCTGCAGCATAGCGATGACAATGCTAACGGGCTGAGCGAGAATTTTCTGTTTTCATCTCCGGGATTGCCTCCCAGCCTCGCCTATTGCCCGTTTATATTTGAAAAAGGGAGCTGCACGCAAACCTTAATTCACAAAATGAAGTATGAAGACAAACCTCAAATCGGATATCGTCTGGCAAAATATGCGGCTAAAGAGCTGTTGCGTGCGGAAAGTCCGCTGTGCAGTTGCGATTTGATTGTTCCCGTTCCTTTGCATAAAAAGAAGTTGAAAAAAAGAGGTTACAACCAGTCATTGTGGATTGCCAAAGGATTGCATCAAGTATGGAAAACAGAAATAAATACAAACTGCATAGAAAGAATATATAACAACCAAACGCAAACTCAAAAAGACGCGTATGAACGATGGAAACACAAGGATTTGGCTTTCAAAGTGAAAGAGCCGGAAACTATTTGCGGAAAATCCATACTGATAATCGACGACGTTATAACAACAGGTACAACCATAAAAGCTTGTGCCATAGCAATTGCCGAAGCAAAACCTAAGGAAATAAACTTCTTTGCCCTATGCCATACATAAAAAAAGATAAATAAATAAGATATAATGAAATTATATAATTTGTTTTCGCTATTTTTGCAAAATAAAAATTAAGTTTCAGGTTAATAGGCTTTATAACCTGACAAATAAAAATTGACTTGCGTATTTCGTTTGAATAAGCATAAAATTTAGACATAATTTAGAGGATTGTATGAAAACATTGGAAAGCTTAGTAGCAGAGAAATTATTAAAGATTAAAGCGGTAAAATTGCAACCAGCAAACCCTTTCACTTGGGCTTCAGGCTGGAAGTCTCCAATTTACAATGACAACCGTAAGACTTTGTCTTATCCGGCTGTTCGCAGTTTCATCAAACTTGAATTGGCTCGTGTAATCAGCGAAACTTACGAAAATGTAGATGCTATTGCCGGTGTAGCTACAGGCGCAATTGCTCAAGGTGCATTGGTGGCAGATTTGCTTGGCTTGCCTTTCGTATACATCCGTTCAACTCCAAAAGATCATGGTTTGGAAAACCTTATCGAAGGAGAATTGAAACCAGGTTCAAAAGTTGTTATTATTGAAGACTTGGTATCAACAGGCGGTAGCAGCTTGAAGGCTGTTCAGGCAGTTCGTAATTTCGGTTGCGAAGTAATTGGTATGGTTGCTATTTTCACATACGGTTTCCCTGTTGCTGTTGAAGCATTCAAGAAAGCTAACGTAACATTGACAACTTTGAGCAATTATGATGCTGTAATTGCAGAAGCAGTTCGTACAAATTACATCGACGAATCAGAAATTGAAATTCTTCAGGAATGGAGAAAAGATCCTTCTGTTTGGAATCCGGGCAAATAATCAGATTTTTTGCAAAACTATAAGATAAAAGGCAGAGAAGCACAGAGACATTCATTCTGTCTCAGTGTTTCTTTGCCTTTGTTTTTATTATATGATAATTCTATATTCGCAGGTTAGATTTTCAGTTAACAAGTTAACAAGTTGACGAGTTGACAAGTATTAATTTCCTCGTCAACTTGTCTCTGATGCCTTGTCAACTATTAAATCGAGTTTCTTGCGAAACCTAAATAACACAATATATATGACCGAATTTGTAAGCGAAATAAAAGCTATTCCTCAAAATGACGATCGTATTTTTGCGATGTTGTCTGACTTGTCAAACCTGGAGCGCGTAAAAGACAGAATTCCTCAGGATAAAATCCAGGGATTTGAATTTGACAGTGACTCTTGCAGCTTTTCAGTAAATCCTGTTGGCAAAATAACATTCCAGATTGTTGAACGTGAACCAAACAAGACAATCAAGTTTGCAACGACAAACTCTCCTGTTCCTCTGTTCCTCTGGATTCAGCTTAAGCAGGTGGCTGAAATGGATACAAGAATGAAACTTACTGCGCGCGCAGACTTGAATCCTTTTATAAAACAAATGGTGGCAAAACCAATGCAGGAAGCAATTGATAAAATTGCAGCTGTACTTGAAAAGTTGCCTTATTGATTATAATGTAAAAACTGCTAAATAATATGGCACAAAAGCTTTGGGAAAAAAATGTTCAGGTGGATCACGAAGTAGATGTTTTCACCGTTGGCAAAGATAGAGAAATGGATCTTTATCTTGCAAAATATGATGTGCTTGGTTCAATGGCACACATCACAATGCTTGAGAGTATCGGTTTGCTGGAAAAAGAAGAACTTTCTGCTTTGCTTGCCGAGCTTAAGAACATTTACAAAATTGCCGAAAGCGGTAACTTCGTCATTGAAGATGGTATTGAAGATGTTCACTCGCAGGTAGAACTGATGCTGACAAGAAAACTTGGTGACATCGGTAAGAAAATCCATAGCGGACGTTCACGAAACGACCAGGTTCTTGTGGATTTGAAATTGTTCACTCGTGCTGAAATCCGCGAATTGGTGGAACTTGTTTCAGGCTTGTTTGAAGTTTTGCAGGCTCAAAGCGAAAAATATAAATCTGTCCTTTTGCCGGGTTATACTCATTTGCAGGTGGCTATGCCTTCTTCTTTCGGACTTTGGTTTGGCGCATACGCAGAAAGTCTTGTGGACGACTTGCAACTTCTGCAGGCTGCCTATAAGATATGCAACCGCAATCCGCTAGGTTCTGCAGCCGGTTATGGTTCTTCTTTCCCTTTGAACAGACAGATGACAACAGACTTGCTTGGCTTCGACTCTATGGACTACAACGTGGTTTATGCTCAGATGGGACGAGGAAAGATGGAACGTACTGTGGCATTTGCTATGGCAGGCATCGCCGGAACTTTGTCAAAACTGGCATTCGACGCTTGTATGTTCAACAGCCAGAATTTCGGTTTCATTAAATTGCCGGACCAGTTCACTACCGGTTCAAGCATTATGCCGCACAAAAAAAATCCTGATGTATTTGAGCTTACTCGTGCAAAATGCAACAAGATTCAAGGATTGCCAAATCAGATTACTCTTATTTTCAACAATCTTCCTTCAGGATATTTCAGAGATTTGCAAATCATCAAGGAAGTGTTCCTTCCTTCGTTTGATGAACTGAAAGATTGCTTGAGAATGGTTACTCATATGATGCGCGAAGTGAAAGTAAACGAACATATCCTCGATGACGACAAATATTCATTGCTCTTCAGTGTTGAGGAAGTGAACCGCCTGGTGCGTGAAGGAGTTCCTTTCCGTGACGCATACAAAAAAGTTGGCCTCAGCATCGAAGCCGGCGAATTTGTGCCTAACAAAGAAGTTCATCACACTCACGAAGGAAGTATCGGAAACCTATGCAATGAAGAAATCGCAAAACTTATGCAAACAGTTTTAGCAGGATTTGGATTTGAAAAGGTTGAGGAGGCTGAGAAAGCATTGATAGGATAAAATAAATACAGAATAGAGATACAATTTCGTCAATATTCATACGTTATATATAATAATGTAGAGACTGATGAATTGTATCTTTATTTTTTTAGGAAAACAGATATGAAACGACTTCTTTTTTTAATACTTTGCGGAATTGCTTTTTCCTGTTCAACATTTGTAAGTAATATTCCATACGCTAGGGTTTATCTTGAGCTGGACTTGACTTATCAGGACAGAGCTCTGAAAACTTTGTCGGCATACAAAATTTATAATCAGAAGAATATTGATCAGGCTGGTGAAATGACCGGATTCGGAGGCGTTCTCGTTTACCACGGAGTTAATGCTTCAGGAATGGATCAGTATTATGCCTTTGATGCAGCTTGCCCATATGAGGCAAAAACAAGCATAATAGTTGAAGTAACTGATGATGGATTATACGCTATATGTCCAAAATGTGGAAGTAAATATGATTTATTAAATGGAATAGCAAATCCGTTGGAAGGTCCGTCAGATCAATACCTTAAACAATACAACGTAAGTATGCAAGGAGACAAAATTTACGTCACCAATTAAAAAAATGCTCAAAAAGTTTTGTAATATAAATATTTTGTCTACCTTTGCACTCGCAATCGGAAGCGAAAGAGTTCGTAACAAGTGAAACCGAGAGCAGCATATGCGGAAGTAGCTCAGTTGGTAGAGCATAACCTTGCCAAGGTTAGGGTCGCGGGTTCGAGTCCCGTCTTCCGCTCAGCTTCCAAAAAGCCTCGTGATTCTTAGGGATTGCGGGGCTTTTTACTTTATAAATCTATACAAAACATTTGTATTATGAAATCACGAATATCAGCTTTTATTTGCAGTTGCATACTTCTTTGCAGTTGCAGTTTCTCCTCACAAAAAGAAAATACCAATAATATTTCTGAAACTGATAATCCAAATGAATTATATCTGTTGGTTGGCAGTTATTCAACTCCCGAAGAAGAAGGCATAAAGCTCTACAAATTCGATGAGGCTACTGGTGACAGCAAATATATAAGCGGACTTAAAGGTATTTCAAATCCGTCGTTCCTCACTATTGCCTCAAATGGAAAGAATATTTATGCTGTTGGCGAAGATGAAGGATTGACTTCAACTGCAAATGCCATATTGCTGGAAAATGAGAAAATGACTCTTCTTAATTCTCAGCTGACAAACGGCGGCGCTCCATGTCATATTAACTTTGACCCTAAAGAAGAATTCGTAATAACAGCAAACTATATGGGCGGAAGTATTACGGTCTTCCCTATCGAAAAGGATGGCAAACTCGGAGAGAAAAGTAATCTGATTCAATTTGAAGGTAAAAGTATCGACAAGGAAAGGCAGGAACAACCTCACTTGCATTGTATAAAAATCACTCCGGACGGAAAATATCTTCTTGCTAATGATTTGGGAACCGATAAAATCCATATGTTTCCTTTTGCTGATAATAATACGGATAAATCATCAGCCACATTGCTTGACCAGGCAAACATGAAGGACATAAAAATTAAAGAAGGTTCCGGTCCTCGCCATATTTGTTTCCATCCAAACAAGAAAAATGCATATCTTATCAACGAGCTTTCCGGCGAAGTTGTTGTATTCAATTATAATAATGGAGAAATGGACGCTATCCAATATATAAAGGCAGACAGTGTCGGAGCAAAAGGTAGTGCCGATATACATGTTTCTCCTGATGGTAGATTCGTTTATTCAAGCAACAGACTTAAAGAAGACGGCATTGCAGTGTTTGCAGTTGATGAAACTAACGGGGAATTAAACAAGATTGATTATACTCTTACAGGAAAGCATCCAAGGAATTTCATGATTACTCCAAATGGCAAATATCTTCTTGTGGCTTGCCGTGATGACAACAGGATTGAAATATATTCCATAAATACAGAAAACGGAAGGCTGGAGAACACAGGTAAATATATTGAGAGTGGGAAGCCGGTGTGTTTGAAAATTATACGGTAAAATCAATATTAATAACTAACAACTAAAAAATCATTCAAAATGAGAAAACTAATTGCATTATTGAGCCTTTTTACAATCTTAGGCATTGCATTTACATCATGTGGGGACGATAAAAAAGATGAAGTAGAAGATGTTGTAAAAACAGGTGTTCATAAAATTGTAGTTGAACAAAGTGGAGATATCGATGACTTTGATTTAAACGTAACTTTTGGCGGCGTTTCATTAGCCGGTCCAGCAAAACTTTACAGTGCTGACAGAGAATATGAAGGAGAGAGTTATTCTGCAACTTTCAAGAATGAGAAAAATATAACATGTTATACAGAACCAGATGCTTTCTTCCTTACTTGTGCCGGCAGCGTTTCATGCATTACATCAGGAAAGACTCTTAAAGTAAAAGTTAGTGCTTATATTAACGATAAAGAAGTTGATGTTCTTGAAAAAGAATATAAATCAGACGGAGATGTTTTGGTTGAAAGCTTTAGTCTTTCAACGGATATAAGTATGAAATAAAATTTTTCAGTTTTTTATGAGGAATAGACTATCTCAAAATAAATTGAGATAGTCTATTTTTTTATAATAACCTAAATATCGCATTTAATTTTTTTGATTAAGTTTGCAATGTGTGTGTATTTATATTCAGATTTGAGAGTAAGTGTTTGCTTGAATTTGAAATACTGAGTTAGATATTACTCAGATTAGTCAATATGTGTATTCAGGCAAACAAAGTTTTATCTTAAAATCTATATTATTCTTAATCAAATGAAAAAAGTGATTTTGTTAATCAGTGTGATTTGTGCATTCTCTTCAATTAAAGCACAACAGGCCGGCAGCAATCTTCCTCCGGCAAGTACAGAATGGTATTATCCTATTCCTCCTAAAGTTGAACCAGGAGACAAACCTGGAAATCCACCTTCAGACGCTATTGTTCTTTTCGACGGTAAGGACCTATCAAAATGGGAATCTCCTTTAAAAGACGGAAAACCTGTTGCCGCAAAATGGAAAATAGAAGATGGAGCAATGGTTGTTGTTCCTGGAACCGGAATTATTCAGACTAAAGAATTCTTTGGCGATTGCCAGCTTCATATTGAATTTAAAACTCCTGCTCCGGGCAAAAACAACACTTTGCAGATGAAAGGAAACAGTGGTGTTTTCCTTCAAAGCAACTACGAAGTTCAAGTGCTGGATGGAGACGACAATCCTACTTATGTAAACGGTATGGTTGGAAGTATCTACAAACAGCAGGCTCCGGCAGCAAATGCCTTCACCGGAACTGAAAAGTGGCAGGTATATGATATATACTGGAAAGCTCCAAGATTTACGACAGACGGAAAACTGGAATCTCCGGCTATGGTGACTGTTGTTCTCAACGGAGTTCTGATACAAAACAACTTTGTAGTTAAAGGTAAAACATCTTATATAGGTTTCCCAAGCTACAAACCTCACGGAAGAATGCCGCTGATGTTACAAGATCATGGTGTGGCAGTTGCATATCGAAATATTTGGATAAGAAACCTTTAATAATAACTCAAATTTCACAAGTTCAACATCCGGGAGTTAAAGGCTGATATATTTAATATTATAATAATATTGGCTTTTAACTCCTGTGATTTCTTTTTCTTCTTTATAATCCTCAAGTCATACAACTTAATTATACTTTGGGGAAGGTATATCTGTTTGGGACGCAGATAAATAATGAAAGTATAAGCATTATGAGAAATTTGTTGATATTACTGACGGCCATACTAGCTGTAGGTTGCAGTAAAACAGACAACGTATTCAAAACCTCGAAAGATTATGTAAAACTTCAAGTCATAGACGACGATATAGTGCGTGTCATGGTTTCACCTGTTGATACATTTTCTACAAGAAATAGTCTGGCAGTAACTGGTACTCAAAAGAATGTACAGTATTCTACCTCTGAAACAGACACTGACTATATTTTATCTACATCACGTTTGAATATAGAGGTAAATAAATCAACAGGAAAAATTGTTTTCAAAGATACTGACGGAAATATTATTCTGTCCGAACGTGAAAATGGAACATCTATTATTCCTGATAAAGTTTGCGGTGAAGACACATGGAATGTCAGACAGCAATGGGAAAGCAAAGATAAAGAAGTAATTCTTGGTTTGGGGCATCATCAGAATGACCTTTATAACTTGAAAGGTGCTGATATAGATTTGTGGCAGGAGAATTGGGAAATAGTAGTACCGTTTTTCTTATCAAATCGTGGCTATGGTATTTTGTGGGACAATTATTCTCACACCAAATTCGGTTTTCCTGTAACTCAGGATTTTATTCCTTGCGAATTACTTTATGACAAAGAAGGAAAACAAGGGGCATTGACTGGTTCATACTATAATGGCATCAATTTTGACGAATTGTGTAAGGTTAGAAGAGATTCTGTTGTTAATTTCGACTTCAAGACATTCGGTCCTCAGGTTGATAACTCATTTACAACAGATCCCGACTGGGTTTCAAAACCATTGGATTCAAGAATAAATCCGGGTAAATTTACCGTACGCTGGGAAGGACAGGTAAAATCTTTACATGAAGGTGAATATACATTCAACACATTCACCACACATAAAATTAAACTGTGGGTAAATGATTCTCTCATTGTTGACGGTCACAATACTGCAGAACTTTATCTAAAAGGGAAAATATATCTTGAAGCAAATAAAAAATACAATATCCGTTATGAATGGCAGAAAGATGTTGATGACAAACTTCACGAACCTTCCAACGGCGCAGTACAGCTTAGATGGAGTCCTCCTGCAAAAGAATCATATGACGAAGGTATTACTATGTGGTCTGAGGTTGGCGACATGGTTGACTACTATTTTGTTTATGGTCCGAATATGGATAATGTTATCAGCGGCTACCGTCATCTTACAGGAAAAGCTACAATACTTCCAAGATGGGCATATGGTTTCTGGCATTCGCATATAGGTATAAATACCCAGAAAGAATATCTTGAGATGATTGATGAGTTCAGAAACAGACAGATTCCTATCGATGTTATTGTACAGGACTTGGGATATTGGGGTAATTATCCTTGGGGTTCACATAGATTTGATGAAACACGTTATCCAGATCCGGAAGGTATGATTGCTAAAGCCCATGAGAAGAACATAAACTATATTATTTCAGTATGGGGTATGTTCCAGCGTGGCAGTGACAACTGGAAAGAACTGTTGGACAACAATCAGCTTTTCAGATACAATAACTGCAGTTTCTGGACTGACAAAGGTACATGGTACTATAATCCTTTCTCAAAGGAAGGGCGAGAAATCTATTGGAAACAAATGCGTGACAGTCTTTACAATAAAGGTGTAGATGCATGGTGGCTTGATGCCTCAGAACCAGAAATATCCACTCCTGCCGATCCTTTCTTATACAAAGAAGTCATGCAGAATAATTTAGGAACCGGAGCAAGATATCTTAATGCATTCTCTCTGATGCAGACTAAAGGCATATATGAAGGACAACGTGAAAGTGATCCGGATAACAGAGTTGTTATCCTCGCTCGTTCTGCATTTGCCGGACAGCAGGCATATTCCACTGTTATGTGGACAGGTGATATAACAGCCACTTGGGATGTATTCCGCAAACAGGTCAAATGCGGTCTGAATTTTGCATCATCTGGTCTTCCTTACTGGACAACTGATATAGGAGGATTCTTTATCAATAGTACCGACTGGCCTTTACTTAGCAGCGACCCAGGTTACAGAGAACTGTATACTCGCTGGTTCCAGTGGGCTACATTCTGCCCAATTATGCGTGCCCACGGAAACGGACCTCGCAGGGAAATGTGGACAATGGGGGAAGAAAGTTACAAGATACAAAAAGAATTTACTGAATTGCGTTATCGTTTGTCTCCATATATCTACACTCTGGGAGGTATGTGTTATAATGATGACTACACAATTATGCGTCCTCTTATTTTCGATTTCAATGAAGATAAGAACATTCATTCTGTATATGATCAGTACATGTTTGGACCGTCATTGATGGTATGTCCGGTACTCCAGCCATCTGTTAAATCACGAGATATTATTTTACCTCAAAACACAGGATGGTACTCCTTCTGGAACAACAAGTATGCTGAAGGTGGACAGACTATAACAGCAAAGACTTCTTTGGATAATATCCCAGTATATGTAAAAGCTGGTTCTATTCTTCCTTTAAGCCGTGTAAAACAATATATGGCAGAAACAGATGATGAGGAATTAACTGTTAATGTATACACTGGTGCAAACGGTGAATTTTCTTTATATAATGACCATGGTGATAATTTCGATTATGAAAACGGTTCATTCACTGAAATTCCATTTGAATGGAATGAAAAAGAAAAGACTCTACTCATAGGTGAACGAAAAGGAGAATATGAAACTATGGTTAAATCTCGTAAGTTCAATATAAAATTTATCTCACCGGGTAAAGTTCTTGAAAGTACATGTATTTATAATGGAAAAGAACAGAAAATACATTTGCCACAAGAATAAGTTCGATATGGTTTATTACTAATATAAAAACAAACAAGAGGCAAACAAAAAAGAGTGGGCAACTTATGATATAATGTTGCTCACTCTTTCAGTTTTATAAACTATATATCTTGGATGTCTTATTTCTTCAAATACTCATCCATCGCAGCCGCCGCCTTACGTCCGTCGCCCATAGCAAGGATAACAGTCGCACCGCCGCGAACAATATCACCACCGGCAAATACATCAGACAAAGATGCCTGGTTTGTTGCCTCATTAACAACGATTGTTCCTTTCTTGCTTACTTCAAGACCGGTAAATGCTCTTGGAATAAGTGGGTTTGGAGAAACACCGACGCTGACGATTACCTCATCCACATCAACCAACTCAACTGCACCTTCAATTGGAACAGGACGGCGACGGCCGGAAGCATCAGGTTCACCCAACTCCATCTTCTGCAAGCGCATCTGTTTTACGCGTCCTCTTTCATCTCCGATATATTCGATAGGATTATGAAGTGTAAGGAATTCAACACCTTCTTCTTTTGCGTGTTTAACTTCTTCAAGACGTGCAGGCATTTCTTCCTCGCTTCGGCGATAAATAATCATAGCACGTTCAGCGCCCAAACGGCGAGCCGTACGAACTGAGTCCATTGCAGTGTTTCCACCACCAATTACGGCGACCTTCTTTCCTTGCATAACAGGAGTATCTGTTTCCGGATTTGCCGCATCCATAAGGTTTACTCGAGTAAGATATTCATTTGATGACATCACACCAACCAAGTTCTCACCCGGAATATTCATAAAGTTAGGAAGGCCGGCACCGCTGGCAACAAATATTCCTTTATATCCATCCTCATGCAAATCGTCATATGAGATAGTTTTGCCGACAATACAGTTTGTAACAAACTCCACTCCCATTTTACGCAAACCTTCAATTTCAACATCTACTATTCTGTTTGGCAAACGGAATTCCGGAATACCATATTTCAACACACCACCGATTTCGTGCAAAGCCTCAAATACAGTTACAGAATAACCTTTCTTAGCCATATCACCGGCAAAAGACAAACCGGCAGGGCCAGAACCAACAACAGCAACCTTGATACCGTTTTTATCAGAAATTTCAGGAATTGAAATTTGTCCGCTTTCACGTTCATAATCGGCAGCAAATCTTTCAAGATAACCGATAGCAACAGCTTCCTTGCCCATCTTCAAATGGATACACTGGCTTTCGCATTGTTTTTCCTGAGGACATACACGACCGCAAACAGCAGGCAAAGCACTTGTTTCCTTCAAAGTTTTGGCTGCTTCAAGGAATTCGCCTCTTTCGATATTCTTGATAAATGTAGGGATGTTGATACCAACCGGACAACCCTGCATACATGTAGGTTTCGGACAGTCCAGACAACGCTGAGCTTCTAGTAAAGCCTGTTCCGGAGTCAATCCAAGGTTTACTTCTTCCAAACGTGTGTGACTGCGATATTCTGCATCAAGTTCATTCATGTGAACACGCGGAATATCGGCACGTTCTTTATTCTTTTTACTCTTGCGCAGTTCTTCTCTCCAAGGTTCAGAACGGCGAGCTGCAATTAATTCTTCCTGTGTCATTGTTTATTCCTCCTTACTTCTTTTCAACATCTTTATATGCACCAAGGCGCAAAATCATTTCATCAAAATCGACCTTATGCGCATCAAATTCCGGTCCGTCAACACAAACGAACTTAGTCTTTCCATCAACAGTAATACGGCAAGCACCGCACATACCTGTTCCGTCAACCATGATTGTATTCAAAGAAGCAACAGTCGGAATATTATATTTTCTTGTAAGTTCAGAGACAAACTTCATCATTATTGCAGGTCCGATAGTGACACACAGGTCCACCTTTTCACGGTTGATCACTGATTCAACACCATTAGTAACCAAACCCTTGTTTCCATACGAACCATCGTCTGTCATTATTATCACTTCGTCAGAATTTGCACGCATCTGCTCTTCAAGGATAATCAAGTCCTTTGTTCTTGCGGCAAGCACTACAATAACTTTGTTTCCTGCTTTATGGAAGGCCTCAACTATTGGCAACAAAGGAGCAACACCAACACCACCTCCGGCACAAACCACAGTACCGACCTTTTCAATATGAGTTGCCTGTCCAAGTGGTCCAACCAAATCAGTGATATAATCACCTTCATTTAGTTCACAAATCTTACGGGATGAAGCACCGACAGCCTGAATAACCAAAGTAATTGTGCCTTTCTTGGTATCAGAACCAGCAATAGTCAATGGAATACGTTCTCCCTTTTCGCCAACTTTCACGATGACGAAGTGTCCAGCCTTTCTGGAGCGGGCAATAAGAGGAGCCTCAACCTCCAATTTCACCACATTGGCTGAAAAATGCTCTTTACTTACAATTTTATTCATTTATAATCGCTATTGATATTATATTTCTAATTTATGCGACAAAAGTACAGAAAAAAGTTAACTTCCCTAAATTGTTGAAACAAGATTATTCAAAAAGATCATCTTCTCTAATCAACATCAATATCGCGGAATGAGGCACAATCAAATATTTCTCATCATTGAATGTAATTTCATACGATGCGCTTTGCAAATATATTGCCAAATCACCTTCCTTTGCCTGTAAAGGAAGGTAACGCACCTCATCCTTATTTTTCTTCTCCCAGACTTCCAAATCCTGTTCTTGTGCAGGAAGAGCGTAACCTGGACCGGTTTTTATTACATAGCCGGATTGTATTTTTTCTTTTTCTTGCACAGAAGGTGGCAAATATAATCCTGTCTTCGTCTGACTCTGAGGGTTCTTAGGTTTTATCAAAACCTTATCCCCTATCATAAGGAATTTATTGATGTCTTTCTGGTCTATTGATAATTGCATAATTGCTATCTGATTTTAGTTGTTTATCAACAAAAGTACAAATAAAAAGGATAAGCTGAAAATACTTATCAACTCGTTTTCTTATCAATTAAGAATCTGACAAGTTAAGTTTTTCAAACATGGAATATATATCATATATATTATATATATTTGCAAAAAAAGAAATTATGGAAACAACTATAACTCATAAGAAAAAAATTATTGATCTGAAAGAAAACACATTCAAGGTTCTTTCTGTTATGGCTGCGCGCCAAGGAACAAATCTAAAAAAGCTAATAGAGAATCTGCTAGATAAAACAGCGGAGGAATATGATGAAAGTGAAGCATATCGTTACATGTCAGAAAAATATCCAGACGGAAAAGTTATGCTTACAAAAGAAGAACGTAAAGATTTTATGGACTGGCTTGGAGTTATTGAAAAATGAGAGTTGAATTTTCAAAGGAATTCGAAAAGGCTGTCCGAAAGCTTTCCGGCAAAATGCTTGATTCAGTCCGCCAGACAGTGCAGGAAGTTATCAATGCAGGAAGCATTGATGAACTTACTGACTGCAAAAAGCTGGTTGACTACGAATTTATCTATCGTATAAGAATTGGGAATTTTCGTGCATTTTTCAGTTACCACGTACAGATTGTGGATGACTGTGTAAAATTCCTATATCTTATACCAAGAGGTCAAGCATACGATAAAAAAATGGGAAAGAACCTACAAAGAAATGATGTATAGAAGAGATTATCCACTCAACATTACAGGTGTTCTGACCTTGTCAACTTGTATCTGAAGCCTTGTTAACTTTTAAGTTGAGCTACTTGCGAAACTTAAATCATTTTATTGCAAATGCCATTTTCTTTTTAAGTGTTCTAACATGCCACCAAAGGAAAATCCACGCCATCAGGGAAGCCAAAACATCTGAAAACGGACCAGCCAGCCAAACTCCGTCAAGTCCATAAAAGTTTGGCAAAACCCAAATAGCAGGTATCAGGAAAAGACACTGACGACTAAGACTCAGGAACATTGCTTTCCATGCAATACCGATACTCTGGAAGAATTGGCTTATTGCCAACTGAGAGCCTACAACCAAAAATGCTAGAAGATTCAGACGCAATCCATTTTCCGAAATAACAGATAATTCTTCATCAGCAGTAAATCCATTGACAATGATTCCAGGGAAAAAGTAACTTGCTATGAAACCTATTCCAGTTATGATTGTTGACACAAAAATAACTTTATATAAAGTTTCCTGAACTCTGTCGTGACGCTCTGCGCCATAATTAAAACCAACTATAGGCTGCATTCCTTGCGCAATACCGATTACAAGCATAACCAATAGCATTGCGAAACTTGTTATAATTCCACTTGCACCTATCGCCAAATCTCCTCCATGAGTTTTCAGCGCATGGTTCATAACTACATTCACAAAACTTCCTGCAAGTTGCATTGAGAAAGGAGATATTCCAATTGATATTATACTAAGCAGAATTTTCTTATCCAGACTGAAATGTTCTTTTCTGAAACGAACCAGACTTTTTTCACTGATAAAATGGCTCATCACAAATACTGTACATGCCATCATGGAAAGTAGTGTTGCAATAGCTGCACCTCTAATTCCCATATCCATCACGAAAATAAATATCGGATCCAATATTACATTCAATGCCGCACCAAGCAACATAGTGTACATTGCTTTTTTAGGATAACCGGAAGCACGCATCACAGCATTGAAACTGAAACTCAAAGATGCAAACAAATTCGCAGGTATCGCTATATAAAGATAATCTGCTGCATAAGGTATTGTCTGCTCACTTCCTCCAAAAGCCATAAGCAAAGGTTCCAGAAACAACATACTTGGAATTATCGTTATTGCACTCAATATAAAAGTAAGTACCAATGAATTTCCTAATACATTTTCTGCCTGATTAATATCTTTTCTTCCTAAACATATAGATACTCTTGTTGCAGCACCGGCTCCAACCAACATACCGAATGCCTGCAGAAACAGCATTATCGGGAACGTAAGTGTCAGACCAGATATTGCCAGAGGACCTACACCCTGCCCTATAAAAATACGGTCCACAATGTTGTATAAAGCATTTACCATTGTCCCGATTACAGCCGGGATTGCATAATAAACCAAAAGACGACTGATTTTATCATTTTCCAACCGCCAAGTAATTTCATTAGACATACCTATTTCAACTGTTTAGATTTTTATTCAAATTTCTAATCAATTCCCCGACACTACCAGCAATTTTCTCCTTGCCTTCTTTGTCTCTCAGAACAATATTGTTCGGAGAATAACAATATACAGACAACTGAGAAACGGATTGCTCTTCAACAGGAGAATATCCATTTCTTTCCAATGCATTTCTTACCCAAAATACAGTATTGGATTCACCCTGAAGAAAGACAGGTTTCCTCTTCACGTTTATATCCATTTTTCCTGTAGAAATATCAAAAGCTATATTATCTCTGGCAAAGAAATCCTGAAATTCCCCGTTCAATATTAAATCCTCCGGACAACCGCACAATATATTCTGAGGTTTACTCCTCATTAGCCACAACTTATCTGCCAGCTGTATGGCTTGCTCCAAATCATGTGTGGAAAGTAATATAGCCTTTCCCTGCTCAACAGCCAGACGACGCAAAAGTATCATCATTTCGATACGGCTAGTTATATCCAAAAAAGCGGTAGGCTCATCCAGTATAATTACAGGACACTGCTGTGCCAGAGTTTTTGCTATCATTGCTTTTTGCCGTTCCCCGTCACTGAGTTCCGACACATAACTACCGGCTTTATTCAATATCCCCACAGCAGACATTGATTCTTCAATTATTCTTTTGTCCTCCGCCTTTAATCTGGCAAAAAAGCCTGTATGTGGATGTCTTCCCAGTGATACCAGCTCATAAACAGTTATTCCTCCGGCATTCGTTTTCTCGGTAAGAACTACACCCAAAGTCAAAGCCAACTCCAATGGTTTATAGGAAGCCAAATCTCTCCCCATAATCTCAACATTCCCGGCAAGAGAAGGCTGAAATCCACAAATTGTACGTAGCAAGGTAGATTTTCCGGCTCCATTCAAACCCAAAAGACATGTAAGCTCTCCTTTGTTAAGATATAAATCCATACCTTCATTTACGATCTTAGGAGGCTGTCCTTTACGGCTATATCCTATTGCCAGACCATGAGTTTCAACAGCTGCTTTTTCTATCATACAGACTAGTTAAAATATTGAATATTTCTTCTGTTTACAATAACATAAATTATCACCGGAGCTCCAATCATAGGAGTTACCGCATTCAACGGTAATATGGAATTAGTTCCCGGCATCACAGTAAGTATATTGCACAGCAATGCCACACACGAACCTGCCAACATAGTTACCGGAACCAATTGTTTATGATTAGATGAACCCAGCAGCAAACGTGCTATATGCGGAACAGCCAGACCGATGAAAGATATAGGACCGCAAAATGCCGTAGTTGTTGCAGTCAGCAATCCCGTACAAAACAATATCAGAATACGAGCCTGGCGTACCTTCACTCCCAAATTAACTGCATACATTTCTCCCAGCAATAAAGCATTCAAAGGCTTTATCAGCAATACGGAAAGAAACAATGAGAATAATATGGATATAGAGAAAAAAGGCAACTGCTCCAACGAAACTCCGGAAAAATTACCCATTCCCCACATAACGAATGAATGGACACGGTCCGCCGATGAATAATAATTCAGCACTGATATCAATGACGAAGTCATATAACCTATCATAATACCAATAATCAAAAGCATCACATTACTCTTGACTTTTGTAGAGAAATAAATTATCAGCCCCAAGATAACTCCGGCACCAACAAATGCAGCAGCAACAACCAACAGATATCCGTTTATTGCATATTCGGCTATTTGTCCCATTGTTCCTCCAAAATAAAGAAGAACCGCCGCAACACCAAGATTTGCTCCATCACTTATTCCCAAGATTGACGGACCGGCAAGCGGATTACGGAACAGAGTTTGCAACAGCAATCCACTTACAGCCAATGACGCTCCCGCCAATAATGCAGTCACCGCCTGTGGCAGGCGTGATTCCAGAACTATATGGCTCCATGCCGGATGGCTTGATGTGTTACCACACAATATATCCAAAACAGAATTAAACGGTATAGAGACAGAACCATATACCAGACTGACACAAAACAGCAATACAAGAGATATGGCAAGCAGCGGATAGAAAACTAAAATATTACGCATTGCCTCAATTCCTGTAAAACCTGTTGACTCTTTCCCTTTCCTGAATAAATCCGCCTCTATATGCATATAGAAGTTTCTCCAAATCGTGTATTTGTTTTTGAAGCTCCAGACCTTTGTCCGTATCCTTCACCATTTGCCTATGCGAACTCAACTCAACGACAATAGTAGTAGAGCGTATATCCAACCCTTCTTCTATAGCTTTGTCTGTAGATTCAAACGGTTCATGCTGCACAAGCTGGAAACCTCTTGAATGATATACCAGTGTATATCCGGCAATACCAGTTTCCCTATGATATGCTTTTGAAAAACCGCCGTCGATTACTATAAGTTTACCGTTTGCCTTGATTGGATTCTCACCCTTTATAGAACGGACAGGAACATGGCCGTTTATTATATGACGGTGCGAACCCACAACACCAAACTCATCCAACAGCATATCACATACATCCTCTTCCTGTCTGAGTGTATAATAAGCTCCTTTTTCTTCTTTATGGGCCTCTTTGTTTGCTATCAGATAGCGTTCAAATGTTGCCATACGTTTCTTGTCGAACAAAGGAGATTCTTTGCCGCACCACAAATACCATACATAGTCAACAGCAAAATTATATTCCTTTTCATCTTCCGAACCGAAATAGGCAATACGTACAAGCTGGTCCACTCTGTCAAGCAAAGCTTTTCCTTTATAGTCTGTTCCTGCAATATTTATAGTCTTCAAAGTCTTGTCCTCATTCAAAGGCACAGAAGCATGGAAAAGTAGGTTTGAATTACAAACCTTATACATTCCACCATTAGTAAACAGCAGACGTATATGTTTGTGCAGCTTTTCACTGCTCTTGAATGAATGCAAAATACGTTGCATCAATTCCTCTTCTCCTGGTGAAAGACGATACGGATCGTTCTTATCTATAGTCGGCCAATGAGAATCCAGCAACTCATACTCAACTCCATCGTCCAAAATAATAGTTCCTTTATCCAAATCCATACGATGCAGGAGCAATCTGTCATTCATATCATAACTTGGATTCCTGCGGATAATGTCGCCCTCGATTTTCAACTGTATCACAGTCATAGCCTTATGCATCTGTGATATAAGACGTATTGTTTTCTCATCAAAAGCCATATCCTGCGCGCCACTTTTAGGCATAAAGCGATCACACGAATCATTGGCATATGTTTCCATTGCGAACGTAGCCAAAGGAAGAAGATTTATTCCATATCCATCTTCCAGAGTGGCAAGATTGCCATATCGCAGACACATACGGACCACATTCGCTATACTTCCCAGATTTCCTGCAGCAGCTCCCATCCACAATATATCATGGTTTCCCCACTGTATATCACAATTATGGTAATCACAGAGAGTGTCCATAATCACATGAGCACCCGGACCTCTGTCATATATATCACCGATAATATGCAACTGGTCTATTGTGAGCCTCTGAATCAGGTTACACATAGCAACAATAAATTCATTAGCCCTACCCGTTGATATTATCGTATTGATAATCTGGTCCACATAAGCAGATTTATTTGGTTCAGAAGAAGATTCATGCAGCAACTCCTGAATTATATAAGAGAACTCACGAGGCAAAGCCTTCCTCACCTTCGAACGAGTATATTTAGATGATACATTACGGCAAACACGCACCAACTGATTCAGACGAATCATATACCAGTCGTCCAAATCTGCCTCCTTCGAACGTACCAGCTCCAGTTTCTCCTCCGGATAATAAATCAGAGTACACAACTCCTTTTTCTCGGAATCGCGCAATGTATTATTGAATATTTCATTCACCTTTCGCTTTACAGCTCCCGACGCATTCTTCAAGACATGGTTGAATGCCTGATATTCTCCATGAACATCACTCAGGAAATGCTCTGTTCCCTTGGGGAGATTCAATATTGCCTCCAAATTTATTATTTCCGTACTGGCATCTGCAATTGTCGGAAAACTGCGTGACAACAACTGCAAATAACGCAAGTCGTTCAATATCACCTCAGGTGTTATGTCTTTTACCATCTGCTTTATACTTCTTTTCTTGATTAACAATTCAGGTTGAGCAAAGTTTGTAACTTGAGAAGTTTCAGATCAAAAACTTGAAAAACCTCAGAATATACTACAAAGGTAATACATATAATTTAAGTTTATTCAGTTGCCCAACTTTAAAGTTGGATAAGCCCGTTACATTAATATCAAAAAAGGAGACTGGTTAAACACCAGCCTCCTTTACAAGTAAATTCATTATATCTTATTTATCTGACAATAACCTTGAAGCATTCTTTTCCTGCTTTTACAAGCATAATACCTGAAGGAACAGACAAAGAAACATTGTCTGAAGTCAGCACTTTATCAACAACAATTCTACCTACAATGTCAGAAACCAAAACTCTTTCACCTGCAGCATTTCTCACAACCAAAGCCCCATTTACTGTTGTAACCAAAATTCCTGTTGGTTCTTCAACAGCCTCAACAGATGTTGGTGCAGAAACTCGTTCTACTTCAAATGTTAATGCTCCAGACAATTCTGCCAAAGCCAAAGCATCCTTATCTTGGTAAAGATATTTTTCAGTTTTGTCATTCTGAATCAGACAACCGTCATCTTCAATCTTAAACGTCCAGAATGCTGATTTCATTTCATCTTTTTCAAGAGCCTTTTCCATTTCTGCATCTGTATAATCCTTGAATACAACAGACTGAACTCCGTTATTTTCCTCAACACACAGATAAGCTCTAGAACTCTTATCTCCTGAAATTGAAGAAGTAGAAATAGCATACAAAGGTTTAAGTGCATCTTTTACCTGAATTGTATCAACATACAGTTTGAAATTGTCTTCTGTTACTTCTGGCAATTCAGAAACTGCTTTCATCAAAGCCTTGTTACCATCGCGGACAATTGCCAATGTATTGTTGAATGCAGACTGCATTCTGTAATGTCCTTCCGACAATACTTCGTATGCAGGAGCTTCCTGAGGTACGATATTGAATGAAGTATAGTCGCCCCACTGATAATCAGCTCTTTCAAGTTTCACGATATTGCTCTGTGAACCATCCACTTTCAATGAACCTGCACCAGCATTTGAATCAGCTTCATCAGACATATAAATAACCATCTGTTTTCCTTCTGCTAATGTCTTGAAAACAAAACGCAAAGCATTCACATCATTGCTCAAAGTCATCTTGCCACTATTGTCAAAACCGACTTTTCTACCCTCGTCATCAACTATTGAATAAACATTAAACTCAGTCTTTTCAGATGGAGACTTAACTGTTTTTTCTATATTAAGCTTGAAGCTGTATGCCTCACTTGCATTTTCAAGATTCTGTCCATACAGATAATTTTCCTTATCTACAACATAGACACTGTTACCCAAGTTTGTGATGATTTCCATTGACCATCTTGTATCCTGAGCTTCTTTAGCTGTCAGATTAATAAATCCAGGAAGAGCATCAATTGCCTGAACTTTGAATGTATCAGCTTCTGAAGAAAGAGATGCTACAAACGTATCAGCAGCTCCAGGAACTTCTTTCAATGCTACAGTCTTTGAGTCATTATAAAAACCGTTGGAAATAGTATATGTAATCTTTCCGTTTTCCTCTATTTTCTCAATGTAGTTATAAGTTTCCGGCAAATAAGCTGAAGCTGCTACTTTCACAAAACCAAGCTTATTTTCTTCGTTATCAAGATTAGCAAACTCAGCGCCCCAGATTTTACCGTTTTCTACAGCATTTGCTCCTGTTGCAACTTTTGTAATGATATATGCCTTTTCTGATGGAGTCCATGCTGTTGACTTACCAAACGATGGTCTGTCAAATGAAAGTTTTTCTCCATTTTTAGGTTCTGCGTTATCAGCAAAAGAAACAGTAACATAAGCTTCTGAAGAATCTAATGTCGTCTTACCTAAAATTACATTATCTGAAACATATGAAAGCTTTATTTCTTCTCCTTCCAGTTTAAGTGTTTTGCCTGCCATAGCAATTACCACCTTATCAGTAGCCTCATCAAGCAAAAGTTTGAAATCCTTAGCAGAAGCATATTCTTTTTTCTTAAAAGCGAACTTAAAGCCGAACTGAGGATCGTCAGCACTCTTTGTTGCCATTACTGAATCTACAGACAAATAGTTTCCTGTTTTTGCAGACTTGATATTGAATACACCTTCTGAAACTTCCTCAAAATAGTAAGCACCATCAGTCACACCTTCCAAAGAAGAAAGTATATCCATTGAATATGTAGTCTGTTCATGCAAGTCAGCTACTGTCATAGCTCTTGAATGATTAACATCGAATATTGTCATTTTCTGAGATGACACTTTAGTCTCATCATCAAAAGATTTCAATACATCTTTATCATTCTTTCCTACATATTTCTGCTCTCCGCTGATGAAATATTTCAAGTATTTTATTTCCGTTCCACTCTCAGCAATTGCAATTTTCTCTCCAGTTGCAATCTGGAAAAATTCAGCAGCATCAAAACTTATAGCCTTGTTTGTTGCCTTATTGACGAATTTATAAAGATAAGCACCTGAGCCATCTTCTCTCTTCTCAGTAACACTCCAGAAAACAGAGTCTGTCTTGAATGCTTTCTCTGTTGATTCTACAAGCACAACAGAATCACCTCTGTTTATATATAGGCCTTCATTCTCTCCCAATTTATAATAGTTGCCATTCACTATATCACCGTCAACAGCAAAAACAGAAGATGAAGCCAATATTGTAGATGCAAAAAGTAATAGTTCTTTTCTCATAGGCAAAAATTTTTTTTTGAGTTTATAAGTTTTTGAGTTTGTAAGTTACATTCCAATTACCAAGTTTCGACATACTGACAAACTCGCTTGTTTCCATTATACAAAGATAATAAACATACATACCTTTATAATAACCTCAACTTATTTATTATCCATTATTAAGGTTATTTGTACGAAACATCATGTTTTACGTACCAGTCCAAAGTTCATAAAATAAAAACCGGCAAAGCCCAATAATGGACTTTACCGGTCAACATAAACACATATTACTTGAATAAGGTTTTGTAATCAATATTTTCAGTTGACGAGTTAACAAGTTGACAAGATGACAAGAATATTAATATACTTACTACTTGACTTCTTAACTCCTTAACTCCTAAAAATTAACATTAATTCCCCCCATCAAATTAAATCCCTGAGCCGGATAACCATAATAAATATCATACTTCTGGAACAACACATTGTTCAACTGTACATTCACGCTAAATGTTTTGTTTATATTATACATACCGCGAATATTCAGTTCATTGATATTGTTCAGATTCACTTCCTCATTACCGCCAAGCTGAGTATAACGTCCTGTAGCCAGATAATAATTCACATCTACAGCAAGTTTGTCAATAGGACGGACAGTAACACCAGCATTGATTTCAGCAGTCGGTTTACCCCAAACTCTATCCAACTCAGCATTTGCTTCTCCTCCTATCCATGAATCACCATAATTTGCCTTCCAGTTATTATACACTCCTTTCAGGTTTATCTCAAATAACTTCTGATAATTATATTTCAAATTAACTCCGGCAAAGAAGCGTTTTGTATTGATATCACTCATCGCTTCAGCAAAGTTGCCAAAACCATCCTGCTCAAATACTCGTGACGGCAAATAAAGAACATCACTGCTTGTTATCTTATAACCAGCGAAAACATCAAACCAGAAACCAGGAACAACGCCACTCTTAATACCCAGATTTGCATCCAACCAGTTACGAGACGGCATCAATTCTTCTGTAGGATTTACATATCTGTTTACAAGAGCAGTCTCATACATACTATTTGAGTAAAGTTTTCCGTCCGCTTTCAAATAGAAAACAGTTTTATCTGCCACTTCAACATCAAAAGCAATATCCGGAGATGCAGCAAACTTACTGTTTTCTCCAGTAACAATCATAGCCTTTGCTCCAAGTTTAAGATTCCATATATCACCTTCAATAGTATAATATGGATTCAAAATAACTTCTGCATGGTTTTCAAAGGAGCATCGTTCCGGAAGGTTGTAGCTGAAATACTCAGCCAAACCGGCAAGACCAATTCTCTGATTTCCTCCGAAAGGAGCAAACAAATTAAATTTAAGCTCAAAAGTATTCTCAGTCGGACCGTCGCTCTTCGCATCTGCACCATATTTATGAGAAAAATTAATGTAGTCGAAGTCCACCATATATCCGAAAGGAGCTTCCTCGTCTTCAGATTCGATACCGATATTTGCACCTATTGTCTGATTAACCTGGTTTGTTGTTCTGTCAGCCAAATCCAGATTTGTTCCTGCTTCTTCCAAATTACCAGTTACAGGCAAGCCATAATAGTTGAAACCTGAATAACCATATTTTGCACCGATATTGAATACAGCCTTCTCAAATTTATGCTTGTAATTCAATCCACCCAGATTATCATTCAACTTAGCCTTCACCTTATCATCAATCTGGATATAATCTATATTGCCGTTAGTCGAACGGTGAGACAAATAAACATTCAAATTGTCTTTCTCCGTACTCAATATATGATAACCGAAATCACCGTTTATATTAAGATTCATACCTGCAGCAAGATTCAGATAACCGCGGCGTTTGTTATAATCCATATCAGCCATAATCTTTCCTGAAGGCAAAACAGAAATCTGCTTTTCAGGTTCTGTAGGCACGGCAAACACGGCATAGTCTATAGCGCGCTTCTTCACTGTCGGCTCTTTCACGGCAGGCAATGTATTTACTTTATTTGCATCCTGAACAGAAGGGTCATATTCCCTTTCGAGAGTCATCTCGCGGTTCAGGTTCTTTTCTTCCTTGTTTACTTCCTCCTGTGCCATGATGCCGGAAGCGCATCCCAACATCGCTATAACACAAAGTACTTTTGTCGATTTGTTAGTTTTCATCGCTTCCTCCTTTTTGATTTATTTTTGCCAAACGGTCTTCAATCATAGCTACAATATCATCATCACCCTGGTAATTATTCTTCAAGCTGTTCAGATAAACCCGTGCCTGAACATCATCACCCTGACGGATATAGATATCTGCCCAAAGAATGAAACCACGGGCAAGCCAGTACTGATGCGGTGTTCCGTTTTTAGCGAAATCCTCAAGCACTTTTTCAGCTTTCTTGTCCTCATGGCTGTCATAATATAGCTGGGCAAGCAAATAACGCGCTTCAGCTCCATGCACTGTTCGTGTATCTTCAGCCAGAATCTTCAAGTCGGCAAGAGCTTTTTCTTCGTTCTTCGAATCCATATAAGCCTTAGCTCTCACATAACGCGCCTCAGCTGCAATTTCTGGAGAAACTTTCTGATTCTTCAACAAATCATTTGCTGCAGAAAGAGCTTCTTTTCCATCACCAATCTGCAAAGCACATCTCATAACACCAAGACTTGCAGCTTCCTTATTATCCGGATTCTCTGCAATCTTATGCAAACGGCGGAATGTTTCCAACGCCGCGGCATAGTCCTTGCGGTTATATTGTATTTCAGACTTGCGGGCAACTGCTTCCTCCATAAATTTCATATCTCCGCTCTTGATAACAGAATCAAAGAATGTTTCAGCTTCATCATAATTCTTCTGCGAGAATGCTATACTTCCCAAATAGTAATTAGCATTTGAGCTGAAAGCACCTTTAGGATACTGCTGCAAATAATTCTGCATACTGCGTCGTGCTCCGTCATTGTCGCCACGCATAAACAATTTTTCGGCAGCGAGATATGTCAGAGAGTCCTGTTCAGAGATTTCCAGATGAACATTTCCACCCAAAGAGTTCACATAATCCGCAAACGAATTGATATCATTCAAATCGATATAAACAGACTTCAAATCCTGAAGAGCCACTTTGGCTTCTTCTGTTCCCGGATATTTGCTGATTACATTCTTATAAGCTTCAGCAGCCTTTTCCGGTTTGTTGGCATTGAAATATATCAGACCAAGCTGAATTCCACCCTTACGCGCCAAACTGCTTTCAGGATAATTTTTCATAAGAGATTCAAATGCCATTGCTGCCTGATTGTCGTCACCAAGCAACACATAAGCACGTCCTTTCTCAAACAGAGCATCATCCACATACTGCGATTCCGGATATTCTCGGATAAGTCTGTCCAGTGTACTGATTTTGCCTCTGTAATCCTTCTGCAAACCTAGCACGAATCCTTTCTGATAAACAGAATAATCACCGGCAGAAGGCAACAGCTGTGCAGCCTTGTTATAGTTTTCCTCAGCTGCAGCAAACTGACGGCTGTGGAACAGACAGTCACCAATTCTGTTATAGGCATCAGCACACGAAGCAGTTTGCTGGTCGCTCACCATATTCACATACTGGCGGAAGCGGTTCAAAGCCTCGTCATAATTTTTCTTCTTGAAATAGCCGTAGCCCAGGTTATAATATGCAAGAGCATACATCTCGCCACTGCGCTGCGAAGTATTGTTCAGATAAGTTCTGTAGTCGGAGATAGCAATGTCATATTCTCCCTTACGGTAGAAAGATTCTCCCCTCCAGAAATAAGCATCATTGCGAGCCTCAGTGTCATAAACTCCCATCTTTATAGCTTCACTGAAGTAATCTATTGCTTCATCAAGCTTGACATTAGTGAAAGACTGAGTTCCCAACTGGAACAATATACTTTGCTTTGCTGCCAATATCTTTGTACTCGGATGCTTGATTTTCTGTATTGAAGCAAGCGAAGCATCATAGTTCTTTGTAGTAAGATAAACCTCCACAAGATAATCATTCACCTTATCTGCATATCGTGAATTAGGAAAATCATTAAGGAAGTCCTCAAATATAGTCACAGACTCGCCGAATCCAGTAAATCCAGTTTCGTGGATAAGCAATGCATAGTTATATAATGCGACCTCGCGTATCTGCTCATCGTATGAAGAAGTTGCCGCAGCCTCAAACGCCATGCGGGCATTATTCTTGTCGTTAAGTTTCAGATACGACTGTCCGAGATAAAGATAAGCATTCTGAGTCAGCTCGTCGTTCTCGCTTACAGTCTTTCCGAAGCATCTCACTGCGTCGCTGAATTTACCCTGATTGTAATAACATACACCAAGTAAATACAAATCACTTCTCAACGGACTTTCAGCCTCAGAAATATACTTAGCCAAAGCTTTTGTAGCCTTAACTTCATTTCCCAAATGATAATACGAATTACCGACAACACGATATATTTCAGTGTTGTTCTCGCTGTCCGGATATGACTTCAGCAAATCCTCTCCGGATTCAGCTGCCTGTCTGTATTTGTTCTGTATAAAATATATCTGAGTGATGTAGTAAGCAGATTGTTCCTGATATGCAGACAGGTTACTTAATTCTTCGAATTCAACCAAAGCCTTGTTATATTTTCCATCCGCATAATCAATATAAGCAACATAATATGCTGATGCTTCCTGATATGTACTTCCAATCTCTTTTATCCGTTCAAAGTAAGCTCTTGATTTTTCCAAATCACCTTTCTGCAATAGCGAATAAGCAAGACGATAACTGCTAGCCTCCTGTTCTTCCGGAGAAAGCATATCTATATTTGCCTCCTGAAGCCAATATATTGCCTTTTCATATTCACCATTACCAAAATGAACTGAACCGATTCGGAAACAAATATCATCAGCATGACGAGTATCAGGATATACATCCAGATAATTCTTCAGCAATTCGCCAGCGTTCGGTCTTCCCTGCTCAAAAGCCGAGCAAACCAGCATATAGTCTGCCTCCTGAATAAGATCGGCATCTGTTGCATGTTTCTTATATGCTTCCAGTTTATCGATGCAGCCCGAATAGTTCTGCTGGACAAAAAACTCCTTCCCTTCCTGGAAAAGACGGTCATTTGTCTGGAACTGATATGATCTCTGGCCCATTGCCACAGTACTGCCCAAAACCAGACACAATGGAATCAATATTCTTTTCATCACTCTTTATTATTTGTATGTGAATGCCTGAAAGGCAAACACTATGTTCTATTTTATAACAAACAAACTCAATAAGTTGTTTTATAAATATTTTGCAAAGATAGTGAAAGGAGAGAGCAATGTCAAATCTAAAGCTTGTTTTTGATTTGATATTGCCGAGCCGTATCCTATCTTATGAAAAGATAGTGAGTAAAAGGGAACAAGTTGACAAGGGGACGAGTTGACAAGGAGCTTCAAGGCTGAAAGCCTTAAATTATATAGCACAAAACTCCCCATGTTTCAGGATATATACCATACAATAAGCCCTGAAGGGACAGAACTTCACTCAGTTCTGCCCTTTCAGGGCGCATTTGGTATGGGGGCGGTCAAAACGTAGGGCGCTGCCCTACGCTGTAAAATCAAAGGTCTTCAGCCAAAATTTAGATAGAAAACAACAAACTTCTTGACTCCTTAACTTCTTGACTCCTTTCCAAACCTTTCCACCGCCTCACTTATCGACCTCAACCCAAACTTCCGACAATCCATTTCCTCCAATTTCAACGGCAGAATTTCCTCTGCATCATCGGCGGCAACTGCACCGGCAAAATCGTCGACCTCACACATAAAGAACATATCCAATGTATGAACTTCAAAACAACTATATACGTATATATTAGGTATAGAGAATAAATAACGGCATTCACCTATTTCCAAACCTGTTTCTTCCTTCACTTCACGACGTACTGCTTCCTCGGCAGATTCAAATCTGTCAACAAAACCGCCGGGCAAGTCCAGTGTTCCTTTTGCCGGTTCTTTTCCACGGCGAACTACCAGAAATTCTCCGTCCTTGTTTCTGATAAAACAGGCTACGGCTGATGAGGGATTCAAATAATATACGAATCCGCATTCCTCACATTTCTTTGATTTTTCATCATTATCGACGAAATGTTCCGACCCGCATTTGGGGCAGAATTTGAATTGGTTTAATGGATGCATTTTGAGTTTTTAAGTTTTTGAGTTGACAAGGTTTCAGAGACAATGGATAAGGCTGAAAGCCTTAAATAATAGTTTTTGAGTTTGTAAGTTTATAAGTTTGATAATAGCACCTAAATACTATCGACCTCTAACTCCATCTAACTTCCTCTAACACCTTTAACTCCTTCTCTCCTCACCTACTAAAAAAGGATACGCAGCCCAAGCCGCATATCCTTTTCCATATTATGATAACATTAAATCAATTAAAGAGCAGATGGTTCTTTAACTTCCCAGCCCAAAGCACTAGCACCAAGAACTGCTGCATCGCTTTCCTTCAACTGAGAGAACAAAAGTTTAGTTTTGCCTTCGTAAACTTTAAGCATGTTCTTGTCCATTGAACGTTTAACTGGGTTCATGATCAAGTCGCCAGCCTTAGTCAAACCACCGAACAAGATGATAGCTTCAGGGCTAGAGAATGCTACGAAGTCAGCGAATGCTTCACCCAACATTGTACCAGTGAATTCGAAGATTTCCAAAGCAAGCTTATCGTTCTTCATTGCTGCATCGAATACATCCTTTGAAGTGATTTCATCCGGATCCAATTCACGCAACAAACTGTCTTCTTTGCGGATTTCCAAGAATTCGCGAGCTGTGCGAGCAACACCTGTTGCAGAAGCATAAGCTTCCAAACAACCCATACGACCGCAACCACAAGCACGACCGTTGTTACGACGCATGATAACGTGACCTAACTCACCGGCAAAACCGTCATGACCGTAAACCAAGTTGCCGCCAACTACGATACCGCTACCTACACCTGTACCCAATGTGATAACGATAAAGTCTTTCATACCACGAGCAGCACCATAAGTCATTTCACCAATTGCAGCTGCGTTAGCATCGTTTGTCAAAGCTACTGGAATACCACCAACTTTTTCACTGATCAACTGAGCCAATGGAACTTTACCTTTCCATGGCAAGTTTGGTGCAAATTCAATGCAACCGTTAAAGAAGTTTCCGTTTGGCGCACCTACACCAATACCTTTAATCTTTTCAGGGCCACCAGCCTGATTGATTACGTTAAGCAAACCATTGCTCAATGCTTCAACATAATCATCTATATCTGTATATTTACCAGTTTTGATAGAACCACTATACAAGATTGTTCCACGAGCGTCAACAACGCCAAATACAGTATTGGTACCACCTATATCAATACCTACTACATAAGGTTTCTCCATGATTACTTATATTGGATTAATAATTATTGTTTGTGTTCTTTTGTTTCACAAATATAAGGGGTTTATAACAAGTTCCAATAAATTATTCAGAAAAAATAACTTTTTGTATTAATTTTTCTTGGCATACACTCAATAACTATGTTTTAGAACATAAAAACGCGTTACAAAATGATATTTTTATGACAAGTTGATGGGTTAAAGTTCATACAATATTGTACAACAAAAAATGCTAAATCGAAACTGTTCGAATAGCCATTACCAAATATAGACTCCAATGTAAAACAAAAAGAGGCTGCATTTTCATGCAACCTCTTTTCTGAATTTATTTATAACTTGTCAACTTATCAACAAATTTGTCAACTCGTCAACTTGTTAATTTGTAACCGGTATTATTTTACGCTTACTTTGAAGCTTTCACCGTCAACTGCTACAACTACGATACCTGCAGGAACGTTGATTGTTGCGTTGTCTGATGTCAATACTTCGTTAGCTACTACCTGACCCAAGATTGTAGATACTACTACGTTCTTACCTGCTGCGTTCTTAACTACTACTGAACCGTTGTTTGCTACAACTGCAACTTCTGATGTAGAAACACCTTCGTTAGATGTTGGAGCGTCAGCTTTGTTTACAGTGAATGCCATTGCTTTTTTGCTGTCTTCAGTCAAGATAACAACACCATTCTGCTGAGCAACATAAAGCTGTTTATCATTCAAACCATTGCTTACAGTTGTAAGGATATATTCATCTGTAGACTCTGGAGCCAAAGTAATATTGAACTTAAATTCATCAGCCAAATCTTTACCTTCTTCGATAGCAGTCTTAGCAAATGCTGCTTTCAAAGTATTTTGAGCTTTGTTTGTATTAGCATCTACATTTGCATCTTCACCATAGAAGTAAACATCATTATATTTATATTTAGCTGTAGCTTCATCAAATACTCTCGCAGAATCAATTGGGTTGAACATATAGTTACGAGCAACCTTTTCATCCTTGATACCATAAGATACATAGAATGAAGGTATTTCTTTTTCAATATCTGCAGTATCCAACCAGAATACCAAACCTTCAGAAGCCAAAGCTCCTTCATTTATACCCTTGATGTCTGTTACATTGATAGAACCACGTTCGTTGTCAAATGTATAGTGGCCAGGAACTGCTGGTAATGATTCGTTCAATTCAACCGGTGAATCAATTTTTACAACTGCAAATGTAGAGTTAATTACTTCTGAGTTTGCTATGTTATTTTGCAATTTGTTAGTTTTTGCAAAAGACAATACTGTATTTTCAGAATTGACAGTGTAATATTCTTCATTTCTTACACTTGAATAAGTAGTAGTACCTAACGTAGTCAACACATAACCTGCAGAAGTTTTAGCAAAAGCGTATGTACCTTTTGTGTTTCCTGCAAAAGTAAGATCTGACAAATACTTATCATCTGATGTCTCCTCTGTATCTGCACCTACTGTCATAAAATGATAAGCAGGAACATAGATTGTATCTTTCTTAGAAGTTGTCACATTTCCTTTATCATCCAAACAAGCAAAGTTATATTCAGATAAAATAGCAGGTTCATTTTCTTTAGAAGTATTAACTTTTACAACAGGTTTCAAAGCATCCCAACCTGTTTCTTCCAAAGAAGGAATAAGCACATTGTTTGCATTAACAGCATAGAAAGTCTTTTCACCAACTAAATCAGTCTTACCTGTGAAAGAAAGTTTGATACCTTCTTTAACCTGATCTTCTGTCAAAGCCAAATAACCATCTGTACGAGTTACAGCAATAGGTAAGAACTTAACAGAATATGAACCAGAACCATCTGTAATATTTTTATTAGATGTTGCTGTATATCCACCTTCTTCTCCACCTTTAGCAAGTGTCAATTCTATTGTCTTAGCTTTGTCTGCACGATTAGCAAAAGTAAATTTAAATTTACCATCAAAACCTACAACAACCCACTGGTTTTCTGGCAATGTTGGATCTGCTTCAACATAAGACTTTGTTACATAGCTAGAACCATTTATTGATAAATATTTATGATATTCCTCTGTTTCAGGTTTTCCACTTGTGAAGTAAATGCTAACAACACTCTGTTCGCCTTTCTTCAACAAGATATCAGCTGGCAAATATTCATTGCTACCTAAGATTGCTGGAGAAGCAGTAAACTTAGAATCTGTAGTTGCAACAGTAGTTACATAAGTTGTATTATCTGTTGCAGAAGGACGAACTGCACCTACATTAACATCAAGACCATTAACAGTAATAGTCAATTCTCCTTCAGCATTCAAGCAGTCTGCTTCATTAATAGTAAATTCTGTATAATATTTATCATTATTTTCAGGCTTAGCTAAAGTTTCACCACTAACCCATACCAACTTCAAACCTTCATTTGCTGCAATTGCATCAATATCATACTTTGCATCCTTTTGAACAGCAATAAACTGAAGATCTTTATATTTTGGATCTTTTACATTTGAATTTGTAGGTTTCGAGAATTCAGCTATTTTCTCCGCATCACCTTTTACAAAAACAACATTTGAATTAACATCAACAGCAACCATATCAGTAAATACGTTACCTTCAAGGTTTTCTGTTTCATAATTAAAGCTTAAGCTGAAAGGCTTATTTTCAATATTTCCATTATATGATTTAAATTCTTCTTCTGTATACTTTTCTGAAGTAATATAAGACTTAGTATAAGTAGTCATTACAGAGCTTCCATTAGGAGCATAAACCTTTACTCCAGTCAATTCAGAAGCTGTAAATTTATCTGTTGCACCAGAATAAGCATTTTCTACATAATATTCAGAATATAAATCTGTAGAGTTTACATCCTTTGTTGCCGCTATACCATTAACTTGTGCATAAATTTTATTACCATTTGCCCACAATTCAAAAACAGCATTTGAAGCTTTCTTATTAAGCTCCCTAATCTCAAATAATGCAGGGATAGCATTTTCATCCGAACTAGTAGCTATTGTCCAAACTTTCTGTTTGTCTTTTGTTTCAACTTCCTTAACAAACATAACATATGTTTTTGCATTACTTGCATTAGGATCTTTATCATTAAGGAAGTCTGTTCCTAAATAAAATTTGAAACCTGTTGTAATTTCTAAAGATGTATTAGATTCCAATTTTACAGCTTTAGGTACAGCGAACACAGATCCAGCAGCCAACAGCGCAGCCACCATAAAAGTAAATTTCTTGTTCATAATCTTTTAAAATTTAGTTATTAATAGTATGTAATTAAAAATCTAGTGTAATATCAAGTTCTAAAAAGGCTATCTATATTATAGCCACTACTGTGCAAAGGTAGTTCTTTCTTTTATACCTACAAATTTTATAAAGGATTTTTTATCGATTCAATTGTTTTCTTATCACTTAGCTAAGTTATCTAGTACGAAACCCCAGTTTTTGGTGACATAAAATATTCATAGAATTTCTCCGACATACAATATAATACTATGTAATTAACCATAGACAAGTATTCATGAGGATGTGATGTTTATTTTGACTCACCTAGGTGAGCTAATCAATCCACCTAGGTGAGCCGAAAAAAATTATTAACTAAAAGGGTGAAATTTCCATTACCAATCCATATTATTAATGTATTAGAAGTAAGTTTTGATTGATACCCGAATCAGAACAATAACATCATGAAAATAAGCAATAAAACTATTATCTTTTTTCGGCAAAATGTAAAACAATATTAATCTTACAAATGTTATATTAACAGATGATTCTTACGAACAACGAAACCAAGAGACCAATTGTATTCTTTATGCTAACATTGCTCCGAAAGAACCATAGAAACTCACTAAAAGAATAAAAATATGAAAACAAAAATTTTCAGTGCTTTCTGCTTAATTGCATCGATGTTTTCCTGCTCAAAAGATTGCGATATTCCAGGAAATGAATCACAAGACAACCTTGTATCACCACGAATTACTGCAACGGTAAACAGTGAAACCAGCTACAGTCCTCTAACCGGCATACTGGAGGTTTATCCTTGCGAAAGCAACAGTTCTATTTATTATGGAAATTATATTGATGGGAAATTGACTCCGTTCAACGGTTATTACCGCATTCTGGAAGGTCACACATTTGGAGACTATAACCGAGTGTTGAGTTTGCCTGATAATTTCTATAATTTCGTTTATTGGGGAACACCCAAATATGAAGAGCCTATATACAGCAAACCGCAAATAGGTTCGCCCGGATTAGTTATTGGCGCAGACTTAAGTCAGTTATATTTCACCTTAAGAGAAAATGATGACAAAACTTGTGCACCTGTGTATGATTTGGTTTTCGCTCAAAAAGAGACTCACACAAGCGACGATTTCAAAGCTGAGCTTAAAAGAGCCGTTGCCGGATTGAAAGTTACAGTAAAGAACAGTGGTAACGGAACTTTCAGCTCTAATATTAAGAGCATGGAAGTCCATGTTGGAAGTATTGCAGAAAAACTTAACTTCTATACGGCACAGCCGGAAAACCAGACAAAGACGGTTAAATTTGAACTTGCCCGTTCTATTGACGACACAGAAATGACCAATGCAACCGTGATGCTGTTCCCTTCAGCACCAAATCCATTGATAAAGTTGGTAATCACAATGCAGGACGGAAGCACAAAAGTGTTGTCGAAGAATATTGAAAATACTCTTTCAGCTAACACAAAACTGAACCTTAACATTACCCTCAAGGAAACTATAATAAATAATAATACCGGAGATTTCAGTATTCAAAACTGGAATGAAGTGAGCGAAGATATTATATTTGAACTGAAATAAAACTGTTAATATACGGATATGGGATGTCTGAGAAATAAAAACACGCAGATGTCCCATATCCATTTCTATTTATCACATTATACCTAAAAAAACTATCAAAATGCATACGTCATATTATTTAAGTTATATCTTTGCAAACATATATCAAACAATTTGAAAAACACCTATGATTCATCTGGAAGGGATAAACAAAACATACCACAACGGTGCGCCGCTACATGTTTTGAAAGGAGTGGATTTAGATATAGAGAAGGGAGAAATGGTTTCAATCATGGGAGCATCCGGTTCGGGAAAATCCACATTATTAAATATATTGGGTATATTGGATACTTACGACTCCGGTATATACACTTTGAACGGCCAGCTTATCCGCAATCTGAGCGAGAGCAAGGCTGCCGAAATCCGCAACCGCACGATTGGTTTTATCTTCCAGTCGTTCAATCTTATATCTTTCAAGAATGCTATGGAGAATGTGGCTTTGCCTCTGTATTATCAGGGTGTGAGCCGCAGGAAGCGTAATGAGCTTGCTCTGGAATATCTGGATATGGTGGGACTGAAGGATTGGGCTCATCATATGCCTAACGAGATGTCCGGCGGGCAGAAGCAGCGTGTGGCTATCGCCCGTGCGCTAATTGCAAAACCGAAAGTCATCCTTGCCGATGAGCCTACCGGCGCATTGGACAGCAAAACCACAGTGGAAGTGATGGATTTGCTTCGCAAAGTGAATCTGGATGGGATGACGATGGTGATTGTCACTCATGAGCAGTCAGTAGCGGATGCGACGGATAGGGTTATTAGGGTGAAGGATGGAGTTATAATATGAGGGGACAAAGGAACGAGTTGACGAGTTGAGAAGGAGTTTTTCTTGTTTCTGAAGCCTTGTCAACTTGTCTCCTTGTTAACTCGTCAACTAACAAACTCATAAACTTAAAAACTTAAACAATGTTCGACTTAGACAATTTCCGCGAAATCTGGAGTACCATAAAGCGAAACAAACTGCGTACTTTCCTTACGGGATTTTCCGTCTCGTGGGGTATATTCATGCTTATTGTTCTGCTGGCAGCTGGAAACGGACTTAAAAACGGTATCATATATAATTTCCGCAACATTTCCATGAACTATGTAAATGTTTGGACGCGCTATACGACAAAGCCATGGCAAGGAATGCCGACAAACCGTGCGATTAGCTTCCGCCAAAATGACCTGGACGATCTGAAGAGGGATTTCAAGGAAGTGGAATATTGCTCGGCTTCGATTAACCATTCCGATACTATTACATATAATAAAGAATATTTCACCGGGCAGACTGAAGGTGTGATGCCGGACCATGCCATTATCAATTATATTAATGTAAAGTCTAATAATGGCAGATTTATAAATGAGGCGGACGTGAAGATGATGAGAAAGGTGATTGTGCTGAGTCCGCGTATGGCTGAAGTTCTGTTCAGAGGCAAAAATGCTTTGGGCGAATATGTGAGATGCGGAAGTTTTATGTTTCAGGTTGTTGGAACTTATGAGGACGAGAACAATAGTAACAACTCTCCTGCTTATATTCCTTTTTCGGTAGCTCAGCAACTATATAATAAAGGATACGGATTCGGCTCACTAAACTTCACACTTAAAGGAGTGAATACCGAAGCAGAGAATGATGCCTTTGAAGAAAGGTTCAGAGGATGGATGGCAAGGCGTCATCAGTTTGACCCGACGGATGAGAATGCCATTGGTATATGGAACCTGGGAAGCGAGTTCCGTTCGTTCAACACCATGATGGCGGGAATCAACCTGTTTATATGGATTATCGGTATCGGAACTTTGATGGCTGGAATTGTGGGCGTAAGCAATATTATGCTTATCACAGTGAGAGAACGCACGAAGGAGTTCGGTATCAGAAAGGCTATCGGTGCAAAACCATCATCTATACTTATGCTTATAATCACGGAATCAATTATGGTTACCGCCGTGTTCGGATATATCGGCATGATTATGGGAATCGGGCTAACGGAGATGATAAATTATGGTATGGAAACGGCACAGGCAGCGCAAAGTGCTGTGGAAAGCAGTAATACCGTGGGAGGAAATGTTTCGACATTCCGTGACCCGACAGTTAATATAAGTATTGCAATTTCATCAACTATACTGATTATTGTTGCCGGAGTGCTTGCCGGTTATTTCCCGGCACGAAAGGCTGTGAAGATTCCAGCAGTAGAAGCGATGAGAGCAGAGTGAATATATAGAGACGAGGGAACAAGTTGGCAAGCGAACAAAGAGGCTTCCTTGTATCTGTAGCCTTGTCAACTCGTCAACTAACAAACTTATAAACTTAAAAACTCAAACAAATGTTCGACCTGGACAGATGGATAGAAATATGGGTTACAATAACCCGAAATAAGACAAGGAGCCTGCTGACATGTTTCGGCGTGTTCTGGGGAATTCTGATGCTCGTCATATTATTAGGTTCGGGCAACGGTATGAAGAACGCAATGTATAAGTCGGTTGACGGATTTGCCACAAATTCCGTGTTCTTCTTTTCTGACAGAACATCCGAATCATATAAAGGATTCAATAAAGGACGAACCTGGAATATGCGTAACAGGGATGTAGATAATGTAAGGGAAATACATGGCGTGGAAGCAATCTCTCCTATCCTATGGGGCTCACAGAACGAAAAGAATATCGTTTACGGACAGATGACGGGAACATTCAACGTTAAAGGTGTGACCGACGATTATTTCAAGATAGAGAATCAGAAACTTTCATATGGAAGATTGCTGAACAAAATAGATTTAAAAGAGAAAAGAAAGGTTTGCCTTATCGGAAGCAAGGTGAATGAAGTGCTTTTCAAAGGTGCAAATTCGTGCGGCAAATATATACGTGTGAATGGTATTTATTATCAGGTGATTGGTGTAACAGACCAAAAAGCTTCGAAAGTAAATATCGGTGGACGAGCTTCGGAAACTGTTTTCCTGCCGTTCAACACTATGCAGCAGACGCTTAATCAGGGAGATATAATTCATTTCCTTTGTGTACTGGCTTCGCCCGGTGTAAAGATGAATGATTTGGTTGAAGAAATAAAGACTGTGATAAAACAGCAGAATGAAATATCGCCGACTGACCCGCAGGCTATCGGTGTGGTGAATGTGGCGGAACAGTTTGAGACTTTCCAGAATTTGTTTGTCGGTATCGATATTCTGATTTGGATTGTCGGCATCGGAACATTGCTTGCCGGAGTTATCGGTGTCAGCAATATTATGATGGTGACAGTAAAGGAAAGAACAAGGGAAATCGGAGTGCGCCGTGCATTGGGTGCAAAGCCTTGGAATATCATCTCTCAGGTGATGAGCGAAAGTTTGCTTATCACTGCTATGGCGGGATTGATTGGTCTGAGTTGCGGTGTATTTATCCTGGATTTCTTAGATAGAATATTAATTGCTCAGAATCCTACGGGAGAAGACAGTCCGCTGGTGAATCCGGGCGTGAGCATTCAGGTTGCTGTTGCAGCAACTGTTATTCTCCTTTTCTGCGGCTTGCTTGCAGGACTTATTCCGGCGTGGAGGGCGATGCAAATTAAGGCGATTGATGCGATTAGGGAGGAATGAGAAAGGAGGAGTTAAGAAGTTAAGTAGTCAAGGAGTCAAGCAGTTAAATATACTAATTCCTTGTTAACTTGTTAACTCGTCAACTTGTTAACTCGTCAACTAACAAACTCAAAAACTCAAAAACTCAAAACATATGTCCAACAGATTAGTAAAGAAAGTATTGCGTATAATACTGCTCAGCGCAGTTGGTTGTGCAGTTATCGGAACATTCTATTTCTTATGGAAGAAAGCGCAGCCGGTAAAGACTGTTTATGAAACTATTTCACCGGAGAAAGGGAATGTTGCGACAAAAACAGTGGCAACAGGTAATGTTGAGCCAAGATATGAAGTTGCGGTGAAACCACAGATTTCCGGTATCATTGCCGAGCTTAAGAAAGAAGCCGGCCAGATGGTGAAACAGGGCGAAATAATTGCCACTATCAAAGTTATTCCTGAGATGGTTCAGCTGAACAGTGCCGAATCGAGAGTGAATCTTGCCGAAATTTCATTGAAACAAATCGAGGAAGTATATAAACGTGACGAAGATTTGTTCAAGAAAGGAGTTATCGCTCTTGAAGAATTCGAGACAAGTAAGGCTAATTATCTGAAAGCTGTTGAAGAACGTGCAAATGCTCAGAGTGCGTTGGAGATTATACGTGATGGTATTGCCAAGAATTCAAATGTGGAAAGTACAACTCAAATCAGAAGTACAATTACAGGTATGATTCTGGATATTCCGGTGAAAGTTGGTAATTCTGTTATCCAGGCAAACAATTTCAACGACGGAACAACTATTGCAACCGTTGCCGATATGAATGATATGATATTCAAAGGAAACGTAGATGAAACAGACATAGGCAGAATCAAGGAAAATATGCCGATAGTTCTTACAATCGGTGCTATGGAAAGCCGCAAGTTCGATGCAAGTCTGGAATATGTTTCACCAAAAGGTGTTGAGAAAAACGGAGCAATACAGTTTGAAATAAAGGCTGCAATAAAGATTCCGGAAGATGCTTTCATCAGAGCTGGATATAGCGCAAATGCAGAAATCGTTCTGAAAGAAGTAAACGATGTTATGACTGTGCCTGAAAGCACTGTCGAATTCAAAGGCGATTCTTCATTTGTATATGTTCTTACTCAGGAAGTTCCGGAACAAGTGTTTGAAAAGAGAAGTATTACAACAGGACTTTCTGACGGAATAAAGATTGAAGTGAAGAGCGGACTGAGCGAAAGCGACAAGGTCAGAGGTGCTGAGGTTGAGAAGAAGTAACAACTCATAAACTAAAAACTCAAACCAGATGTATAAATCATTTTTACTGAGCATAGCAGCCATAATAGGAACACAATATGCGACGGCACAGGAGAAAGCCGGAAGCTGGACTCTAGAAGAGTGTATACGATATGCTATCGAGAATAATATTTCTCTGAAACAAATCGAACAGGACAAGGAAAACAAGAAAGTAGAACTGCATACAAGCAAGCATAGCTGGTTGCCGTCAGTCAATGCAAGTTTGTATCAGAACTTCGACTTCGGACGTTCGCCTTCGAAAACGGGTGTCATTGTGGACCAGAACTCGGCAAATACTACAGCTTCAATAAACCTGAGTATGCCTATTTTTGACGGATTGAAAACTCCGAATGATATCGCAGCGAAGAAACTTAATCTAAAAGCAGCAATGGAAAGTCTGAATAAGGCACGTGAGGATTTAGCTATCAACATTGCTTCTTATTATCTTCAGGTGTTATATAACAAGGAAATTAAGAATATTGCCGAACTGCAGGTAAATCTGAGCCGTGAACAGGTGGAAAAGACTGAGGCTTTGGTTAAGAACGGTAAAGTTCCCGTATCTCAATTATATGATATGAAAGCACAGTTGGCAAAAGACGAAGTTTCGCTTACGGAAGCAGACAATAATGTGAGCCTTGCGTTGCTGAATCTTGCCCAAAGTCTTGAACTGGAAAGAAGTGAGAAGAATTTCGATATTGTTATTCCTCAAACCAGTGACGCTATAGAAACATATATGAGCAGTATTGTCCCACCGGATAATATTTATGAACATGCCGTTACATTCAAACCACAGATTAAAGAGCAGGAATATTTGCTGGAAAGTCAGAAGAAAATGTTGAATGTGGCAAAGAGTTATTATTATCCGCAGCTTTCATTAGGGGCAAGCTATACCAACGGATATTATCATTATTACACGGGTGACAATATTTCTATTCCTTTTGGCGACCAGCTGAATCAGAACGGACGAAGAACAATCGGTTTCTCACTGACAATTCCTTTGTTCAACAGATTTCAGGTGCGTAATGGTGTAAGAAGCTCTCGAATTGCCATAAAGAATCAGGAACTGGCTATTGAGAACACCAAGAAGACTTTGTATAAGGAAATACAGCAGGCATATTATAACGCAACTGCTGCCCAGGCAAAATATGAATCTTCAGGCAAATCAGTTGAAGCCAGCAAAACAGCATTTGAATATGCAGAAAACAGATATAGCGCAGGGAAAAGCACTGTATTTGAATTTAATGAAGCAAAGACAAAATATGCCCAGAGTCTGGCTGAAGAAGCGCAGGCTAAATATGACTTTATATTCAGGGCAAAAATTCTGGACTTCTACGGAGGAAAAGAGCTTAAGCTGTAAGTCGGCGGCCTAGGTATTTCACAGGATACCAGGCTGCCAGAAAACCTATCACTAGGACTGTGACAAGAACGGCAAGAACATCGCCCAGCATAAGATGCACCGGATATGAATCAATGATGAATGCACCGGATGCATCGCCAAGCTTTATTATTCCGAAATATTGCTGGGCAAGGCAAAGAACAACACCTATAACTATGCCAATAAACGCTCCGAAGGCGGAAATCATCCATCCTTCGAGAAGGAAGATGTTACGAATCTGAGTATCGGAAGCTCCCATATTACGAAGAGTGCAAACATCATTCTTCTTCTCAATCATAAGCATTGAAAGAGAACCAATGATGTTAAACAGGGCAATGGCAAGAATGAAACAGAGAATAAGGAATGTAACCCATTTCTCAATCTGCATCATACGGAATGAAGCTTCCTGCTGCTCGAAACGGTTCTCAACAACAAAATCATCGCCAAGGATTTCTTCTATTTCTTTTTCCGTTTGGGGAAGTAATTCCGAATCCTTAAGTTTAAGTTCCAGGGCGCTGATTTCTTTTTCGTAGTTGAAAAGAGAACGGACAAGGTCGATGGGAACAATCATATAGTTCTCATCATATGCCTGTTCGTTAATCCGATAGACTCCGGCAATATAAGCATATTCAACGCGGAAAGATGATGCCGGATTCGACATATTTACTTTCTCTTCTCTTTTAGGAGCATATATCTCAAGAGGAGAAACAAAGCCGGCATTTATGCCAAGTGAGGAAGCAAGGCCAATTCCCATAGTCGCATAATTAACAACATCCTCTGATAAGGTGAACGTTCCATCAATCAGTACGCTGTCAATATTGGTCAAATGATGAAAACTTTCGTCAACGCCTTTTACTACAACACCTACAACCTGGCGTTCGCGATATTTCACCAATGCATTATCCTGAAGAACTTCTCCGGCAAAAGCTACATTGCTAAGATGGCGTACTTGTTTTATTCTCTCGTCTGAAGGATCGAACACTTTTCCATAGTGTGGTGTGATTTTCAATTCCGGATCGAAATTGCTGAACAAACCGGAAACAAGGTCGTTGAATCCGTTATAGACAGAAAGAGCACACACGAGAGCAATAGTTGCAACAACTACGCCACAAACAGAAACCATAGAAATCACGTTGATTGCGTTATGAGATTTCTTGGAAAACAAATATCTGCGAGCTATATAGAATGAGAAGTTCAAAGGACTGATATTTTCAAATGATTATTTTTTCAACAGTTTATCGATATTCTCAATATAATCCAAAGAATCATCAATAAAGAATGTCAATTCAGGAATCTTACGCAACTGCAAATGAACACGCTGACCAAGGTCATAACGGATTGCTTTTGTGTTTGCACGTATAGCAGATAACAACTCTTCAGCCTTTTCAGAAGGGAAAATGCTCAAATAAGCGCGGGCAACACTTAAGTCCGGGCTTACACGAACAACACTGACAGAAACCAGAACACCAGGCATAGCCTTTGTCTGCTTTAGGAAGATGTCGCTTAATTCTTTCTGCAACAAACGTCCGATTTTATTTAATCTTGTACTTTCCATAAATATTTATTTTTTCCAAATCATTGTCAAACCATCACGAAGCGGAAGAATTACTTTCTCTACTCGCTCGTCGTTCTTTATTTTATCATTGAATTCCAATATTCCTATTGTCTGCTTGTCAGACGGAGAGATTTTCTCTTCCACAACTTTTCCATCCCAAAGTGTATTATCTGCCAGAATCAGACCTCCGGGACGAACCATAGGAAATATCAAATCATAATACTGTGAATACAAACGCTTGTCAGCATCAATAAACACCATATCAAATGTCTCGCCCAATGAAGGAATTATTTCAACAGCATCACCGATATGAAGTCGGATTTTGTCTTTATAAGGAGAACGGTCAACATATTTCATAATGAAATCTTCCATCTCGTCGTTAATTTCCAAAGTATGCACCAAAGCTCCTTCTTCCAAACCTTCGGCAATGCAGAGAGTTGCATAACCTGTGTATGTTCCTATCTCAAGCACGCGCTTCGGACGAAGCATACGACAAAACATCTTCAATATTCTGCCTTGCAAATGTCCGGACAACATACGAGGACGAAGCAGGTTCACGTTGGCATCGCGAGTCAAAGCTGAAAGCAATTCTCCTTCTTCATCAGAGTGAGAAAGAATATAATCGTCAATTGACACTTCTTCTACCCTATCCGGCAAATGTGTAAGATAACTGTCTCTTCCCATAGGTAAGTATTATCAAATGATAAAATTCAAACACAGAGACATAGAGATATATTGGTAGAATCTCTATGCCTCTGTGCTTATATAAGGGGACAAGTTGACAAGGCTACATATACAAGTTAACAAGGTCAGAACACATGTAATATCATGAATTATTATCTAAAAATCTTGTTAACTTGTCATCTTATCAACTTGCTAAATATATTTAGTCTTTAAAAGTTGGCAACTGATACTGGTTTCCAGCATTCAACACCTTGCCAACATTGTTAATTTCAAGGAATGTTGTTCCACCACCTTCACCATAGCTACCGCTCAAATAAGCAACCATATCATCACGAGTAATACGACCGCTATTGATAAGCTGATTCAATGCATCATAGAAATATCCACGGCGACTATCATTCCATGGCTGGTGAACAGCCCAAACACCGTAAGACAAAGACAACATACGCATTACACGTTCGTTGTAGCAAATAGCAAATACTGTTGAAGTACCACGGAATGCAGCCAAATAACGAGCTGTACGTCCAGTGTAGCTGTCAGTGATAATAGCCTTAACGTGAAGTTTAGAAGAAGACTTAACAGCCTGTTTTGCCAAATAAGAAGTTACATCCAAGTCGTTGCCTTCAATTGGAACACGGATATCGTTAGCAGCCAATTTAGTCTTTTCAGCTTCTCGAGCAACTTTAGCCATTGTCTGAACTGCTTCAACAGGATACTTACCGTAAGCTGTTTCACCACTCAACATCAAAGCATCTGTACGATAATAAATAGCATTTGCGATATCTGTTACTTCAGCACGAGTTGGACGAGGATTGTTAATCATTGAGTGCAACATTTGAGTAGCAACAATAACCGGTTTCTTAACCTCAACGCACTTACGTATCAACACACGCTGGATACCAGGAATCTTTTCTGCAGGAACTTCGATACCCAAGTCACCACGAGCAATCATAATACCATAAGCAGCTTCAAGGATTTCGTCGATATTGTCAACACCTTCCTGGTTCTCAATCTTAGCAATAATCTTTATTGGGCTGTTATGTTCATCAAGAATACGCTGGATATCCAAAACATCCTGTTTGTTACGAACGAATGAATGTGCGATGAAGTCCAAATCATTGTCAATAGCCCACAAGATATTTCTGCGGTCTTTTTCTGTCAATGAAGGAAGATTAATTCTAACACCCGGAACGTTTACACTCTTGCGGCTTCCAAGAGTAGCTTCATTCTGAGCTTCGCATACAAGATAATCAGCATGTTTTTCGATAACACGCAATTCCAAATCACCATCATCAATCAAGATATCACTATTTACACTCAAATCCTGAACGAAATTTGAATATGAAACATAGATATGCTCGTGAGAAGTTTCCATTTCAGGATTTCCTGAAATTTTTACAATATCACCAATCTTGAAAGCAATAGGTTCCTTGTTTACAGTAACAGTTGTACGAACTTCAGGACCTTTTGTATCCATCAGAATACCAATTCGGTTAGACACTGTACGGATATTATTTACAACACGGCTCAAACCTTCTGCATCCATATGGGCTGTGTTCAAACGAGCCACATTCATACCTGCTTTATACAATGCGTCAACAAATTCTACTTCGCAACGCATGTCAGAAATCGTCGCAACAATTTTAGTATGCTTCAACATAAGATTTTTAGTTTGTAACCAACAGTGACTGTCCTTTTTTTCCGGCTTGGGCACTGATGGTCTATATTAAACATTAATATTATTTTTAGTTTTTTAGTTTTTGAGTTTTTGAGTTGACAAGTTAACAAGTTGACGAGTTAACAAGGGGTTAGTAAATTTAATTTCTTAACTACTTGACTCCTCAACTACTTAACTTCCTATCTCCTTCCCTCACAAATCTCCGCCATTCGCCAAAAATGATTCAAGGGCAAGGCGATAAGAATCAAGACCAAAGCCAAGAATTACTCCACGGCAAGCAGCAGAAATCATTGAAACATGACGGAAAGACTCTCGTGCATGAACATTTGATATATGAACCTCAACTACTGGTGTAGTAACAGCTTTTATCGCATCATGTAGGGCTATAGAAGTATGTGTGTAAGCTCCGGCATTCAATATTATTCCATCGAAATCAAAACCTACTTCATGTATCTTATTAATCAATTCGCCTTCAACATTACTCTGATAATATTCTATTTTACATTGAGGGTACTGAACTCGCAGACTCTCCAGATAACCATCGAACGCTGTATTTCCATAAACGGTTGGCTCCCGCTTGCCTAGCAAATTAAGATTTGGACCGTTGATGATTTGAATTTTCTTCATTTTGTTACCAATTTATTACCTTTGCAGACATACTTCCCATCAAAAGGAAAAATTTGGTACAAATATACGAAATTTATTTGACACATTAATAAAGACATATACAAACAATGCGGCAAGAAAAAGATATATTTACGAAATATAAGATTTATCTGCAATTGGAAAAGTCTCTTTCCGCAAATTCCATAGACGCATACTGGAGAGATCTTGATAAATTAAGAAATTTTGCAGATGACAAAGGAATAAAAATACAAGACATAAAATACGAAGATTTGCAAGAATTCGTCGCCGAATTGCATGATATAGGTATTCATCCTCGTTCGCAGGCAAGAATTATCTCCGGTATAAAATCTTTCTATCATTTTCTTCTGCTTGAAGATTATATCCAAGACGACCCGACTGAATTACTTGAATCTCCCAAAATTGGAACAAAGCTGCCGGAAGTTCTTTCCGTCAATGAAATAAACGCAATCCTTGACAGTATAGATTTATCAACACCCGAAGGACACCGCAACCGTGCCATGCTTGAAGTACTTTACAGTTGCGGTTTACGTGTATCAGAGCTTGTGAACCTTAAGTTTTCGGATATATATCCTAAAGAAGGATTTATAAAGGTTGAAGGGAAAGGCAACAAACAGCGCTTGGTTCCGATATCCGATATTGCTCTGAAAGAAATAGAGATGTATCTTCCGGACCGAGGTGTAATGACAGTAAAACCGGGAAACGAAGATATATTATTCCTCAACAGAAGAGGCTGCAAACTAACAAGAGTTATGGTTTTTCTGATAATAAAACAACATGTTGCCCTTGCCGGAATCAACAAGACTGTGAGTCCGCATACTTTCAGACATTCATTTGCGACCCATTTGCTTGAAGGTGGAGCCAATCTGAGAGCAATACAGGATATGCTGGGACATGAAAAAATAACTACAACCGAAATATATACACATATCGACCGTGAGTTCATCCGAAAAGAAATACTTGAACATCATCCTCGCGGAAACAAACTGAAAAATAATGGCAACACAATATAAGGTTGCCATTAACTTTCTCTCTCTCCAAATATTGCTTTTTTCAGTTTCTGATACATAAATGACAGAACAAGCAATACTATTCCTATGAATATAAAGACAAAAACTTTACCTATTGTCGGAAGAAGCCACAAATCAATTGCTACAAGTTTAAACATAAGAACAACGAATCCTACAAAACCACATATACGCATCGTTTTCCAATTCTTACGCATACCCAAGGATATCATCACAAACACAGCTATGGCAAGCGAAACAGATATTCCGGCACTACCTTCATATTCAAATCCAAGCTGGTGAAGTAAAACATTAACTGCCATAACCCATGTAACAGTTCCGCTAGCAGAAAGGAAACAAGTTACCAAGTCGGTTGCTTTATCTTTATAATCGTTGTCAACATAATATGACTTTATCAACATCAGCAGATATAACGTTATCATTGCAAATCCTGCCCAAAGATAAACATAACAGCCTTCCATTTCCAAGAAGTTAAGAGCCAAGACAAACAACAGACAAAGTGCCTGCGGATAGGCAGAAACTAATATGTAAAATAAATTTGTTTCCGAAGGTAACAGCCTGTAACGGTATAATAGAAATGAAATGATTGCACTGAACAATATTGAGAACAGGAATATCCAACCTATCAAATCCGAGCGTTCGGATAAATTAGCAATTAAATCTATAACTACTGAAGAATATAATACCAATCCGGCAACTATGCCAAATGGTAATATATCTGGCAAAGCTTTTTGATAACAATAAACAGAAACTAATATAAAAGCAATTGATACGAAACATGATGTCAGGAAATAACCGTTTATAAACAATCTTTCGTTGAAATCATACACATAACAATCAATTGACCAAGAAAAAAATGTAAGGAGCAAAAGAGCAAGCGCCGCAAAACGATATAATTTATTACCGAAACGGCTAAATAACCATACGGCAACTAATGTTTCGATTGTCCAAAATAATGTTACAAACGAGCCTTCCAACTGAACAGGCACCGCAGTTACCATTGCCAACAGGACAAGTCCAAGCAACATCTGAAGCATATTTCTCTTATCACGATGATTTATATAGAAATACACATAAAGAGCTATATTCACCAAAGCAATAAATACTGGTGAGAAAACCGGAAAATATATGTATGGTTCGAAATAAAGCATACATCTGTCTGCCAATATCCAAAATATTAAACTGTTTACGACAGGTAAAGCCAATAAAGATGTGTTTGCCCAACGGTTACTGCTCTTAACTATCAACAATGCCGACAACTGGAACATCAAATAATAAGCTATAACAAAACCAAACATCATTGCAGGCTTTGCCACTTCAGTTTCATCTTCCCAATAAACCGGTATCGATGACAAACAAAGAAACCATGTCAATACAGTACAGAAAAGCGGTAATTCTCCCCAGCGCTTATAAAAAGATATCGTAAACATACTCATATCCAGAACCGCCATATATGCAAACAGAGTAATTATCCCTTCTGTACCTTCACTTACAAGGAATGGAGCAATAAAACCTCCGACCAATGCTATTGAAGCCAGCTCCCGCCTGTCAAAAATCAGCGAAATACAAATCATGAATATGGAGAAAATTACAAGCATAACAAATGCTGCAGTTTGAGAGAACAAACCATAATAATGGTATGCCATTGCCACGGTGACATAAAATACAGCAAAGCCTCCGCCTGAAAGTAATGAACTAAAGGTTCGGTAACGGTCTTTCAGCCAAAATGCAAAACCTAATAATACAACACCACATGCAAATCCTAAGACTGTACGTACAGTTTCACTTATCCATTCATTGTCTATCGCATACTTAACAAATAAGCCAATGCCAACAACAAGTATCAATATACCTATTTTACCGAAAACATTCTCACCCATAAGTTTTTCAAAGTCATACGACTTTCTCTTATTTTCAGGAATCTGACTATTCGGCATCACCATCTGCGGTTTAACAACATACAAAGGAGGTGGTGGTGGAGGTACCGCCTCTGATACTTTTGTTTCCTGTTTTTCAGCTTCGGATATTTCCTTTAATTTAAATTTTAATGTATCAACCTCTCGCTGCATCTTTTCGATTTTAACCGAGGTTTTATTCATTTCCGACCGGAAATAGATGAAGATTATTATTACGAAGAACAGTAAAATGGCTTCCATATTTGTATGTTATTGTAAACTTAGTTGAACAACTCCCCTAACTTACAATCTTTTTATAATAAAATAATACTTCACACAAGAAAATCATATATCAAAAATAATTATGAACAAAAAAAGACGAGCCTTTAATTCAATAGCTCGTCTTCAAATACACTTTAAATATCTGGATTTTATGTACTGTCGTTTTTCCCTTTTTCACTCAACGTCATACTGTTGGAACAGGAAGTCGTTGTATGGAAAACGTGTTATATGTATTTCCTTGACTCTTTCATAAAGCAGAGTTTTCAAAGCATCGATATTAACCTTTTCTTTTGCGGATATAAAGATACAATTATCTTGCATTTTTGCCATCCATGTCTGCTTAAATTCATCAAGACTGATGTTTTCTCTTGTTTTTGGAGTCAAATCATCCTCATCTTTCGGGACAAAAGAGAATGCATCAACCTTGTTGAAAACCATAATTACTGGTTTCTCAGTCTTATCTATTTCCGAAAGAGTTTTATTAACAACTTCTATCTGCTCTTCAAATGTAGGATGCGAGATATCAACAACATGAACCAAAAGGTCAGCTTCGCGCACCTCATCAAGTGTTGATTTGAAAGACTCAACCAATTCAGTCGGCAATTTACGGATAAAACCTACAGTGTCCGACAACAGGAACGGCAAGTTTTCCACTATCACCTTGCGCACGGTAGTATCAAGCGTTGCAAACAGTTTGTTTTCGGCAAACACTTCACTCTTGCTAAGCAGATTCATCAAAGTTGACTTACCGACATTGGTATAACCAACCAAAGCCACACGAACCATTTTGCCGCGGTTCTTTCTCTGAACGCTTTTCTGCTTGTCAATATCGACAAGGTCTTTTTTAAGTTTCGAAATCTTGTCGAGAATAATACGCTTATCCGTTTCGAGCTGAGTTTCACCCGGACCACGCATACCGACACCACCACGCTGACGTTCCAAGTGAGTCCACAATCGAGTCAATCGCGGCAACATATATTTATATTGAGCCAACTCAACCTGAGTTTTAGCGTGAGCTGTCTGAGCACGGCGTGCGAAAATATCAAGAATCAAACCTGTTCTATCAAGAATCTTTACCTGTAGTTCCTTTTCAATATTACGTAATTGCTTAGGCGACAATTCGTCATCGAATATCACCAAACCTATTTCGTTCTCAATAACATATTCCTTAATTTCCTGCAATTTACCAGTACCAACAAAGGTCACAGGATTTGGATAATCCAGCTTTTGGCTGAATTGTTTAACAGCTTGCGCTCCTGCAGTGTCGGCAAGGAAAGCAAGTTCGTCCAGGTATTCTTTTACCTTCTGCTCGTTCTGCGAAGGAGTTATCAAACCAACCAGAACAGCCTTTTCTGTTTGTGCTTCGGAAATAATAAATTCTTTCATAGTGCAAAGATACAAATTTCAGTTATATTCTTCCTTTATATCATTGATATTCGATTTTTTTACACTATCTTTGGAAAAGTTGTTTCACCATAAAACCTAAAGGCTATGAAGAAATTAATAGAACACATTCCTTTATGCGCTATGCTTTTCTTAAGCTCAAGTTCTTTGATGGCGCAAGTTAATAATCCGGGAAATTGGGGAGAGTTTGTGAATAGCAGTAGTAATATCTCGTTCAGAGATACTTTTATTATGCAAACTTTCAAAGATTCACCTATTGATAATTGGAACTTTAAACATCTGAACGGCTCATTGAATTACTTTGACACCAAAGATTCAGGGATAGAAAATGCTTCGGGAGGAAGAACTCTGAAATTAGTTCCCGGTGATAAAATCCAATTTGATGATTTTGATATTGACTTATCATATTATAGTGGTAAGCCTCAAATATTATGCACATTTGCTGCCCAGAATGTAAATAAGGGAGAAGAATTGATGGTTTCTGCAATCAAGACATCTGAATATAAAAATAGAGTATATCTTGAAATTCCTTATGATAATTATAGTATTGGGTTCAGAAAATTTACAGAAGATAAGACTGATTGTAGTTTTTTTAATTTCTTATTACCAGCTAAAGAAATCATAATAGAAATAGCGCAAAGCGATAATCCAAGTGAAGGATACTATTGTATAGATAGTATTTATGGCTCTGGAGACATCCAATCCCACTCCCTCTTCACCTCCACCGGAAACTGGACAAACAAAAGCAACTGGTCCCACCTTCCGGCTTTGAGAAACAGGAATGCACTTATACAAGGGAAAGCCATCGTTGACGAATCTATAAAATGCAATGAAATACATCTTGATGGAGAAATTGAAATAATCAACGGCGGAGAGCTCGCTGCAAACAAAATGACTATTCACAAGGAATTTCCGGAAAAAGGGAAATGGTATTTTGTTTCTTTCCCTTTTGATGTTTACAGTAATTGTGTCGGTTCAAATCTTCAGCAAGGGGATGAAACTACATCGGGTAACGGAAATTATTTCTATGTCCGCAGATATAACAGTGAAGGTCGAGCTCAAAATGGAATTTCCGCAAGCAATTGGGAAGTTGTAAACATTAAATCCAACAACGAACTTCTGTTTGAAAAAGGAAAAGGTTATCTGGTTGCCTTAGACGAAGGAGCTACATTTAATAATATGTATGTATCATCAACAGAAAATGAACCTTTATTACTTACATCAAATAATATAATCTCTATCTCTGCCAATAACGCTCAAAGCGGAAAAGATGAAAACAATGGGTGGATTCTTTGCGGAAATCCTCTAACTTCCGCACTAAAACTTTCCGACATAAAAACAAACGGAAACACTGATGGTAATATATATGTATATGACGGAGAGAAATATCAGCCTTATTCTATAGGCAGTGATTATTCTATTCCGGCAGGTGAAGCATTCTTTGTGAAAGCAAACGGAAATACGGAAATCAATATTGAATCAAGCGGAAACTCTGCTTTGAAGATGATAAGTTCGTCACCTGTATCTGTATTCAACGGAAATGAACCTGTCACTTCTCCGGTAAGTATTGAATCTGTAAAAACGATGGAGATGCGAATTGAAGGAGACAAAATCATTCTTCCTCCGAGCAACAGCAGTAAGGTTATAGATATCTATGATATTTCAGGAAAAGCTATTCAAAGAGAGATTCTTTCCGGTGAGCAGACATCATATTATTTACCTCAACACAAAGGAATATTGATAATTAAGATTGAGTTTGACAATAAAGTTGAGGTATTGAAACATATCAGAAAATAATACCGCACATGTTTTAAAATATATCCGAAGAAAAATCGAGTAGGGCCGAACCTAAATACGCGTAGGTTCGGCCCCATTTTGAAATATATATAGACCTATGAAAGCGTAGGTCTATATATATTTTTTATTGCAAGAACTATCATTTCAAACTATGCTGGAACATCCATGATATAAAATCAGGTTCGGCAAAAGCATTATCCCAGCTATTATGGTCAACCCCAGGATATTCCTTATAACGAACTTCAGCTCCAGCCTTCTTCAATGTATCATAAGCATCGCGTGAAAATTCTACATCCACTACGCTGTCAGCTTCACCATGGTAAATACTAAAAGCAGTATTTCCTTTGAAATTTGCCAATCTCTGCAAATTTGCACCTCCACAAATAGGAGTAGCTGCGGCAAACACCTTAGGATAACGGCAAACCAAATCAAAAGTTCCTATCGCCCCCATTGACAAACCAGTAATATAAATACGCTTCGTATCTACAACACCTTTTGCAATATAGCTGTCCAAAAGCTCCTTCACAGCAGCCAAAGGTTTTGTAATAGGGTTTGAAGCCGGGAAAACACGTTTGCCTCCTTCTTCTGAAGGACGAGTATAAGTGACCCACCAATCCGGAGCTGGCGGACATTGAGGAGCGATAATAATAGCCGGATATTTCTGCTGATTCAAATAAGAGGCAAACATATCTCCTCCATGAACAAGCTGAGCTTCATTGTCAGTTCCTCTCTCTCCTGCTCCATGAAGGAAAAGAATTACCGGATATTGTTTTGAGGAATCATAATCCAAAGGATAAAGCACACGATAATTCAACTTATATCCACTGTTTGTAGTAAACTGTTTTTTCAAAAAACTTGTTTTGTCTCCCGCAAAGAGAGAGAAAGACAGAAACAAACCTATTGCCAAAAGGCCTAATTTGTGTAGTGTTCTCATATGGTTTATATTATTTATGGTATTAAGGGCAAATTTACAATAAATGTCAGAACAAATATCCTTTTACCAAGAAAGTATATAAACAAAAAAGCATCGACAGTCATTAGGACTATCAATGCTTATATCTTCAGTCGGGATGACTGGATTCGAACCAGCGACCACACGCCCCCCAGACGCGTACTCTA
>CALCST010000038.1 GCA_937894065.1 uncultured Parabacteroides sp. | reverse complement strand
AGTGCCACCACTAATATCCGCCAACAACGCAACAGAAACCACCGCCAGCCTTCTTTGGACGGGCAACGCCATCGACCTCGTGGAACTTATCTACGGCATAGACGAGATGGGCTGTATCAACAACGGCAATATGCCGCTAAAACAGCTCGCCCCGATTCTCTACAAGATATTCGGTATTGAGTCGAAGGATTGCTACCGCTTCTATACCGACATCAAACGTCGGAAAAACGAAAGCCGTACCTATTTCCTCGACAAGATGCAGGAGAAACTGAACGAGAGAATGCTGCGCGATGAAGAGCTGGAACGTATGAGAAGATAAAATCAGGTATAAGCGGGAGAATGGTATCATGCTGTTCTCCCGTTTGAGTAAAATCTATACGAAAAAGGGCGTTTTCGGCGCGCTATTGCCCCGAATTTCAGCGAAAAACGCTATCTTTGTACAATTGTTACGAATTGAATATGAACATAGACAACCTCGATATAGTAAAACAACTGATAGCCGAAAAGGAAAACGGGCAGGTGGAGTTCAAGGAAACCACCGGGCAGTTGGAGCGCGGCATGGAAACGCTCTGCGCTTTCCTTAACAGCGAAGGTGGCACGGTGTTGTTCGGTGTGACCGACAAAGGAAAGATCATCGGGCAGGAAGTGAGCGACAAGACGAAGCGTGATATTGCGGAAGCCATCCGGCGTTTTGAACCATTTGCCACACTCGAAGTTTCGTATATCAGTATCCAAAATACAGACAAGAGTGTGATAGCCTTGTCTGCGGACAGCCAACGTTATATGCGTCCGTTCTCCTATAAGGGACGGGCTTATCTTCGATTGGAGAGCGTGACATCCTCCATGCCGCAAGACGTATATAACCAACTGCTTATGCAGCGAGGTGGGAAATACGCTTGGGAGGCGATGACGAATCCCGACATCAAAGTTACTGACCTTGATGAACATGCCATTATGGGAGCGGTACGTGGAGGCATCCGGTGCGGTCGCCTACCCGAAGCCACCATAAGGGAGGATTTGCCGACCATACTCGAAAAATTCAACCTGTTACATGACGGAAAACTGAATAATGCTTCCGCAGTCTTGTTCGGTCGTGATTTTTACTTCTATCCCCAGTGCCTGCTTCGGTTGGCGCGTTTCAAAGGAACTACAAAAGACGAGTTTATAGACAATCAGCGTACCACTGGCAATATCTACACACTGCTGGACACTGCAATGTCGTTCTTTTTCAAGCATCTTTCCCTTTCGGGCAAAGTTGAAGGCTTGTATCGGGAGGAAGAGCTTGAGATTCCTTACAAGGCATTGAGGGAATGCTGCACAAATGCCCTTTGCCACCGCTCATACCACCGTCCCGGCAGTTCGGTAGGAATTGCCATCTATGATGACCGTGTGGAGATTGAGAACAGTGGAACTTTTCCGCCGGATATAACAATGGAAAAGTTATTGAGCGGGCATAATTCAGAACCTCAAAACCTGATTATTGCGAATGTTCTGTATAAAAGCGAGGTTCTGGAAAGCTGGGGACGAGGCATCGGGCTTATGATAAGCGAATGCCGGCGTGTCGGCATTCCCGATCCGGAGTTTCATACAGATGGAAATAGTGTATGGGTTATTTTCCGCTATACCCGAAAAACTGTGGGGCACGACCCGACAATTACCCGACAGTTACCCCACAGTCACCCCACAGTTACCCCACAGGTGGAAAAGGTGTTGTCTGCAATCGGCACACAGACACTTTCAACCAAAGAGATTATGTGTGTGATAGGATTAAAGGACAAAAGTAATTTTTTAGAACTATATCTGTATCCAGCCATAAGGCAGAATTTGGTAGAGCCTATTTACCCGGAAAATCCGAAACATCCCCGGCAGAAATATCGTCTTACCGATAAAGGAAAAGAACTGTTGATATAATAACGGGGTATGGTGGCGAAAAAGAAGAAACAACAGGGGCATTACTGTCGGATTTGTAGCGAGTACAAAGCCAACGAGCAATTCAGCGGCAAAGGACACTCGCGGCATATCTGCAAGGAATGCCGGTCGCTTCCCGATGATGTGAAGGCGGACATGGTGCGCTGTAACGAGGTGGAACGAGCCGTTTTCAAATGCCCGATGAGCCGTCAGGACTGGGAACTGCTGGAAAAATATGCCAAGAAGTACAAGGACAAGGAATCCGGGCAGTTCGCGCAGGATATGTTGGACATGAAACGGGGCAATCAGACACCGGACGAGGATATGGGAGAGGATGATGTTTTAATAGAAGGCATCTATGAAGAGGAAACCATACCATTTGCCGAACTGGAGGATGACATCCGTTATCAGTTGGAAGAATTGTTGGCGGACAACATCAACGAGTTCATGATACACAAGAATTACATTCCCGAAGGCAAGGAACTGAAAGACATCAACGAATGGGTCATGAAAGAAACCCGTGACACCTTTTTTATAAAGGTTATTCCCGATGCCGCTTATGACAGTCTGGTGGAAGAAACGATCAACAGGCTTGTGAAGGAATGGAAAGAGGACGGATTTGAGATAAAGACCTATTCCGCATCGCTGGTCGTCATGGAAACGGAACGGCTGCTTATCCGCAGGATAACCCGTAAGGATATGGACGCACTCCTTGCCATAATGGGAAAGCCGGAAGTCATGTACGCTTGGGAACACGGCTTTACCAAAAAGGACGTGCGCAAATGGATAAACAGGCAACTCATCCGATACCGCAAGGACGGGTTCGGATATTTTGCCGTCATACTGAAAGAAAGCGGCGCATTGATAGGACAAGCCGGTCTGATGAATAGTACCCTAAACGGGAACGAGACTGTCGAGCTTGGCTATATACTCGATAACACATACTGGCATAACGGTTACGGTACGGAAGCCGCCCGCGCGTGTTTGGAATACGCCTTTGGAGAGCTGGAACTGAAAACTGTCTGTTGCAGTATCCGACCGGAAAACGTGGCATCCATCCGTGTGGTTGAAAGGCTGGGAATGACCTTGTGCGACAACCATACAATAATATACAACGAAAAAGAAATGCCGCATCAGATATATGTGGCAACCAATAGTAAATCCTATATCTTATAAGCGAAATCACTCAACAATGAAAACAAATAATATTAATTTATTTTGCGATATAGTTACTCAAAGGTCAGGAGAACATTCTTGCGCTATAAATATTTTGTTGCAACAACAATTATATGGGCAGGTAATATCTATTCTGCGTCAAGAATTAGATTCTATGGTAAGAGTTATGTTTTTGTTGTCAATTAGCGACTTAAACCTTAGAGAGCATTTTATAAACCAAACTTTGGAGGGAATAAAATGGTCTTATCCCAATACAAAGAAAGTCGTGACCGATAAACAAATGGTGGATTTAGCTGATAAATTTTATGGCTGGCCTTTTTTTGTTTATAAATTAGGATGCGCTTTTATTCATCTTTCAGCAATGGTATATTATAAAAACAGTAATCCATTTTTGCTTTTATCTGTTTCAGAAAGAAATGACATCACAAGGTTTTTACATCAATATCATAGTTTCCCGTTAGAGTTGGAATTGAATTTGGAAAATATCATCCCATATCTTGATAAAGTATTTAATAAAGTTTCAAGTAACTTAGCATGTTACATTGAAGATTTACGTCAAAATAAACTTTTGGAGGAATATTAAAATAAGGGAGGATTTTAGCTATCCTCCCTTATTTTAATAGGTTACTTCTGCTGCAACAGATGCTTCAGGTTGTCATCGCCCGCGATGCGCTCCAATTCCTCCTGAACAATCTGCTTCACCTCCTCCTTGATGCGCCGGTAATTTGCCTGCACCGTTTCCTTCATGCGGTCGTTGCCGTCTGCGTCAGTGAAATCGGTAATAACGGGGATTTTCTTGTAGGCACTTTCCTCCCGTTTTACCTTATCGGCATCCACCACAATCTCGCAGTGGAAAATCTTCTGTTCGATACGCTCGTTGAAGTTGTCGGACACCGAACCGACAAACATTCCCTGCGTCAAACCGGAAATCTTGCTGGGCGGGATAAGCGCGTCCATCTGCGTGTTAATGGAGGTGGAAACATCCTGCCGGTTGATGGAGATAGACTGCCGTTTCTGCAACA
>CALCST010000037.1 GCA_937894065.1 uncultured Parabacteroides sp. | reverse complement strand
GTATTATAAATATACCAATCTGAACAGTTTGTCCGGAGCAAACACTTGGTTTGCAACATTAAATATATCTTCTGTGCTGATAGCCTCAATTTGTCGCACCACTTCTTCCTGAGAATCATATCTGTTATAGTGCAGGAAGCTTTTTCCCAGTCCTAGAAACAGACTTTCTTTATTGTCATTATTTACACCAATTTGACCAATCAGCTGCTTTTTTGCAGCAGCAATACTTTTTTCGGCCAACGGCTTTTCGCATAGAGACTCCAATTCGCGACACACCAGACGAGTTGCCTTTTCCCTGTTTTTCGGATCTGTGCCAAAATATATGCTGGCAATACCTGTGTCTGTATAAGAAGTTATATTTGACTCTACATTATACACCAATCCGTGACGTTCGCGTAAAGCAATATTAAGACGGCTGTTCATCCCAGGACCACCAAGCATATTGTTCAGCAGAAATAATGATATTCTTTGTTCGTCGTGGAGACTGAAAGCACGTTGTCCCATTATGACATGAGCCTGATGTGTATCTTTCTCTATCACAGATTGCGAAGCTTCTACAATTTGTGGAGCCTGACGATTAGTCTCAGCTTTATAATCAGGAATTACACCCAGTAAATTATCTGCCCATTTTACTATTTTGTCAAATTTTATATCTCCCATCGAGAATAATACTATATTTCCCGGTGTATAGAATCGGCGCATAAAAGAGCAGCCTGAATTTGAGTTGAATGTCAGAAGAGATTTCTCGTCTCCTAAAATATTATGTCCCAGTGCATGACCAGAAAATACTTTGTTCTCAAATTCGTCAAATATCAGTTCTGACGGACTGTCTTCGTATGAATTTATCTCATCAAGTATGACATCCACTTCCTTTTCTATCTCATGCTCTGGAAAAATGGAGTTGAAAATCAAATCGGCCTGAAGTTCCAAAGCTCTTTGAAAATGCTCTTTCAGAAATATGGAATATACGAAAGTCTCTTCTTTTGTTGTATAGGCATTCAGCTCACCACCAACATTTTCCATCCTGTTCAGAATGTGCCATGCTTTTCTTTTCTTTGTTCCTTTGAAAAGCATATGTTCAACGAAATGCGCCATTCCATATTCCTCCGGAAGCTCATCTCTTGTACCTGCGTTTACTGCAAATCCACAATAAGCCACATTTGATTTTGAGGGAAGATGTACCAATCTGAGTCCGTTTGGCAGTGTATGTGAAAAATAATGATTCATAGTTTTCATATTTACAGCATGCAAAGGTATAACATTTATCACTACTTTTGCATTATTAAAAATCTGAAGTTTTGCCAGATACAATTTTACAAGACTAAATTCTAGAAATAGTAACATGTTAATTCCTATGATAGACCTTTCTAAAGTAATTTTAATTCTGATTACTGTAATATCATTGATAAAACCGATAGACTTGAAATCTCAATCTGTTTCAGATACATTATTTATCAATCATGAAGAATCTCAAACTACAATAGAAAAATTACGCTCTACTAATGCTTACGCTATCACAAAAAGTGCCATTCCTTTGTTTGCAGCAAGTGCTCTTGCCACAACAATTGATTATCGAGTGAAGGAAACACGTGATTTTCATTTGTCGTCTTTCAAGAATAAATATGATGATTATATTCAATATGTTCCTATGGTTACAATGTTCGGTATGAAAATTGCCGGAGTTGAAGGACGTAGTTCCTGGGGGGAGATGCTTACGGCGGATGTTATATCAGCTGCGACTATGGCGGGCATAGTAAATGGACTGAAATATACCGTTAAAAGAATGCGTCCGGATAATAGCAAGAAAAATTCATTTCCTTCTGGACATACAGCAACAGCATTTATGTCTGCTACAATGCTTTATAAAGAATATGGAGAGTTAAGTCCTTGGGTCGGTATAGGTTCATATGGTTGTGCATCTTTAGTTGCTGTAGGTAGAATGCTTAATAACAGACATTGGATGTCTGATGTACTTTTTGGTGCAGGAGTAGGTATATTTTCAACAGAGTTGGGCTATTTTTTATCTGATTTGATATTTAAGAAAAACAAATCCCAGCATGGATTTTATAATTCCGATTATGATTATACAGCTGTATCCTCATATCTCGAATATTCTGTAGGTTACAGTTGCCTCTTTCCTCACTCTTTTTATATAGATGGACAGAGAGTAAATCCATATCAGGGAATGAATACATCATTGGCTGGTGCTTATTTTTTCAAGTCAGGTTGGGGCATAGGAGGAAGTACAACAATTATGACAGCTAAAATCAGCAAAGATAAAGGTACATTGGGAAGTGCATTGTTTTTTGTTGGTCCTGAATATACATCTTGCATATGTCCCCGTATATTTTGGAACGCAAAGTTGCATTTCGGCTCTGGTAATTTATTGTTAAACGATGATTTGAAGAAAAGAGGCTTTGCTGCTCAGGCTGGACTTTCATTACTTGGACAAGTATCTCCAACTATGGGATTGCGTTTATATACAAACTATACATATACAACATTGTCTGGAGATTTTATGCCTGGTGATTTAAGTCTTCTTAATGTCGGACTTACAGCCAGTATGCTTTTCTGATTTGTAATTTTGCTTCATTACTTAATTGTTATACATTTGTGGAAACTTAATCATAACAAAATAAAATGAAGCAAGACGATATAATTTCTATCCTTGTAAGAGAGTCAGAAGCAGTAAGAAATATACCTGTTTCTGAAGCTTATGATAATGCTGTAAAACTGATAGTTGAACAGGTTCATAAGAAAGGAGGAAAACTCATTACTAGTGGAATGGGAAAAGCCGGACAAATTGCGATGAACATTGCTACTACTTTCAGCTCAACTGGAACTCCTGCTTTTTTCCTTCATCCGAGTGAAGCTCAGCATGGCGATTTGGGCATAATACGTGAAAACGACATAATGTTGCTTATTTCTAATTCCGGAAAAACCAGAGAATTGATAGAACTTACATCTCTTACTCGCGGTTTGGCTCCTAACATGCAATTTATTGTTATAACAAGCAACCCGGAAAGTGCTTTGGCAAAAGAGGCTACTATATGTTTGCCAACAGGCGCTCCTGCTGAAGTTTGTCCTTTGGGGCTGACACCGACAACATCAACAACAGTTATGACTGTTATTGGTGATATTCTTGTTGTTGGGACAATGAAGGAAATAGGATTTACCAATAAGGAATATGCAAAGCGTCATCATGGTGGCTATCTTGGTGATAAGAGTCGTGAACAGAGCAAGACTGAGTAAAAACTAATCAGGAGAGTTTATAGGTTTGAGTTTTATTAGTCAGGACTGCCTGAACTAATAAACTAAAAAACTAACAAACTCAAAAACTAAAATCATATGAGAAAAGTAATAGGAATAGGAGAGACCATATTGGATATAATATTCCGAGGCGAGCAACCGCATGCAGCTGTTCCCGGTGGCTCTGTCTTTAATGGACTGACATCATTAGGACGATTGGGACAGAAAGTTCTTTTTATAAGTGAAACTGGAAATGACAGAGTTGGTGAGATAATCCGTAATTTCATGAGAAATAATAATATCTCAACCGATTATGTTGATTGTTTCCCAGACGGAAAGAGTCCGATATCATTAGCCTTTCTTGATGATAATCAGAATGCTAATTATATATTTTATAAGAATTATCCCAAGCAGCGTCTCGAAGTTCCTCTTCCTCCTATTGAAGAAGATGATATATTTATTTTCGGCTCATATTATTCTTTGAATCCGGTGCTACGACCAAGAGTATTGGAATTCCTTCAGTATGCAAAGGAACGTGGGGCAATTATATATTATGACCCTAATTTCCGCAATGCACATGCACATGAAGCTATCCATCTTATGCCAACAGTGCTTGAGAATTTTGAGTTTTCAGATATAGTACGTGGTTCAGATGAGGATTTCTATAACTTGTTCAAGAAAACAGATATGGGTGAAGTTTATCAGGATAATATTAAGTTCTACTGTGATAATTTCATTTCTACTCATGGTGACAAAGGTGTGCATTTACGCACATCTCTTTTGGATGAACATTTTGATTCTAAGAAAATACAGCCTTTGAGCACAATTGGTGCCGGTGATAACTTCAATGCCGGTATTATATTCGGCTTGCTGAAATATGATATCAGGCGTAAGGATTTACCAAATCTTGATAAAGAAACCTGGAGTAAAATAATAGCTTGTGGAATAGACTTCTCCGCAGAAGTTTGTCAAAGTTATGATAATTATATTTCTGAGGAATTTGCAAAGAAATATGTTATTAGGTGATAAGTTGACAAGTTGGCAAGAGTTCTGACCTTGTCAACTTGTCTCTGAAGCCTTGTCAACTTTAAAGAAATATCATTCAGGAATGTAATCTTCTTTAATAAAAGCATCGTAAACACGTTTTGGATGATCACTGTTTGAAAAACCAATATCTCCGAAAGTCTGTTGTCTGAACTTCTTAAGCTTCAGATTATCCAAAGCATATTCTCTCAGTGGTTTATGCATATCTCCCAGTAATGAACTGCTGACAGGCTGATCCAGCAGATTTTCTTTTGGCGTTAGTATTGGCAAAAGTTTCTGTTCCAAAAATCCGCGATATGCTCCTATATATTCACACCAGCATGAACCATCTTTCTCAAATAGTCTGTAAGTGTATTTCGATAATGCTGTCTGTAGGCATATACCTTGAGGCGTAACTTCAGCTCTTGCTTCTTGCGGGTAAGCAAAATCTCTAATCTTTATGATTCTTTTTTCATCATCAATATCCTCTACTTCTGTAATCCAAAAATCAGAATGTAGCAATTGTTCCAGGATATCATGCAGGTTCTCTTTAATCTCAAATAAAATTTTCATGGTGTTTTCATTTTAGTGATACTTTATTATATAACACATGCAAAACGTATTAAGTTTATACTATACAGTGACTTTTACTTATGTTTAATATAAATTAATTGTAGTTTCACTAATTCCCAGACTCTGAAAATTTTACATTTTGAGGTTTTTCTTTAGTTGCAACCTGCTGTATTTTGTACGGGCTGACTTCAATTTCCCCTGTTATTAACTCAGGAATATTGAATGAATAAAGTTGATAATCATAGAAATCAGGATTCTTTTGAGGCAGAAGGAATGGCTTTCCCGGTTTCCCGTCTTCACCAATAAATCCGATATAAGGCAAAGTGTAAAGTCCGTTATCTCTTCGTGTACTGAAAACAATCCACGAACTGTTGCTGCTCCATGAATGATAACTCTCGGTGTCGCTGCTGTTCAGTCCTGAAATATCAATCTGACTGTTATTGTTTAGATCCAACATTCTCAATTCCGCGTCTTTATGCCAGATAGGGAATTGTCCGTATTCAGTTTCTGTATACATCAGGAATTTACCATCCGGAGAAATACGTGGAAATGTATAACTCAGGCTGTCCGCCTTCACCAATGTATCAATCGGCATATTGAGTTTGCCTTTTTCTGCGTCAAAAGCTACACGGCACAGATTATATCTCACCTTATTATAGTTTTTAGGCATTTCTGTAGAATCTGCACTGCAGAAATAAAGCCATTTCCCATCTGGCGAGAATGAAGGGAATGTTTCGAAATGCTCTTTGGTGATGATAGATGCTTCAGACAGGATTGCTTTCTTTTCCACATCATAAATCACAATATCCGATTCCAGGTCAAATACTTCCATTTTCTTTTCCTTGACGGAATGAAAGAACTGCTTGATATCATTTACAGAAGTTGTGATATATTTCCCCGAAGGATGCCAATATGGATATGTCATATTGCTTATAGTCTTGTCTGTCTTTGTGTTCAGCTTGGTTATCTCATTGCCGTCGATTATGTAAGTTCCTCCATTGGCAGCCCTCATATGAAACATCATTTGAGCAGGATTTCCGTTACAGAACGAATGGCAGTTAATACAATTATAACCGGTCATATCATTTCTGATAATTGCTTTTTCTTCAAATGATTCAAGATTACGCTGATAAAGCCCTACGATATGCCATTTCTCATATCCCGGCTCAATTAGTCTGTATGCAAGATGTGAGTCAATTGGTTTATCACTGACATGAATATCAAAAGCCTTCCAGCGAGTCCATTTCCCATTGCATTTTGTGGCAACTTCCACTTTCAGGGATTTCCCTTTGTTGTCAGCCAATAGAGAGTGCCATTCTTTACTGTCAAATTCAATATGCTGTTCACCGAAATATTCTTTTTCTCCAATTTTGGCATAACATTTATCGGCAGTAGAATTGATTCTGAAATTCATCGGCGCAATATTGAAAGGGACAGTCACATCCTTATAATCTGGGAAAATATCCGGAGCGGCATCTTCAACCACAGCATCTGCAGGAATATTCTCAGATAAGAACATATTCTTGCCATAAATATATATCAGTATGATAGCCTGTATAATAAGGTATGAAGCTATTACATATCTTAATATTTTATTTTTTGCTTCATTTTTCATGTTTCTTACTTTTTACTTTGTCTTTGAATAATAATTTAATTTAAGTTTCGCAAGCTCAACTTAAAAGTTAACAAGGCTTCAGATACAAGTTGACAAGGTCAAAACTCTTGTTAACTTGTCTTCTTGTCAACTTGTTTACTTAGAGTTGGAATTGTTAAACTTTAAGTAATAATAATAATACGTATCGCCAAATTGCGACTTAAGCACAGCTGGAGACGAAGTTCTCACATTTTGTGTAAAACTGATGAACCGGTTTATAATATCCTGACTAACATTATATGAAGCCAAAGCATTTTTATCAGCTTTCATTCCGATATAGTACAGACATAGAGCCTCCTGATAATGTTTTGGCAATGATTTGTATTTCCCTTTTATAAGATTCATATAATGAATGAACGCACCCATATCTCCATACATAAGCAGAAATCCCATACCATAGTCAAAGGCTGCTCTATTATCTATATGGTCATCAATAAGGAATGCGATAGCACTTGGGAAACTTACGGTCAAATCAAACGGATTGTCAGTTATAGGCATTAAAGCTCTTTTTTTGGCAACCCACTTACTTTCGTTACTGCTCTTTTCGTTGAGCAAACTGCGCTGCTCTTTTGCCCATTTGGAATAATGTGGCGCAGACTCAAGTATTTTGATATATTTCTCGGCAGCCTTATATTCTCCATTCACTATATACGTTTCAACCAGCCGTTTCATCAGGCGTGGCTGAACACAACGCTGTGAACTCAACACACCCACGAAAGCAAATCTTTGCGAGGCATTTATCTGTCCCACTTGCCAGGCAACTTCACTAGCCTGAATAAGTCCCATTCTACTTTTTGGATCTTTTGTGATAAAGCCGGATTCTCCCATTTGTGGAAAACGGAACATATCGGATGCCATTCTTCCTGTGTGAGATAAAGCCAAATTCAGATAAACCAAAGCATCCATATCTTTGATTGAATGTCTTTCGGCATGCTTAACTATTTTCTCCCATTCTCCATTACGGGCATAATAGTCATATCTGTATGCCTGTTCCATTGGATTCTTTGTGTATATGAATATTGCAACTGATGCAGCAATAACCGTTATATAAGTTGCAATAGCCTTGATATTCTCATTCTTGATAAAATTCTTTCCTCTCATTATCCACACCAGTACAGATATTATCGGAAAAGAGTATAATAAATAATATATAGGCGAGGGAACAGGCTGTTCCGGATGACATAAATATTTGCTCAGATACGCTTCCCGCATAGGAAGTATATAAATGCTGCGCATGGCAACCAGTGGTAATATTAAAGCCAGCGTAAGATTTATTACCCCGGCAATTGCGACTTTTTTGTTGTCCTTAACAGATAACTCATAAATCAGACATAGTAAACTGAATAATATATGTGCCGGTGTTGCGATGAAATAAAGAACAATAATCAGAAGCAAACCAACTGATATTCTGTATTTATAGTTGCTTATGTTGGTATAAATATAAGTGGCTAATAATGAAAAAGCCGTGGAAACTAAAACAGCCACTGATTCCTGAGGGAAAACCCAGAAAATAAAACAAGGGACCAAAGCAGCTAATATCCCGGAAGAAGAATCCATTTTTTTCAGAAACGCATGAAACAGACATGAAATCAAGCCTAAAAACAATGCTATTACTAATGCTGCTCCTCCGTTATAGATAAATGCAAGACTTAGAAAACTGCTGATATATTCATTGAATCCACCCGGTTCAGAAAGCTTTTCAGCAAGATAAAATGAATTGTTCTGAAACATTGAATATTGCTCAAGAAAAGCATATTGGAATTTATAATTCAGATTAAAAAATAAAAAGCTTCCTATAATAAATAATATGGCAATAGCCGGATTGCAATATCGCGCAAGTATTTGTTTTTTCATTTGTGGTATTTTGTATTCTGATTTCCTGATGTAAAAGTACAGTAAAGTAAAAAGGTGTGCAAAAGAAAGAATGAGTTTTTGAACAAGAAGATAAAAAAACTCACAGCCATGATTATATCACGGCTGTGAGCAATAAATTGGAGAAGAGAAAAATAACTGAAAATATTATCTTGAAACACGACCTGAACCGTCACCTTTCATCAGGTTTTCTACTTCGGCAACAGTTACCATATTGTAATCACCATAAATAGTATGCTTCAGGCATGAAGCAGCTACGGCAAAGTTCAGAGCTTGCTGGTCATTGTCCGGATATGTAAGCAGTCCGTAAATCAAACCTCCCATAAAGGAGTCGCCTCCACCCACACGGTCCACGATGTGAGTTATGTCATATCGTGGAGACTGATATAAAGTTGAGCCATCGTACAGAACACCGCCCCAAGTGTTGTGATTGGCATTTATTGAACCACGCAAGGTTATGATAACTTTCTTTGCACGTGGAAAACGCTGCATAAGCTGACTGCACACACTTTCAAATTCAGCAGCATTAACTTCTCCTGCTGTTGCCGTAACATCAAAATTTTCCGGTTTTATGCCGAACACTTTCTCCGCATCTTCTTCATTGCCGAGGATAATGTCACATCCTTCAACTAATTCCGGCATAACTTCAGATGCTGTTTTGCCATATTTCCAAAGATTCTTACGATAATTTAAATCACATGAAACAACAACTCCCATTCTGTTGGCAGCCTTTATTGCCTCACGGCAAACATCTGCCGCACCCTGACTGATTGCTGGAGTTATACCTGTCCAGTGAAACCAGTCTGCACCGTCAAACACTTTCTCCCAATCTATCATTCCCGGCTCAATTTCTGAAATTGCAGAATGAGCACGGTCGTAAATCACTTTACTGGCACGGGCAACTGCTCCCGTTTCCAGAAAATAAATACCAAGTCGCTCTCCTCCATAAATGATATGGTCGGTTTTGACACCATGTTTATGTAAATCACACACACAAGCTTTAGCAATATCGTTGTTCGGAAGACGCGTTACAAATTGAGGGTCCATTCCATAGTTGGCAAGAGAAACAGCAACATTTGCCTCCCCGCCGCCAAAAGTAGCCTCCAGATTGTTTGCCTGGGCAAATCTCAGATACCCCGGTGTTGCCAGGCGCAACATTATTTCTCCAAATGTTATTATCTTTTTCATCTTTTTTTTATCAACTCTTTAACTCCTCCTTAATCACCGCCATCATCCCCTCAACCTGAGCCAGCGCAAGCATTCTTCCGTGGAATGAATATCCGGCATTATATCCTTTGTCCTCATCTCCAAGCATTGTTCTGCCATGGTCAACACGCATAGGCAATCCCGGATTCTCTTTCTCGAAGATTCTAATCAGATCGATAAGATGACCTCTACCTTCCAAATGTGAACTTTCAATAAAGTTTCCGCCCGGCATAGCCTTAGTGCTTCTCAAATGAACGAAATGAGTACGTTTCGCAAATTTGCGAGCCAACACTCTTGTATCATTATGTTCACCGGCACTCAGTGAGCCGGCGCAGAATGTCAATCCGTTATGAGGATTGTCCACAGCGTTGAGGAACCATTCAATATCAGCTTCATCCGTAACTATTCGTGGCAAACCCAATATCTGGAAAGGAGGATCATCCGGATGGACGCACATATTCACCCCATATTCTTCGCAAACCGGCATAATTGCCGCAAGGAAATATCTCATGTTTTCGCGCAATTTATCACGGTCAATGCCTTCATAAAGAGCCAGCAATCTCTTGAAAATAGCAACCGGATTCTTGTCTCCCTCGCGAATATTACCATTTACGAAACCTTGAGTTTTTACAATTATACTGTCAATCAGCTCATCTTTTTCAGCCTCTGTTATCACCTTATCCAGAGCTTCAACCTTTTCCAGCTCTTCAGCAGTATAATCTTTTTCCGCACCCTCTCTTTCAAGAATTTTAGTGTCGAAATAAGCAAATCTCACTCTGTCGAAATACAGAGAAGTTGAACCGTCAGCCCAAGGATGATTCAAATCAGTTCTCACCCAGTCGATAACCGGCATAAAATTGTAACATACAGTTTTTACGCCGCATTTGCCCAGATTGGCAAGACTTACTTTATATTTCTCAATCAGTTCGTCTCTTTCTGGACCGGCATATTTTATAGCCTCACAAACCGGCAGACTTTCAACCACCGACCATTTCAAGCCATACGATTCTATATATGATTTCAAATCATTGATTGCCTCTTCAGTCCAAATCTCTCCGTTTGGAACTTCGTGCAACGCAGTCACAATGCCTTCCACCCCGATTTGTCGGAGCATTGACAATGTGATTTTATCTTTTTTACCAAACCATCTCCAAGTTTTAAGCATGTTAAATTGAAAATTGAAAGTTAAAAAACTTCTTAACTACTTAACTCCTCCACTTCTTCCCTTAAACCCCGCTAAATGCGCTGAATCCTCCGTCCACAGCTAATGTAGCTCCTGTTATGAAGCTTGCAGCATCACTGCAAAGGAATTGCACCGCGCCATTAAGCTCAGATATATCACCAAAACGTTTCATAGGAGTTTTGGCAATTACTTTTTGGCTGCGTTCAGTTAGCGAACCATCCGGATTGATAAGAATAGCCCTGTTCTGATTACCGATAAAAAATCCGGGAGCGATAGCATTGACCCTTATCTTCTCACAGAACTTTATAGCCATTTCCTGAGCAAGCCAGCGAGTAAAGTTTTCAACCGCGCTTTTCGCCATTGAATATCCCGGCACACGGGTAATAGATTCGTATGCAGCCATTGATGAAACATTCACAATGCTGCCATATCCCTGTTCTGCCATAATCTCACCGAAAACCAGGCAAGGATAAACAGTGCCGTAAAGGTTCAGGTCAACAACCTTGTTCAGGTCTTCAACTTTCATGTCAAATATGTTCTGGTCAACAGTCAGTGTTCCGCCGGGAATATTTCCACCTGCAGCATTTACCAGAATATCAATTTTCTGCCATTTGTCTAAAATCGCCTGTTTCACACTTTTCAGGCTGTCAATATCCAGAACATTACAAGCAATGCCCCAAACCTCGCTGCTTATTTGATTAAGTCTGCACACAGCAGCGTCAACTCTTTCCTGATGAGCGCCGATAATAATTACTTTTGCTCCTGCTTTCAGAAAACCTTCTGCAATATTACTGCCCAAAACGCCGGAACCTCCGGTAATCACGGCAACTCTTCCTTCTATATCAAATAGATTATTCATGTTTTATTAGTTAACAAGGTTCCAGAGACAAGTTAACAAGAGGGTCAAATATTCTTGTCTCCTTGTGCTCTATATTTATATCACAAAAATAGAAGAGAAAATCACACGATGTTTTGCGTATTTTTGCTATTGTTTTGTATATATTTGCCAAATGACGGAAACAAGTGAGCGATCTGCCAATTCTTCGTAACCTTGTCAACTCGTCAACTTGTTGCCTTGTTACCTTTTAAAACATCTATTCATCATGAAAAAAATATTGAATGAACAGCTTTCCATATCCAGCACAACACCTTTGAAAGCTCGCTTTTATGACTACTCACATTTCACTTATCCGTGGCATTTCCATGGTGAATATGAATTTATTTATGTTGAGAAAGGAAAAGGCCAGTGCCTGATAGGCGACAGCCTGATTGATTTTGATGACAATACGCTTATTCTTTTCGGTTCCGAACTTCCTCATTGCATGCAGAATCTTCCGGAATATGAAACAGATGAATCTCTTCGTGTAAATGGAGCCATAATACAGTTTGAAAAGGACTTTATGTATTACGCCTTTTCCCATTATTCCCAGTTTACACAGATAAATGACTTGCTGAAGGAATCTCAGCGTGGAATAAAATTCTCATTGGAAAATGATTTGGAATCGCAGTCATATATAAAAAATATAGTTACGGCAGAAGGAGCTCTTCAGATAATATCACTGCTTAGTTTGCTTCACCGTCTCACGGGCTATGATAAATATGAGTTTGCCGCATCACCGGACTACGAGCAGGAGAAAATGTTTTTCAAGGACAGAAAGATGCAGAAATTAATTGCTTTTCTCAACACCAAATATACCAGCCGCCTGTCTTTGGAAGATATAGCTTCATTTATGGCTATGAACCCCGCTGCTTTCTGCCGTTATTTCAAGAATAATACAGGAAAAACTTTGGGGCAATATATAATGGAAATGCGAATTTCATATGCCTGTAAACTTCTCTCCTGGACTGATATGTCAGTAGGCCAGATTGCTTATGAATGTGGCTATGATAATATGGCGCATTTCGACCGTTGTTTCAAAACCGTCACATCACAAACTCCTTCTGCTTATCAGAAAAAGTTTGTGAGGATTAGGAAGAGTATGTGAGGTTATACTTATTGTATATTCATGATATTTATGGATAATAATGTATTTTTGTTGGATAAATGCAGAATTATGAATAGAATTGTAATCATGAATTAAAAACCTTTTTCATTCTTTTTAATAATACATTGTTATGATGATATAATTATGAAGAAGTCTCTGGAAACATATTCGGTTGATTATTTGATAATTCGTATATCTGTTAATGATGACGAAGAAGCATTCCGGAAGTTGTTTTACGACTTTTTCTCTCCTTTATGTGTTTTTGCTCAAAGATACATCGACTGTAAAGAAACTTGCGAAGATATTGTGCAGGAAACCTTTTATAAAATATGGAAGAATAGGAAATATTTGGATATAAAAACTTCTGGACGAAATTTCCTTGTTACCAGTGTGAGGAATAATTGTCTGGATTACCTCAGACATAAATCTACAGAAGCTAATTATATTGAACAGAAGCTGGTTAATATGAGGGAAGATTATGATGAAGACCTTTATACAACCGAAGAACTGGAAAATTTGATAAATGAAGCTTTAGACAAACTACCCGAACAAATTGCCTCAACATTCCGCATGAATAGATTTGAGGGAAAAACTTATAATGAAATAGCTGTAGAAAAAGGAATTTCTGTGAAAACGGTTGAAGCTTATATGACGAAAGCATTGAAATTTCTTCGCTGTGAACTGAAAGATTACTTGCCTTTATTGATAGGATTCCTGTAAAGAGTTTTTAAGATCTTAAGTTACGCAAGTTGCTCAACTTAATAGTTAACAAGGCTTCAGATACAAGTTGACAAGGTCAAAATGCCTGTAACTTTACAACTTATTTTCTAAAAACTCTTGTTAACTTGTTTTCTTGTCAACTTGTTACCTGCAAGTTGAGCTTGCGAAACTTGAGTAAGAAATATGTAATTATAATATGAAAAAAATATTGTTTCACGTAGGGTAATAACTCTGTTGAAACGTCTATTGATAAAATACGTTTCAATAGATAAAGGTTGAATTAGATTAAGGTTAATTGAACGAGGTCGCTGAGATATGAATAAGTTCATATCTCAAGCTTCGTTTAAAAAATTAGGACGATGCACAACAATATAAATGAAGATATAGAACAACAGAATAAAGATATAGAGTTTATCTTGGAATTGACGGACAGACTGAAAAAGCAACGTCTGATATCTGTTAATGAAAATTGGACGGAACTGCATTCCCGGATTAATAGAGAAAAATATCGTGACAGATTTTTCACTATTGTTCGTAGAGCTGCAGCAATTCTTATCTTACCAGCTTTAGCTCTTTCAGGATATATGTATTACGAATTGGATCATCTGAAAAAGCAACCGATAGAACAAATAGAATTGCAAACTGCCTACGGTGTAGTTTCCCGCGTTGTTCTTTCTGATGGAACAGAAGTAATGTTGAATTCGGGTTCAAAACTGACTTATCCCGAGAGATTTGTTGGAGGAAAACGTCAAGTCTATTTGTCAGGAGAAGCTTATTTTAAAGTAGAGTCAGACCCTGATAATCGCTTTGAAGTGTTGACATCTGAAGGCGTAACTGTAAGTGCTTATGGAACAGAATTCAACGTTAAATCATATGATGATGATGATGAAATAGAAGCAACACTTACAAGAGGAAAAGTTGAAGTTGAATATTCCGGCTCAGATATAAATCAGGATTTAAATCCCGGCGAACAGGCTGTATTCAACAAAGATATGAAGAATATAAAGCTCCATACTGTTAATCTGCTTACTGAAACCTCATGGAAAGATGGAAAAATCATATTCCGTAGAACTCCAATGGAAGATGTAGCAAAGAAATTGTCTCGTCATTTCAATGTAGATATAATTCTTAAGGGAGAAAAAGTATATGATTATGCTTATTCAGCAACTTTTACAACAGAAACTCTTTCAGAAATATTATCATTGTTGGAAAAGACGGCACCGATAAAATGTGAGATAGTTGAGCCAAAGCAGAATGGTAGTCTTGTTTATTCCCGTAAACAGATAATTATTCATCCAATTTGATAAAAAAACAGGATTTTTTATAGGGTGCTTTAATTTGCATACGTCTAATAGATAAAAAGATTGTTAAACCTTTAAATCGAATTCATTTTATGAACACATTACTTTCCGGATAGAAAAGCGAGAAACCGCAAAAACAGTTTCTCGCTTATATTGAAAATCTTGAAGTATTATCCGAAGCTCCTACCTTTCGGATAACACATAATAACCTAAGTCGTTAAACTTAAATTATACCTGTAAAAATATGAATAAAGTACTAATACCACAAGGATTTAAATCTCCTTTAGATTTATTACCTAAAATACCTATGCGTATGCGGATAACTTCAATTTTGCTTGCCGGTTTCCTTACCCAAGCAAGTGCAGAAACAATATACTCTCAATCTATCCGTACATCGTTGGAAATGAACAATGTTACAGTAGAAGAGGTGTTGAATGAAATAGAAGCCAATTCTGAATATACTTTTTTATATAATAGTAAAATTATAAATGTTGACCGCCGGGTTTCTGTTTCTTCTGAATCAAATAATATTAGTCAGATTTTAAATGAGATTTTTGAGGGCACAGATGTAGTATATAAAATAAATGACAAGCATATAGTCTTAAGTAAACGGGAATCATCATATACTATGACGGCTTCAGTTCAGCAAAAGAAAACGGTAACAGGAACTGTTGTTGATGCTTCGGGTATTCCTGTTATTGGAGCTAATGTTATGGTGAAGGGAACTACTAATGGAACTATTACGGACATGGATGGTAGGTTTACGTTGGAAGTTCCGGAAGGAGCTGAATTGGAAATTTCTTATATAGGATATTTGTCACAAACTATTAAGGCAAATAATAAGAATCTGTCAGTTATTCTGAAAGAAGATACACAGAAATTGGATGAGGTTGTAGTAGTTGGATATGGTGTACAGAAAAAATCAGATTTAACAGGTTCCGTTTCTAGTGTTAAGTCTGAAGTAATAGATAAACAAGTTGTAACAAGTGTTGACCAAGCATTACAAGGACGAGTATCAGGTATGCAGATTACAACTGCAAGTGGAGCTCCAGGTTCTTCTATGACTATACGTATTAGAGGTGGAAACTCTATAAATGGTGGTAATGAGCCTTTATATGTAATTGATGGAATTATTGGTGGTGGAGATCTTAGTATGATTAACCCTGCGGATATTCAATCAATTGAAGTTTTGAAAGATGCTTCTTCAACTGCAATTTATGGTTCAAGAGGTGCTAATGGAGTAGTTTTGATTACTACAAAAATGGGACGAGGTCAAGAGGGTATAAAATTAGACTACCATGGATATTTTGGTCTACAGAAATCAGTTAAATTCTTAGATATGCTAGATGGTCAAGAATATGCTCAATGGAGAAATGAATATGAGGCATATTTTGGACGTAATCCGTTATTTGATGTAAAAAATGTACCTAATACTGATTGGCAAAGGGAAATGTATAAAACAGCTCCAATAACAGAACATAATATAAGTTTGTCAAAAGGTTATAAAGATGGAAATTACTTTTTGTCTTTGAATTACCTGAATCAGGATGGTATTTTAAAAAAGTCAGGATTTGATCGTTACCAGATTCGCTTTAATTTAGAACAAAACATAGGTAAAATGTTTAAGTTCGGTAGTACTATGAGTATGGTTTATACAGATAAAGATAATCCGGTAATTAGTACAAGCGGTATGGGGACAATACCTGTAATGTCTATCTATAATGAAGATGGAAAATATACTTCTATTTTGCCAATTAGTGGAACTCATACTGATACTCCTGCAGCCCAGGAAGCCTATAAGCAGTCTAATACAACAAATTTACGAGGAATGGGTAATATTTATGCCCAATTGACACCGTTAAAAGGCTTGACCATCCGTAGTTCTTTTGGCTTTGATTTAAATCGTAGTAAGCAGAATGATTATATATCAGTGAATATGCCTACTCGAGTTAATAATAAATCAGGTGGATATGCTTATGTAAGATCTGATGTTCCTATGTCAATTCAAAATGAAAATACAGTTAATTATGGATTTGACATAAAAGATCACCATTTGGATTTATTAGCTGGTTGGACTATTCAACATTATTATACAGAATTTGCTCAAACATCAGTTAGTGGATTTACAAATGATGTAAGTCTTTATCACGCTATGGAAACAGGAGAACCTACGACACGTGATATTCAAACAGGAGAATCTGAGTGGAATATGGCTTCTGCGTTATTCCGTGTTAACTATGGCTATAAGGACCGTTATTTATTGACAATTTCTGGTCGTGCAGATGCTTCATCTCGTTTAAGTCCTCAAAATAGATGGGAATTTTTCCCTTCTGCAGCATTGGCATGGAGAGTTAAAGAAGAAGAATTTATGCAGGATGTTGAATTTATTTCAGATTTGAAACTAAGAACATCTTATGGTCGTTCTGGTTCTCAAGCGATAAATCCATATGCTACATTAGATAAATTATCCTCCGGAGAGACCGTTATGGGTAATGAACAAGTAATATATTATCAAAAGCAAGATGTTGCCAATAAGGACTTGAGATGGGAAAAAACGGATCAATTTGATGTTGGATTAAATTTCGGAGTACTTAATAACCGTTTGACATTCGAATTTGATTATTATACAAAGAAGACAACAGATCTTTTGTTATACCGTGAGTTACCATGGCAAACAGGTTTCTCTTCTTTACTTGAAAATGTTGGATCAGTTAAAAATCATGGATTTGAGTTGGCTGTAAATAGTGTTAATATAGATAATAAAGATTTTTCATGGAATACAAGTTTAACAATTTCAACAAATAGAAGTAAAGTGTTGGATCTTGGAGGAAAACAGTTCTTGGAAAATGGTTTGGGTTCTAGATTAATTGTTGGAGAACCTATTGGAACATTTTTTGGAGCAAAATATTTAGGAACTTGGAAAGAAGGAGAGATACCAGAAGGTTCCAGTTTTAAGCCTGGAGATCCAAAGTTCTTAGATAAGGATGGTAATAATGTTTGTACTATAGCAGATGGTGAAATCATAGGAAATGCAGAACCTGCTTTTTATGGAGGTTTTGGTAACACTTTGCGCTATAAGAATTGGTCTTTGAATCTGTTCTTTGATTTTAGTGTCGGTAATGATGTCTATGACCTATATGGAGTAAATGGATATTCGGGATATAATACAAATGTTTATGCTTCTGCATTGGATAGATGGACACCTGATAATCCGACATCAGATATTCCTTCTGCCGGTAGTGGATTTAGTTATATATACGATACATATGCAGGGAAAAGTGGTTGTAGCCTTTTTGTCTCTGATGGTTCTTTCTTACGTCTGAAGAATTTGAATGTAGAATATAAAATACCACAGTTTACTTCTGCTATTAAAGCTTTATCAGTATATGGTTCAGTAAGTAATTTGTTTACAATAACAGGATATAAAGGTTATTCTCCAGATGTAAATAGTGAAGGAACACATTCAACTCGAAGAGGTTTTGATAATAATGTATATCCTCAGAGTAGAACTTTTATTATAGGAGTTAAAATGAGTTTTTGAAAACTAAAGAGATTTTGTTATGAAAAAAATATATTTGTATTTTATAGGAATCGCATTAAGTTGTATTTCTTGTGAATCATTTTTGACAGAAAATCCTAGGGAGTTTGTTTCTCCTGACAGCTTCTTTAATACAGAAGAGGAGGTAGAGTCTGCATTGTTGGGTTGTTATGCTCATTTACAACATGAGCAGATTGGAGATTTTGATTGGTTGTTTAGAGGCGAAGGTGGTACTGATGTTGGCGTAATGAGAAACATTTTAAGATATAATGTTTATCAATATTATTTGTTGGAATCACAGCCGACACAAGATCTTAATAACTGGAGAGTACATTATAAAGCTGTAGGAGATGCAAATATGGTTATTAGTCGTACTGAAAAAACTCAGTTCCCAGAAGATTTTAAAAACCAAATAATAGCTGAAGCTTCTTTTATTAGAGCATATGTATATTTTCAGTTAACATTAATGTGGGGAGATGTTCCTTTGTGGACAGAGGAAGTAACTAGTGAGAATTTGGAAAAAATAAGTCTTTTGCCACGTTCTCCTCAGAAAGATGTATATGATCAGATTATTAAGGATTTGTTGTTCGCTTCTGAGATATTACCTGATGAACGTGAGGCTTCAGAACAGGGACGTATAACTAAATGGGCGGCTAAATCCTTATTGGCAAAAGTTTATTTGTTTAATGAACAGTGGGAAGAAGCTTCTAAAATTGCACAAGAAGTAATAGCATCTCCTTATCATCAGTTATCATCCGATTATGCTGCAATTTTTGATACGAATTCAGGATGGAACAAGGAATGCATATTTGTAATACCTTTTATGTCTGATGTAAAAGGACAGTGGTTACATACTGTTGCGGCTCCAGACTTGACATACGAGTCAATAGATTATGATTATTCTAATGGAGGATTAATAAGGCCTGATGGTAAAATAGCAAAGTCAAATGGAGATTTGATTCAAGGCTGGGGAGTATATTATTTAACGACAGAGTTTGCTGAGTCTTTTGCTCCGGATGATAAACGTAAAGCTGCAACAGCATGGCATTATGTATTATCAGAAAATGGTGATACAGTAACGTTTGTTGATAAGAAAGAAGGTTCTGCTTATTATAATTTGAAATGGATTTCATTTGATGATAAAGAGGTCAATGGAGAAAAGGATATTATACATATGCGTTTGGCTGAAGTTTATTTGATATTGGCTGAAGCTGAGAATGAAATCAATGGTGGACCAACAAGTAAAGCTTATGAAGCAGTTAATGCTTTGAGAAGAAGAGCTTTTGGTGATATGGATCATGATGTCCCAAGCGGCTTGTCAAAAGATGAATTCAAACGTGTTATTATTGATGAAAATCGATGGGAATTAGGTGGAGAAGGAGTTCGTGGATGGTACCTCCGTCATTGGGGATTTGATGAGCTTAAAAGAGCTGTAGAGTTTGCTTCAGGAACTAACTCCGTTGCACCTAAAAATATTAAACCTCATCATATGCTGTATAAAATTCCTGAAGAAGAAATAATAAAGAATCCTAATTTGGTACAGAATGAGGGATATTAAAAATGTCTTTCATATTGATAGTATAATGTTTTGAATTTTTAAATAAATAAGGAAATGACAGATTTAGTAAAAATATTGCCAATAACTTTATTGTCTTGTATTTCTACAATTTGTACATCAGAAGCAAAAGAGAAATACAATATTATATTAGTGTATTGTGATGATATGGGTTATGGTGATTTGGGTATAACAGGTAATCCCCATATTAAAACTCCGAATATTGATGGAATGGCTATGGGGGGAATACGTTTTACTAATTACTATAGTGCTTCTCCAGCTTCTACAGCAAGCCGTTATGCAATGTTGACTGGACGATATCCTTCTCGATCTGGATTTGATTGGGTTCTTGATCCCAAATCACCAGAAGGTATTCATCCAAAGGAGTATACTATTGCTGAGGTTTTAAAATCACAAGGATATAAAACTGCTATATATGGTAAATGGCATTTGGGAAGTACTTCTAAAGAATATTTACCTTTGCAGAATGGTTTTGATGAATATATAGGATTACCTTATAGTAACGATATGATACCACCGCATTATCAAGATATAGCATTGCTTAGTGGTAATGATACGTTGGAAATGAATCCAAATCAAAATAAATTAACAGAGTTATATACCAAAGAAGCAATATCTTTTATAAAAAAGAATAAAAAGAATTCATTCTTTATATATTTACCTTATGCAATGCCTCATGTTCCGCTTCATCCAGGTAAAAATTTTGAGGGAAAATCAAAAGCTGGGGCATATGGAGATGTTGTAGAAGAAATAGATTGGGCTATAGGAGAACTACTTGAAACATTGAAAAAAGAAAAATTAGATAGGAAAACTATAGTTTGGTTTATTAGTGATAATGGTCCATGGATCTTGAAAAAAACTGATGGAGGATCTGCTGGTTTGTTTCGTGATGGGAAAGGAAGTACTTGGGAAGGTGGTGTTCGAGTACCTTGTATAGCTTATTGTCCTGGTTTAATAAGTCCAGGTGTTAATGATGAGATAGTAACAGCAATGGATGTGTATATGACAAATGCATATTTGGGTAATGGAGTGATACCTGAAAGTCATGTCGTTGATGGTTCAAATATCGCATCATATTTGGGATTTGATGTTATGCCTAAAAAAAATGATACTCCATATTTTTATTTAGGTGTAGGAAATAAATTAATGGCTGTGAGAAAGGGTAAATGGAAATTGCACATTAAAACATACAGCCAGTTGGGTATAGATTATTTTGGAAAAGAATTGCCTCTTTTATTTGATTTGAATGTAGATCCGTCAGAAAAGTATAATGTAGCAAAACAACATCCAGAGATTGTTCAAGAATTGATGGAGCTGATTAATTCACAACGTGATTCTTTGTATAGTGTTGGAAATTATTGGAATAGTAGTGATAAATGACTGTTATAATAAGACACTGTCCAAAATTTTGTGTAAATTAAAACAGAATTCAGTTGTAAGTTTTTCTATATCTGGATTCTGTTTTTAACAATAAACATCGACCATAAAAATGGCATATGGAGCGACTATATTTTACCATCTCCATATGCCATTTATTGTATAGTAACACTTACTGTAACTTAATCCATTATCTTCCCCTCAAAACCAAAATCCCCCATCATCCCCCGAACTATTATCATCATCATCCCCAATATATTCCAGGAAAAGACTACCTGAATTAAGTATCTTATCGGAAGGTAATTTATTCCTTAAAGAATCTAATTGTTCCGGAGTTTTAAAGCAAATAATAGCCCTATAATTATCTTCTTCTTTGAGAAACCAGACACCGGAATATTGTATTCCTTCCAGCAAATTTGTCAAAGAAGAGCTGACTTCAGACAAGCCAATCTTACCTCGCAGGAATTTCAATTTACCGGATTTAGGGGAAAGAGATTGAAATGCTGCAGGAAAAACCAATTTCCCGGAACCTTCTCCGGATATGTAATGACGTAGAATATCATCAGCCTGTTGTTTCGCTTTTTTTGTCCCGGAAGGAAACACCAATGAAACGTATTGATTTCCACATACAGTTTGTAATTGATATGTGGAAAGACAATCTATGCATCCTAATGTATCTGCACGCTGACAACGGAATACGTGTAATGAATAAATACCATACGCATCTTCGGGTGTTGGCATTTCATAGATTTCCAACGCATATTCTTCTCCTCCATACTCCAGGTCGTAAGCAGTAAGCTTGGTGACTCCATATTCCAGGAACTGTTCCGCACCGCCATTCATATAACCATATAATCCGGTTCCGGTAAAAACTCGTTCACGTTTTACCGAAATCTCCTGAGCATTCAGCCAGGAGATGCAAAAACACAACAAACAAGCCAATAGCAATCTTTTCATTATGCATTTAGATTTATTTCTTGTAAATTAATTTTCTCCGGATTAGCGATACCCAAACCTAATGTTTCAGCCATTTCCATAAATGCGCGTGCTCCCTTCTTTTCCTCTTTTTGTACGCCTTCGGCTATTCGTTTTTCCAGAATCATCCGATAACCAACTTCGTCAACAGCCACAGGGTCAGTTCCGGCAATAATGGAATTATACTGACAAATAAACTGTGGATTGGCTGCCGGTCCGCCGTCGAAACATCCAATCATTCCGTCCAGGATATTCAACACTACTTTGTCACGCAGAGGGGGAAAAGCACAAACCGAAGCGCAAGTGTCGTTCCACATTTGTCCGTGTAATCGTGCCGTGTTTGTAATTGAGCCAAAAGCTAGGTTTTTCATGCAACCGGTGATAGTTGTGCCGGCATTCTTTAGAATAGGAACATTGATGATTTTTGTCACCATCTCTGTACAAATCTTCGTAAAATAAGAATACTTTCCGCCATTAATCATATAAGGCATGGTATATGCATCGTATTCTCCTTCAACATCCACAAAGAAAAACTGGGATTTATCCACTCTTTCTTCCCCATAGAACTTGCCTTCGGCATTCACATAGCTACCGTTTTCATCCTGATATTCTGTTCCGATAATTTTAATTCCCGGATATTGCTCGGCAGTAAAGCCGGATTCACGCAAATCAACTTCTCTTCGGTCCCAGATTATTATTTGCTGACTGGAAATACCGGCTTCTTCTAATTGTCGGATAATCGACTTTGTCAAGGCATGTGAAGTTGACAATAATTTACCTGCAATTGGATTTACTTTCAGACCAATCACATCCTCCGGACCAACAAACTGAAGCCATGCGGTTTTCAGATCAGATGCGCCGGTAAGGTTGAGCATACATGTTTTCAACATTTCGTATGCTATATTTTCTGACGGACGTCCATCAACAATACAATCCGAATGATGCACTTTCACCACTTTACCAGGATATTTGCCTGGCATAGACAGTGCCGTACGTGGAACAGCCAATGCATCTTTCAAGTTCGTTTTTGGTTTATTATCATTCACTGGAACTGCTTTCGCTATAGGAGAAAATACCATTCCTGCTCCACCCAAAGCCAATGAACGGAAAAAGTTTCTTCGTTTCATACCCTAAATACATTTATAT
>CALCST010000036.1 GCA_937894065.1 uncultured Parabacteroides sp. | reverse complement strand
ATTGAACCGGGGACCTCATGATTATGAATCATGCGCTCTAACCAGCTGAGCTATCTCGCCATCGTTTTTCTTATTGACGCTGCAAAGGTAGACATCTTTTATATATCCTCCAAATTTTACAGCAACTTTTTTTGATATTTTTTTCACATACTTATACAAACAACTATTTACCAACAGATTAAAGCAACAACTTTTTTACTATCATTTTCAGCTTAAAGACGAATAGACTAGTTAACGAGAAAACAATTTGGCATAAGTTTCTTATTATTTAGACTAAAAAGTAACTGTTATTTTACCTTGTCAACTTGTATCTGACGCCTTTTAGCTTCAAAAATCAGTAACTGACAAAATATAAACAAGACACTATTTATTCTTAAAACTAAGGTTTAATTTATAAAAACTAAGATTTAGTTTTTACAAATCATGACTAAGTTTTTACAAACTAAGGCTTAGTTTTGAAAATATATTTAGACTTATCAATTATATAATATAGCATAAACAAATAGCTAATTAGTCATCCGAAGATTTATCAATCTTAAATTATAAATTAAAAAATTTGTCATTCAAAAACATTTTCATATATTGCAAGCAATAATATTATGAAAACAAATACGTTCTGTTAACTTTTGAATTTATAGTTCTTATGAAAAAAGAGGAGTTTCATATTGAATACACAATGAACAGAGTTTCGAGACATTGCCTCTGGAATCTTTTAACGACCGTAAACGGACTTTCGTCGTGGTTTGCCGAAAAAGTTACTATATCGCCTAACAACAGATATTCATTCTCATGGAAAAAAGAAGAACAAATGGCCTCGGTCATTGAAATGAACCCGGAACAAAACATAAAATTCCAATGGGATAACGATAAAGATTCCAACTCCTACTTCGAATTCACAATATATCAAACAGAACTTACAGGTATCACTACCCTTGAGATTACTGATTTCGCTCTTCCATCCGAAAAAGAAGATTATATTGATTTATGGGATTCACAAATTGCCACTTTGAAAAGAAAATTGGGAATTTGAAAGATTATTCGCGTTTTTTGCCGTATTTTTGTCTGCTAAACTTATAGCAACTATTTTACGGGTAAAAAATGCTCACATATGTTTTTCGAGACATCATCAGTCATTTATATTTCCCGTACATCATAACATAAGCTTCTTAATTTGAGATGTTGAGAATTAAACGACTTTATACATTCATGCTGCAAACATTCCTGCCTTTGTTTATGATGACATTCGGGATATGTTTGTTCATCGTATTGATGCAGTTTCTGTGGAGATACATTGATGATATGGTGGGAAAAGGTTTTGGCATCCTTGTATTGGCCGAAATGTTTTTCTATGCAGCATTGTTTCTCGTCCCGATGGCTTTGCCTCTTGCTATTCTTCTGGCTTCACTTATGACTTTCGGGAATCTGGGTGAAAGGCTTGAGCTGCTTGCGATGAAATCCGCAGGTATATCGCTTATACACATTATGCGCCCGCTGATTATTACTTTGGCTTTTGTGAGCGTGGGGGCTTTCTTTTTCCAGAACTATGTGATGCCGGTTGTACAGGTCAAGCTATATACTCTGTTGTTTTCGATGCGACAGAAATCGCCGGAGCTGGAAATTCCGGAAGGTATTTTCTATAAGGAAATTACCGGATTCAATGTGTATGTAAAGGAAAAGGTGCCGGAAACCGGTCTGCTCAAGGATATGATGATATACGACTATTCTCAGGGTTTCAACAATGCGAGAGTAATTGTTGCAGATTCAGGTCGTCTGAAGACTTCGGCAGACAAAATGTTTCTTGTTCTTTCTCTTTTCAACGGTGAGTCTTTTGAGAATCTGAAGAGCCAAAGTAAAACTAGCTCGGTGCAAAAGGCTGTTCCATACAGGCGTGAGACATTCAAAACGAAAGATATCCTTATTGAATTTGACGCCAACTTCAACCGTACGGACGAATCTCTTATGCAAAACCAGTATATGGGAAAGAATTTGCATGATTTACAGACTTCGATAGACTCAATGACTGTAAAACTGGACAGTATAAAGAATGAGCAGGCTACACATATTTATAAGTTGTCATACAAGCAGTCATACAGTAAGGCTCCGGAGACTGCAAAAAAAGAGGTTGATGACGGGGAGAATGGAAAGAAAGAAATATTCGAAGACTATAAAGTAAGTTCTGGAAATATTGTATTAAATTTCGACAGTCTGTATAACGAAAGCAGACCAAGCGAAAAAGTAAACATATTGAAAAGGGCAAGAAACAGGGCAGAAAACATAAGAACAGATAATTTCTTCAAAGCTGCTACTGTAGGTGACGAAGCATACAAGGTGCGTAAACACTTATCGGAATGGCACAAGAAATTCACCTTGTCTTTTGCCTGCCTGGTTTTCTTCTTTATCGGCGCACCGCTTGGTGCAATTATCCGTAAAGGAGGTTTGGGTATGCCGGTTGTATTGTCCGTTATCCTGTTCATATTCTATTATATCGTTGATAATATCGGTATAAAAATGGCAAGAGACGGAGTGTGGGAAGCTTGGCAAGGAATGTGGCTGAGTTCGGCAGTTCTTACTCCGCTAGGTATTTTCCTTACTTATAAGGCGGCTAAAGATTCGGTTATCCTGAATGCTGATACATATATCAATGCATTAAAGAATATTGTAGGCAAACGCCAGGGAAGAAAAATCGAGAAAAAGGAAGTTATTATTTATACACCGGATTATGAAAGTCTTAAACCAAGAATCCAGCAACTTTCCTCAGACTGCCAGAAATATATAAATAACCACAAGAGATGGATAAATTATATTCATTTCTGGAAAAGCGGAGGAAAAGACACCGAAGCGGAAACGCTTGCCAACGAAATGGAATATTTGGTTGAAGAGCTTTCGAACTCCGACCAGAATCTTGTTCTGAACAAGCTGATGGATTATCCTATTATCGGAGGTTACAACAGTATTAATCTACGTCTTAAAGGTAAAATGGGTATAATAATAGCTATTATCTTGCCTATTGGTATTCCAATATATCTTCTTGCTGTATATCAGAGAAAGCTATTGCTTAATGATATCAAGATGATAAAGAAGACTAGTGATGAGATGATAGGAATTCTCAATTAAAGTTTTGAAAGCTAAGCTTTATGGTTTTGAGCTAACAAACAAGTTGTAAACAAGAAACTCAAAAAACAGAAATAATATGAGCAAAATTAAATTAGATTCGATCGAAGAAGCAATTGAAGATTTCCGCGAAGGTAAGTTCGTCATAGTAGTTGACGACGAAGATCGCGAAAATGAAGGCGACCTGATTATCGCTGCTGAGAAAGTTACTCCGGAGAAAATCAACTTCATGCTTAAGCATGCACGTGGTTTGCTCTGTGCTCCTATCACAATGTCCCGTTGTGAGGAATTGGATTTGCCTCATCAGGTGAGCGACAACACTTCTATGCTTGGAACACCGTTTACTGTGACTATCGACAAGCTTGAAGGATGTTCAACCGGTGTTTCTGCTGCCGACCGTGCCGCTACTATCCTTGCTTTGGCTGATCCGAATTCTAAGCCTGAGACTTTCGGACGTCCGGGACATATCAACCCTCTTTACGCACAGGACAAAGGTGTGTTGAAACGTGCAGGACATACTGAAGCTTCAATTGATATGGCTCGACTTGCAGGTCTGTATCCGGCTGCTGCTCTTATGGAAATAATGAGCGATGACGGAACTATGGCAAGACTTCCTGAATTGAGAGAAATGGCTGATAAATATGGATTGAAACTTATTTCTATCGCAGATTTGATTGCTTATCGTCTGAAACAGGAATCTATCGTTGAGCAGGGTGAAGAAGTAGATATGCCGACTGAATACGGTCACTTCCGTCTGATTCCTTTCCGTCAGAAGAGTAACGGACTGGAACATATTGCAATCATTAAAGGCGACGTGAAAGGTGATGAACCAGTGTTGGTGAGAGTTCACTCTTCATGTGCTACTGGTGATATTTTCGGTTCTATGCGTTGCGACTGTGGTGAGCAGCTTCATGAAGCATTAAGACTTATCGAAAAGGAAGGTCGTGGTGCTGTGATTTATCTGAACCAGGAAGGACGTGGCATAGGACTTATGGAAAAGATGAAAGCTTACAAACTTCAGGAAAAAGGCATGGATACAATCGAGGCAAATATTTGTCTTGGTCACCAGGCAGACGAGCGCGACTATGGAGTTGGCGCACAAATCCTGCAGCATCTTGGCATTACAAAAATGCGTCTGTTGACAAACAATCCTGTGAAACGTGTAGGTTTGGAAGCTTACGGATTGTCTGTTGCAGAAAATGTTCCTATTGAAGTTACACCTAACAAGTTCAATGAATTTTATCTGAGAACTAAGAAGGACAGAATGGGACATACACTTCATAATTTGAAATAAAAGTAAGTCTCGCTAGCACGATTTGCAAAGATGACGAGGGAACAAGTTAACAAGGCAGCAAAAACCTTGTTAACTTGTATCTGAAACCCCGTCAACTTATATAAATCTCCACTTGCGGAACTTAAAAATAATAACCTTAAAAATTCTTAGAACAATGGCGAAATTATCTGAAAGATTAAACAGATTGTCACCGTCTGAAACATTGGCAATGTCACAAAAAAGTGGTGAATTGAAAGCTCAAGGTATTGATATTATCAACATGAGTGTTGGTGAACCAGACTTCAATACACCGGATCATATCAAAGAAGCTGCTAAGAAAGCTGTAGATGATAACTATTCAAGATATTCTCCAGTTGCAGGATATCCAGAATTGCGTAACGCTATCGTAAACAAACTGAAAAACGAAAATGGTCTGGAATTTACAGCAGCCCAGATTTCTTGTGCTAACGGTGCAAAACAGTCAGTTTGTAACACTATCATGGCGTTGGTTGACTGTGGAGACGAAGTTATTATCCCTGCTCCATATTGGGTAAGTTATCCTGAAATGGTTAAAATGGCAGACGGAACTCCGGTTATTGTAACTGCAGGTATCGAACAGGATTTCAAAATCACTCCAGCACAGCTTGAAGCTGCAATTACTCCAAAAACTAAACTTCTGATTCTTTGTTCTCCATCAAACCCAACTGGTTCTGTTTACAGCAAAGAAGAATTGGAAGGCTTGGCTAACGTACTTGCAAAACATCCGCAGGTTTATGTTATCGCAGACGAAATTTATGAACATATCAACTATATCGGCAAACACGAAAGTATTGCTCAGTTTGAGGAAATCCGCGACCGTGTTGTTATCGTAAACGGCGTTTCAAAAGCTTATGCAATGACTGGATGGAGAATCGGTTTCATTGCCGGTCCGGAATGGATTGTTAAAGGTGTAAACAAACTTCAGGGTCAATATACTTCTGGTCCTTGCTCTGTTTCACAGAAAGCTGCTGAAGCTGCATACACTGGAACACAGGAACCTGTTGAAGAAATGCGTAAAGCATTCGAACGCCGTCGCGACCTTATCGTGAAGCTTGCCAAGGAAATTCCAGGCTTCGAGGTTAATGTTCCTCAGGGCGCATTCTATCTGTTCCCTAAATGTAGCTCATATTTCGGCAAATCAAATGGCGATCGTAAGATTGAATCTGCTGCTGACTTGGCTATGTATCTGTTGGAAGTTGGCCACGTGGCTTGCGTTGGCGGTGGTGCATTCGGCGCTCCTGAATGTATCAGAATGAGCTATGCAACTTCTGATGAAAATATCATCGAAGCTATGCGCAGAATCAAAGAAGCATTGGCTTTGTTGAAATAAAAGAGTAATAAGAGACAAGTAGACAAGGCTTCAGAAACAAGTCAACAAAAAAAGGTCATCCCGCCGGATGACCTTTTGCTTTTCTATAATATATGTTTAATAAATAAGTGCAGGATCAATATACTCCCGTACGTGTATCCCACCACATTTGTTTTCCCCAAGTGTTATCAACAATGCCTTCAACCGCAACATTAATATTTTCTTCGTTATATAAATATTCATTGTTAGGATAAGGCATACGGAAAGGAACATCGTTGTGAGCTGTGCCGAAGATACAGAACTTACCAGGATATTCTCCAGAAGTCTGAATTTCCTTAGGATAACCAGTTCTTCTATACAAAGACCACGCTTCACAGTTTTCCTTGAACAATGCAACCCATTCTTCCATATAAATACGTTCGAATGTGCCATCCCACTTACCGCTTGCTGCAAGATATTTGTCTGCTTCAGAATCTGCAACACCATTGTCTGTCATTGATATTCTTACAGCCTTTTCATAAGCATCTTGTGCTGACATACCAACATTCCAACCCAACAATGCAGCTTCAGCCATGATGAAGTAATTCTCGCAAGATTTCAATATTGGTGTAAAGCCACTTGGATCTTCACGATAAATAGCACCCATACGAGAAATAGTCTGAATATTAGAAGGAGCAGCCAAAGCACCATTTTCATATCCTCGATATTCACCGTCAGTTGTTGCCGGCTGCATAATTGCAGAAATTCGAGGATCGTTTGTTGACTGTAAATGATTTACGAAAATATTACTCATTCCATAATCATCACGAGTTCTGAAATCATCATAATATGGTTCGAAATATGGGTCAGAACCTTGCCAATAGAAATACGCATTCTCATCACTTGATTCCAAAACAGGGTAATTGCTCTGGTTCTGACAAATTTCCTCTATCGTGCTCTTTGACAAGTCTGGAGCCACATTAACTATTCGCATTGCTGCACGCAATCGAAGTGAATTACAGAATTTACGCCATAACTGAACATCTCCACCAAATAGGAAATCACCATCACCAATCTTATCAGTTCCTTCTCCGGCAATCATTTCATCTGCAATAGCTTTAAGGTTCTCAAGTATTGCCGGATAAATAGTTTCCTGCGAATCATATTTGGCTTTCATCACACCATCTTCAACTTTATTTGCTTCTGTATATGGCATATCACCAAATTGATCAGTATTCAAAAGCCAAAGATATTCCTTAAATATACGTGCAGCCCAACGGATATTTTTGAAATCATCAGCATTTTCTTCTGTCATTGCCAATATATCATCTAACTGAACATTCATTCTGTAACAATTAGAGAATTTGTTACCATATGTATTATTTGTTGGCAAATAAGAATAATTGTCCATATACTGTATTTTGGAAATATATCCAGCCCAAGCTTCTGTCGCATCAAAACCGCCCTGAACTGAAGCTGTCGCTCTCAATACATATCCTAACATATTTGTAGATGAACCTGTTTCCAAAGCATCAGGATCACTGTTTATATCTTCGAAATTATTGGTACAACTGCCCAACATCAAAGTAGTGGCCAAGGAAGCTAGTGTCGTGAGTTTTAATATATTTTTCATATTCAATTCCTGTTTAACGATTAATTAAAATGTAAGATTTACTTTCAAACCGAAGCTACGAGATGAAGGAACAGCAGCCTGCTCGAAACCTACACCACGGCTATCACTGGAAACACCACCTGTTTCAGGGTCGAGTCTCATCTTATTTGACTTATGAACCCAAAGCAAAGCAAGGTTATTACCAATAAGTGACACTGTTGCATTGCTGATATAGCGTGTTTTAGCCATCCATGCTTTCGGGAATGTATATGATATATAAGCTTCACGTAATTTCAAGAATGAACCATCGAACATATAATATTCAGAAACATCATTCTTGAACCAGCTATAAGCATCTGTCTTTATAGTATTTGTAACCCAATTACCGTTTGCATCCTGCATTACGAACTTTTCATCCTGCATTACGTCCACACCGGCAACAATTTCACGTTCACGAATACCATTTTCTGCAGTAACAACTGAAGTACCGGCAGTGTAACTATGGTTCATTGTCTGTGACCAAATATCACCACCAATACGCATATCCAGCAAGAAACCAAAACTTAAATTCTGGATTGAGAAATCATTTCGCCAGTTCAAAAGGAAATCAGGGGTTACATTTCCAAACTTCACAGCACTTGCAGTCTGAGCCAAACCGTTTGAATTAACCTTGATAGAACCAATCTGGTCTGCAGTTGCTGTTCCAGCATCAACATCAGCCTGTGAGATTCTGTTAAAGCCAGTACCAACCAAAGTTCCCCATTTTTCTCCTTCAATAGCTTGTGTTGCAACGCCCCAAGTCCAACCTATTTGATATGTAGTCAAATCCATTTCAGGATACAACTCGATGACTTTACTGTTGTCTTTTGAGAAATTAAATGTACTTGTCCAGTTCAAACCTTTCTTACTCTGCAAGATATCACCACTCAACTGGATTTCAACACCTTTATTCTGTATCTCACCGGCATTGATAAGCATTGCAGAATATCCTGTTGAATAAGGAACTGTTACATTCAAAATCTGGTCTGTTGTAGTCTTATGGTAGTAAGCCAAATCCAAACGCAAACGGTCATGCAAGAAACCGAATTCAGCACCAATTTCCCATGTCTTGATACTTTCTGGACGGAGATTTTCATTTGGATAAGTCATGCTCTTATAAATCTGAGCTACACCGTTGAATGAACCGTCTGTATTCAGATAATAATATGCACGGTTGCGATATGCAGTAGTAGCATTACCGATTTCAGCCCAACCACCACGCAGTTTCAAGAAAGAAAGAGCTGAACCGTCACCTTTAAGCCAAGGCAGAGATTCTGTTGCAATCCAGCTCAAACTTGCAGAAGGATAGAAAAATGCATCATGAATAGTTGAACTCCAGTCATTACGGGCACTCAAATCCAAATACAACTGATTCTTCCAACCAACAGAAGCATTTGCATATACAGAATTTGAACGTATATGACTATGATCCATACTTGTCACAGCATCACCTTTCTTATTTGCAATAGTATAAACACCAAGAACTGTCAATGAAGCCGCACCAAATTCAGTATTTTCCCAAGAAACATCACGATAGTTACCTCCAGCCATAGCTGTAATATTAAAATCGCCGAATGTTTTATTGAAGCTGGCGATCAAATCCAAGTTCAATTCAGTATTCTTGTCATTTGTCTGCAAGAAACCACCTTCCGGATAATCTGAACGGTCGATATAATGACGTTCAAAAGCAGTTGAGTTATAATAATCCAATCCGGCACGACCTTCAATCTTCAAGAAATCAAATGGCTGATAGAATAAAGAAGTCTTACCAAATACACGGTCACGCTGATAACTGTTTGTATTCTCATAAACCGTGAAATACGGGTTCATATGATAATTGGTGTTCCAGTTATAATATGTATAATTTCCTGCAGCATCTTTCTGGTCCCAGTTTTCCTTCAATGTCTGCATGTTAATCTGACGTCCGGACCATGCGAACAAAGAATTAATCGGGTTGTTGCCACCATAACCCTGTCCCACCAAGTTGTCACTCTGCGTACGAGTATAACTTGTGCTCAAATCATATGTAAAATATTTATTCAGCTTGATTGATGTATTCAAAGATGCAGAATAACGTTTCTGATCCGTGTTAGGAACTGTACCAGTCTGACCACGATAAGAAAGAGATGCACGAGTGTTTGCTTTCTCAGAGTTTGCAGCCACAGAAATTGTATGATTCTGGGAAACACCTGTCTGGAAGAAATCTTTCACATTGTTAGGTCGTGAAATCCATGGAGCTTTTTCGCCATTACTATCATACTGAACCAAATTTAATCCGGCATCCAAACGCGGACCCCATGATTCATCATAGAAGTCATTGACACCATTAGAACCATCTACCCAGTTGAAGCCATACTGTTCAGCATATTCCTGATAAGTCAAATCAGGAGCATTAAGTTTCCAGTGATATTCATCACCGTTGTTTCCCTGTCCGTAAGAGTTCTGTAATTTTGGCAAATTAGCTACACGGTCTATTGTGATGTTTCCATCATAAGATACTTTTACACCACTACCTTTTTTACCTGATTTAGTAGTAATCAAAATAACACCGTTACCGGCACGCATACCATACAAAGCAGCAGAACCACCTTTCAACACTGTCATTGATTCAATATCTTCAGGGTTGATATCATTCAAACCAGAACCGTAGTCAACACCATTATATGTATTATCACCTGTACGCTGTGTATCATTTGAAATTGGCACACCATCAACAACAATCAACGGCTGCTGGTCGCTCTGCAAAGAAGAGTTACCACGGATAGATATACGTGAAGAAGCACCTACGCTACCACCGAACTGGTTAATTTGAACACCGGCAACCTTTCCTGACAAAGCACTGGTAACATTCAACTGTCCTGCTTTTGTCAAATCTTCAGAACCTACTTCCTGAACTGCATATGCCAATGATTTTTTCTCACGTGTCAAACCCATTGCAGTAACAACAACTTCATCCAGATTCTGGGAATCTGTAACTAGCTTAATCTCCATATGTGGTTTTACAGCCAAAACCTGGCTTTGCATACCAACATAAGATATTTCAATAGTCTTAGCATTGTCCGGAATATCAAGTGTAAAATTTCCATCCAAGTTTGTTACGGTTCCGATAGTTGTTCCTTTAACAACTACAGATGCACCTATAACAGGTAAATTATCTTCTGATGAAACAACTGTTCCTGTTATTGTCTTTGTCTGAGCTGTCACAGCCATTGTTCCAATTGCGAGGGAACATGAGACCAATGAAATAAAATTACTTTTCCTCATTTTTACCCATTTTTTAGTTTGAAAAACATCACAAGTATTTACATCTATTTACAACAATACATCAAAAAGCCTATTTCTAGCGCTTATTATTCTTTAGCCTAAAGTATTATATAGTTGAAAATTGAAATTCTATTTGCGGTAAAATTATAAATAATTTATTTATTCCAACAATTTAATTATGTTTTAACATTTACAAGAATTATGACACTTTAAATCATTTCTTACACTTTAATACAATATATTAACAATAAAAAGGATTTTAACACTGTATTACATACACCTATTTCAGGTATATATCAGCTTCTATAGCAAAAAGACAAAAATTTTTTTTCAAATTTTTTTTTATGGAGCTAAGGGGAAATATATTTTTCTGGATTTATAACACAAAACTGATCAGAATCTCCAATAAAACAAAAGCCTGGGGCGTTTGCTCCAGGCTTTTGTTTCCTATATAAATCAGGATAATTATTTATCATTCTGTTTTATCCACTCTTCTGCACATTCTTCAAGAGCATCATACCACTCTTTTCCAAAACGGCGAATCAACGGCTCCTTAAGGAATTTATAAACACGAACTCGTTCACGTAACCCAAGAACCTCAGCAGCTTTACACACATCCCATCTATGAACATTAACAGCCTCAAATGTATCATATTTGGTTATTCTTATAGGATATAGATGACACGAAACAGGTTTGTAGAAATTGACACGTCCTTCACGATATGCTTTTTCTATCGCACATTTACATGTTCCGTCAGAATCGTAACAAGTAAACACGCAATCCTTTCCATCGACAATTGATGTCACCATATCACCATCCTCATCCTTATAAGCTACGCCTTGTTTCTTTATTATGGCCTGAGCTTTCGGAGAAAGATCGTTCCATACTTCAGGCAAAACCTTTTCCAGTTCTGCTATTTCCGACATTTCGAGCGGTGCTCCGGAATCTCCTTCAACACAGCATTCGCCCTTACAGTGTGCCAAATCGCAAAGGAAAAAACGCTCGATTACATCGAGGCTTACTAATGTGTCGTCAATCTGTATCATACTATATAAACTTATATGCGTTTACTATACGAATAGCAAACGCATATGATTTTGTGCGGATAATATTATCTCTATCCTGCATTTTGTATTATCAAAAAATCTCAAGTCTCAAATTTTCAACTTTCAATTTTCAATTTACTTATTATTTTATCAAGCACTTTCCAGTCATCTCAGCCGGCTGTTCCATACCCAAGATGTGAAGGATAGAAGGAGCAACGTCAGCAAGAACACCGTTCTCTACTTTAGCAGCTTTGTTTTCTGTTACATAAACAAATGGAACAGGATTCAAAGAGTGAGCTGTGTTTGGAGTGCCGTCTTCGTTCAATGCATGGTCAGCGTTACCGTGGTCAGCGATGATGATTACTTCATAATCATTTGCTTTAGCAGCTTCAACTGTATCTTTCACGCAATTGTCGATAGCAACAACAGCCTTTTCGATTGCTTCATAGATACCAGTGTGACCAACCATATCACCGTTAGCGTAGTTAACAACAATGAAGTCATATTTCTGAGTGTTGATAGCTTCAACCAATTTGTCTTTAACTTCGTATGCACTCATTTCTGGCTTCAAGTCGTATGTTGCAACTTTTGGAGAAGGAACAAGGATACGTTCTTCGTTTTCATACGGAGTTTCACGACCACCGTTGAAGAAGAATGTAACGTGAGCATATTTTTCAGTTTCAGCAATGTGCAACTGAGTCTTGCCATTATTAGCAAGATATTCGCCCAAAGTATTCTGAACATTTTCCTTGTCGAACAAGATGTGAACACCTTTGAATGAAGCATCATACGGAGTCATGCAGTAATACTGCAAACCTGGGATAGTCTTCATTCCGTTTTCAGGCATATCCTGCTGAGTAAGAACAATTGTCAATTCTTTAGCACGGTCGTTACGGTAGTTGAAGAAGATTACTACGTCACCTTCCTTGATTGTACCGTCAACATTAGCATTAACGATAGGTTTGATGAACTCGTCAGTTACACCTTCGTCATAAGATTCCTGCATTGCCTGAACCATGCAAGTTGCTTTTTTACCTACACCGTTAACCAACAAATCGTATGCTTCTTTTACACGTTCCCAACGTTTATCGCGGTCCATTGCATAGAAACGACCGATGATTGAAGCAATTTTACCAGCTGATTTTTCGCAGTGAGCAGAAAGTTCTTCGATAAAACCTTTACCGCTCTTAGGGTCTGTGTCACGACCATCCATGAAACAGTGGATGAAAGTGTTTTCCAAACCATATTCTTTTGCGATATCGCACAATTTGAACAAGTGATCCAATGAAGAGTGAACACCACCGTTTGAAGTAAGACCCATAAAGTGGATATTCTTTCCATTTTCTTTTGCATATGAGAAAGCAGACACTACTTCTTTATTCTGCATAATGCTGTTGTCGGCACAAGCACGGTTAATCTTAACCAAGTCCTGATAAACAATTCGGCCGGCACCGATATTCAAGTGACCAACTTCAGAGTTACCCATCTGACCGTCTGGCAAACCTACATTCTCACCACTTGCCTGCAACTGTGAGTAAGGATAATTTGCCAACAAAGAATCCCAATACGGAGTTGGAGTGTTGAAAATAACATCATCTTTGCCTTTGTCACCAAAGCCCCAACCATCCAAAATCATTAATAGTGCTTTTTTAGCCATATCTCTATATTATTTAATTTAAAAATAACGCTTTGATTATCTTTTACAAATACCTATTTTAACCATGCAAAGATACAAATTATCATTATATTAATCAAATGAATGAATAATGATTTAACAGGGGACGAGAGAACAAGGGGACAAGTTGACAAGGGGGATTATTTTGTCAAGTTGTATCTGAAGGCTTGTTACCTTTAACACATTAACTATCTTTGCTCCAATTATGGAAAAATATTTTGACGACAAAGAACTGGGACGGGTTATCATAAAGCTCAATCCGAGAGCAAAAAGCTACTCCGTAAAAATCAAAAACGGTGAGGTTTATGCAGTTATGCCAGAATGTGGAAACATCGACTATATGCTTTCCTTCATTCTGAAAAACAAAGGAAAAATCAAATCTATTCTAGACAGTCAGCCCAAACATTCTGTCATAAGCGAAAACTCTGTTATCAAAACTGCCTCTTTTCAGGTAAATATATACCGGTGCGAAAGAGAAAACTTTTATATGTCTCTTAAAAACGGGATTCTAAACATAGCATGTCCTAATTTCACTGATTTCAACAGAAGTGAAATTCAGGAAATACTGAACAATATGCTTATATCTGCCATGCGCCACGAAGCGAAGCGACTGCTTCCACAACGGGCATTAGTTTTGGCACGTAAGTTCGGTTTTTCGTTCAAACAGATAAAAATCAACAGCAGCAAATCCCGCTGGGGAAGTTGTTCGACAAGCAAAAACATCAATCTCTCGCTTTTTCTTATGCGATTGCCCTGGCATCTTATCGACTACGTAATCCTGCACGAACTTTGCCATACTATAGAAATGAATCACAGCGACAGATTTTGGGCACTGATGGATAAGGTGACAGACAATAAGGCAAAGGCTTTGAGAGCGGAGATGAAAGGAATCTCGATTAACTCCTGGTAAAAAACATCGTAATGTTTTTGAAAAAAGATGCCGACGTTTTTTCGGAAACATAGGCAGCTCTTTTTCAAAACAAGGGATATTCCAAATACAAAATTCACAAATCACACATAAATCACCATATTCCACTGTTTACTAAACATATAACAGAGTTGTGAAACTTCTCTTCGAAAACTTCCAGTATATAGAGACGGATAATAAATATAACTGAGAAAATATCAAAAAATGAGACAAAAAATATATACGGAAGCACTTCCAAATATATACGGAAGTATTCCCCAATAAATACGGAAGTAATTCAGAATATATATAGACGTATTTCACCATAGGTCCGGACCTAGAATCCGACAATATTCATACGCTATAAAGTACTGATTTTAACATTTATAACTCTTAGCCAAAGTCTGCTATCTCATTAACTGTTCAAGTTTCAAAAAGTATTGCCAATATTTAAAATATTTCCATATCTTTACCGCAGAAAAGCAACTTAAAAATAATATATATGAAAAACTCAGCAACTGTATGCGCACTTCTTCTGTTGTGCTGCAACTTACCGGCTTGGGCAGCCTCAAAGATATACACATTGTTATCGCCCGACAAAGACATCAAGGTAGAAATCACAACCGGAGAAAAAGAACTCTCTTATTCTATTTTCCACAAGGACGAGCTGATTATGAAAGACAGCAAAATAGGCCTTACCGGAAATGAAGATGTATTTTCTGCAGAAAAAGCATCAAAGAAAGAAAGCAAAATCGACCGGGAAGTTGTTTCTCCTTTCTATCGCTTCCCTTCGTTCCAGGAAACTGCAAACGTGATAGAACTAAAATTCAAGAGTAAATGGAGTGTTGAATTCAGAGCATATGACGACGGTGTTGCTTATCGCCTGAAAACTGCAGAAAAAGATGAACTTATAATCAAAGACGAAACTGCTGAATTCAATTTTGCCGGCGATTATACTTCTTATCTGCCTTATACAACAAATGAAAAGAAGCCTGAAGCTATGGCTTTCCAAAATATCTATTCTGTTGAAAAACTTTCAAAAGCACGTAAGCAGTGGGCTTTCCTTCCGGCAACTGTTGATTGTGGAAGCGTAAAAGTTACGTTGATGGAATCTGATTTGGAGGCTTATCCAGGCATGTTTGTTGTTCCACAAAACAACACAACACTTAAAGGTACATTTGCAAAATATCCGAAAGCAACAAAGATTCATCCAACCCGTTGCCAGATGATGGTTACTGATACCGAAGATTATATTGCACGTACCGAAGGAACTCGTGATTATCCTTGGAGAATATTAGCTATAACTGAAGATGACAGAGAAATGCCGGTAAACAATCTGGTATATGCTTTGGCTTCTCCAAACAGAATCGGTGATTATTCGTGGGTTAAACCGGGCAAAGTGGCTTGGGAATGGTGGAACGACTGGAATTTGAAAGGTGTTGATTTCGAATCCGGCATAAATATGACAACATACAAACATTATATCGACTTCGCTGCCGAAAACAAACTTGAATATATTGTTATGGACGAAGGATGGTATAATCCTAAAAAAGGCGATATGTTGACAACTGTTCCGGAAATTGACCTTCCTGAACTTGTTGCTTATGGAAAAAGTAAGGGTGTGGATATCGTACTGTGGACTGTGTTCAACGTCCTTGACGACCAGCTTGAGGAAGCTTGCAAGAAATATTCGGAAATGGGAATAAAAGGTTTCAAGGTGGACTTCCTTGACCGTGATGACCAGACTGGAGTTGAAATGATTTACCGTATTGCTGAAGTTGCAGCAAAATACAAACTTATGCTGGATTACCATGGTATCTACAAACCAACAGGATTGAACAGAACTTATCCGAACGTAATCAACTATGAGAGCGTATTCGGTATGGAAGAAGTGAAGTGGACTAAACTTGAAAAGAATATGCCACTTTATGATGTTACTTTCCCATTTATCAGAATGATGTGCGGATATGTTGACTATACTCCTGGTGCTATGCGCAATGCTACTAAGAGAGATTTCAAGGCAATGTATTATACTCCGGCTAGTATGGGAACACGCTGCCATCAGCTGGCTACTTATATCGTACACGATTCTCCGTTCACAATGCTTTGCGACGCTCCGAGCAATTATCGTGAAGAACCGGAATGTCTGAACTTCATTGCTTCTATTCCAGTGGAAGTTGATGATACTAAGATTCTGAAAGGTAAATTAGGCGAATATATTGTTTCTGCACGCCAGAAAGACAACAACTGGTATATCGGCGGCTTGACTAACTGGGACGAAAGAGATATTGAACTTGACTTCTCTTTCCTTGGTGAAGGTGAAAAATATACTGCTACATTATTTAAAGATGGTATAAACGCATCAAAGAATGCAGAAGACTTCGCTGTTGAAACTATCCAGATTGACAAGAATTCAAAGGTTAAAATACATTTTGCTTCAGGTGGTGGTTTTGCTATGAAGATGATTAAAAAATAAGTTTCAGGGAAGAAGTTGAGTCACTCACGTAATAATACCGTAATACAAGTGTTACACATCTGTAATATAATGTATATACATTTGTATGACCAAAATCAATTCCTAACTTGTTGGACAGCGATTCTCTATCGGCGGAAAGGGAATCGCTGTCTTTATTTATAAAACTACTGAAACTTCCTTGAATGCATAACGGCGTATTTCTCCATTTTCCAGGCGTAGTAACATATGTCCGGATGGTTCAATTTCGTGAATACAGGCATTGAATGTTCCGTTTTCATCTTTATATGGATAAAAGCCTTCGCCACGATACAAAGCGGCTTTATAGGTTTTGTGTATTACATCCAAATCACCTTTCAGCACTGTCAGATATTTATCATAGAATATTTCAAGGAATTTAGAAAGCACTTCATCTCTGTCGTATTCTTTTCCAGTAACCAATGAAAGAGATATTGGATTAGGAGCATCGCCACGGAAAATCTGCTGGTTTATGTTTATCCCAATACCGAGAATAGACTGGTAAATGAATTTACCGGACAAATCATTCTCGATTAGCATTCCGCATATTTTCTTGTCGTGCCAATAAACATCATTCGGCCATTTTACAGTACATCCGTCTGTATAGCAATCCAATGTTTCCTTAACACTCAATGCCGCAATCTCCGAAATTACGAACTGCATATTTGCCGGAATAACATCTGGATAAATCACTACACTGAAAGTTATATTCTTTCCTTCTTCCGATTCCCAAACATTCCCGAGCTGTCCACGTCCGGCAGTCTGGAAATCAACATACACAACACTGCCTTCAGGCAAGCGTTCAGTTTGAAGCAAATTTCTCAAATACGCATTTGTAGAGTTTGTTTCCTTCAAATGTATTATACGAGGTGTATTTTCTTCATTGTTATTCATATAAAGCTCTTATTTTCTTAGGTAATTTAGAAATATCATTTTATTGGTGCGAAAAAAGCATCTTCAAAATGTTCCTCAACAACATAACTGCCGTCTTTATTTTTCACTAACGAAATAATATCAAAACGGACAGGCATTGCCAAATTGAAATATCTGACGTATGAATCGGTAGCGCTCACAATACGGCGAATTTTCCGGTTATCAACAGAATCTTCCGGTGAAACCAGATAATCAGAAGAACGGGTTTTTACTTCAACGACTATAATCATTCCATCCTTCTCAGCCACTATATCCAATTCAAAATGGTGATAGTGCCAATTCATATGCAGAATATTATAACCATTTTTCTCCAGATATAAACGGGCTTCATATTCACCTTCTTTTCCTGTTTCGTATGCTTTAGCCATATTTATAAATATATTTTCCGACTAATATCATCTTGATTCACGCAAAGATAAGAATCATTTCATCTTTTAGTGATATTATTATAAATTTTACTACAATTATGTTTCTCTTCTACATTAATATATTCGTACATTTGCACTTATGAAAACAGAGCGCAAATATTCCACGGCACAGCCAAATCATCCAAGGGTATATAAGGTCACATTTATGCTTAACGAAGAAGAGCAGAAAATGGTGGACCGCTATTTGCATAAATATAAGATTGCAAACAAATCAAGATGGTACAGAGAAACTATTCTATCTCATATTCTTAAAACTCTTGAGAAGGACTATCCAACATTGTTCAACGAAAATGAAATGCGAAGATGATTAATCCTTTTGATGACAATTATTTCATGAAACAAGCCTTGATTGAGGCTAAGGCAGCAGCCGAAGAAGGAGAAGTGCCTGTGGGAGCTGTTATTGTATGTAATAACCAGATAATAGCAAGAGCTCACAATCAGACAGAGCGTTTGAATGACGTCACTGCTCATGCCGAAATGCTTGCTATTACTGCCGCAGCAAATGTTCTCGGAGCAAAATATCTGACGGGATGCACTCTGTATGTAACTGTTGAGCCATGCATAATGTGCGCTGGCGCAATTGGCTGGTCTCAAATCAGCAATATTGTTTATGGCGCATCCGACGAAAAACGCGGATATAGCTTATATGCGCCAAAAGCATTCCATCCGAAAGCGACAGTAAAAAGCGGCGTTATGGAAGAAGAGTGCGCTGCCGAGATGAAAGCTTTTTTCAAGAAAAAAAGATAACGACCGGCTATATTTCACCAACCGGTCGTTATCTTTTTATTTGTATTCATAGAATCTTACCCAATCAACCTGCATTTCTATAGGATAATCTTTAGGGTCTGCCTTTCCTACCCAACTTCCTTCAATCTGCATGTCTATCAATAAATATGAAGGTATGCCAAACGGAAATTGCCCTTTCTTATCAGTTTCTATTTTAGGATAAGTAATTGTTTCTATACCATTAATCGACAATATCAGTTTATCCGGTAAAATTTCCACTGCATATGTATTATATCCGTCAGGGTCAATCGGTGCTATTCCTCCCTGCTTAGGATTAGTCTTTTCATTTAGGACATGAGTATAATATGAATGGACTGTCTGATAAGCAATAGTGTCGTGATTAAGGCGTTCCATTAAGTCTATCTCTCCACCATCAGGCCATTTCTCATCGTTGGCAAGCATCCATATTGCCGGCCAAGCACCTTTCGCTCCCTGAAGTTTTGCCCGGACTTCAACTTTTCCATATCGGATTGTCATCTTATCCTTAGTATATAGACCTCCGGTAATATAAGGAGCTGTATCATTAGGAGCAATGCCATCGTTAACCTTTCCTCTTAGAATCAGATTACCGTCTTTTACTTCATAAAGACTTTCTTCATCTGACATATGACGGCACCAGTCTGATCCCCCGCGAGGAATCTTACTCCAATATTTTTCCTGAAACTTATTTCCGTCAAAGTTATCTTCCCAAACTAGCTTGTATTGTTCCTGTCTCTTGTCGAAAGATTCCTGATCTTTAAGTCTGAATGTAACCAAAACGCCTTTATGATCCGTCGGCCATGTTCCAAGAGGTTCTATAAATGGATCTTTGGATTTTTCCTTCACACGTTGGCTCTTCATTATACTTCCTTTAGGACCAAAGATAACTGCATCTTTCAGTTCCAGACGGCGATGAGTATAATAGAAAATATAATCTATACGATCCCGTTCATCCGACTTAGGAGCCCAAGTCAATTTATTTACAGGAACTTTTTCATTATCTGAAGGGAATGTAAAACCAGGATAATCAAGAACATTGGGATAAAATGCACGATAGGCATCAACAAAACCACTATTATCCAATATCAAAGGTACTGTCCATGGAATTATCATTCCGTTATGGTCATATAAATCCTTTGTCTCACGTGTCCAATCCAAATGAGAAGGTTCATTGAAATCTCCACCTAAGATAACAATATTACCTTCGTCGATATCTTTCCTGGCAAATCGGACAAACTCACGAATAGCATCGTCACGGAAAGAGGCATCATTCACAGCCAACACTTCCTGTATGGTTTCTGGTTTTGGAATCTCTTTCCAAGTTGAACCGTCATAACCTCTTACATTATAATATGCATCACTCAAATAGTCCAAATGTGCGGTATAAACGGCAATATTCTGTCCTCCAACGGAAACCAACATACGATATATGCTGCCATGGTCATCTTTCAGAGGATAAACAGTTGTAGAATCTTTTATCGGGTATTTGCTTAGTAATCCTGAATCATAACTCAAAAATGAATAATAGGTCTTTCCCTTTTGACGAAGAGATTGCACAATTCTGTCACAGAAACGTGTACCATCATAATTTCGCACCTCGCTAAAAGTCACGAAATCCGGATTCAAACGAGAAATCTCCTTAACAATCGCATCATATCCTCCGGGAACGACTGTTCCTTCCTGCCAGATATTCCATTGCAAAACTTTTAGTTCAGTCTGAGCATTAGAATAACCAAGGCTAACAATAAAATAAAAGAATAAGAATAAAAATAAAAATGTATTTTTCATTATGACTATTTTATTTCCTCATAATCAACATATTCACCTTCGTCCTTACCAAACACTTTTTTGTGACGCTTGTAAAGATTAGTTTCGTCATATTCTTCAGTTTCAGCATAATCAGACGATGAACGTCTGCCTTGACCTGAAGGACGTCCGTTTGCAGAACGATTTGAAGAAGTATTTCTTTGCTGTTTATGATATGTCTGCTTTGAATTTCCACTACCGAAAAGAACTCTCTTAATAGTACGGATAACGGAAAATCCCATCAACAAGACAAGAAGAATAAAAAAGAAAAATATGAAAAACAAAAACTTAAACATAATTCAAAACCCTTTATTAAAATACATTTGTTTCAGGCTGAAGATGTATTTATTTCTTCCTGCCTATAACTGATAACAATATATAAAGCAAAATAGCTCCGGATATACCGATAAATCCAAAAGATATTATCAATAAAGCTGATGCTATTATCAAAATATAGCGCAACTCATTACCCTTCCACGAAAGAGATTTAATCTTAAGGGAGAACATAGGGACTTCCGAAACCAATAGATATGAAGTTGCACAAAAAGCAGCAATCATGACAACTACAACCCAAGTCTGTCCGCTCAACAACCATTCCTGTAACGAATATGCTGCAGACGACCATAACAACGCATGTGCCGGAACAGGCAGCCCGATAAATGAAGTTGTCTGTCGTTCATCAATATTAAACTTAGCTAATCTCAATCCAGAAAATGCAGGAACCACAAAGGCAAGATAAGGAATATATTCAGACAAACATCCTGCAGAAGAAGACGATGCCCAAATTCGCAAAGAAGTAAACAAAATCATACCAGGAGCTACACCAAAACTTACCACATCTGCCAGCGAATCCAACTCCTTACCCATAGGAGAATATGCCTTCAATGCACGAGCTGCAAGACCGTCAAAGAAATCAAAGACTGCTGCCGCAACAATCCACAATAAGGCAAACAATAAATTTCCTTCAAAAGCCATTACACTGGCTATACATCCTGATACTAAATTCAGACAGGTTATAGTGTTAGGTATATATTTTCTGATATTCATGATATATCAAACATTCTTAAGCATTACATTTTCCCAAACGAGCTATCGGGGTTTGGTTTCCGGTCACTTTCTGGTCCATTTCAACAAGGACTTCTGTTCCTACCGGCAGATAAACATCAACTCTGGAACCAAACTTGATAAATCCCATCTGTTCATCAACATGGCACTTTTCTCCAGGTTTGGCATATGTAACAATTCTACGAGCCATCGCTCCGGCAATCTGGCGTGCCATAACTTCAACGCCGTTGCGTGTTGTTATTACAACAGCCGAACGTTCATTTTCCGTACTACTTTTAGGAAGATAAGCAGCCATAAATCTACCGTTATTATGTGATACATGTTTCACTGTTCCATTCACCGGGAACCAGTTGGCATGGACATTGAATACAGACATAAAAATAGAAATCTGCAAACACGGTCTGTGAAGTATTTCATTTTCCATAACTTCCTCTATTGCCACTATAGTTCCGTCGGCTGGTGCAATAACCAAACCTTCTGAATCATACGGGAATCTGCGGAAAGGACTACGGAAGAAATTAAGCACCAAAAGAAAAAACACAGAAGTAAAAAAGGACACAGAATAGAACAATCCACCCTTACCTACTGTATGATACAGCGTTACGTTGACAATAAAAATTATTGTAAACAAAGATAACAGTAAACCGGTTCCTTCCTTATGTACTTTCATGTGTTCTTTTTTATTTCGTTAATTATATGACTTGCAAAAATATTCATTTTTACTGAATAACACAAACTGTTATGTTTCTTTCACTATTTCAATTTTATCAAGCTCTACATACCAAATATAAGCCTCAACATTCTGATAGCCCATTTTATGAATAAGTTTTATATAATTCCGCACCTGTGTATGATATTTTTTCTCTTCTTTTTCCCCAAATTTATAATCAACTATAACAACTTTATCAGGATAAATCATAACTCTGTCCGGACGTTTCGACAAACCTTTTCCGGCAAGTATCTCAACTTCGTTCAAGACCTTTGCCTCACCATCATACCACGATGCGACTTCTGTCTTTTCCAGTAATTTATGAAGACGAGCTATCAACTCTCCGCTCTCTTCTCCAGATATTACACCCGAAAGTCTGTAATATTCAACAGCTCTTTCTATATCAGCAGAAGTTCTGACAGCACTCAGAATCTCATGCATCAGTGTTCCGTGTTTGCGTCGCTCATCATTAAAGAAGAAACCTTTACCGTGAAGTCTCAAATGCAAACGGTTGTCGGAAGAAACAGAACAAACCGGACGAATAGGGAGTTCTTTCATTTCTGAAGAACCAGTTTTCTGAGAAGTTTTCCACCAGCCTCCCATTTCAAACAAAGCCTTTTCTTTATCAAAGAATGCAGTTATATCTTCCAGTTTTTCTCCTTCAGCAGTGTCCGGAACATGACAATCAAGCACATTCCATAACAATCCTGATATAGAACTTGGAGCTTCACCCGGTTTCTTTGGCATCGGAGCCATCACAATCAGTTCTTCCTTTGAGCGAGTGAAAGCAACATAAAGAGTATTCAGGTTATCTATGTAGGCATGTAGTTTCTCCTTGAAATAATCTGAAGCAAATATAGTTCCGGCAAGAACCTGGCCATAACGCACAGGCACAAGATGCAAATTATTAAAAGGTGCTTCTTTCGGATGACACCACAGCACAACCGGCTTCGTTGGCTTATGGTCAATCTCCCAGTCACAAAACGGAACAATAACAGCCTTGAATCCTAACCCCTTTGATTTATGAACCGTCATAATACGGATTGCATTTTGGGCATCAGGCGTTGCTATGGTTTTTCTATATCCTCTTTCATCCCACCATTTTATGAAGCGGCTCAAGTCTGCACTTTCCTTTCCCGAATATTCCGCAACCATATCCAGGAAAGCCTGGACAAACACTTGCTCGTTTACCGGGAAACATGGCATGAATAGTCTGTACACCGATTCCACCATTTCATATAACGGAAGTGAAGATATTCTTTGCAATTCCTCAAGTTCAATATCAGTGAAATCTGTCCGTTCCCAATGACCGGACACAATACGATATGAAAACAAAGCTATTCTCCTGCAGGCATCATCTCCGGGATTATTAATATGACGCAACATTTGCATCATAAATCTTATGACGAACGAACGGCTCACGAAAAGAGCATCATCTGAGATAATATCATATTTATATGGACTGTCCGGATGAGAATCCTTATAAGCCATCAGAGCTTCGGCAACGGCTGCACCCTCCATGTTTGTACGCACCAATATTGCTATGTCACGCAATTCGAAGCCATTATCCTGCAATTTCTCCAGATGTTCAGGCAAGCGTTCAAGCACTTTTTCTTTCCAGTCGCCATTATCGTCAGACTGGACAAACTCCACCCTCACATGTCCGTCCTTGTTACGGAACGTAGCCGGGACTCTCTGATAACTTTTCTTATAAGCACTCATCAGACGAGTATCATACAACGATTTTTCCTCGTCCGACAAAGAAGATGTTTCTATATTATTATTGTATAAATCCTGTAACAAAAACGGAGCAGCGGTGAAAAAACTGTTATTGAACGAAACTATATTCCTGCAGCTTCGCCAATTATCTTTCAGTGTTTCTTCACGAACAACATCATCGGCAAAATCTTTTGCCACCTGCTCATCGAGCAATTTCCAGTCTGAGTTACGGAAACGGTAAATACTCTGCTTGACATCACCTACAATAAGATTATCCCTATTGTTCGACACACTTTCCTCAACCAGAGGTCTGAAGTTGCGCCATTGCATTCCGCTGGTATCCTGAAACTCGTCAATCATATAATTATCAATCCGAGTTCCCGTTTTCTCATATATAAAAGGAGCATTGCTTCCGTCGATAACTTTGCTCAAAAGTTCAGTTGTATCGGCGATAAGCATTACATTCTTTTCTTCTCTGTATTCCGCGATATTCCTTGAAATATCAGCCAATATACCAAGAGTATAATAATATCTTACAATTTCATTGGCAGTATAATAATGAGTCAGATTATCAAAACGAGCCACCATACGCTTCACACAATCATTCAATCCGGCTGAAAAAGCAGACATGATTGCTGATTTTTTATCTTCCGGTGTTGTTTTGGTTGTATATGCAGAAGCATTATCCTCCAATCCTGCAAATGTAGCAGTAGGCGGCTTCATTTCTCCTTTTGCCCATTTATCAAACAGACACATTGGAGAGCGGCTTCCACCCTTGAAATCCGTTGGCAACAACGAATATCGGTTCATTATTTCTTTGGCTTCAGAAGCAATATCACGAACCTCTTTCTCGACAGATTTAATAATCTTGAACAAAGAAGTCTTATAGTCTTCCAAAGCTTTTTTATCCTTTATATCAGACAGCAGTTCATCACTGAAAGCCTTATAACTCTCCTTGAATACTTCAGAACCGAGCGACATAATATCACGACGCAAATTCCATTCCCCGCCACCTTCAATCTTATCTTCTGCAAAGCGCAGCATCCAACCGAGAAGCTCTTTGTTCTCCGGATTCTCCAAACCGGCAAGCAGGCGGTCAACTGCCTCTGAAAGCACAAGGTCCTGGTCCATCTCAATTCCATAACCACCCTGCAAACCTATTTCACGGGTAAAAGCACGCATTGTCTGTTGGAAGAACTTATCAATGGTACTTATATTGAATGCAGAATAATCATGCAATATAGTAATCAGGATTTTCTTTGCCTGACTTCTCACCTGTTCCTCATCCATTTTATATGCTTCCGACAGCATATCCACATAATCCGACTTATGACCTGAAGCCAGATTATACAATTCTTCCACAATACGGCCCTTCATCTCATCCGTAGCCTTATTGGTAAAGGTTACAGCCAAGATACGCTTATAAGCTCCCGGCTGAGAAAACAGCAGAAGCAAATATTCACCTGTCAGTTTATGTGTTTTGCCAGCACCGGCAGAAGCTCTATAGATTGTCAGCATTTTTATCTTACCTCCTCAACTCCTTATCCCCCAGCAATCTTACTCTTTCCATATCCTTCCTTCAGCAACATCTCCAACACTTTCTGACGGAAATCGCCCTGGATGATAATCTCGCCATCTTTAGCAGAACCGCCAACTCCACATTTCACCTTCAGCATCTTTCCCAGAGCAGCAAGGTCATCTGAAGTTCCACGGAAACCGGTAACCAAAGTAACCATTTTTCCACCTCGATTACGTTTATCCAGTGAAATACGCAATTGCTGTTTTTCCTTAGGAAGTGTTTCTTCTTCCTGAACCTCATCTGTTTCATATTGAAAATCCGGATTGGTAGAATACATTACACCAAGACGGCTTTTCCAGTCGTTATTCTTCATTTCAATAATATTTTTTTCAAAACTAATGATTTTTCCAACGGTATCAAAATACAGTACTGAAGTTTCGAAAGCTCAACTAAAAAAACACATACGGTCCCGCACAATCGTAGGACCGAACCCAGCGCAACGCGGGACCGAACCGATGATCATACGGGACCGTATATATTTTTGACCTGTCTTTATGCTATTTTAATCTTTCCTGATAAGTACTGTAGCATAAGCAGCAATTCCTTCCTGGCGACCGGTAAAACCAAGTTTCTCAGTTGTAGTTGCCTTAATTGATATATCTTCTGCATCAACAGACATTGTTTCTGCAAGAACACGCTTCATCTCCGGTATATGCGGATTTAATTTCGGACGTTCAGCAGCAACTGTCGCATCTATATTCTCCAGTTCATATCCGGCATCACGAATTAGTTTCATCGTCTTACGGAGCAATATCTTGCTGTCGATATTCTTATACTCACCTGCAGTATCAGGGAAATGATAACCTATATCACGCATATTTGCCGCGCCAAGCAAAGCATCGCATATTGCATGAATAAGTACATCAGCATCACTATGCCCCAACAAGCCCAATGTATGTTCTATCTTGATTCCTCCAAGCCAAAGCTCACGGTCTTCTACAAGTTTGTGAACGTCGTAACCGAAACCTACTCTTAATTTCATATTTTATTGATATTTTTGGGGAAGGAGTGAAGGAGTCAAGTAGTTAAGTAGTCAAGAATATTTCTATATTCTTTAAAATATAAACTCTAATCCCTAAACTCTCAACCTTTCCTCTCTGTGTCTCTGCGCCTCAGTGTTTAACCCCTTGTCAACTCGTCCCCTCGTCAACTTGTTAACTTGTATCTTATCTGAACAAATTCTTTATTCCATCCATATCAAATGACAATGAGAATCGCAATGTCTGGTCCAAAGGATTACTTGGCACTGTACTGATAAGATATGCCGCATCAATTTCAAACACGCTCATACGGAAACCAGCACCGAAAGAAAAATACTTTCTGTTACCCATATTCTCATTTTCATAATGATAACCTGTACGCACAAAGAACTGCTCGTTATAGCTATATTCTGCACCGATTGAAAGCATTATCTCCTGCAACTCACCTTTGAATCCGCCAGGAGAATCACTGAAGGATTTGAAAATACCAGTAATCGGAGACATTGTGTTGTATTCATCTTTAAGCTTATAATATTCGTCCTGTTCCTCCTGTGTTGTTCCAGGATTCAGTGGCAAACTAGGAACAAGATATTTACTTACATCAAGATAAACACCAATACGGTTATAGTCATCAATAGGATAAAGCAAACCTGTACCGATATTCAACTTTGTTGGCAAGAAATAGTTCTTATTACCACCGTCATAAGATATTTTAGAACCTATATTGGAAATATTGAAACCAAAACTCCATAATGATTCAGCAGTTCCAAGCATAACATATTTCTCCAGATAACCTGCGATATCAGCAGAAAAAGCATTTCCGGCAGACATTTCAGCATCAACATCAGCACCCTGATCTGAACGGATATATCTCAAAGCAACCGCCATGGAATAGTATTCCGACAATTTACGGCTATAACTTACATCGAAAGCCATTTCATAAGGGTTTGTTCCCATCAGGAAGTTACCATTGTCGTCATTGGTAGTCACCTCACCCATAGAGAAATATCTCAAAGAGAAACCCAATGCCTGCATATCACTATTACCTAATTTATAATAGCCGGAAAGATTTGCAAGAGCTACATCGTTTACCAACTTACGCAACCAAGGAGTATAAGAAAGTGACACACCTGCCTGGCTGTAGGCAAACGCATATTTAGCCGGGTTCCAATATTGGGAATTAACATCCGGAAGTGTTGACACTCCATTATCTCCCATCGCACCACCACGTGCATCCGGAGCAATTGACAAAGCCGGTACTGCAGTGTTTATAGGAGCAAAATCATTCTTGCTCTGGGCATTTAATCCGGAAATTGTTGCCATACCGCATAGCAGAAGGCATAAAACTTTTGATTTTAAATTCATTATAGACATATACTTGGTTTTAAGGAGTTAAGAAGTATAGTAGTCAAGTAGTCAAGAAGAGGTAGAATCTATATTCTCCGTATTTCTGTAAGCTTAATATTTAATCTCCTTGTTTACTTATCAACTCGTTAACTCGTCAACTTATAAAATACTAAACCTATTTTGTTTCATTTTATTGTATTAGGAGAGAGAATTATTTATTCCCTTTTCCTTGTTAATCACTGCGCCAATATAATCAATTTCTTGGCAGCAGTAACTTCAGCAGACTTTCCAGAAGTCATACAAACACGATACAGATAAACTCCTGCACGCAAACGTGTTCCTCCATTAGCACACAAATCCCATGTAATTACATAGTCATCAAACAAGTCGGAAGAACCTGTTTCTTCATGATCCCACATCAGTCTTCCAGCCATATCAAACACCTGAATGGTTATCGTCATCTGCGACTCCGGACGATTATGTTTCAGGAAGAAACGAATCTGGTCGCGAGCCGGAATCGGTCCTGCTGTCAGCTTTATAAGCTCTGGTTTCAAATCCTCAACCACCTCAAAAGTGAATGTCTGAGTTGTAGAGTTATTATATACATCCCAAACCTTCAATTCAGCTGTATGAACTCCCGCTTCCAATTCAGGAATAGAGAAAACTATTAACCCCGAACCATCACCTTCCGGCAACACCTGATAATAATCATTCAAGACATAAGAATTGAAAGGACTATTATCAATTGTTAGAACCATATCGTGTCCCAAGCCGCTTCCGGCAACATTAACACCATTCTTATCCCATACACAGGCAACTAACAGCGGTGTAGTGTTCACCTTTCCTCCGTCAACAAAAGTAGTATCGTTCAGATACAGATAACGGATATCCGGCCCTTGATTGTCCTCGCCGGCATCGTCGGATGTTCCGCCAACTATAAATTCCTGAAACACACCCTGAGCATCACGGCTCTTAGCCTCGTCCGAAGCATAGAAAATCATTTTTCCTGCATCATTCGAATACGAGATATCTTTAGGTACAGTGAAGTTGAACGTAAACGAACCGTTACGTGCCGAATCAGCACCTATATATATTGTATTAGGATAATCAGTATATTGGAATGTAGTGCCGGTATTGTTATTATCCAAAGTTGTAAGAGTCACCTTACTGTCCAACACTGAAAGATTTACGAGTCCATTGAAATCCTGAATCTTCTCGCCTCCGAACGACTGAACCTCGCCTTTGAGAGTCACCTTCGACAAAGCCTTCAACTGCACAGGTTCCGACAAATCAGAAACCAGTTGTCCATTAATCTCAGTAACCTTTATCTGTTCATTAGAATATGCCAATGTAAGGGCAGGGTCACCAATCAGAACGAAATTAAGCTTGTTGGCATCATTTCGGAGAGTTGAACTGAGCTTAGTTTCCTTCATCACCTCACCCAACGTATATCTTTTCCCACTCAGAGGAGCAAATAAATGTTCGATAAGAGCTTTGTTAAGTCGGAAATTCGGTCCAGGCATCACAACTCTTGTAGTTGTATAAAGAGCAATACCTCCGCTTTTCTCATTCAAAAACACTTCCTCACCAGCCGAAGTAGTCATAGCATCAAAACGGGTAAAGTCGCAAGTTGCCGTAATCCACAGCGGTAAATGCTCATACGAAGCCTGAACGATATCACTCTTCGTTATAACCTTCTCGTCCGAAAGAGCTTCAGTTCCGCCATGTCCTGTATAATTCAACAGGAAAACCCCATTCTTCAACTGCTTCTGCAATGCATTTTTCACATCAGGATACGAAGCGTTTCCGCCCGTACGGTCTTTCTTATAAGCATCAAAGAACAGTTTGCTGATATTGAACTCAGGTCTGTTAGTATTGACTATATCTGTAAGCTGATTTGACTGGTCCATGTGAAGCGTAGTATATTTATCCGCATTACTGCCATCGTCAGCCATAAAACAAAGATTCGTTTTCCAGTCGCCCCAGCTTGCGTCAGACGTATAATTCACCACCTTATCCACAGCAGCCTTAGCCTCGGCATTTGTTCGGATAGGGAAACGTCCGATACCCAGACAAAGTTCCGCTGTCGGAGCATAGAATGTTTCAGTATTATCTTTCAGAAACCCGAAATAATCATCAGTAGTATATGAGTCAATATCCAAAGAATTCTCAGACTGATATGTCAGCAGCATATTCTTCAGCAGCGACTGCTGGTTCTTCCACTCTTGCGTAAGCCCACGGTTATCATACGCACCGTCACCAAAGAGTAACAAATATTTAGGTGCATCATCATCCGAGGCCTTTCGGTCATAAAACATTTTCATAAAACGGCGATATGCAGTAGCATCCGGAGTTCCACTGGAGAATTCGTTATAAATCAATTCCGGATTGACCACAGTCACCTTCAACCCGTCTTTCTCCTTATGAAACTCTGCCAAGCGCTCTGCCTCAGTCTGGAAAGCCTTAGGAACTATGATAACCATATCCGTCTGTTCAAGCCCATGCAAGTCCTGAGCTTCAATCTCACCCACAACAGTAGGCGTTGCAGTCAGTTTGTCCGCCTCAACAGCAACAAACTCACGCAATGTAGATTCTGCCTTGATTGAAAAACTATATTCCGAACCGGACAGCGAACCGGACATAATCTTCGGACTCTCCGCATCCGTAATATCAAAAACCACAGTAGAAGCTGTAGCATCAGCAATTACAAAGCGGGAAACATTGTTACGGGCATCCAGACTGCGGAAAAACGTAGTATTTCCGTATTGCTTCAATGCACGTTTCGACTGTACACGTATATAATCCAGATAAGTATTCTGATTACCCGTCGCACCGAAATTTACCGTCAGCTTCACATCTTCCGATTTTTCTCCTTGCCAACGTCCTGCGCTAGTCACGCTTCGTGCAGCTGTATATGATTCAGTGCTACTACTTGAAGGTCCGGCAATACTTGTGCTGATAACGGTAGTACTATTGGCTTCAACACTCACCGATGTTCTTGAACTCGTCTTGGAAATAAAACGGAAAGACACAATAGCGTCATCCGCAGTTATTCCCGGAATATTCATGCTGAAAGTTTGCGTAGGATTCATCTGAAAAGACTCGCCGAACAAATCACGTCCTGAAGTATTCACCGAAACAAGCTCCTTTTCCCAAAGGCTGTAATCATCAAAAGTTGTGATTTTACGCACGGCACCGTCAACCGAATCCTCTGTTTTCATATCATTAACCGGAAGAGCATCCGTAATGAAATAATATCCCAATGTTGAATAAGGATTATTGGTATGAACAAAAGTCTCTGTATCGCCAACCTTGCCATATTCCCATTTCACTGTTCCTTTGCCATAGAAAAGTATATATCCGTTTCCACGATAAACAGCAACCTGCGGCACATCGTCAGCCTCCTCGCCGGTAAGTGTTTCCGATTGAGGCCAACCGCCATATCCGCATACCGAAACCTTGGAAATATCCTGAAATCCCATCTGTTTAAGCTGTGACTCAGTAAGCTTGTACACGCCATTGGCATCAACACTGACTTTCACCCAGCGTCCGGACGACAGCGCCGAATGGGCAGCATAGCGGCTGTCGGCAGCAAAAACAACCGACAAACAAAATAGAGATAAAATAATTGTACAGAGAAATCTTCTCATCAGCATTTCATTTGTTTACAAACTTTCAAAACCGGGTTACCGGACATGAAAGTCCAGCAACTTTTCTTCGCCAATATAACCCTGCAGATGGTCATTGATAGCAACCGGTCCAACACCGACAGGAGTTCCGGTAAAAATCAAGTCACCAATCTTAAGAGTAAAAAAGCGACTGACATAAGCCACAATCTTATCTACGGAGAAAAGCATATCAGCTGTGCATCCTCTCTGAACAGTCTGTCCGTTTATATCAAGATGGAAATTCAGATTCTGAACTTCTCCCACTGATGAAAGAGGAACAAACTGCCCTATCACAGCAGAATTGTCGAACGCCTTACTTATTTCCCAAGGCAAACCTTTAGAGCGCAAGTCACGTTGTAAGTCGCGCGCAGTAAAGTCTATCCCCACTGTTACCTCATTATAATAACGATGAGCAAAACGCTCGGCTATATTCTTTCCCAAACGGTCGATACGCACCACCAATTCCGTTTCATAATGCACCTCTTTTGTGAAATCCGGAATAAAAAACGGCTTACCGTCTTTCAGTAATGCAGAATCAGCCTTCATAAAGATTGTCGGCTCTTTTAATTCTAACGTATGATTCAGCTCTTTATTGTGAGCTGCGTAATTCATTCCTACTGCTATTATTTTCATAAATGTGTATTTTAGAGACAAGGGGACGAGGCTTCAGATACGAGGAAGGTCTTGTCAACTTGTTCCCTTGTCAACTTGTCACCTGTTACTCCTGAATCCTATTAAACATCACCGCCAAATGAGCATAAAGCGAAGTGTTCTGCACTACAATATTCTCCGGCACACGAATACGGAAAGGCGTAAAGTTCCACAAAGCTCGTATTCCGCCCTTTATCATATAATCTGTAACTTCCTGAGCTTTGTCCACCGGAACAGTTACAATTCCTATAGTTGCCCCTAGTTTCTTACGGATGGCAGGGAAATCATCAATATGATAAACCGGTATTCCGTTTATTGACTTTCCGGATAATTCACGGCGAACATCAAAACCGGCAACCACTTCCAGACCATATTGCTTCAAACCAGTATCCTGAAGCAATGCTGCTCCCAAACTTCCGACTCCGAAGATTACAGCTTTATGCGAAGAAGCAAAACCTAAAAAATCATCAAGTTCTTCTATAAGGGCATCTATTTCATATCCAACACGCGTCTTTCCCGAAACATTGACAAACGACAAATCCTTCGCGACCTGACTCGCATCAACATTTATCTCTTTCGCTATTTGAGTGGACGAAACAAATTCTTCACCGCGAGCTTTCAGCAACTTCAAGAAAGCCAAATACCATGGCAGTCTTCTCAACGTCGGCTCCGGAACCTTCATTACCGGTTTAATATCGTCAACAGTCATTCTTTTTTAATGTTATTAATTCAAAGTTTCGCAAGCTCTACTTTTAAGGGAACAAGTTAACAAGGGAACAATTTGACGAGGTTTCTCTGTCATAAAAAACAGAAAAGCAAAGGTAATCTTACCTTGTCAACTTATCTCCGAAACCTAGCTTCCTCATCTACTTAATGTAAAACTGCAAAATTACTATTTTCTTTTTTTCATTAGAAATGTACAAGCAACAAATTCATCAATCTCAGCCATGTAACAGCATTGTAACATCACTGTCGCCTATTTGTAATAGCTATTAAGTTATCTTTGCAAAAAATTTAAACACATGAAACTCAGAAACATTTTATCATTATTCTTATTAATTTTCAGTATTAGCCTGTCGGCACAGGAAAAGAAAACCAGCAGCTGGTCATCGTTCATAGACTCCCTGACAACAAACAACGAATCAGAAGAAATGCTGGAACATTTGCGTAATATGCCTAATATCGAAGTCGGTAAAGGTATTTCTTTCGAACCAAAGAACAAAAGCTATAAGATGACGATGCGTTTCCGTATGCAGAGCATGGCATCAGCTTCGTTCGACGACAACTTCTCACACACTGAAACAGAAGCTCGTGTGAAGCGTCTGCGTCTACGTTTCGACGGTTATATTTTCTCACCTAAATTGTTATATTCTATCCAGTTGGGATTCTCTCCATATGATGCAGAAGTTATTCCTAACGGAAACGTAAATATCATCCGCGACGCGATGGTGTTCTATATGCCAACCAACAATTTCAGCATCGGTTTCGGACAGACAAAGATAAAAGCCAACCGTGCACGTGTGAACTCATCCAGTGCTTTGCAGTTTGTGGACAGAAGTATCGTAAACTCTGAGTTCAACATCGACCGTGACTTCGGTTTGTTTACAGAATATTATGAAAAGCTTTTTGCAGATTTCAATATCGGCTTGAAAGGTTCTATCACTTTGGGTGAAGGACGAAACTGGAGCGTAAGTAAAAACAGCGGTTTCGCATATACCGGTCGTGTTGAACTTTTCCCTCTGGGACGTTTCAAATCTTTGGGTGATATCACTGAAGGAGATTTCGAACGCGAGGAAAGAGTAAAAATCCTTCTCGCCGGCGCATATTCTTTCAACGACAACACCAACAGACTTCAGGGACAAAAAGGCGACATAATGCCGAACAACGAAACCCGAGACATTAACAGCTACTTTGTTGACTTTATTTTGAAATACAACGGTTTTGCATTCTACACTGACTTTATGGGACGTAAATGTTCCGACCCGCTGTTTACAGGCGACAATGAAACATCTATATACAATGGTAACGGTTTGAATATTCAGACAAGTTATCTATTCCCGAAAAACTGGGAAATTGCACTACGTAATTCAACTATGTTCCCAGAAGAAAAGGTTCAGCAAATGGTAGGATATGAAAAATATAACCAGACTACTATCGGTGTTACCAAATACCTGATTGGTCATAGTCTGAAGGTTCAAGCCGATGCTTCATATAACCATAAAATCAATCCTGTAGATCCTACTTACAACCGCTGGCAGTTCAGATTCCAGGTGGAATTGGGATTGTAATATAAAAACACACATTTATTATATAAGTTAAAAGCCAATAGCATCAAGTAATTTTGCTATTGGCTTTTATTTTTTATTATCCCAGCAGATTTTAGCTTTCAAAGCTGCACGGAATAAAAAAGAAAATACTGTTTCAAATCATAATCTTACTTTGAAAAATTTTTTTCATCCGGATGAAAAAGAATTTCCATATATTATGAAAAAAGTTTTTCATATATTGTGAAAAAAAAGTTTCAGCCATATAAAAATGGCTGAAAATATAAATCTCATATAATCAATATACTAAAGAAAGTCGTCAAGAATTCACAACATCTCCCCAACCTTCTCCAGTCCCATGCTATGAGAACCTTTAATCAAAATATAATATCCCGATAAATTATCTTTTTTCAGAGCCTCAACCATATCAGCGGTAGTAGCAAATGGAGAGAAGCCAGAAGCAACATTAGAAAAATGCTCGCCGCAAAGATAAACCTTGTCGAAACCATAGCGGCGCAACTGCTCAACAACCTCGAGATGCAAGGCATCGCTTTCCGGACCAAGTTCTTTCATATCTCCAAGAACAACAGCCTTTGGCAAACCCTTCATTGCGGCAAAATTATCAATAGCCACCTTCATACTGCTGGGATTGGCATTATATGCATCGATAATAAGGCTGTTACGCTCGGTTTGCTTGAACTGCGAACGGTTGTTTGTCGGCATATAACTTTCCAAAGCATTGTTGATTGCTTCGGCGGGAACGCCGAAATAAGAACCTACCGCTACGGCTGCAAGGAGATTGTCAAGATTGTAAGAACCGATAAGATGAGTTTTCACATTATATGTGTTTCCGCTGCCTGTCCATGAAAAAGACAGGAAAGGATTACATTCCGTTTCCTCACCATAAACAAAGCAATCGCAGCCTGTTCCATATGTTATGCTTTCCAATCCGTTTGCCATCGCAGGCAGATATGGATTTGAGGCGTTTAGGAAAATCTTTCCTCCATTATGGCGGATAAAGTCGTAAAGCTCGCCTTTAGTCTTCATCACTCCTTCGAAAGAGCCGAAGCCTTCGAGATGCGCACGGCCGACGTTGGTTATAAGTCCATAGTTAGGAGCGGCTATTTCCACAAGTTCCTTTATGTCGCCGGGATGATTTGCTCCCATTTCGATTACTGCCATTTCGTGTTGTGCCGTCATTTTGAGAATAGTGAGCGGAACTCCAATCTGGTTGTTCAGATTTCCGGCAGTGTAAAGCAAGTTGTATTTGCGGGACAAAACGGCAGCCAGCAATTCCTTTGTAGTCGTTTTTCCGTTTGTGCCTGTGATTCCTATTACGGGAATGCCCAAAGTGTGGCGATGCAGGCGTGCCAGCTGCTGCAATGTTGAAAGTACATCATCAACGAGAATCATGCGTTCGCTGCTCTTATATTCGGCATTGTCGATTACTGCGTATGCTGCTCCGGAAGCCAGGGCGCCTTCGGCATATTTGTTTCCGTCGAACCGCTCGCCTTTAAGGGCGAAGAAGATTGAACCGGCAGGGCAATTGCGGCTGTCGGTGGTCACCGTCGGGTGCTGAAGATATAAATCATATAGTTCTGTCAACTTCATAAATCCAAGCTTTTTTATAGACGGAGCAAAAGTAAGAATAAAAGAAGAATTTCTATCTTTGCGAGCAAATAATCATTAGTAAATGAAACACTCAACTCTAAATATTAAAGGTGAGCTTCTGTCGTTGGAGAAACCTCTGGTTATGGGTATATTGAATGTCACCCCGGACTCATTTTATGAAGGAAGCCGCAAGCAAACAGAAGATTCCATCAGAAAGCGTATTGAGGCAATAATCAGTGAAGGTGGAGATATGATTGATGTAGGCGGTTATTCATCCCGCCCAGATGCTGACGATATTTCTGCCGAAGAGGAGATGAAAAGGCTGGAAACGGCTCTGAAGATTATCTCAAAAGATTATCCGGAAGCTATAGTTTCAGTGGATACTTTCAGGGCAGAAGTGGCACGACGCTGCGTGGAGGAATTTGGAGTTGCCATAATAAATGATATTTCGGGCGGCGACCTTGACAAGGATATGTTTCGAACTGTAGCAGAACTGCAAGTTCCATATATCCTGATGCATATGCGCGGAACGCCTAAGACTATGCAGCAGAACACAGACTACAACAATATCACTGCCGACATAATGACGGATTTGTCGGCCAAGGTGGAAAGGCTGCGTCTGATGGGCGTGCACGATATTATTCTTGACCCGGGCTTCGGCTTCAGTAAAACTATGGAGCAAAACTACGAGCTGATGAGACATCTGAAGGATTTCGAACTCTTCGGCTTGCCTCTCCTTGTAGGAATATCCAGAAAAAGCATGATTTACAAACTGTTGGGATGCACTGCGGAAGAAAGTCTGAACGGAACAAGCGTGCTCCACACCTTTGCATTGCTCAACGGGGCAAATATATTAAGAGTTCATGATGTGAAAGAAGCTGTTGAAACAGTAAGAATATGCGGAATGCTTTCCGGCGAGCCGGAACATTCGTCAACTTGCAAAATTGTAAACTCGTCAACTAAAAAAACTATATAAACAAATAAACAAAATGTGGCTACAATTCGGCGTTAAAGATTTAATTGACATATTGCTTGTCGCCTTTTTCCTGTATAAGACATATCAGGTGATGAAGACTTCGGGAACTTTGGCGATATTCAGTGGTGTAGTATCATTTATAGTTGTATGGATTCTTATCTCGCACGTTCTGGAAATGAAGCTGATGGGAGCCATATTGGATAAGTTTATCAGCGTAGGTTTCGTTGTACTGGTGGTTCTTTTCCAGGACGAAATCAGGCGTTTCCTCCTTGTACTTGGTTCACACAGAGGATGGAAATTCCTCAGCAAGCTATTCAGCAAACGCGACCCGAACAGTGAAAACGAAAGTAAATTCGTAGCTCCCGTTGTTCTTGCATGTATGAATATGGCTAAAAAGAAAACAGGCGCACTTATTTGCATACAACAGGAAATGGAACTGACAGTTTATGAACACACTGGTGAAATGTTTAATGCCGACGTGAATGCCCGCCTGATTGAAAATATATTCTTCAAGAACAGCCCTTTGCACGACGGCGCAATGATTATTGCCGACAACAGAATCAAAGCTGCCGGATGTATTCTGCCCGTTGCGCAAAACGCAAGTTTGCCTAAGGAAATGGGATTGCGCCATCGCTCCGGTCTTGGTATGTCACTCGAAACTGACGCAATAGTCATCATTGTTTCTGAAGAAAGAGGAAAGATTTCTGTGGCACACAAAGGTAATCTGAGTGTTAATGTTACAGCAGAAGAGTTACAGCAGATTCTTTCGGGGGAAAGGGTGGTTGAATAACTATATTAAACACCGTACTTTTTTGAAACATAACAGTCTTTCATTTTGCTATTGAAATCTGCCTTTTTCAATTGATTAGAGCTGTTCAGACAGCCATATTATTGTTAAATATTCTGAAACTGACATCTATCACTGAATTTATTTATGCGATTTTGCAAACTCTATATTGCATTTTGCCTAATTTTGTAGCAGAAAAAGTTTTAAACAGAACATAAATAAATTCTTCCCTATGGACTTAATGCAAGACATTATTGCACGCGCAAAGGCTAACAAGCAGCGCATCGTTCTTCCTGAAGGAACTGAAGAAAGAACATTGAAAGCAGCCGACCGTCTGTTGGCTGAAGGAATTGCAGAAATCATCCTTATCGGTGACCCTGCTGAAATCAACAAACTTGCTGCAGAATATGGTTTGAACCATATCGCTCAGGCAACAATTGTTGACCCTAAGAATCACGCAAAGAAGGCTGAATATGCCGACCTTTTGGTTCAGTTGCGTCAGAAAAAAGGCATGACTCCTGAAAAGGCTGCAGTTTTGGTTGAAGACCCATTGTTCCTTGCTTGCCTTATGATTAAGTCTGGCGATGCCGACGGTGAAATTGCCGGTGCTTTGAACACTACAGGAAATGTTCTTCGCCCTGCATTGCAGATTATCAAGACTGCTCCGGGTATGAGCTGTGTTTCAGGTGCATTCCTTATGTTTACTCAAACACCTCAGTATGGTGAAAACGGTTTGTTCGTATTTGCTGACTGTGCTGTTATGCCTAATCCTAACGCTCAGGAATTGGCTAGTATCGCTGTTGCTACATCTCAGACAGCACGCCACATTGCTGGTATCGAACCTCGCGTTGCAATGTTGAGCTTCTCTACTAAAGGAAGTGCTTCACACGAAATGGTTGACAAAGTAGTTGAAGCTACTCGCTTGGCAAAAGAAATGGCTCCAGATTTGAAAATCGACGGTGAATTGCAGTCTGACGCAGCTTTGGTTGAAAAAGTTGCTGCACAGAAAGCTCCGGGAAGCGAAATTGCAGGTAAAGCAAACGTATTGGTATTCCCTACTTTGGAAGTTGGTAATATTGCCTACAAACTTGTTCAGCGTCTTGGCGGTGCTGAAGCTGTTGGTCCAATCCTTCAGGGTATGGCTGCTCCAGTTAACGACTTGTCACGCGGATGCTCTGTTGATGATATCTACAAGATGGTGGCTATCACTTGTAATCAGGCAATCGGATTGAAGGCGAATAAATAAGAAACGAGGGGACGAGTTGACAAGGTTTCAGAAATAAAAGATTAATATCTTGTTTTCTTGTCAACTCGTCAACTATTAAAATTTACAACTAATAAACTCAATAAACATGAAAATCTTAGTATTAAACTGCGGTAGTAGTTCAATCAAATATAAATTGTTCGATATGACTTCGGGTGATGTTATGGCTCAGGGTGGTATCGAAAAAATCGGTTTGCCTGATTCATTCCTTAAACTAACAGGTAAAGATGGTAAGAAAGTTGTCCTTGAGAAAAACATTCCTGGACATCAGGAAGGTATTCAGTTTATCCTTAGCGTATTGACAGACGAAACTTACGGCTGTATCAAGGATTACAAGGAAATCGACGCTGTTGGTCACCGCGTAGTTCACGGTGGTGAAAAGTTTGCGTCAAGCGTACTTTTGACTAAGGAAGTTTTGGATAAGGTTGAAGAATGTACAGACTTGGCTCCTCTTCACAATCCTGCAAACTTGAAAGGTATTGCAGCTATGGAAGCTTTGATTCCTGGCATTCCTCAGGTTGGCGTATTTGATACTGCTTTCCACCAGACTATGCCTGAAAGAGCTTATATGTATGGCTTACCTTACGAATATTACACTAAATATGGTATCCGCCGTTACGGTTTCCACGGAACTAGCCATCGCTATGTTTCAAAACGTGCCTGCGAAATCCTTGGTGTAAAATACGAAGATCAGAAGATTATCACAGCTCACGTTGGTAATGGTGGTTCTATCGCTGCTATCATGAACGGTAAATGTATTGACACAACAATGGGTCTTACTCCAACTGAAGGTTTGATGATGGGTACTCGTTGCGGTGATATTGACCCGGGAGCAATTCCTTTCATCATGGAAAAAGAAGGCTTGGATGCAGCTGGTTTGTCTGAATTATTGAATAAGAAAAGTGGTGTTGCAGGTTTGTCTGAGATTTCTTCAGATATGCGTGAAATTGAAGATGCTGATGCTCGTGGTGACAAGCGTGCAATGATGGTATTGGATGTTTACAACTATCGCATCAAAAAATATATCGGTGCTTATGCAGCAGCTATGAACGGTTGCGATATTCTTGTATGGACTGGTGGTGTTGGTGAAAACCAGTGGGCTACTCGCCGTGTAGTTTGCCAGAACATGGAATATATGGGAATGAAAATCGATGTTGAAAAGAACGAAGGTATGCGTGGTCAGGAAATGGTAATCAGTACTCCAGACAGTAAAGTTAAAGTATTGGTTGTACCTACTGACGAAGAGTTCATGATTGCATCTGATACAATGGAAATTCTTAATAATAAGTAAACAAGGGAACGAGGAAACAAGTTGACAAGGTTTTCATAAATGTTTCTTGTCAACTTGTTAACTTGCCAACTAGAATATTTATTAATAACAATTCGGATCCTCACAGCTTACATTAAACACAAGGATTCGTGTTTAAATAGCCCTGACACCGGTTGGGGCTATTTTTATATCCGGAAATGTCAACGGCATAAAAAAACAGAGCCTACAATCAACGTAAGCTCTGTTTTTAATATTTTGGATTCCTCTAAATGGGGAATTTACTTTTTATTCTTTTTTGCAGCCTTTGCCTCTTTCTTTGCAATCTTAGCCCATTCTTTTGCACCTTCTTCTTTCAGTTTAGCTGTTGCAGCTTTTGCAGCCTGTTCAGCCTTGGCTTCATCTTCAGGAGAAGCAAAAGCATGTTTAAATCCTTTGACATCGTTCCAGTGTCCACGAGTGAAATCAGGGAATGCAACTGCAGCACAACCATTATCCATTGAAATTGCGCCAAGTTCTGCCAAAGCACACCATTCAGCCATATCATAAACATCCATATCCAAAGGAAGGCCATTCTGCAAACAGTAAACAAGGCGAGAGTCCATGATAAAGTCCATACCACCATGTCCGCCTACTTCCTTAGCCATTTCACCATATTTCTTAAGGATAGGATGCTGATATTTCTCTACCAAAGCATTCATCTCAGCTTCCGGCATAAATGAATGAGAATTAAGATTATCTACTTTTGGCTGAACGCCAGAAGCTGCCATCTGTGATGCATCCAAAGCATAACCTTCAACCGGATATTTATTTGCAAAACCTTTAGTTCCTGTCAACTGATACAATCTGTTGTATGGCTGAGGACTCATTACATTGTGCTGAATTTCGATTACTTTACCGTTTTCTGTACGAATAAGAGTTGTTGTATGATCACCGTTACGGAAATTGTCGCATTTTTCACCTGTCGCTCTTTCTGCCAATGCTTTTCCGTGAACAGACTTAGTATCCATAGCAACCAAAGTAGTCATACGGTCACCACGGTGAATATCCAATGCCTGAGCAACCGGGCCAAGGCCGTGAGTAGCATAAACATCACCACGGTTTTCCATGTTATAACGCAAGCGCCATCCTAGTTTGTCTTCTTTTCCGTTTTTCCAGTAATAATCCCAGAATTGGTCAAGATTATGGATGTATGCACCCTGAGCTCTTATAACTTCACCGAACACACCTTGCTGAGCCATGTTCAATGTATTCATCTCGAACCAGTCATAACAGCAATTTTCAAGAATCATACAGTGTTTACGAGTCTTCTCACTAAGATTGATAAGTTCCCAGCACTGTTCAAGATTCATTGCTGATGGAACTTCTATAGCTACATTCTTACCGTGTTCCATCGCATATTTTGCAACTGGGAAATGATGATCCCAATCTGTTGCGATATATACCAAATCAATATCTTCACGTTCACAAAGAGCCTTGTAACCTTCTGCTCCAGAATATACATCAGCTTTAGGCAGACTTGCCTCACGCAAATATTTCTGGCATTTTTCAGCTCTTTCTTCTTCATAATCACAAAGAGCAATAATATGCGTTCCCGGAATATGAGTAAAACGTTCCACTGCACCTGGACCACGCATACCCAAACCAACGAAGCCAACTCTTACAACTTCCATTTTTGGAACTGTAAGCCCTATAGCATGCTGTTGACCAGCAGGACGTTCAGGTGTATCAATTACTATTGTTCCTTTATCCCAATGCCATTTAGTTGATGGCGATAAAGATTGTGCATTTAATTGAGGTGCTGATGCCAATGTAAGCATAGCACAAGCACCTAAAATCAATTTGTTGAATTTTCCCATAATTTAATTTATGTTTTTCGTTGTTAGCATGAATTATCCGCAAAGGTAACGATTTTATTTATCTAACCATCCTTTTAGCAAATATATTCATATAATACCCCCCAACTACTGAACGAGCCTGAAATCCTCGTTGGTTTCCTGTAGAAGTATAATGCCAATCACTCAAAGGTACACGCGAAGTCGTTTCATTAGCATATTTCCAAACAGGTTGAACCAACGCACAAAAATCTGCATCATTTCCAGTCAGACAAGCAGTCCACAAAATCCAGTCAGATTTTGAATAATCTTCTCTATTATCTAACGGTAAGCCATAACAGTTAATGTGTTCTTTATAGAAAACCATTTCAGTATCAGCAACTTTTTCTGGGAAAAGATTAAACCCTAATAAACGATCCCAAATTAAATTATATTTTTGGCTCCATGTTCCAGGCTGGTCAAATGTGAGTCGATAGTGGTCTCCATCATCTGCCATTTCCACCCATTTAGAAGCCATATTACGAGCAACAGACTCATAAGAATCAGCCTGTTCTACCTTACCTAACATTCTTGCCAAATAAGCATAACTAGCCACTCCCATAATAGCTTTTATTGAAAGATTAGTATTATGGGCAAAATGACCTGCAAAATCATCAGTACATAACTGGTTTGCTGGATCCAAGCCTTCTTTTTTCAAATAGTCAGCCCAAGCTGTAAGTTCATTCCAATATTTGGCAGCATATTCTGCATTGCCTTCAACCTTAGCAATAGCAGCTGTCAAAATTAACATGTTTCCCGACTCTTCCACAGGCATATCACCACCATAAGTCTGACCATTAGCATGTGGATAAGTTCCAACATCGTGAGCGGCAAACGGTTTTTTCCATCTACCTGAATGGCTGTATTCAAAAATCGGAGTCATCATTCCCTTCAACAAATCCGTATTATAACAAAGATACATCGGTGAAGACGGGTAAGTAATATCTACAGTACCAATAGATCCATTACTGAAATTCTCTTTTGAAAAATACATCAGATTTCCCTCACTGTCGGTTACAAGCTTATGCGCAGCCATTGTCTGGCGATAGACTAATGCACACAACTCAGCATACTGCTGTCCTCCTGCATTTCTAGCCTCCTCCATCAATTTTTTGTCAAAATCATTACATTGCTGCATATTTTCCGAATATGAATCAAAAGCTTTTTTCAAAGCCTGTTCAATTGTAACCGAACCATTATGTTTCCAATATGCCATCCTATTATCTCCAAAATACTGGATAGAATAAATATCATCATAACCTAAAACTAAATGTCCAGAACATATTTCTTCTCCAACCGTACCTAAATTGTCTGAATATGCTAAAACGGTCATTTGTTTCTGCATATCAGGAGAAGTCAAACCTTTTTTCCCTGGCAATATTCCTGTTTTCAAAAAATTGGTTTTAGTTGTTTTCTGTTCATCAATAGAAACGGTTACTCTTGGAGAATTAGGTGCAGCCATACAAAAATATCCCCAGTCAATACGTAAATCATCACCTTTTTTCTGCAAAATAGGTTGCTCAACAGTTCCTGTTTTCATCAAAATAAAACCATCTTCTTCCTGCAATGAATACTCTACTGGTTGTTCAATAGTATTTACTGCTAGTAAAGGAGTTGCTTCAAAATACACTTGAACATCATGCTTTTTCTCATCCTGCGAACGTACTTGATAAGTCACATAATTGTAAGGAGCAGCAACCAGCTCCAAATTTGTAGGAACTGCAGGAGACGTAAAAATCAAATCAAGTAAAACTCCACCACATTCAAATGTATAATATGTTTGAGTTGGCATTACAACAACAGACTTCTGCTCAGCCTTTAAATTAAATGATGTATCATCCTTAATCTGACGCGATATACCAAAATCTATATAAGCTCCACCTCCATTATTATGGCAATGAGCTGCAAGAACATTATTATGGGGCTTTATCGAAGAAGCTATATTAGCAGGTATTTCCTGCAACAAATCATAATCCAAGCCATTACCGGCTACAGCTATTTGTTCACCATTCAAAAATATCTCAACATTATCATCATGAGAGTACTGTAAGAACAGATCTTCCTTTGATATATCTTCTGACCAGTCAAATGTTCTTCTAACCCAAATATCATCTTTATTCCAACTTACTGTTGCATGAGGATTCTCAGGGGTACCAAATGCAGCCTTTCCTGATTGCCAATTTTGGGGCACATAATCATTCTGCATCCAGTTATCTTCAGGTTTACTAAAAGTATACATCGCGTCCCATAAATTCTGTTTTGCAGTACCAATTACAGGCTCAGTCTTTATTAAATCACGGCCCATAAAACGATATGTTTCTCCGTCAACACGAATAGCACCAACCAACGGATGATTTCTGCCAGTCCAATGTCTTGTTGGTTCATCATTAAGTTTATCACAAAACGACCAGACACTAGTATAAGGATCTATTGTGAGCAAAGGATAAGCCGGTGCTCGCAATGAATTCTCATCTGCTGGTTTGTAAACGACTCTATTATCTTTCGTTATACAACTTACTAATGACAAAGTCGCACAACATAACGCAAAAATTTTTCTCAAGAAATCCATTTTCTATATATTTTCATTTATATTCAACAAACCATATTTACTAATATTACACTAGTTATCTCACCATTTAAAAGTAACATTAACTCCATCTGGATGATTTTCAAATTTTACTAGACAAGTATGAGTTTTCTCATTCCATTCAAAAGCAGCATCAAGAACTTTATTTCCATCAGGACCAATAAAATCTACTGATTCAGGGACTTCCGATAGCAAGACACGCATAACATTTGTTGTTTCTATTGGGCTCTTTGCTACAAAAGTGTAAGATGTATCTGTTATTGCCTCATCATAAATTCTAGCCGCACCACACAAAACTTGAGGTTTAGTAGTATTTTCCACACACGCAAGATCAAGTAAAAATGCCTGCTCACCCGGATTCACAATTTTCTCTGATAAAACTGGTAATTCTGGATCAAACAAATCAATAAACCTGCCTTTCAATATATAAGGTTCATTACTTACACTTTCATCAAGTACGGCTACCAATTTATATACACCACGTTCTAGATAAAAATTATTCTTGAACTGAAGTTCATTTCCGTTAGTCTTTCCTGCATACAATTTGGCAACTGTTGAAACATAATCCCTATCACCTCCAGCATTCATAACATAACTTTTAGGATCCTGTCGAATTACACATACCTTTCCCTTGCCAACAGTGTATTCCCCTGCGGGTAAATTAGCAGGCAATCCCATTATAGAGAACAAATGTTCCGACGGAGTCGCATAGTTGTTTCCATTTTGATTCCACCACTCACGGACTTGTTGAAACGGATCCTTATCTGTTGCACTATAAACCAACACACCACCATTCTTAACCCAATCAGAAATAATATTATGAGCTTCAGGCTCTAAAGGTTTCATATTGGAATAACTCATCAAAAGGACTTTGGTATTTTTCCAGTTTTCAGGGAAAGACACATTCTCGATATGCATCAGATGTACAGGTATACCACGTTTCAAAAATGGCAAAGCTTGTCCATAAAAGTTTGACAGCTGAGGATCATCATAACCAGATATAGGTTCCGGAGCACGTTGAAACATCATAGAATTAGCCATAAGTACACTTATACCTTCAGAGCCTGATACTCTATTATCAACAACCGGCATATTATTCAGAGTATTTATCATAACCTGCATTTGAGTAGAATAAAAGCGAGGTATGCGGGTCTTCTCATCACTGTCAGGACTAGTACGATACAGCCCTTCATATATTCGTTCAGGCCAAGGCATAACTTCATAATTATTATTGTCTGGATAAAACAATTTAGCAGTAAAAGTTGCCTGATAATTTTTACGGTAATCATCCCAATCCCGTGGCCAATCCTCTATCGGGTCTGTCAGGAAAAATACTTTCCTGCCTGTAGGAGCTGTCATTGATTCCATACAACCATACTCTAAAAATGCATTCTCAAACACCCTTTCTTTTTTTATACCGTCAAAATAATTAGGTTCACGAGATGTACCAGTCCAAACTTGAGCTATATAACCATCAACACTTTCTAATGATGCCAAACTAGCTTCTGGACTAACAATTTGCCATTGAGCGTAATTCACCAATGAATGAGTTGGCACATAACAGCGAACTTTCATTCCTTTGGATTTTCCATAATCCTTAGCATAAGAAAACCATTCATTCAAGGCTTTATAATACAAATGATATTTCAGTTTATTTGACAAATAGGTATTTTCTGCAGATTCATGCTGAGGTTTCCAATCAAACCCATAATAAGTTTTCCATTCACGCTTAAAAGCTTCACTATATCCACCTCTTGCCCAAAATTCCGGCTCTTCCAAATAAATAGCATCAATTCCTGCATCAATGGCTCTCTTTATATGACGTTCTTTCAAATAACTGATAAAATTATCAGACGGAACAATATATGGAACCATGTAACCATGCCAAATAGTATCTCCTTTTCTGGTAACTTGTCCCTCATCCAAATGAGTTTTTCCATCCCAAGCTCCTGTAAAATAATCCTGATATTCACCCCAAGCACTTCCTGTCATAAAATGTACAGTATAGCCACGTTCACGCCAACTACGGACACGCTCTTCAAATCCAATCGTCTGCTTATCAGAAGGATTTCCCCCTATTCCGTATACAATAGCCACATCAGCACGGTTATCCATTGTTGGTCGCCACGGTTGTCCTGTCTGAAAAGCGGTCTTCTCTCTTTTTTCAACTAACTGGTTATTATCTGATATTTGCTCTAATTTACATCCTGTTCCAACCAAAATAAAAGACAGGCCACCAAAGAGCATTTTTTGAATTGTTGTTCTTTTCATAATAAAAAAATGTGAGTCTGATGGGAGAAAACATTTTTCCTATCAGACCCACTTATTTATTAAGGTAAAAATAATACTAAATTAGCGGATACGGCCTACATATGAACCATCCTGAGTGTTGATTTCGATAAGTTCACCTTCATTAATAAACAAAGGAACACGAACTTCTGCACCTGTTTCAACTGTTGCAGGTTTCAATGTATTAGTAGCTGTATCACCTTTGATACCCGGTTCAGTGTATGTTACAACAAGCTGAACTTTTGTTGGCATATCAGCGAACAAAACTGTTTCAGTTGAAGCATCAGATACAACATCAACAATTTCACCTTCTTTCATGAATTCAACACCGTTAATCAAATCCTTGTCGATGATTACATCTTCAAAAGTTTCCTGATTCATAAAGTGGAAGTGTTCACCTTCACGATATGTATACTGATAAGGACGACGTTCAACACGAACATCTTCCAATTTTTCACCGATATTAAAACGACGTTCGATAACACCACCTTTTACAACATCTTTCAAAGTTGTACGCATGATTGTGTTACCTTTACCTGGTTTTACATGAAGAAAATCTACGCAGAAATACAATTTGCCATCCAAACGGATACAAGTACCTTTCTTAATGTCTTGAGAGTTAATCATATTTTATTCTTTATATTTTGTGATTATTCTTGAAAGAGTTTTTCTCGGCGCAAAAATACTATTTTCCCTTTTAAGAAACAAAAGAGAATTGAAAAAAACGACCTCTAACTATTCAGAATAAAGAGATTATATATGTAATAACTGGTACAAGTATCGCTGTCATAATTCCCATCAATCCTATTGCCAAGCCACTCAGTGCCCCTTCTACAGCTCCAATCTGTATAGCAGCAGCTGTTCCGACACCATGAGAAGAAGCTCCCAATGCCAATCCCTTTGCTATACGGCTTTCTATACCCAAAACTTTCATAACCATAGGACCAATTATACTTCCAAATATTCCTACAGCCACAACAATTACGGCTGTAAGTGACGGTATTCCTCCGTTTTTCTCTGATATACCCATTGCTATCGGAGTCGTAACGGATTTTGGTTCCAATGTAGCTATTAGAGCATCCTCAGCTCCCATCAATTTTCCGATAACTATAACACTTACTATTCCGACAATTGCACCAACAAATACTGATGTCAGAATTGATATCACGTTACCTTTAAGATATTTCATCTGTTCATACAACACATAGCCAAGAGCCACTACTGACGGGCCAAGCATAAAATGAATCAAATGGCTTCCTTGCTTGAATGTTTCATATTCTATTCCGAAAACATTCAAAAACAAAATTATAACCAAAATAGATGTCAATAATGGATGAAGCAACTTTATTTTAGTCTTGGTATAAAGAAGTGTTGCTATAAGATATGTCCCAATAACCAATGTAAGTATAAAAACTTCGCTTTGTAGTAAATTATTCATGAGCTTTCTTTTCCATATTTTGTTGAACAATAGCAACCACAGCTATCACAAGAATCGTGCTAACGACAGATGCCAGCAAAATAAAAAGCCAATATTTGCTTATTACAGCTAATGAAGTCATCAATCCAACTCCGGCGGGAAGGAAAAACAATCCCATATTATCTGTAAGCAAAGTTGAGATTCTCTTGACTTTTTCCGGTTTTACCCAACGGAAAGCCAACGAAACAAAAAGAAGCATCATTCCAATCACACTACCCGGAACAAATCCATTTATAAAGTAGCTTATAAATTCTCCTACAAAATAGAAGAACAACACATAAAAAACTTGCGTCAGCATTTTACCTTTTCTTTAAATAAGATGACGATGCAAAATTAGTAAGCTCAAACAATATATGTTCTACAACATATATTAATTACAAAAATAATTGATGAATATCAATATAGAACAGCGTTCTATCTCTAGAACTGACAGCTATAATCACTATCAATCAAACATATAGATATTTTATGTCAATGCTGATGTTATAAACATATAAATCATCATACCAATAATATCATTGGTAATTGTTATAAACGGTCCTGTTGCCAATGCTGGATCTATTTTCAGCTTATCGAGAGTCATAGGAACCAGCGTTCCGAATACACTGGCAAAAATCACAACAGCAAACAAGCTTAAAGAAACTGAGACTGTTATACCTCTATCACCCAACATAAAGAAATTATATATAAATACAACCATACTAATTATGCTGGCATTAATCAATGATACAACAGATTCTTTCAAAATTTGAGGGAAAATATTACCGTCTTTCAACGAGTTGTTTGCCAAACCCTGAACGATAATCGCAGAAGACTGTATTCCAACATTTCCTCCGGTTCCACCAATCAATGGTATAAATAATGCCATTTTGGGATTTGTAGCGAAACTTGATTCAAAACCTCCCAGAATAACAGAGTTTCCCAAACCACCCAGCATTCCGATTAAAAGCCAAGGCAAACGCGCTGCCGTTTGAGTGAATACATTATCCGAAGTTTCAACGTCCTGAGAGATACCGGATGCCAACTGATAGTCACGTTCGTGCTGTTCACGAACTTCATCCATTACGTCGTCAATTGTAATACGTCCGATAAGACGACCGATGCTGTCTACTACAGGCAAAGCAACCAAGTCGTATTTTTCAATCGTTTCGGTAACTTCTTCAATACTGTCACTGTCGCGAACAGAAATCGGATCTTTTTTCATCACGTGTTTAATCTTCGACACGGAAGGACTGGTTATCAACTTTTTCAATGGAAGAACTCCACGCAAACGTTCATCATCATCAACGACATAAACATAGTATATCTCATCCATATCCTCTGCTTGCTTACGCATTTCGTCGATACATTTAGGCATACTCCAATTCTCGTTTACAACGATCATTTCAGTACCCATCAAACCTCCGGCTGTATCTTCGTCATACTTCAGCAAGTCAACAATATCACCCGCCTGCTCAACGTCCTGGATATGTGAAAGAATCTCTTCCTGAGTATCTTCATCGAGCTCACGCATCAAATCCACAGCATCGTCGGTTTCCATATTGTCGACGAAACGCTTGGCAATAAGCTCATTTGGAAGTTCTTTCAACAATTTATGACGATCTTCCTCATCAAGTTCCATCAAAACATCCGCTGCCTTTTCATCATCCATCAGCAGATATAGATAGATGGCTTCGTCCAAATCAAGCTCCTTATAGAGTTCCGCTATATCAGCAGGATATAATCCACGCAACTCTTCTTTTGCCTTTTCATCATCTCTCTCGGCAATTATGCTTTGGAATTTCTCTATATATTCTTTCGTTAGCTCAATCATAATAACCAACGTTTTGTGAGACCTGACAAAGGTCCAAGATTCTTAAATCATTTAAGTTCCATGCTCTATGATAAATAAAACAAATCCAACATGAAACTTTATATCTCCAATAATAACAAGGTAAAAATTTTCTTAAACTTCGGTTTTATTTGCAGAAAGCCATTTGTCTGTCATTATGGTAAGCTCAACGAATTGCTCAACCGACAATTGTTCCGGTCGCTTGTCAAACACAGGCAAAGAATAATCCGGATAATCCTTACCCAAAATAGCTTTCATAGAATTGCGAAGAGTCTTACGACGCTGATTGAATGACGTTTTCACAACTGTCTTAAACAACGCCTCATTACAGCCCAAAGATGTACGGCTGTTTCTGGTCATTTTAATAACAGCGCTCTTGACTTTTGGAGGTGGATCGAAAACATATTCACTGACTGTAAATAAATATTCCACATCATACCAAGCTTGCAAAAGGACACTCAATATTCCATATGCCTTACTTCCTGGACCTGAAGCCAAGCGTTCTGCCACTTCCTTCTGTATCATTCCGGAACAACAAGGTATCTGATCCTTATAGTCAAGCACTTTGAAGAATATCTGACTCGAAATATTATATGGATAGTTACCAATCACACAAAACTGCTCCGGGAAGATTTTCTTTAAATCCAACTTAAGAAAATCATCACCGATTATGCGACCTTCAAGTGCAGGAAAGTTCTGTTGCAGATATTCCACAGATTCACTATCCAGTTCAACTACAGTCAAGTCATGTCCGTATTCCAACAAATATTGAGTCAACACTCCCATTCCTGGACCAATTTCCAATGTCGGAAGATGTTTGTACTCCGCCAAAGTATCGGCTATGCGGCGTGCAATATCCAAATCCTTAAGGAAATGCTGCCCTAATGCTTTTTTAGGTTTTACTAATCTCATCCACCAAAGGTTAATATATAGTTCCTATTTCAATAATTTTTTTATCTTTGCAGATATACAAAAGTACAATAAATTATTCATAATTTAAACATTTCCCATACGATGGATTTTGCGCATATTTTCCGAACTATAATAAAAATATTCCTGCCTCTGATTTTAGGATGCCTTCTTCTGTGGTTTCTATACAGGAATATGGATATAACTGAGATTACTGATGTCATCAAAAATGGAGTAAATTACAAGATAATTCTGTTTTCTCTTATTTTCGGTCTTGGCGCAAATATCATCAGAGGTTTTCGCTGGGGTTTGCTCATTGAATCTTTGGGACAGCGCTTCAAACTGCGCAATGCCATTCTCGCCGTACTGGGAAATTATGCTGTAAATCTGGTTTTACCACGCGTTGGTGAAGTTTGGAGATGCGGAATGGTTATGAAATATGATAAAATCCCTTTCACAAAACTACTTGGCACTTTACTAATCGACCGTGTAAGCGATACAATAATGGTCGGTCTCATAACATTAAGCATTGTTATATTCAACTTTGATTTCTTCGGTAGTTTCTTTGCCAAAAACCCTGCATTGCTCGATGGTTTCTATTCGATGTTCAATTCTATCTGGATTTATGCTATAGTCGTATTTTTTATTGTAGGCGGTTGGTTTATTTTCAGATATATGAGTAACTTTACCCTCGTCAAGAAAGCAAAGGATATGCTTAACAATATCTGGACCGGCATAAAAAGCGTTTGGGTTATGAAAAACAAAAGCCTTTTTATTGCTGAAACTCTGCTGATCTGGATTGGATATTTCATATATTTCTATATAACATTCTTTGCTTTTGACTTTACAGAGAATCTGGGAATATCTGTAGGATTGATTGCCTTTGCAATGGGAAGTATTGCAGTTGCCGTGCCGGTTCAGGGAGGAATCGGACCATGGCATTTCATGGTAATAGCTACTTTGGTTTGCTTCGGTGTAAACGAAAACGACGCGGCAGCATTTGCTCTGGTTGTTCACACTGTCCAAACTATCTGGACCGGACTTTGTGGTCTGGTTGGAGTTGTGGCATTGCCTATTATCAATAAGGAAGAACAAGACTCTGAACTTGAGTAAACATAATTATCAACCAGGAAGTGTCGCAACACACACTTCCTAATTAAAACACTTTTTTATGTCAGCAGAAATCAAGAATCTATCTCCAAATCAGGTATGGAGTTATTTCTATGACCTAACACAAATTCCCCGTCCGACAGGACATATGGAAGCAGTTACACGTTATGTTTCCGAATGTGGCAAGAAGCTTGGACTCGAAACACTGCAGGACGAAGTTGGAAATGTTCTAATCCGCAAACCCGCTACTCCGGGTATGGAAAACAAAAAAACTGTAACTTTACAGTCTCACCTTGACATGGTTCCTCAGAAGAATTCTTCTGTTAAACATGATTTCCTTACTGATCCTATCAATGCTTATGTCGACGGTGATTGGGTGAAAGCCAATGGTACGACACTTGGTGCTGACAACGGAATCGGTGCGTCTCTCGCTCTAGCTGTTTTATCAGACAACAGCTTGAAACATGGTCCTATCGAAGCCTTGTTTACAGTTAACGAAGAAGTTGGAATGGACGGAGCTTTCGGTCTTAAACCTGGATTCCTCAAGGGAGAAATTCTCCTTAACTGTGATTCGGAAGAAGAAGGACAACTTTTCGTAGGTTGTGCCGGTGGTGCTGATGTGAATGTAACATTCCAGTTTAAAGAAGACAAATATATTCCGGAAGGAGATGTTGCTGTAAAAGTATCTCTTACTGGTCTGAAAGGCGGACATTCAGGTGTAGATATTCACCTTGGACGCGCAAACGCCAACAAACTGATGTTCCGTTTCCTTAAGGAAGCTGTTTGTGATTATGGCGCACGCCTGTCATCAATCGAAGGCGGAAACATGAGAAATGCTATTCCTCGCGAAGCCGTAGCTGTTGTAACTATTCCGGGTGACAATGTTGAAGCAATGTGGGAACTTGTTGCTGACTATCAGGATATGTACAGAGAAGAATACCGAGGCATTGAAACTAATCTTTCTTTCACTGCAGAAATGGTTGACCTTCCGTCAACTCTTATTCCTGAAGAAATCCAAGACGACTTGATTAATGCAATTGAAGGTTGCCAGAACGGTCCTATAAGTATGCTGCATGATTTCCCTGGAACTGTTGAATCTTCAAGCAATCTGTCTGTTGTACGTACTTCAGACGAACTGATTGAGATAATGATTCTTGTTCGCAGTTCTTCCGAAACCAGAAAAGATGCTGTATGCTCAAGCCTTGAAAGTATATTTGCTCTTGCCGGAGGAAAAGTGGAAATCGCCAACGGATATAACGGATGGCAGCCGGACATTAATTCTCCGATTCTGAATGTGATGAAGGAAACATACAAGGAATTGTATGACAAAGAACCAAACGTAACAGTTATGCATGCAGGTTTGGAATGCGGTATAATCCAGGGCGCATATCCTTCAATGGATATGATTTCAATCGGTCCGGATTTGAGACATCCTCATTCTCCTGATGAATGCGTAAGTATTTCTTCAGTTGGCAGAACTTGGGAATATATAAAACGAGTGTTGGAAAAGATTTAACAATACATATTCATAAATAGAACAAGCAGGGTGTCATCACGACAGCCTGCTTTTTATTTTTATGCGAAATCTATCTTGATTCCCGCTAAACGGGAAAATGATAGTCAAGTATAAAATAGAAATCGTAATAGTAAATATAAACGACCGTTTTTTCTTATCACTTAAAAATAAAATATAAAGAATAAGATTAATCACGGAAACATTTGGTCTATAATAAGTTGGCAATTTATTTTTATTGATTATATTTGCAGGAAGAATAGAAAAAGGTGGTAAGAAAAAAGGGTCGTTTTTTCTTACCACCTTAAATTATTTATATACATTTGTTATTCAACGTAATAACATAGAAAACGCAACTGAAAATTCTCTGTAAAATTCACTCCTCAAACTGATCAAGCCAAAGAGCTTCCCCATCCCAAACAATATATGAGAAATGTTTCATCCAATCGCCGGCGATAAGAAGTCGGCTCTCACGCGTAAGCATAAGGTCAAGCATAATATGACGATGACCGAATATGAAGAAATTAATATCATTATGCTCTTTAAGATATGATTTGGCGAACTGGACAAGATATTCATTGTCTTCACCCATGTATTCCGGAGCTTCATTTTTTACATTCTTCTCCAAACCTTTCTTACGGCTATGCAATGACCATCCAAGAGCAAAACCGAATGTCCAGCGCGGATGAATAGCACTATACAGAATCTGGCAGAAACGATTTCGGAAAATCTGCCTGATTACACGGAAAGCTTTGCTTCTGTAGTCAACTTCGTCTCCGTGTCCTAGAAAGAATCGCTTTCCCAATAAATCCACTGTTTCAGGATTGCGGTGAATAATCGCCCCAACTTCTTTCGGAAGATAATCGAACATCCAGATATCATGATTTCCGATGAAGAAATGAATCTTCACACCATTGTCGGACAGTTCAGCTATTTTACCAAGGAAACGGGTAAATCCTTTTGGCACGACATATTTATATTCATACCAATAGTCGAACATATCACCGAGAAACCAAATCTCAGCCGCCTCATCCTTGATGCTGTCGAGCCAGCGCACAAGGCGACGCTCCACAGCCAAGGCATCTTTATGAAATCGTGCTCCAAGATGGGCATCAGAGGCAAAATATATTTTGTTACGGCTCATTTATCGTTATGATTTGTTTTTAAAGGAAACCAAGCTCCAGTTTTGCCTCCTCTGTCATCATATCCTTGTCCCACTCCGGCTCGAACACAAGGTTTACGTCAACACTCTTTACATCCGAAATCGACTCCACCTTCATTCTTACATCCTCAACAATAAAATCAGCAGCCGGACAGTTAGGCGCTGTAAGAGTCATATCTATTGTAACATTCTTTTCTTCGTCAACGTCAACCTTATACACTAGTCCAAGGTCATAAATATTAACCGGTATTTCCGGGTCATATACTGTTTTCAGCATCGCAACGATAGCTTCTTCTGTCTGCAAAAATTCGTTATTCATTATTTACCTGATTTTTTGGCAAAAATAATCAAAAAACTCTTTTCACAAACGCCCTTCATCTGCATAACTATAATATTGTCCGTCCGAAACGATAACATGGTCAAGCATCTGAATATTCAAACTCCGGCAAGCCTCCTTTATTCTTCCTGTCAGCAAATCGTCCTGTCTGCTGGGCTTGCAATTTCCCGAAGGATGATTATGAACCACCACAATTGCCGGAGAAAGAACCATAAGAGCCGTACGCAATATGAGCATTATATCAGCAACCACCTCACCCGTTCCGCCCTGACCTATCTTTTTCTGCTCGATAATTTTATTTGCCCGGTTCAGATAAATAACCCAAAATTCCTCGTGCGCCAAATCTGCAAGTTGCGGATGAAGTGTTTCGTAAATATCACGGCTGCATGTAATACGTGTTCTGATTGGGATTTCCTCCTTCGCACGGCGTCTGCCCAATTCAATTGCCGCAAGGACGGTTACAGCTTTTGCAGGGCCAACGCCCTTGAATTCTTTTTCCAAATCCTGAGGCGTTTTCTTTCCAAGTTCATTAAGATTATTGTTGTAAGATGAAAGGATACGCTGTGCCAAGCCTACAGCCGTTTCTTCTGAATTTCCTGAGCCCAACAGAATTCCCAACAACTCAGCATTTGTCAACGCTGAAGCTCCTTGTTGCAACATTTTCTCACGTGGTCTGTCATCTTCGGCCCATTTACTGATTGGTAACTGTTTCATAGTCCGGTTTTTTATTTTGCGTAAAAATAGTATTTTAGTTCTAATCACACAAGTAGGTTTATAAAGTTTTATAGCCTAATTTTAAAGTCTCAAGTTTGCAATCTCAACTTTCAGATAACAAGTTGAAAAGAGTTTTTTTATATAATAATCTTAAAGCTGCAGATGTTTTTAACCTTGTAAACTTGTATCTGAAGCCTTGTTAACTTTTAAGTTGAGCTATTTGCGAAACTTAAACATATTATCTTCGCCACAGCTGTGGCGAAATTAGGTCACAGTTGTGATTTAATTAAGTCACAAATGTGGCGAAATCAAATCACAGTTGTGGCGAAGTTAGTATATATAGTTTGCTCCCATAAATATTACTATATTACGCATAGACTATTGTTCCAAGTTTCGCAAGCTCAACTTACAGATAACAAGTTGACAAAAGGCAAGTTAACAAGATTTTTAGATAGTAATTCGTGAAATTACAGATATTATGACCTTGTTTACTTGTATCTAAAGCTTTATTTACTTTTAAGTTGAGCAACTTACGATACTTAAATCATTGATTAATATCAAAAAAACATTATCTTTGCCAAAGAAAAATTAGGCAGACAATCATTCAACAAAAAACACATGAATACAAAATCTCTTTTGACAGTTTTTTTAAGCTTACTATCCCTTACTTGTTACTCACAAAAGGATAATTTCTCATATAAATTCTACGGGCAGGTAAGAGGAGACTTATTCTACAACTCAAGAGCTAATTCTGAAATAGTTGATGGTTTGTTTCACCTTTATCCTTTAAATCATAATTATGATGCTAATGGTAAGGATTTGAACGACCAAAGCAATGGCAGCTTCTATCTTTTATATACTAGATTAGGAGTTGATATAAACGGACCGTCAATTGGGAAAATAAAGACTTCAGCAAAAATTGAAACAGATTTTCGAGGATATGGAAGTAATTTTACTTTACTCCGTATACGCCATGCTTATCTGAAACTCGACTGGACTAAATCATCTTTGCTAATAGGACAAACATGGCATCCTCTTTTCGGAGATATTTATCCATTAATGATAAATCTATCAACAGGAGCTCCATTCAACGGTTTCAGCCGTGCTCCGCAAATAAGATATAAATTCAATACTGGAAAAATCCAACTTACCGGCGCTGCCTTGTGGCAATTGCAATTTCTATCTATGGGACCGCACGGCAAAAGTGAGTCCTATATCAAGCATAGCTGCATTCCGGAGCTATATGGCTCTATAGATTTCACTTCAGATAATTTCACTGCCGGAATTGGAGCGCAGATGTTGTCTCTTGTTCCGCAAACACAGTGTAATGTCAATGGAGAAATTTATAAAGTAAACGAAAGAGTGACATCAGGAGCAGTTGAAGCTCATCTGAAATATATCGTCAACGACTGGACAATGTCGGCAAAAACTATTTATGGCTCTAACCTATCGCATATTTGTATGTTGAGCGGCATAGGTGTGACTGAACGTGATGAAAAGACAGGAGAACAGAAGTACTCTCCTTTCAGACAGACTTCAACATGGATTAATATTGTACACGGCTCGAAATGGAGACAAGGTTTCTTTGCCGGATATATGAAAAACCTGGGAGCAGGAAAAGATATTATAGACCAATATGGAGTAGGACTTGAAGTTGGCCAGCTACTTTCATTCAATGTTTACGGTGCATACGTATTGCCCCATTGGAAATTCGGCGTCGAATATTCTCCTTCAACAGCATGGTTCGGCGAGGCAGACCAAAGAGGAAGAATAACTCATACTCACACTGTCACAAACCATAGATTTGTTGCGTCAACTTCTTTTATGTTCTGATTTTAATAGAAAAGTCTGCTATCCGGAAAACATAGCAGACTTTTTTAATTTGTCATCGTATCAGAAACGCACATTTCTTTCTGTGAACATCACCTTCAGGATGATATATTTCCACAAACATCACATAAACTCCCGAAACTGGTTTCCGTCCGCCAACAAATCCGTTCCACTGCAAAACACCACTTGTCCCGACAGAATACTTTACAAAAGGCGAATCCAGCAATCTGCCAGAAATATCATAAATATAAACATTTGCCATATAGCCTGCTTTATCCAAAGCATAAGAAATAGTATATAATCCATCAGCAGGTGAATAAACAGGCTTCTCAATTCCAAGAGGCTCATCATCATCTTTTTCCTTTAAATATTGCGAGTTCAAATAACCTGGAGTTCCGTATCCGGAGTCTTCGGAAGCAGAAGTCCAGTTTTCCGAATCGCTGCTTGGTCCATCAGGATTTATACGTTCCAACGAAACGCCTTTCTCATCTTTCACCATTGCCGAATGCCATTTGTCGTCATACGAAACTTCGTCAACTACACTTGAATCCGAAGCGTTATACAACACAAGTGTAGCTCCATCGTTCGACAGAACAGGCATTTTAAATTCATGAATCAGATTCTCGTCCGGAGTATAATAATTATCTGTAACTCCTTCTGCATCCGAAGTAAGAACAATGAATTCATCCGAGCCAAGAGTTATATCCAAAGAGTTCAGCCGGTACACTGTTCTTAATTCTCCGTCAGACTTTCTTGTTGACAAAGCAAGTCCGGAAATGGGAAGAGATTTTCCGGAGCGGTTATATAATTCAACATATTCACTTCCTCCAGTCAAAGGATTCGGCAGAAGTTCATTTATTATTATATCGCCTTCGGAAATCAGGATTGGAGAAGGCTCATTGTTTTCTTCATCTTTATCTCCGTCCTCAGGTTCTTCTTCCTCTTCTTCGGGCGAAGGAGATGAATTACGTGTTCCGGGCGTTCCTCCATTCTTATCGGTCGACAATGCCCATCCTTTTTCTCCTTTTTCCCACGAAACTCCGGGCGTTGCCTTTGGATAATCTACATTATCAACAACCGTGCCCGACGAATTAAGCAACTGAATATTATGTCCGGTATTAGCCAAATTAGCAGGAAAATCCTGCAAAGCAAATGAACAATTCAGAAGTTCTTCTTTCATTTCATCTCCTTCACGATACAAAATCACATACGATTCCGAAGGAATAACAACACTGCTCAAATCAGTATAAACATCATTGCGGTAAACAAGATTCCAGTTTTTCAAAGAAACTGTTCTGTCATAAGAATTATATAATTCCACATATTCTGTTTCGGGCATAATTGAGCCTTTCGGGTCTGCCATTATCTCAGTTATATGCACAGCATCATCAGGAATATTATCTTCCGTTTCATCAGTAGTTGTTTCATCATCTTCTTCGCTACCATCATCTTCTTCATCTAGAAAACAAAGAATTTCATCCGAAGCAGGAACGACGTTCCCATCCAAATCCTTAAAACCTTCAATATGCAATTCATATTCTTTGTTCATTTCAAAGTCTGACGCAAAAGATACAATCACTTCACTGTTATCAATAGCTTCCTGATTATAGTTGAATCTCGTAGCCGGTCCTATTTCCGACATAGTGACAATAGCGTTGGAATAATCGATTTCCTTATTGAATTCAAACAGTAATCTGGAAGAGGTAACAAAATATATTTCTTCCAAAACAGGCTTTTCCACGTTATCTTCTTCTGAATCTTCAGGTTCAAGCGGAGTATCAGATATTGTATCAGAAATTCTTACATTATCAATGCCAAAAGAATTATATCTTGTCTTTGTATATTCCATCTGAATATGGAAAAGGACATTATTGTCCGGATTCGCCACATCATAAATACCCTCGCCTTCTTTCGTATATTCCATACCGTCCAATGAAGAATACAAAGTCCATTTTTCCCCATTCTCAAGAGTAAGTTTTATATGAACAACACACGGAAAGTCCGAATAAGGTAGTTCTCGCGGCTTGTTGTCAAGAATTGAAATGCCACCTTTACGAAACAAATCTAAGTCAGCATTCTTGCTGGCTCCAACATTAAGATATATATAATCATCATTTTCCGGATTATAACAGGGATAAATAACTACCTTGTTCTGGCTGCTCGGATTTACATCCAAAAGAACATCAAAAGTCCATTCCATTGTTGGAAACGCCGTATATTCATGATATATTGAAGCAATTCCCGCTTTTCCGGGTTCTGCATCAAGCCATAACTGACCGTCTTTTATAGAAAACTTACTGATATTTCCTTTCCAATTCTGATTCAAATCCGAGTTTGAGAAATCATCCGAAAACTGCGCAAAGCCACAAATAGGAAGTAATAAGGCTAAAATAAAAACAATTTGTTTCATAGTTATATGGTTTTAAGTGAAAAATACTATCTTTGCAGCGAATTTGAGTATGCAAATACTACACAAAGCAAAGATAATAATATTATTGTTTTAATTTAAATAATCGCTAAAAAATGAAAGTAGCTATTGTTGGAGTAAGCGGAGCCGTTGGACAAGAATTCCTTCGTGTGCTTGACCAGAGAAATTTCCCAATTGATGAGCTGGTTCTTTTTGGTTCATCTCGCAGTGCAGGATCTGAATATACATTCCGTGGTAAACAGTATACTGTCAAGGAATTAAAAGAAAATGACGATTTCAAGGGTATTGATGTTGCCTTTGTTTCTGCTGGAGCCGGTACTTCAAAGAAATTTGCCGAAACAATCACTAAATTTGGAACAGTGATGATCGACAACTCTAGCGCTTTCCGTATGGACAACGATGTTCCATTGGTTGTTCCTGAAGTAAACCCGGAAGATGCATTGGATCGTCCTCGTGGAATTATCGCAAACCCTAACTGTACAACTATTCAGATGGTTGTTGCATTGAAGGCTATCGAAAACATTTCTCATATCAAACGTGTTCACGTTTCTACATATCAGGCTGCAAGTGGTGCTGGTGCTACTGCTATGGCAGAATTGAAAAAACAGTATGAACAGCTAATCAACGGTGAAGAACCAACTGTTGAGAAATTTGCATACCAGCTTGCATACAACTTGATTCCTCACGTAGATGTTTTCACTGAAAACGGATATACCAAAGAGGAAATGAAGATGTATAACGAAACACGCAAAATCATGCACTCAGATATCGAGGTGAGCGCAACTTGCGTACGTGTTCCTGTTATGCGTGCACACAGCGAATCTACTTGGATTGAAACAGAACGTCCGGTAAGCGTTGAAGAAGCTCGCAAAGCATTCGCAGAAGCTGAAGGTATTATTCTTCAGGATAATCCTGAAAACAAAGAATACCCAATGCCTTTGTTCGTTGCTGACCACGATCCTGTTTACGTTGGCCGTATCCGCAAAGACATTTCAAATCCAAACGGTTTGACATTCTGGACTGTAAGCGACCAGATTAAGAAAGGTGCCGCTTTGAATGCTGTTCAGATTGCAGAATATTTGGTTAAGGTTGGAAATATTAAATAATAGAAGTTTCGAAAGAACATTTTCTTTGCAGTGACTGCAAGGAATCGGAAGAAACTAAAACTGCAGCCCACTTACCTTTCGGTTTGTGGGCTGTGTTGTTTTTATACGGTTATCATTATTAACAGACTTGAATAATTCAAAGAAAAGCAAACCCATTATTTGATAAATGTAAATTTATTACTTACTTTTGCCCATTATCCGGTAAGATAATTACAGTTTTTAATTTCAAATTGTTAACAAAGCTACATCATGAGTACAAAAAAGTTCTTATTAGAAGAAAAAGACATACCAACTGCTTGGTATAATATAGTGGCTGACATGAAGAACAAGCCAATGCCAATGCTTAACCCTAAGACAAAGCAGCCGATGAAGGAAGAAGACTTATATCCTTTGTTCTCAAAAGCTGCTGCACATCAGGAGATGAATACTACTGATGCATGGATTGAAATTCCTGAAGAGGTTAGAGATTTATATAAGGTTTGGCGACCAACTCCTCTTGTACGCGCTTACGGATTGGAAAAAGCATTAGACACTCCGGCTCATATATATTTCAAGAACGAAAGTGTCAGCCCTATCGGCTCACACAAACTTAACTCGGCTATTGCTCAGGCTTACTATTGCAAACAGGAAGGAGTAACAAACATTACTACTGAAACTGGTGCCGGACAATGGGGTGCAGCTTTGTCATACGCTGCAAAGGCTTTCGGTCTGGAACTGGCTGTATATATGGTGAAAGTAAGTTATCACCAGAAACCTTATCGCCGTTCTATAATGCAGACTTTCGGAGCTCAGGTTATTGCTTCTCCTAGTATGAGTACAAAGGCAGGAAGAAAAATCCTGACTGACACTCCAAACTATCAGGGAAGTCTTGGTACGGCTATTTCTGAAGCTGTAGAATTGGCTATGCAGACACCAAACTGCAAATACACTCTTGGTAGTGTGATGAACCATGTTATGCTTCACCAAACTGTTATCGGACTTGAAGCTGAAAAGCAGATGGAAATGGCTGGCGAATATCCTGATGTAGTTATCGGTTGCTTCGGCGGTGGTTCAAACTTCTCAGGTATTACATTCCCATTCTTGCGTCATAAGCTTAACGAAGGTAAAGAAATACGTATTGTAGCTGCTGAACCTGCATCATGTCCTAAATTGACTCGCGGACAATTCCAGTATGACTTTGGAGACGAAGCCGGTTATACTCCGCTTATTCCTATGTTCACACTCGGACATAATTTTGCTCCGGCTAATATCCATGCTGGTGGTTTGCGTTATCATGGTGCTGGCTCTATCGTAAGTCAGCTATTGAAAGAAGACCTGATGAGCGCTGTAGATATTCAGCAATTGGAAACATTCAAAGCTGCCACTTTGTTTGCTCAAGCTGAAGGCATTATCCCAGCTCCGGAATCTTCACACGCTATTGCTGCAGCAATCAGAGAAGCTGAACAAGCAAAAATCGAAGGTAAGCCACGCACAATTCTGTTCAACCTTTCTGGTCACGGATTGATTGATATGGCTGCTTATGATATGTATATTTCAGGTGATTTACGTAACTATGAAGTAACAGACGAAGAAGTTGCACGAAACATCAGCGAATTGGAAAAGATTATCTGATTCTGAATAATACAACACAGAAACACTGCGAATACGGAGATTATATTGATATGATGCTTGTAATCTCTCTATTCACAGTGTTTTTTGTTTCATAATTTATTACCGACAAAACCTTCCGCACTAATCTCTCCCTTTATTTTTCCGTATACTCCGAAATTACCATTTGTTAATCTTTATCCGTTCAAAGAGTCTTACTTTTGCCAGCGTTTCTAAAAAATTAAATACTGATAATCAAAAGATGGACAAAAAGATTGATTTCGGGACAATGAAAGTCTCCACTTTGTTTCGCAAGCTATTACTTCCTACTATTTTGGGAATGGTATTTTCTGCTGTTTTCATTATCACTGATGGTATATTTGTGGGAAAAGGAATAGGAAGTGATGCTCTGGCCGCAGTTAATATTACAGCTCCATTATTCATGGTTAATACCGGCATAGCATTGATGTTCGGAATCGGAGCATCTGTTGTTGCATCGGTATATTTGGCACAAAAGAAAACCGACGCAGCAAGAGTGAACATAACACAAGCTATGTTTGTAATGTCGTTTTCCATAATTCTTCTGTCGGGAATAAGTTTTTGCTTCATCGACAAACTGGCTGTCGGTCTAGGCAGTTCCGAAAGGCTTTTGCCTCTAGCCCGTGAATATATGCAGTGGTTCCTGCCATTCTTTGTGTTCAGTTCAATCCTTAATGCCGGAATGTTTTATGTCCGCCTCGACGGTTCACCTAATTATGCAATGATATGTAATGTCATTCCGGCTATTCTGAATATTATCCTGGATTATGTTTTTATATTTGAATTAGATTGGGGACTTTTTGGTGCGGCTCTTGCCACAAGCCTTGGTTATATTATTGGCGCGGCAATGATTCTGTATTATTTGTATGACAAGAAAAGAACCGTACATTTCTATCCACTGCTCAAATGTCTGTCAAATATGAAAGCTCTGGCTAGAAACAGCATCTATATCTGCAAACTCGGAATTTCGTCTTTCCTGTGCGAAGCTGCTATAGCTATCATGATGTTTACGGGCAATTACGTATTTATCCGTCATTTAGGAGAAGACGGCGTTGCGGCATACAGTATCGCATGCTATTTCTTTCCTATTATATTCATGGCATATAATGCAATAGCACAATCCGCTCAGCCGATATTAAGTTACAACTATGGAATTGAGCGTTCCGACCGAGTTAAATCAGCGTTTATTCTTGCTCTTTCAACAGCTGTTGTCTTTGGAAGTATAACATTTGTTCTGACATATATTTTCAGTCACGAAATAGTAGGTCTTTTCATTGACAGTCAATATCCTGCATATAATATAGCTGTCAAAGGAATGCCGTTGTTCGCGTCGGGTTATGCATTTTTCGGTGCTAACCTTGTATGTATCGGCTATTATCAGAGTCTGGAACAGGACAAAACCGCAACATTTATCACCATTATGCGTGGTTTTATTTTCATAAACTTATGCTTCCTCGTTCTGCCTCAATTTTTCGGAAACGAAGGAATATGGCTTGCAGTGCCGATGGCTGAAGCTTTGACACTGGCAACGATTATAATTACCAGAATCTTCCTAAACAAGGAGAAACTCAAATACAAAATATCTTCCATATAAATAAGAAATAAGATTGGAACTATTAATTGATATCTTGTTTTCATAGTTAAAACTAATGACGAAAATCTAATTCTTTTTTTCGATTCACCTAGGTGGTTCAATCGGCTCACCTAGGTGGATTGATTGGCTCACCTAGGTGAATTGATTGAACCACCTAGGTGAGCCGATATTTTTATAATATCCAATCTGTCTTTTTTATATATTGAATCAAACTATTATTCGTTATTAAAGGAAGTATAATTACAGTTTTGGGCTTTACAAAGTCTGTATTAAAGCAAAATATATTACTATAAAGGCAGATATGGAAAAGAAAAGGGCTTAAGGATTGCCATATTGCTAGTCAAATCCTTAAGCCCTAAAATATTGGTAACACTAAAAAGTCAGTATCAAACTTTATTTGAATTCTTTTCTGATGCTTTCAGCAATGCCTGCTAGTTCTTCTGAAGAAAGAGAAAGCTTATCACCACCAAAATACATATCAGATTCTTTCTTGATTGGAATCAAATGAATATGTGCGTGAGGAACTTCCAGCCCCATCACTGCAATACCTACACGCTTACAGTCGATAGCAGCTTTCTGAGCTTTGGCAACTTGTTTTGCGAAAGCCATCATACGTCCTAAAACGTCGTCATCGATATCAAAAATATAGTCAATCTCCTGCTTTGGAATAACCAAAGTATGACCTACGGCAACAGGATTAATATCCAGGAATGCAAAGAATTCATCATTCTCTGCGACCTTGTGGCAAGGAATCTCGCCAGCCACAATTCTGCTAAAAATTGATGCCATATAATAAACCTCCTTTAAATTGAAATATCCATAATTTCAAATGTCATAATTCCAGAAGGAACTTTGATTTCAACAACATCGCCAACCTTTTTACCCATAAGACCTTGAGCAATAGGTGTGCTTACTGCGATTTTTCCTTCCTTCAGATTAGCTTCAGAATCTGAAACCAATGTATATGTCATTACGGCATTGTTTTTTGTATTCTTGATTTTTACTTTGTTCAAAATCTGAACTTCGTCAGTCTGAACACGTGATTCGTCGATAAGGCGAGCGTTGGCAATCAGACCTTTCAACTGAGCCAATTTTGCTTCCATAATGCCCTGAGCTTCTTTTGCAGCATCGTATTCGGCATTTTCAGACAAGTCGCCTTTATCTCTGGCTTCTGCAATCTGAGCTGAGATTTCCGGACGTTTCACAGTTTCCAAATAGTTAATTTCGGCTAATATTTTGTTGTAGCCTTCCTCTGTCATATAACTAACAGCCATAATAATATCCTCCTATATTTTATTTGATTAATTATTTTACAATAAAAAAAGAATCCCGACCATAATTATGGCCGGAACTCTTATATACCTTGTGTACTTCGCAAATATAAACGAAGTTTTTAATATAAACAAATTAATGCAGAAACTATGTTTTCTGCTTTAAAACACATATTATGGAATATAGCTTAAAGCAATCCTTTTATTTCTTTTTCCAATGTTCTTAAATCCTCAACCCTTTTCACCAGATTACCTTTTCTGTCCAATAGGAAAATAGCAGGCAACTGTTTTACATTATATAATGAAGCGACTTTTGAATAAACTGTTTCCGGGTCGCGAACGCAATTCCAAGGAAGGTTTGAAGCAGCATTTCTCCAGAAGTGCAAATCTGCATCAAGCGAAATCTGATAAATCTTCAATCCTTTTGAAGAGTATTCGGAATATAATCTGCCAAACTCCATATTTAGGGAAGGTGACCATTCTGTCTGATATGCAGTGAAATTAACAATAGTCACGCTTTCACGCGCCACATCTGATAATTTGACGATATTGCCATTCTCATCGGGAAGAGATACATCCATATAACTTATCTCTGTTGTTTCCACATTATCAAGATTAATAGGTCGCTGGCTTCTTATAACCTTTATTGACTGCAATGCAAGGTTATGCAAATGAGCTGCTCGCGGACTTTCCGGATAGAAATGGTCATAGCTAGTAGCAACGGCACCATAAGCTCTTGAGTCAGTCTTATCATACAAATCGAACAAAAGCATACCATCTATTTGCTGGAACAAAGCATAATAGGCAACAGTTGACATTGGAGCCGAATAGATGTATTTCAGAGCTGTATTCTTATATTCCTTGAATATACGATCCACCTGATTTGCCATTGTAGTATCAGCTATCTGCTTTTCATTATATTCTTTCTTCAACTTTGAAATAGCCTGATTGGCATCAAGCTGAGCCAATGTTATAGTTTTGATGGCTTTATTGTTCTCTGAACCTTCGATTTTGTAGGATGTGGCAAAAGTATTTGCGTCAGCCTCAATCATCACAGTTTCAGTTGAATCAACAGCGAAATTAATTAGCTGGTTCTTTAATCTCAAACGATAGAAATCAGGATATTCAGGACGAAGCTGTGAGAAATGGAATTTACCGGTTCTGTTTAATTTCACCGAGTCCAAAGTTTCAACAGAAGAAATCCCTATATTCTCAAGATACAGAACCATATCTTCCGCATCGGAAATCACACCCTCAACCTTAAACTTCTGTTCTTTCTGACATCCTGCAAGCAGTAAGGAAAGAGAAAAAAGCGCTGTCAGAATTTTAGAAATCTTGTTCATCTGGAAATAAAACTTCAGTTATTATCGTAATCTTTTTATTATTAATTTGCTGCAAATATACATTATTTTACAAACAGACACTAAAGAATACCTGTTTCTTATTTATTTTTTTAGGAAAAATAGGCTTAATTGAATGATTTATTTTTCATTTTCATGTGTTTACAGATAAACTTTCACTAACTTTGCAACAATTTTATAGATTGAAGAAAAATAAGAAAGAAGATTATGCTTAATCCAATTAACAAGACGATCGAGTTAGGCGATGGAAGAACCATCACCATCGAAACCGGGAAATTGGCTAAGCAAGCAGACGGTGCAGTAACTGTTCGTATGGGCAATACTGTTCTGCTTGCAACTGTTTGTGCCGCTAAAGATGCAAATCCCGGTGTTGACTTTATGCCACTACAGGTTGAATACAAAGAAAAGTTCTCTGCATTTGGCCGTTTCCCGGGAGGTTTTACCAAAAGAGAAGGAAAGGCTTCTGATTACGAAATCTTGACAGCCCGTTTGGTTGACAGAGCTCTGCGTCCATTGTTCCCGGATAACTATCATGCTGAAGTTTATGTAAATATCATACTTTTCTCTGCTGACGGTGTTGATATGCCAGACTCTTTGGCCGGTCTAGCAGCATCTGCTGCCCTTGCTGTTTCCGACATTCCATTCAATGGTCCGATTTCGGAAGTGCGAGTTGCACGAGTTAACGGAGAATTTATCGTTAACCCAACTTTCGAGCAATTAGAAAATGCCGACATAGACATCATGGTAGGTGCTACTATCGACAATATCATGATGGTTGAAGGTGAAATGAACGAAGTTCAGGAATCTGAAATGCTTGATGCTATCAAGGTTGCTCACGAAGCAATCAAGGTTCAGTGCCAGGCTCAGATGGAACTTATGGAAGCATGCGGCAAAACTGTTAAACGTGAATATTGCCACGAAGTAAATGATGACGAACTTCGTAAGGATGTTCACGACAAATGCTATGCTAAAGCTTATGCTGTTGCTGTTTCCGGTACAGACAAACACCAGCGTGCAGAAGCATTCGAAGCTATCGTTGAAGAATATAAAGCTCAGTTCACAGAAGAAGATTTGACTGAAGAAAAGGTTGGCATGATCGACCGCTACTATCACGATGTTGAGAAAGAAGCTATGCGCCGTGCTATCCTTGACGAAGGCAAACGTCTGGACGGACGTAAGACAACTCAGATCCGTCCTATCTGGATTGAAACAGACTATTTGCCAGGACCTCACGGTTCAGCAATCTTTACTCGTGGTGAAACTCAGTCATTGTCAACAGTGACATTGGGTACTAAAGCTGACGAAAAGATTATTGACGATGTTCTTGTTCATGACAAAGAACGTTTCTTATTACATTATAATTTCCCTCCATTCTCAACTGGCGAAGCAAAAGCTCAGCGTGGTGTTGGTCGTCGTGAAATTGGTCACGGACACTTGGCTTGGCGTGCTTTGAAACGTATGATTCCAGAAGATTATCCATACGTTGTCAGAGTAATGTCAGACATTCTTGAATCAAACGGTTCATCATCAATGGCAACAGTTTGTGCCGGAACTTTGGCTCTTAGAGATGCAGGTGTTCCAATGAAGAAACCGGTTTCTGGTATTGCGATGGGTCTTATCTCAGAAAATCATGGTACTAACTATGCTATCCTTTCTGATATCCTTGGTGACGAAGACCACTTGGGTGATATGGACTTCAAGGTAACAGGTACTAGAGACGGTATCACTGCAACTCAGATGGATATCAAGGTTGACGGCCTTTCTTACGAAATTCTTGAGAATGCTTTGGCTCAAGCTCGTGAAGGACGTATGTATATCCTTGACAAGATTATGGAAGCTCAGCCTGAAACAAGAAGCGAATTGAAGCCTCATGCTCCACGAATCGAAACAATGACAATTGGTAAAGAATTCATTGGTGCAGTTATCGGCCCGGGCGGTAAAATCATTCAGGGAATTCAGGAAAAAACTGGCGCTGTTATCACAATTGAAGAAATTGACGGTGCAGGAAGAATCGAAATTTCTGGTAACAACAAAGAAACTATTGACAGCGCAATCCGTGCAATCAAGAGCATTGTTGCAGTTCCTGAAGTTGGAGAAGTTTACGAAGGTAAGATTTCTTCAATCATGCCTTATGGTGCATTCGTTGAATTCATGCCTGGCAAAGACGGATTATTGCATATTTCTGAAATAGACTGGAAACGTCTGGAAACTGTTGAACAGGCAGGTTTGAAAGAAGGTGATACAATCACAGTTAAACTTGTTGACATTGACCAGAAGACTGGTAAATTCAAATTGTCTCATAAAGTTCTTATCCCGAAACCAGAAGGATACGAAGAACGTCCTGAAAGAGCTCCAAGAGGAGACAGAGGAGAACGCAGACAAGAAAGACCTAACAGAGCTCCACGTCGCGAATAATATCCGATTTCTTATTTACTGAAGTTTCATACTTCACATCATGAAACTTCAGTTCTTTATACAACAAGGGCTGTATCGATAATCTACCGATACAGCCCTTGACTTTTTCATCAACAAAAGTTGACAAGGATAACAATATCTAAAAAGGCATGTAAACTTCTTCCCTTGTCAACTCATTCTCTATTATATAACTGTTATTCCTTTTTCTGCTAACAACTGAAGGCTTAAATCCTTCAATTTGAATTTCTGAATCTTTCCACTTCCTGTCATAGGATATGAGTCTACAAAGAATATATACTTTGGTATCTTATGTCTGGCAATTTTTCCACGACAGAAATCACGAACCTCATCTTCAGTCAAAGAAGCGCCTTCATGCAATATAATGAATGCACCTACTTCCTCTCCATATTTCTTTGAAGGTACAGCTGCAACCTGAACATCTTTAACACCTGGAAGATGATAAAGGAATTCCTCAAGTTCACGAGGATAAATGTTTTCACCACCACGGATAATCATATCTTTTATTCGTCCGGTTATACGGTAATATCCATCTTCATCCTTAACACCCAAGTCTCCACTATGAAGGAAACCATTTTCATCAATTGCTTCATCTGTTGCTTTCTGGTTTTTGTAATAACCTTTCATTACCAGATATCCGCGGCAGCACATTTCACCCTGTTCTCCAACTGCACATTCCTCGCCAGTTTCAGGATTAAGAACTTTCACTTCAGTGAACGGATATTCTTTTCCAACTGTTGTACAACGAGCCTCAAATGAATCAGCAAGTACAGAATGCGTCATTCCAGGAGAAGATTCTGTCAAACCATATACACTTGTGATATGCGTAATATGCATCTTATCTGTAACTGCACGCATCAGTTCGATAGGGCATAATGCTCCTGCCATAATTCCTGTACGAAGAGATGTCAAATCGAACATATCGAACATCGGATGATTAAGTTCAGCTATAAACATTGTAGGTACACCATACAACGCTGTGCATCGTTCTTTATGCACGGAAGCCAGAACTACAAGTGGGTCAAACTTCTCAACCATCACCTGTGTACAGCCATGTGTAAGAACATTCATTGAAGCCAGAACAACACCGAAGCAATGGAATAATGGAACGCAACAGCACAACTTATCTTCTGATGTAAATCCCATACCTTCGCCGGTAAAATAGCCATTGTTGGTGATATTATGATGAGTAAGCATCACACCTTTAGGGAAACCTGTTGTACCAGAAGTATATTGCATATTTACAACATCATGGCAATCGACCTTCTTCTTAGCCTCATCCAATGTGCTATCATCAATATTCTCTCCAAGAAGTAATAATTCAGGAGTATTATACATTCCACGGTATTTCTCCTGTCCAATATACACAACATTCTTAAGCATTGGGAAGCGTTCGCTTTTGAGATATCCACGCTGCGAAGTCTTCAGCTCGGGAAGCATTGTATACATCATATCAATATAGCTTCCATCAAATACTCCGTCTGTTATACACATTGTGTGTATATCAGCATTCTCAACCAGATATTCCAGCTCGCTTTGCTTATAGTTGGTATTTATTGTAACCAAAACAGCTCCGATTTTAGCTCCGGCAAAAAGGAAAGTCAACCAATCTGGCACATTGGTTGCCCAAACTCCAATATGAGTTCCATGCGTAATACCTAAGGCAAGCATACCTTTTGCCATTCTGTCAACACGTTCGTTGAACTGTTTCCACGTAAATCTCAAATCACGGTCTGAATAGACCAAATATTCTTTATCTGGAGTAGTTTCAGCCCAATACTCAAGCCACTGCCCCAGAGTTTTATCTTGCAATTGTAACATATATTCTATTATGATATTGAAAGATTATTAATAAGGAGTATATACAACGCCCAAGATTTGAGCAGCTTCATCGGCAGCAGCGTGAACATGATGCGGAACTATTGAATCATAATAAATACTGTCTCCTTCTTCCAATATATATTGTGTTTTTCCGTAACTGATTTCAACAACGCCTTTCATTACATAAATAAACTCTTCACCTTCGTGAGATGAAAGGGCAAACAAATCGTTAGCCGTTGATGGAGCAACATCTATCAGGAACGGTTCCATATGTCTGCCTGATTTATCCTGCGACAACGCATGATATTCCATATGCTTTCTTCCAGCAGAAGCGTTGTTGGTAAAATCTATACCATTTGATTCATTTGAATCACCCTTTCGATGAACAACAGGTCCTAACTCTGACTGATCATCAAGGAATGTTCCCAATCTTACGCCCAAAACTCTTGCTATCTTTATCAGCGGAGCCAAAGAAGGGAAATCTATATTATTTTCTATACGTTCAATCTGATCTACTGATAAGTTTGAACGTTGAGACATTTCTTCTATTGTTATTTGTTTTGTTTCACGAATATTCTTGATCTTTTCTCCGATCACTTTATTGTTTCCCATGAATATTAAAACTTTTAGATTAATACTTTTCTAATACTAATAATGCAAAACTAATACAAAAATAAGACTAAAACAAATAAATTTGCAAACATATCCATATATAGCACTGTTTTATCAAACAGCAATGCATATATAAACAAAAAGGCAATTCTCTTTGTATGAGAATCGCCTTTTCTTCTTCGCAAAACGAAGTTGTTTCTTATTTTCTGATACCTAATTCTTTGATGATCGCACGGTAACGTTCGATATCAACTTTGATTAGATAATCCAACAAACGACGACGTTTACCTACCAACATCTTCAATGCTCTTTCAGTGCTGTAGTCTTTGTGGTTTGCTTTCAAGTGCTCTGTCAAGTGAGCAATACGGAAAGTAAACAATGCAATCTGGCTTTCTGCTGAACCTGTGTTAGCTGCAGACTTACCATACTTTTCGAAAATTTCTTTTTTCTTTGCTGAATCCAAATACATGATTCTAATACTTTAATAAATTAATACTATGTTATCTAAGCGGTTGCAAAGGTAGTAATTATTTTATTATACACAAACATACAACACTAATTTATTTTATTTCATCATATTATTTGCCTATGTAGCAGAAATCAAAGTTGACAAGGGCAAATAAACAGATATTTCATATCAAAATGCCCTTGCCAACCAACAGAAACTTAATTTCAATCAGAATAAACTCCAGGCTACTGTCAGACCAGCCATAACAATAGCAACCATACTCATCAATTTGATAAGTATATTAAGACTTGGACCTGAAGTATCTTTAAACGGATCGCCTACAGTATCACCAACAACTGTTGCTTTATGAGCATCACTTCCTTTTCCTCCGTGGTTACCTTCTTCGATATGTTTCTTTGCATTATCCCAAGCACCACCTGCATTTGCCATAAATATAGCTAGCACAAATCCAGTACTCAATCCTCCAATAAGAAGACCTATAACTCCTGACACACCAAGAACTATACCAGTAAGCATAGGTGCCACAATCGCCAATACTGACGGGAAAATCATCTCTCGCTGCGCTCCTTTTGTTGATATTTCAACGCATCTAGCATAATCCGGTTCAGACTTTCCAGCCAATATTCCAGGAATTTCCCGGAACTGTCTTCTCACCTCTTCCACCATATGTCCTGCAGCACGGCCAACAGCATTCATTGTCAGCCCGCAAAACACGAACGACATCATCGCACCAATGAACATTCCAGCCAGAACCTTTGGATTCATAAGTGTTACATCATAATATATCATAAAGTCGGAAAACGAAGCTTTTGATATTTCTATTGTCCGTCCGTCAGCAAAATTCAGGAATGATTCACCAAGGCGAAGAAGTCCTATCTTTATTTCCTCAATATAAGATGCCAATAAAGCTAATCCGGTAAGAGCAGCTGAGCCGATAGCAAAACCTTTACCGGTTGCTGCAGTGGTATTTCCTAATGAATCCAGAGCATCAGTTCGACGACGCACTTCAGCTCCTAATCCTGACATCTCAGCATTACCTCCGGCATTATCTGCTATAGGACCATAAGCATCCGTAGCCAGAGTTATACCAAGAGTGGACAACATTCCTACTGCAGCAATACCTATTCCATAAAGCCCCATACCTACATTATCAAAGTCAAAGCCCGAAGCAAACAAGAACGATGCAATAATACCTACAACAACAGCCAAAACAGGAACAGCAGTTGACAACATTCCAACACCAAGACCGGAAATAATCACAGTCGCAGGTCCGGTAAGTCCTGATTCTGACACCTTTTGCGTAGGTTTATAAGATTGAGAAGTATAATACTCAGTTGCCTGTCCTATAATTATTCCAACCAACAGACCAACCACAACCGAACAGCTTATCCAGAACCAGTTTTCCAACTGAAGGAAATACAATACAGCGAAAGAAGCAATCGCTATCAGGATGGAACTAAGATTTGTTCCAACAGCTAGAGACTTCAACAACTGACTGATATCTGCATCTTCTTTCGTACGGATAGCAAATATTCCTATTATTGAAAGGACAATTCCCACGGCCGCTATAAGCATAGGAGCAACAACCGCCTTATACTGCATTCCTACATCACCGGAAGAAACATAAGCCGCAGCTCCAAGAGCTGCTGTTGCCAATATAGAACCGCAATATGATTCATATAAGTCTGCTCCCATTCCTGCCACATCACCAACATTATCTCCTACATTATCCGCAATAGTAGCCGGATTGCGAGGATCGTCTTCCGGAATACCAACCTCAACTTTACCTACCAAATCCGCCCCAACATCAGCCGCTTTGGTATAAATACCGCCACCAACACGGGCAAACAAGGCTTGAGTAGATGCACCCATTCCAAAAGTAAGCATAGTTGTTGTGATAAGTGTAAGTTTACTGGTAGGATTCAGAGCGTCTACAGGAAGAACTGCATTCAGTAATATATACCAGAAAGAAATATCAAGAAGCCCGAGCCCTACAACAACAAGCCCCATCACAGCTCCACTGCGAAATGCTATTTGAAGCCCCTTGTTCAATGAGTGGCGCGCGGCATTTGCCGTTCGAGCAGAAGCATAAGTTGCAGTCTTCATTCCAAGGAAGCCCGCAAGCCCGGAGAAAAATCCTCCCGTAAGGAAGGCTATAGGAACCCATTCGTTCTGAACATTCAGCACATAAGCCATAAATGCGAACAGAACAACCAAAAACATAAAGACATAACCAACAACCTTGTATTGTTGCTTCAGATAAGACATTGCTCCTTTACGCACGTGCGAAGCAATACGAATCATCGTTTCTGTCCCTTCGCTCTCTTTCTTCATTTGCCTGAAAAAATACCAGGCAAACAGCAATGCGAGAACTGATGCTGCCGGAATAATCCAAAAAATACTTGTCACCATATAGTAATAGATTTAAAATGGATAGCTCTGATTCTCCCTAAAGTTAAGTATAATAATAAAATAACATTCAAAAATCACGTAAAATAAACTAAAAAAGAAACGAGATTAACACCTATATTTCCTTGTTTGCAAAACAAATTATTTATCAAACACACATACCTAACAATAAATCTCAGTAATTTTGTGCCCCCAAAAGTATTATAATAAACAAGCAATGTTATAAAGCATTGAAATTTCAATGTAGACAGTTGAACGACATTTGAAATTTAAATAAAAAAACAAATATGAAAACTCTTAGTAAAAATGCAATTATCGGTTATCCCGCGGGAATAATTACCGGTATTACTTATGGACTAAACCCTTTATTTGGTGTTCCTTTAATGAAAAATGGAGCTTCAGTTGAGTCTATCCTATTTTTCCGATATGCTATAGCTGTATTATTTTTAGGCGGATTCTTATTACTTAGCAGACAAAGCTTCAAAATTTCGTGGAAACAGGCTGTAGTTCTGCTTATTCTCGGAATGCTTTATACTTCAAGTAGTATTTTCCTGTTTGAAGCATATAACTACATAGCGTCGGGACTAGCTACAACTCTAATATTTCTATATCCTGTCCTTGTTGCAATTATCATGGTATTTCTCCGTGTTGTTCCTTCATGGCCAGTATGGTTATCCATTTTCCTGACTTTCGTAGGAGTTGTAATCATGACACAGGGCGATTCTTCTCAGGCAATAAATCCAACAGGCGTTATTCTGTCATTAGGTTCAGCCTTGGTTTATGCTTTGTTCATAGTGATTATTAACCGAAGTAAAATTATCAAAGACATATCAAATACTCTTCTTACATTTTATGCTCTTAGTGTTGGTGCAATTATTTTTATGGGTAAAATAATGATTTCTGACACAGGAATAACCAATGGATTGACAGGGAATATGGCATGGCTTAATTTAATAGGTCTCGCAATACTTCCAACTATTGTTTCAACTGCCACTCTAGCTATTGCTACACGAAATATCGGAGCAACAAAGGCTTCGGTTTTAGGAGTGTTCGAACCGGTTACTGCAATCCTTATCGGTACTGTAGTATTCGGTGAACCTCTGACTACAAATATCATAGTCGGTATTCTGCTTTCGGTTGCTGCTATTACATTTATGATTGCAAAAACGAAAAGATAAATTCAGGGGAAAAACATGCCTATGTTTTCTCTGAAATATCCTTTGTTTCGTTCGAAATGTCAAATATTTTCAGGGGAATAACAGGTGTTTTGTTTTTACAAGTTTCACAACTCCTGTATAATATTAATATCCAGAGATATCATGTGATTTAAGAACATATTTTCACACTATTGTTTTTAATAAAGAAACTATATATATGTTCACGAAAATGCATCCGTATGTATGTGGAAATATATACGGATGTAAATTGAAATATATACGGAAGTAATCCGAATTACATTCGGATGTATTTTCAGCATAAAAAACAGAAAGGCACAAAGCTCAGAGAATTTATTTTAACTCTGTGGCTTTGTGCCTTTTATATTCAAGTCACTCTAAAATATACGAAACTTAAATTACAAATTATTTCTGCAATTTGCAATCTGAGCAACGAGACTGAATCTGCTTGAAGAAGTCGTTACCCTTATTATCTACAAGGATAAATGCAGGGAAGTCTTCAACTTCAATTTTCCAGATTGCTTCCATTCCCAATTCCGGATATTCAACGCATTCAATGCTCTTGATATTGTTCTGAGCCAAAATAGCAGCAGGACCACCAATTGAACCCAAATAGAAACCACCGTGTTTCTTACAAGCATCTGTTACCTGCTGGCTACGGTTACCTTTTGCCAACATAATCATGCTACCGCCGTGGCTCTGGAACAAATCAACATACGGGTCCATACGACCTGCAGTTGTCGGGCCCATAGAACCACAAGCCATTCCAGCAGGAGTCTTAGCAGGACCAGCATAATAAATAGGATGATCCTTGATATACTGTGGTAAGTCTTCACCACGATCCAAGCGTTCTTTCAATTTTGCGTGAGCGATATCACGGCCAACAATGATTGTTCCGTTCAAAGACAAACGTGTTGCAACAGGATATTTATCCAATTCTGCAAGGATTTCATTCATCGGACGATTCAAGTCAATCTTAACAGCATTGCCTTCACCTGCCTTGCGCAATTCTTCAGGAATCAATTCACCTGGATTTGAATCAAGTTTTTCAATCCAAATACCATCCTTGTTAATCTTACAACGGATGTTACGGTCTGCAGAGCAAGAAACGCCCAAACCTACAGGACAAGAAGCACCGTGACGAGGCAAACGGATGATACGTACGTCATGAGCATAATATTTACCACCGAACTGTGCACCCAAACCAATCTTGTGAGCTTCTTCCAGAACCTGTTTTTCCAATTCGATATCACGGAAAGCACGTCCACCTTCATTACCTGTTGTAGGCAAATTATCATAGAAGCGAGTTGAAGCCAACTTAACTGTCAACAAGTTCTTTTCAGCAGAAGTACCACCAATAACGAAAGCAATATGATAAGGAGGACAAGCTGCAGTTCCAAGAGTTTTCATCTTTTCAACCAAGAAAGGAACCAAAGTTGCAGGATTAAGGATAGCTTTTGTTTCCTGATACAAATATGTTTTGTTAGCAGAACCACCACCTTTAGTTACGCAAAGGAAGTTATATTCCATACCTTCAGTTGCTTCGATGTCAATCTGAGCAGGCAAGTTACATTTAGTGTTGACTTCTTCATACATTGTCAACGGAGCGTTCTGTGAATAGCGAAGATTTTCTTCAGTATATGTTTTGAAAACACCTTCTGACAAAGCTTCTTCATCGCAATATCCAGTCCAAACCTGCTGACCTTTTTCACCGTGAATAATTGCAGTACCAGTATCCTGGCAGAAAGGAAGCAAACCTTTGCTTGCAACTTCAGCATTGCGCAAGAAAGTCAAAGCTACATATTTATCATTGTCGCTAGCTTCCGGATCGCTAAGGATTTTTGCTACCTGCTCATTGTGAGAACGGCGAAGCATGAAAGAAACATCACGGAAAGCCGCATTTGCCATCGCTGTAAGACCTTCTTTTGCGATCTTCAGGATTGGTTTTCCTTCGAATTCAGAAACAGACACATAGTCTTTTGTAAGCAAATAATACTCAGTTGTATCATGTCCGTGTTCGAACATCGGCTGATACTTGAATGAAGGTGTTGCCATATTCTTTATATTTTTATGATATATTATTGGTTTAAATACAATACTATTTTCATGGCAAACTTAACGAAAAAAGCTGAGATAGACATAAAAAAAATGGGAAATCAATATACTTTCACTATATTCGCAACATTATGGAAAAGTACAGATTTATATTGACGTTAAGTCTTGTTATCCTGTTTATCGGAAAAGTCACTGCACAAGTCAGTCATGGAGGTTCGCCTCTTCCTTTGACTTCATTGCGAAGTACTCAGAATATTGTTTATGAACAGATGCCATATTTTGATATGGCAGAAGAACTCCGTATTGACTCGCTGAACGAGTCAGACCACAGGAGCGGATTTCGTTTTGCCTATAAATTTATGACAAACTTCAACAGAAGTAATTCAGGAAATTCATTTATCCTGGAAGACGGGACAAAAGTTTGGCGACTTGGCATTTATTCTCCCGGCGCATTATCTATCAATGTTTTGTTCAGTGAATATGAATTACCTGCAGGTGCAAAACTTTTCTTATATGACGAAACCCAAACACAAATACTTGGCTCATTCACCAATGAAAATAATTCTGAACTTGACATATTGCCTGTTGCACCAATTACCGGCGAAAGAATAATAATTGAGTATCAGGAACCCAGACTGGCAGAATTTCCGGGAAGACTGACAGTTGGAGAGGTAAACCATGGTTACCGTGATTTCAAAGGCAAAGAACCGGAAGAAGGAAAAGGATCACTTGATGAAATTCCTCCTCTTAGCTGTTATGCAGACAGTTCAAGCAGTTATAATGAACTGGGTCACAGTGTCGTTCTGATGATAATTGACGGAACGACAGGCTGTACAGGTACATTAATAAATAATATACAAAAAGACGGAAAGCCTTATTTGTTGACAGCATCGCATTGCCTGAACAAATCATTTACTATTACTAATCCGGATTACGAGAAAGTTGCTAACTCCATCGTTTGTTTTTACAATTATAACAGTCCGTTGTGTAAAACTATACTCAGAGGAACGGAGGAAATGACAACAGCTTCGGCACATTATAGAGCCGTATCCGAAGGGAATGACATGGCTCTACTAGAGCTTTTAGAGCTTCCTCCTGTTTATTATCAACCTTATCTTGCAGGTTGGAATATCGAAAATGCAGGGAAATCTCCTTTCTTTTGCATACAGCATCCGTCATATTCTACAAAACGAATTAGTCTGACATATAATAATGTAGAACTAAAGACCTTCACAAGCAGTAGCTTTCCTTTTTTTGCCCAATCACATTGGTATATTGAGAAATGGGATATAGGATACACAGCCGGAGGTTCTTCCGGTTCTGCCCTATTCAACTCAAATAATAGGATAATTGGGGCACTGAGTGGAGGACAATCAAAAAAAGGTTCACCATATAATGACTATTTTTATTCTCTTTCTAAAATATGGGACCAGCAAAAAGAAGAGAACAAACAGTTAAAACACTGGCTTGACCCACAAAATACTGGAGCTAAAGACTGCGAAGGGATGAATCCATATTCAAACACGTCATGTTTCAGACTGAGTAATGTTGGAGACTCAGGTCAAAAAGAGAAAATAGAGTGTTCAGCTTATTCTTCAACTGATTCTAAACCTTTGTTTGGAAATAATTCTTCAGGAAATTCCGAATATCTTGAGGAATATTCTCTATCAGGAGATGCGATTCTTCATGGTACTTATATTGTGACTCCAGAAATAGGTAAATCTACTGATAATTTGAATGTGGAAATTGTTGTTTATGACAGCAACAATAATTCTCCCTATACATTATTATATAGTGAAACGTTCAAGCCTAGTTATCTTAACTTGGAGAATGACTCATTTATTGAAACAAACAAACCACTTGGACGAGCGCAAGAACATTTTATCCGATTTGAAACTCCCGTTAAAGTCAATAATAGATTTTATATAGGTTACAAAATTCAACAAGCATCTGATGAAGTATCTTTTGCAGCGTACAATCTTCCCAAAGGTTGTATAAGTGGAGCTACTACATGGATAAAAGAGAAAGATATTTGGAAAAAATCAACAGAATATGCAGCAGCAGGTTTTGCCACATCATTATATTTGGATCCTGTGATAGAATACAAGACTTTAGTTTCAAACGAAGATGTCACCTCACCAGCTTCGGAAGATATAATAATCTATGTTGAGAATTCAACAAAAGAAATACGGATAATTTTCCCGGATGAAGAGACTGCAAAAGATTCTTATTTCAGGATTTATTCAATGAAAGGTGAGCTGGTAGAATATTCTAGCAATCTTCAGAAAGAAAACATAATCAATCCTAAAAATATCAACCAAGGCATTTATATTATAAAAGTTGAGGGGAAAAATCAGTCTGTGACAAAGAAAATAGTATTATAGTATCTGTTTTCACCTTGATATTTACATAAAAAGCACTTTTCCTTAAATATTTTAAAGCAAGTTTGATATCCAAATTAAAAAAATGCTGTACTTTTGTCACTTGGTTATGTGTTAGGTAGAAAAGATTAAAAAATATATACAAACATTTTATTTAAACTTACAACAATTATGAACAGAAAGTTTTTATTGCCTTTCTTAGTATTGGCAGCTATTTTGACTTTTTCTTCTTGTTCTAACAAATTGAAACCGTTAGCAGAAGAATACGTTAAAGCAGAACCACAGCCGATGGAAGCTATCGGTGGTAAAGTTCCTGTTACTATCAACGCTACATTCCCAGCAAAATGGTTCAACAAAAAAGCTGTAGTAACTGTTACTCCGGTAATCCGTTATGAAGGCGGCGAAGCTTGGGGAACTTCTTACACTTACCAGGGTGAAAAAGTTCAGGGTAACAACCAAGTTATTGCTTACAAACAGGGCGGCAATGTTACAATGAAATCTAATTTCACTTACAAACCAGAAATGAAAAAATCTGAATTGTATTTGACATTCGACGCTAAAATCAAAAACAAAACTGTTAAATTGCCTGATTTGAAAATCGGTGAAGGTGTAATCGCTACTTCAGAATTGGCAGACGCTGCTACAGCTAACGCTGCTATCGCTGCTGATAAATTCCAGCGCATCATCAAAGAAGCTCACGATGCAAACATCATGTTCTTGATCCAGCAGGCTGAACTTCGCTCTAAAGAGTTGAAGAAAGACGAAATCGCTGACTGGAAAGACTTGGTTAAGAATGCAGACGAAGCTCCTAACCAGAACGTAGCAATCGAAATCCAGGCTTACGCTTCTCCTGATGGTGGTTTGAAATTGAATGAAGGTTTGGCTGAAAGACGTGAAGGTAACACTTCTAAATATTTGGCTAAAGAATTGAAGAAGATGAAAGTTGACGTTCCAGTTGACGCTAAATATACTGCTCAGGACTGGGAAGGCTTCCAGGAATTGGTTTCTAAATCAAACATCCAGGACAAAGACTTGGTATTGCGTGTTCTTTCAATGTACAAAGATTCTGAACAGCGCGAACAGGAAATCAAAAACATTTCTTCTGTATTCAGCACATTGGCTGAAGAAATCTTGCCTCAGTTGCGTCGTTCACGCTTGATCGCTAACATTGAAATCATCGGTAAATCTGATGACGAAATCTCTGCTTTGGCTAAGAGCAATCCTAAAGAATTGAACGTTGAAGAAATCCTTTACGCTGCTACATTGACTAACAATGATGCAGAAAAAGCTACTATCTATAACAAAGCTTCTGAATTGTATCCTAACGACTACCGTACATGGAACAACATCGGTATGATGGCATTCCGTGCTGGTGACTTGGCTAAGGCTGAACAGATGTTCAACAAAGCTAACTCAGTTAAGAACAATCCTGAATCTAACATGAACTTAGGTTTGATCGCTTTGACTAAGGGTGACCAGGCTAAGGCTCAGCAGTTGTTCGGTAGCGCTTCTGGCGTTGCAGAATTGAGCGAAGCTCTTGGTGTTCTTTACTTGAAACAGGGCGAATATGCTAAGGCTGTTAACTCATTCGGTTCAATCAAATCTAACAATGCTGCTTTGGCTCAGATCTTGACAAAAGATTACAGCAAAGCTTCTCAGACTTTGAACGGTGTTGCTAAAGCTGACGCTACAACTTCTTACTTGAAAGCTATCGTTGCTGCTCGTACTAACGATGCAAACGGCGTAATCAGCAACTTGAAAGACGCTATTGCTAAAGACAGCAACATGAAGAAAGAAGCTGCTATCGATTTGGAATTTGCTAAATATGCTACTAACTCAGATTTCACTGCATTGGTAAAATAATAAGATTCCAATAAGATAAAAATAATAAACCCCGGCTGTCCAGAACAGTCGGGGTTCTTTTTTATTATATCCTTATTATTAGAATGCTGCAACTTCCTGAACTTTATACACCATTTCCATCCATACCCAATATCTCAAGGCTTTGCCCAAAAACATTGAAATAGCAACAATCCATACATTACCACGAAGGAAACCAAGAGCAACAGCAATAAAATCACCAATGCCAGGTAAAAAAACGAAGAATGCCATCCATGAACCTTTTCCCTCAATCCAATTTTGCACTTTCTGCAATTTTACCTTATCCAATTTGAGGTATTTCTCAATCCACTCCACTTTTCCCAACATTCCTAACCAATAGCAACTCATTCCGCCAAGGAAATTGCCTAAAGTGGCAGCAATCATACATGGCCAATAAGAAGCGCCGGCAAGAAGCACACCGGTCAAAACTACCTCACTACTGAATGGTAAAATTGTCGCAGCAAGGAAAGAGGCGATAAAAACACCTATGTATCCAAAATCTATAAGAAATTCCATATACGAAGAATGAAGAATATAAAATAAGCAATTAATGACACATTAAACATCCAAAACACATATTTCCCTTTTACAACGGTAAAGAAATGAGCTATAAGAATAGAAGCCGGCAAACCTATAACTTGCAAGAACTCTTCTGAAGACTGCTCGTAAAGGAAGAAAAGGCCAAAAGACCATACAGTCATCAATATAAGGAACGAAAGAAATTGACGTGTTCGCAAATTATCTTCATGCTCATGGGTAATTATATTTATTGAAGCTATAGAAATAAGTATCACTCCATATATTATACCAATCCAATCTGTCCACTCAGAATTAAAAATCTGTAATGGTTGTATCTTAAATAATGTATGATAAGGAATGCTTAATGCTGAATAATCGCTTTGCCAAACACACCAGCCGAATACAAACCAATATATCGTAATAACTCCCATAACTGAAGCTACAAACGAACGTATATTCAGTGAGCGGAATTTATACATTCCAAACCAGAATAATGGAAGAAAGCACAATATATAAGTCCAAAGCAAACTTCCCACTCCTATAATAAAAGAAGCATTGAATGCCCTGTATGTATTGTAAGGATTATGATATGAAATAAAAAGCTGATAAATTGCCAACACAAGGCAAAAAACTCCAAACGAAGCTGACTTAATTGGGAAAAAATCCGGATTTGTACTACTAAGGAGCATATAAAAGAGAACTGGCAACAGCGTTTTCTCTCTAATCAGCATTAGTGAATAATTTGCCCTATGAACCAAAAACGCTCCGCCAACCATAAGAAAGAAACCTATCATAAATGTTATTCCTTTCTCTGGCATTATCTGGCAAATATAATTCCACAATGGAGGAGCTGATATTTCTCCATAAACAGGATAACCTATCGAGAAAATATATCCGGCAATCCAACACAAAATACAAGCAATATTAATGAAAAGGAAAATCGAAAGCTTGCCGGTCGTATATCGGGAAGAAAACATAAAAACAAGAGAATTTTATGCAATAAATACTATAAAAAAGAGCTGGGGAAAGACTGGCCATAAGCCATATATTTCCTCCCCAACTCTTTATCTGGTTTATTTCTTACAGGTCAAATCCGATATCACTGCGGAAATATTTCTTATCGAAATCAATCGCTTTTGCTCCGGCAAATGATTTGGCAAGTGCTTCTTCCTTATCTTTTCCGTATGAGCTGACTGCGATAACACGTCCGCCGTTTGTCAGAATCTTTCCGTCTTCTTCTTTTGTTCCTGCGTGGAAAAGAATACTGTCAGTAACGTTTTCCATTCCTGTCATTACTTTTCCTTTTTCATAAGCTTCAGGATAACCACCGCTAACCAACATTACTGTAACTGCAGCGCGTTCGTCCTCTACAAGAGTCTTAGATGCAAGATTTCCGGCAGCAACACCTTCAAGAAGCTCAACCAAATCACTCTTGATACGCAACATTACAACTTCTGTTTCCGGGTCACCCATGCGGCAGTTGTATTCTATAACCATCGGTTCGTTCTTGACATTGATAAGTCCAAGGAAAATAAAACCTTTATAATCCAAGCCTTCTGACTTCAGACCTTCAACTGTCGGACGGATAATTCTTTCGTCAACTTTCTGCATGAACACAGTATCAGCAAACGGAACAGGAGAAACTGCACCCATACCGCCAGTGTTAAGTCCTGTATTGCCTTCGCCGATACGTTTATAATCTTTTGCAACTGGCAATACTTTATAATCGTTTCCGTCAGTAATTACGAATACAGAACATTCAATACCATCAAGGAACTCCTCGATTACAACAGTCTTGCTGGCATCACCAAACATTCCACCCAACATATCGCCAAGTTCTTTCTTGGCTTCTTCCAAAGAATCTATAATCAACACACCCTTTCCTGCAGCCAAACCGTCTGCCTTAAGAACGTAAGGAGCTTCAAGCTGTTCAAGGAAAGCATATCCTTCCTCCAGATTCTCTGCAGAAATACTCTTATATCTTGCAGTAGGAATATTATGACGCATCATAAATGCTTTTGCAAAGTCCTTGCTACCTTCAAGCTGTGCACCGGCTTTGCTTGGGCCGATAACAGGAATTCCAGCAAGTTCAGCATCGTTCTTGAAGAAATCATATACACCTTTAACAAGTGGGTCTTCAGGACCGACTACAACCATATTCACGTCATTTGCCAAAGCAAATTCCTTGATTGCAGGAAAGTCGTCAGCTTTGATATTTACATTTGTTCCAACCTGAGCTGTTCCTGCATTTCCCGGAGCAATAAATAATTTATCTACTTTCGGGCTTTGTGCTATTTTCCAAGCAATGGCGTGTTCTCTACCGCCTGAACCTAATAATAAGATGTTCATATTTTGAGTTTTTAAGTTTTTGAGTTTATAAGTTGACAAGGGAACGAGCTAACAAGGAACTATATTAAGAATATATTCAACTCTACTACTTAACTCCTTGGTTCCTTAACTTCTCAATCCCCTATCCTTATTTCAAATAATCATCGAAATAACGAGTTATTTTCTCATGCAAATGAGGTCTGTCCTTGCCTATTACATTGTGCTCATGTCCCGGATATACGAAATAATCAGGATAAGTATTTGCTTCAACACAAGCTTTCAGGAAGCCAAGGCTGTGCTGCCATACTACAACCGGGTCGATATCTCCATGAATCATCAGCAAATGACCTTTCAGGTTTCCGGCTTTCAACTTAAGATTTGCATTCTTGTAACCTTCCGGATTCTCCTGAGGACGGTCCATATATCTTTCACCATACATGATTTCATATTTACTCCAGTCAATAACCGGACCACCGGCAACTCCAACCTTGAATATATCAGGATATGTAAGCATAAGGTTTGTTGTCATGAAACCACCATAGCTCCATCCATGAACTCCGATACGGTCAGCATCAACATAAGATTTCGTTTTCAGGAATTCCACTCCTTTCACCTGGTCTGCCATTTCATTCACTCCAAGATTTCTGTGAATTACACTCTCAAAATCAAAACCTCTGTTTGCCGAACCACGGCTGTCAACTGTGAATACAACATATCCGCGATTAGCCATATAAATATCCCAACCGCTAACGCCGCCCATCCAGTTTCCTGTTACCAGCTGAGCATGCGGACCGCCATATACATACACAATTGTCGGATATTTCTTTCCAGGAACCATATTTCCCGGTTTTACAATGAAATAATTCAAATCTGTTGTGCCATCGGCTGCCTTTATTGTACCACGTTCCACTTCCGGCATTACATAACCTTCATAAGGATTCTTTGCCGTAAGAATATTCTTCAGAGTCTTGCCCTTTTTAGTTTCGATAATATCAATGTTGCGAGGAACATTCCAAGATGAATAATTGTCAATAAGATATTTTCCGTCGTGGCTTAACATTGTGTTGTGAACACCAACTTTCTGTTCGCTTGGCGACATACACAACAATGTTCCTTTCTTGATATTAAGCTTCCATGTCTTTACTGACAAAGGATTGTTAGATTCAGGCAAATCAGCTGAAATAGGTTTAGTTGCCGATATAAACAAGTTGTCACCTTTTTCGTCGAATCCCAAAACATCACTTACAATCCATCTGCCTTCTGTCAGCTGACGGACAAGAGTTCCATCTGTGTTATAAAGATACAAATGGTTGAAACCATCACGCTGGCTCTGCCAAATGAATTGCTCAGGATTCTCAGGCAAGAACAATACCGGCTGTTGTGGCTCAACGTAATGTTCATTCTTCTCTGTAAACAAATCTGCGTCCTTACTTCCTGTTTCAGCAGAATAACGAACCAAATGCATTTCATTCTGTTCACGGTTAAGCTCCGCTATATAGACGTATTTGCTATCCGGACTCCAAGCTACATTTGTTAGGAATTTCTCTTTAGGTGTTCCAGTCTTCAACCATGTTGTCTTTCCTGATTCAACATTATATATTCCGACTGTTACATGATGACTCTTCATCCCTGCCATCGGATAACGGCGAGGATTCACAGTGGCACATCTTGCTGTTATATCAACCAGCGGATAAGGTGTAACCATAGACTCGTCCATTCTGTAGAATGCAAGCTGTGAACCATCAGGCGACCAGAACAATCCTTTGTGAATACCAAATTCGTTCTGATGAACGGACTGGCCACAGACAATGCCTTCACCTTTCTCATCAGTAACAACGCTTACTTTATTCTCAGGAGAAAGAACTCGAACATTGTTACCTTCAGTAAAAGCGAAATAGCCGGTAGCCGGACAATATTCGTAGTTTGCACCACCTTTGTCCATATTATAAGAACGTTCCACCTTGTTTTCCTTGTAATTATAATGTACAAGGACATTATGGGCACGGAAGCTAAGGATTTCCTCTTCTTCCTGATCCGGAACGGAAATTCTTGGCATATTACCGATAGTTTTCAGACCGGCATCTTCCAAAGCCTTATTCATTGTCTGCAAAGTGGTGACACACTTCAAGGAATTCTTACCCTGGCGAACTGCGTCGCCCATAATTACAGAATCACCTTTGGTGTAAAGATAACTATCACCACACCATTGAAGCTGAGGAACAGATTTCGGCACAAAACGGCTATAATTCTTGCCGCCCGGAATCAAGTCCTGCAAGCCCAAATCCTTAGTCTGAGCCACAGCTATCGAAGCACAAGCTATGGCACAGAGACAAACCAAACCACTTTTTCTTAGTTCCATCTTCTTTTCTTATCCTTTCTATCTTCTCTTTCCTTATATTTCATCTTGCCCGGTCCGGAATTTCCCATTCTCTTGACTCCAGGGCGTGAAGAACGGCGAACTTCTTCGTCTTCAGAATACAATGCTGCAAAACGACGTTCAGGACGGTCTGGCTTCTGGTTTCTGAAATTAGACGCACCTTTTGATTCTCTGCGATCCTTACGTCTGTCATCATCATCAGAATTTCGATTACCTTTCTTAGCTTCATTTTCAGCCTTGTTTTTCTTGAATTCTTTGTTTGTTCCTTCAAACATTTCGTAGCAGCGATATTCGCATTCCAACGAACCGTTCATAAGTTTGCAACGCTCAGACGGGCGAAGTCCAATTTTGTCGAAACACTCATCCTTATATGAAAGAATCCATGCCTTATAGCCCATGAACACATGTTTCAGACGCTCACCAATCATAGAATACAAACCAAGAAGGTCACGGCTCGAAATACGTTCACCATAAGGAGGATTTGTCACCAAAATACCTGGCTGCGGAGCCGAAGTCATCTGCTGGAACGGCAAAGTTTTCAGGCAAACATATTTAGTAAGACCTGCACTGCGGACATTCTCCATTGCAATGTCGATAGCCTGCTGAGAAATATCAGAGCCATAACACATAAAGTTGAATTCTCTTTCCTGAGAATCATCGTTATAAATTCTGTCGAAAAGTTCACGGTCAAAGTCAACCCATTTTTCAAAAGCAAATTCTTTGCGGTGAACACCTGGAGCAATATTCAAAGCAATCATCGCAGCTTCGATAAGCAATGTTCCAGAACCACACATAGGGTCAACAAAGTTTGACTCGCCTTTCCATCCGGTTTTCAGAATCATACCGGCAGCCAAAACCTCGTTAAGAGGAGCTTCAGTCTGGTCAACTCTGTAACCACGTTTGTGAAGACTCTCACCAGAACTGTCGATAGACAACGTACAATCATTGTGAGATATATGAATATTGATAAGCAAATCAGGATTATTGACTCTCACTGACGGTCTTTTCTGTCCGTTTTCAACGAAATAATCCACAATAGCATCCTTAGTTCTGTATGCTACGAATTTAGAGTGGTTGAAATCTTCGGAATAAATAACCGAATCGATAGCAAAAGTCTTGTCGTTGGTTATATAATTTTCCCATTTGATTTTTTTCACCTCTTTATATACAGTGTCCGCGTCCTTCGCTTTAAACTTATATATCGGCATAAGTATTCTTAGAGCCGTGCGGCAATAGAAATTAGCCTTGTAAAGAAGTTCTTTGTCGCCATAGAAAGAGACCATGCGTCGGCCTGTCTGTACATCGGTTGCGCCAAGTTGAATCAACTCCTGTGCTAGCACATCTTCCAACCCGTAAAGGGTTTTAGCAACCATTTCAAATGAATTCATGTTTTGTTTTTGAATTTGTTAATATATATACTTAAGTCTATAATCTCAATTACTTAGTTACCACATAAGAGCCACGCGGAATTCCATTGTCGGAGGATTCTGTTCAACAAAGAAATCACTGAATGTTGAATAGAAAGCTATTGAACCCGGAGAATAGTCGTAGGTGTAAGTTTCAGTCCAGAAAACTGGATTTCCCTGATTATCCACAGCTTCCTGATGCAAGACATAAGGAAGTGGAGTCTGAGTTTCAATACCAACATTTGTGTACAGATATGCTGAAACCAAACCGTCTGTATAAATAAACTCATCAATTTCCGGAACTTCAAACTCATAAAAGAATCTTGGGTTGGAGCCATCCTCGTTCTGCATAATCTTCCAATCTCTGGAATCAACAGTGAAAGTCAGAATTTTCCAGTTGGTTCCCGGTCCGGCAGGACCTTCAGGTCCCATCGGCCCTTCACACGATGCAAAAGTCATCAGAAGGGCAAACAAAAAGAATACTATTTTTTTCATATATATCAATAACTGTATGTATTATCTGCAAAGATAAAATTTTATCCCGTTATTTTATTTATAAATGGTAAGCTTAAACCAAAAAATGTCAGCAATAAGTTCAAGTCACATGCATAAAACCTTTCTTATTCGCAAAATAAAGGAAGCAGCAATAAAAGCTGTTTTAATAATCATCACACAATCAACTATTTGCATTTTCAGCATTTTTCAGCTGCATGGAAAAGTTTTTTCATAATATATGAAACAAAAATTTCACAATATATGAAAATAAAATTCCACAATATATGGAAAAACTTTTTCATAATATATGGAATTTTGAGAAACAAAAAACATCAGAATGCCAACTCTATATATCAAAAACTAACATAAAATAGAAAAACGATATTTATTACTGAAAAATTTCCTTAATAAGACATTTGCAAACGAAAAAAATATTACATTTGTGACGTGAAAAAAGGAAAGGTTAATAAATACCATTCACGCTATCTTTTACTTAGGTGGAAAAATAGAGAAATAAATAATAGTCAATCATTTTTTAATTATTAATCAAGATGGCAAATTTAGATTTAAGCAAGTACGGTATTACCGATGTGAAGGAAATCGTTCATAATCCTTCTTATGATGTACTGTTCGCTGAAGAAACAAAAGCAGGTTTGGAAGGTTTCGAAAAAGGACAGGTTACAGAATTGGGTGCTGTTAACGTGATGACTGGTATCTACACAGGTCGTTCTCCTAAAGATAAATTCTTTGTAAAGAACGAAGCTAGCGAAGATACTGTATGGTGGACTTCAGAAGAATACAAAAACGATAACAAGCCTTGTTCAGAAGAAGCATGGGCTGATTTGAAAGCTAAAGCAGTAAAAGAATTGTCAGGCAAACGTTTGTTCGTTGTTGATACATTCTGCGGTGCAAATGAAGCAACTCGTTTGAAAGTTCGTTTCATCATGGAAGTAGCTTGGCAGGCACACTTCGTAACTAACATGTTCATCCGCCCAACAGCTGAAGAATTGGCTAACTATGGCGAACCTGATTTCGTATCTTTCAACGCTGCTAAAGCAAAAGTTGAAAACTACAAAGAATTAGGTTTGAACTCTGAAACTGCTACAGTATTCAACTTGAAGACTAAAGAACAGGTTATCCTTAACACTTGGTACGGTGGTGAAATGAAGAAAGGTATCTTCTCTATCATGAACTACTTGAACCCATTGCGCGGTATCGCTTCAATGCACTGTTCTGCTAACACAGACAAAGAAGGTAAGAGCTCAGCTATCTTCTTCGGTTTGTCAGGTACAGGTAAGACAACTTTGTCAACAGATCCAAAACGTTTGTTGATCGGTGACGACGAACACGGATGGGATGACGAAGGTGTATTCAACTACGAAGGCGGTTGCTACGCTAAAGTTATCAACTTGGATAAAGAATCTGAACCAGATATCTACAACGCTATCAAACGTGACGCTTTGTTGGAAAACGTTACAGTTGATGCTAACGGTAAGATTGACTTCGCTGATAAGAGCGTAACTGAAAACACTCGTGTTTCTTACCCAATCTACCACATCGAAAACATCGTTAAACCAGTTTCTAAAGGTCCTCACGCTAAACAAGTTATCTTCTTGTCAGCTGATGCATTCGGTGTATTGCCTCCAGTATCTATCTTGACTCCAGAACAGACTCAGTACTACTTCTTGTCTGGTTTCACAGCTAAATTGGCTGGTACAGAACGTGGTATCACTGAACCAACTCCAACATTCTCTGCTTGCTTCGGTGCTGCATTCTTGTCATTGCACCCAACAAAATACGGCGAAGAATTGGTTAAGAAGATGGAAATGACTGGTGCTAAGGCTTACTTGGTTAACACTGGTTGGAACGGTACAGGTAAACGTATCTCTATCCGCGATACTCGTGGTATCATCGATGCTATCCTTGACGGTTCTATCAACAGCGCTCCAACTAAGAAGATCCCTTACTTCGATTTCGAAGTTCCAACTGCATTGCCAGGTGTTGATCCAGCTATCTTGGATCCTCGCGACACTTATGCTGACGCTGCTCAGTGGGAAGAAAAAGCTAAGGATTTGGCTGGTCGCTTCATCAAGAACTTTACTAAGTTCACAGGTAACGAAGCTGGTAAAGCTTTGGTTGCTGCTGGTCCGAAATTGTAAGATAAAGCAAATCGTTTCGAACGAAAGTTCAAATACTGATTATAATAATAAAAGCGATTCCCAAAAGGGGGTCGCTTTTTTTGTTTCTTACAGTTAAAACACTTACTTTTGTGCAAGACAAACTTAACAACAAATAATCAGACTCTTATTCATGTTTTTTTAGCAAGAATTTGGCTCTCACTTTTGCAATATTAAACTCCAAAGTAAAATGAAATCACCATTCATTGCCTTTGCCTTTTTTCTAATTTCATTCTTCGTTGTAGCATGCAACAGTGATGAAGCTTCTGACTACCCTACAGATCCGGTGAGCACCACCCAAGTATCTCTCTGTATCGCACCTTCTATTGAACAAAGCGAATTACCAATGAGCCGTAGCAGTGAACAACCGAAAGGGTTGTATACTATTAATGTATTTTGGCAAGGTAAGGGATTAAAAAATTACGAACCATACGTTTCTGGTCTGTTCGATGATGTAAGCCAAGTAAGTATCAGCCTCATCGATGGGTATAAATACCGTTTTGACTGTACCTATTTAGGAGAAAATGAACTTCCTCATCACATTATCGACAATGGGGTTATAAAATATGGACGTCCTTTTGCTCTGACGCAAGATGGCAGTATTTATGCTCCGG
>CALCST010000035.1 GCA_937894065.1 uncultured Parabacteroides sp. | reverse complement strand
GCCTATGTTCTGCAACAATAATTATGTTTGTGAAAATTATATATTGATGTTTATGGGTTTGATATAACACAAATTGAATAAATATGTAGTTGGTATACAATATTGTGATTAAGGCTGAAAGCCTTCCTATAGCCCTGGGTCAAATGCCGTCCTCTCCCCACAAAGCCATGAAAGGGCGGCACCCCCTTCCGTTCATAAATATTTTTCATCAAAACAAACACCATATTCAATCAAAAATGTTTTTATTTCATCAATAAAACTAATTCTTTTATGATGTTCATCCTGATTGGAAATGTATCTTTTCACAATTTCAATTTTAGATTGGCTAACAGAGAATGCGCCAAAACCACTTTGCCAATAGAAATTCCGATATAATTTGTTTTGTTCCTTTATCCATTGTGAAGAATTACATTTTATTATTTTGACCATATTTGAAAGACTTAAATTTTTGTTTAGGCTGCATAATATGTGTATATGGTCATTCGTACCTCCAATTATTATTGGTAAACAATTAATTTTTACCAATATGGTTCGGATGTAATTATGGATTGTAGATAAATCTTCGTTCCTAATAGTCTTTTCTCTGTTTTTTGTGCTGAAAATAATGTGGATGTAATTTTGTGATAGTGATTGAGCCATAATTTCATAGTTTAAGTTTCAGAAATAATCATAAAGGTATGATATATATATGTTATATGCAATAATTATGTATGTAATAATGATAATTTTTTAATAATGTGATTTTGGGCGTATATTAAGTTTCGCCCTTTCAGGGATTTTGGGGGAGGGATGGTGTCTTTGTTTTCCCAGGGCTCACACCCTGGGCTATCAAATCCGACTAGGCGGATTTGTGTAAGGCTTTCAGCCTAGTTTCAGCAACAATAATTATGTTTGTGGTAATTATATATTGATGTTTATGTGTTTGATATAACACAAATTGAACAAATATGTAGTCGGTATACAATATTACGCTTAAGGCTGAAAGCCTTCTTATAGCCCAGGGTGTTAGCCCTGGGTTACAGATGCAAAATGCAAAATGAGCCCTGAAGGGGCGTCACAATGCGAATTGATGTTTCGCCCCTTCAGGGCTTTTTGGGGAGGGGTGGTGTCGTTGTTAACCCAGGGCTCACACACTGGGCTAACAAATCCGACTAGGCGGATTTGTATAAGGCTTTCAGCCTATGTTCAGCAACAATAATCATGTTTGTGAAAATTATATATTGATGTTTATGTATTTGATATAACACAAATAGAACAAATATGAAGGCGGTATACAATATTGCGCTTAAGGCTGAAAGCCTTCCTATAGCCCAGGGTGTAAGCCCTGGGTTACAGATGCAAAATGTAAAATGAGCCCTGAAGGGGCGGCACAATGTGAATTGAGGTTTCGCCCCTTCAGGGCTTTTGGGGGAGGGGTGGTGTCGTTGTTAACCCAGGGTTCACACCCTGGGCTATCAAATCCGCTTTTGCGGATTTGTGTTAGGCTTTCAGCCTAGTTTCTGCAACAATAATCGTGTTTGTGATAATTGTTGTTGTTTCCCCAGGGTTCACACCCTTGACTATCAAATCCGCCTAGTCGGATTTGTATTAGGCTTTCAGCCTTCTCCTTCCTCACTCTTTACCTCTTTCTCCTTCTCCTTCTCTTCCTCTTCCGTCACCACTTTCTTCTTCTTCCTAAAATCAAACAGCTCCCTGAGGAATTGCATTTTCTTTCTTAACACAATACCGGCACCGGTTTCCGTAAGCTCGCCTTCAAGCAAACTTTCGTAATCCTTGTTGTGGAAAAGCTTTACGTATCTTGTGCCGGTACGGTCCAGCCTGTATTCAACCGACACATTGTCGATGAAAGGCTGAGCCTGTCCACGGTTGATATCCTCACCCGTAGATATACGTCCGCCCAGGATAACACTGATACGGTCGTTATAGAAACGCTTCGCGAAGCGGAAAGAATAATCCGTGCGCTTCGTTCCGTCACCGTTATTGTCATAACTTTCCATTCCAAGATTTATATCTATGGCACTTTGCGAACCAATAATATTATTAATCTCACTCTGCAGGAAGCTGTTCAGAGCCGAACCCATGTTCATTCCGCCTTTAGCCGTAGAACCGCCGGCAAGATACATACCCGTAACCAGCATACTCACAGCCTGCTTCGAGCGTTCCTCATCGCCCATCCTCGCCAGCTGCTCCTGCACCGAAGCATCTTCCGGAGCATCCAGGATAAACTTCAGCCCAAGATTCTCCAGTCTTTCAGTAAGAGAAATACCAACGTCAAAATTAACCATTCTGGACGAATTGTCAGCCATTGCCACACTCGTTCTTATCCTTTCCGTAGCCGTCAGATTCAGAGTCGGGTCCATAATATCCCCCGTCCACTGCACATAACTGCCATCATGCACCTTGAATTCCTTCAGAGGAATCACCGGCAAACTATATTTAACCGTACCACCCGAAAGCGTATATCTTCCGTTAAGCAGCATATCCCCCATAGGAGTATATTGGAACGACAAATCCCCGCCACCCTCCAGGTTGATATGGCTCGACTGGTCCGGGGTAAGATCCACATTGATTTGCACCGCCTGGTCGATATGCACCGTCATCAGCATATCCAGACCGCCAAGCTTAAGTTCCGCCGGCTTCACCCTTCCACGGTTCAGAGAATCTTCAGCAAACGAAGTGAAAGTCACCAGGCCCGACAGACGGTCCTGCACCGTAAGCGGAGAATCCGTAAGCACATAAGTGAAATTACTTCCACCCAGCAAATTCAGATTACCCCTCATCACAAGACTTTCCAACGGACCTTTAACCGTAGAATTCATATCCACCATGATTTTACCATACACCATGCTGTTCTTAGTCCTCTTGGCATTCAGCAGCTGCATATTGTCAGCCGTAAGCTTCAGGTCGGCAACCATAGATGACGGATTTTCAAAGTTGATATTACCATCAATCACAAACGGATTCTTTCCGGCAGAAAGAATACTGTATTTGTTGAAATTGATTTTGTAATCCTTTATATTGATTTTCTTGTTATCAAAAGTCAGAGACGAATTTGCCGCAGCAATATACATCTTTGCCGTATCCATTTGCATAAATCCGCTGATATCCGGCTCGTCGGTATGACCGGCAATATTCAGCTCGCCATTCAGCAATCCGGACAACTTAGCCATACCATCCGGAATGAAAGCATTCAGCATTTCAAGAGGCAAAGCCGACACAAGCAGATTACCGTTGATATCATCTTTCTCGTCATCCTCAGGAGTAGCATTATACGAAGCCGTAGCCGAAACAATCTCGTTCCCGTCCCTGAGCATATGCATATCCACCTGATGCTCATCCTTACCCATCGGAAGATAAACAAGGTTCATCAGCAAATCACCCACACGCCCCTTGTCGTAATGCAGACTGTCCACACTCATACCCGAAACCACCATAAATGAACTGTCCGAAGGTACATATTGCATATCAGCATTCAGCAATCCCTGCAACGGCGGAACATAAGTAGGGAAAGCTTTTGAAATAACATCAAGGTCAATCTGGTTCAACTCCGCATGCAATTCCGTCATACCACTGTCCGGCATAACAGAATAAACTCTCAGAGCAGCATTGTTCTCACCCCTCAGCTCAAAATCAGCCTCCACATTCTTCTCGTTGTGGTATGAAATATAATTATCCGGATTCAGCTTGAATTTCCTGAATGCAATAACCGGCTCCTCAGGGAAGAGATGAAGATTCACGCCGCCCTTCTCATCCTTGCCAATTCGGGCACCTAAGAGCACGCCAGTACTGTCCCTGCCGTCGGCAAATCTCAGCAAAGCATCGGCAAATGTAGTCTGCAACTGCCCGTTAATATCAATTTTGAACGGCAATTGCTTGCGATGCTTATGCTTCACCACCTGAGCATTATAGAAAATACCCACAGTATCCTGGCGCACATCAAATCTAACCGTATCAATTTCAAATGTATCCCTTGCAATGCGGAACACACCCCCGTTCAGGCTCAAACCATCTTTCGGAGAAGTACGTGCCACAAATCCCAGTTCATCAAACTCCACATAATACATTTGCAAATAATTGAACACCGGATTATCCCTTTTCGCTTCTATCTCCAGTTTCATATCCGGCAGCAGAGGACGAAGAGCATACAACTTTATCACGGAATCCCTTTCCATCTGCATATTAGCATTGTCCATCACTTTCGAGAACTGGTCGGCAAGCCCCATAATATCCTTTCCGCCTGAAAGAGTAATTCCAAGGTCACCCGCATGGAAAGCCAGAGCCGTAGTATCCTTGTCGCTATGAGCCTTCAGCACAAGACTCTTAGGTCTGACAGTCTGCTTCGGAGTCTCAATCTCCCAGTTACCCAAAGTGAAATCCGCATCATATTTCTTATAAGTATCCGTCGAAGCCTCTGCAAAAATCTGGAAAGAAGTAGATAGCGGAGCATCAGTCAGATGCAACTTATGCAAATCAATATGCTGCATATCCGCTATAAGCATAGCGCTGATATCATTCTTCTTAAGAGTAGCGTTCAGGGTAATATCCATTTCGGCAAGAGGGAAACGGCTCACCAAATCCACTTGGGCAAAATTTTCCTTAAGCGAAGCATCTATATTCACATCAGACACCGAACGCTTTCCATAAACAATATCCTTAATCTTACCTTCGGCTCTAATACTTGTTGAAGGCTTGAATATATCCGTACCCTTACCCTCCGCATTGAACTCGGCAGTTAGCCACATAAGAGAATCCTGAGGCATAAAGTGAACCGGCTCCAGACTGTCAATCCTTGCATTCATGCTGTAACTTTCCGTTTCCGGAGTATATCGTGCGTCCACACTCACCACACCACGACCTTCGATAAACGAAAGCTCACCCTCATACGTACCGTTAGCCACCCTTGCATTCGCCCTCAGTTCCATATTACGAGGAATATTGAACATCTGCCTGTCTTTCGGCGACAACAGCATTTTCAGGAAATCCAGATTATGAGAATTCAGAATCGCCTCCACTTCTCCGTTTCTCTTCTTATCGTCGGCAGCATTCTGCATTATACCCCTTGTTTGCAAATTCAGGATATTATCCCATTCAGCATCAAAACTGTTCAGATAAAGCATATCCATATTACCCTCCACTTCACCTCTCATTTTAAGAGGCTGCTCAGGGAAAGCATGAACGAAAGGAGTTGACAGATTACCACCAGCAATCAGCAAATCCTCTTTGCCGAAAGAAGAAGTAAACACAGCCTGCATATTACCCTTTGGCTTTTTGTCGAGCGACTTCCATGGTACAGTAGCCGTCAAGTCCATCTTCGAATGTGCAGTCCTGATTTTCAAATCCGGGATATGAATCTGGTGGTTGTCCGAGTGCATCAGACCCACAACGGAGTCCACCCTCAGACCCGAACGCTCGCTGAAAGAGAAAGTCTTCAAGTCCGCATCCATATTCTTTCCGGCATAAATCAGGTTACGCCAGTCAATTTCAATATCCGAAAGAGCAATATGCGAGAAATCCAGTCCTTCGGCAGGAGCCTCAAACGACGCGTCATATTGCGCCGTCGAACCGTTGACAGTAAATTTACCAACCTTATATATAGAATTACCAAGGTCAATCTCCCCGCCATTCAGCGCCGCCTTTTTTATAAAAGAAGCAATTCGCAAAGTGTCCGACGGCATTTGCAAGGCAAACGAAACATTTTCCAGCCCCACATATTCCAGTCCGATATTCCAGTTCACCGGTTCCGAAGCCGTAGTATCCTCTTCAGCCGGTTCACCCATCAGGAGGGTAATAGCCGAATCCTCAAGACGGGCATTATTTACCACCGCCTTTTGTTCGCCAAGTTTCACCCTGTCGGCAACAAGATAGAAGCGGCCCACCATACCTTTCACCTTCAAACCGTCGATAAGATTACCGGTGTTGACCTTTGCGCTCTGCAAATCCACACTTTTCACCAGCACCTCCTGTTTAAGCAAAGGCAAGGGCTTGATGCTTATCCCCAGGTGTTTCATCGCCAAGATAGTATCGGTGCCGGCAGCGTCGGAAAGAATTTCCACCCCGTCGATAGTGAAGTTAAGAGGAAAATCCAGCCTGATTTTCTTTATCCCTATTTTCATCCCTGTCGCTTCAGTTGCATATTCCGCCGCCTTTCGTACGGCAAAATCCTGGATAGGAGGGATGTATAACAGTATGGATACAAGAAGGATTAGCCCTATAGGAATAAGGAAAAACCAGCTTAATATTTTAATCCATTTGTTCATGTTTCAGTTGACAAGTTAACGAGTTGACAAGTTGACGAGGGGAGGATAAGGTTCGCCTTGTCAACTATTTTATTATAAACACAAATATAAGGGGATTTGTTTTAAATAGGAAAAAATATGGGGGAAGAGGAGTTGACGAGGGACAAGTTGACAAGTTAACAAGTTGATGAGGCATTAGGTATAAGATTATTTGGCTGAAGGCCTTTAATTTTACAGCGTAGGGCAGCGCCCTACGTATTTGAGCGTCACATACCAAATACGCCCTGAAAGGGCAAAACTTCCCTCAGTTCCGCCCCTTCAGGGCTTTGTGGGGAGAGGTGGTGTCGTTATTAACCCAGGGTTCACACCCTGGGCTATCAAATCCGTCAAGACGAATTTGTGTTAGGCTTTCAGCCTATGTTCTGCAACAATAATTATGTTTGTGAAAATTATATATTGATGTTTATGTGTTTGATATAACACAAATTGAATAAATATGTAGGCCGCATACAATATTACGATTAAGGCTGAAAGCCTTCCTATAGCCCAGGGTGTGAACCCTGGGTTACGGATGCAAAACACAAAATGAGCCCTGAAGGGGCGGCACAATGTGAAAGGATGTTCCGCCCCTTCAGGGCTTTTGGGGGAGGGGTGGTGTCTTTGTTCCCCCAGGGCTCACACCCTGGGCTATCAAATCCGCCTAGGCGTATTTGTGTAAGGCCTTCAGCCTATGTTCTGTAACAATAATTTATGTTTGCGGTAATTATATATTGATGTTTATTGGTTTGATATAACACAAATTGAATAAATATGTAGGCCGCATACAATATTACGATTA
>CALCST010000034.1 GCA_937894065.1 uncultured Parabacteroides sp. | reverse complement strand
CGAAGTCCGCCTCCTAATATAATGTTAAACCGTCCAACTTTTGGGGGTCATATCATTGATTATCAACAGACAGCCTTTTTATTTTATTATCGTTTTCTCAAAAGTTCCGCATATTGCAAAACTTAATTTCAATTCATTTTCTCAAACTTATATCCAAGACGCTTAAGTTCGATAGCAGCACCAATGCGGAACATAACTTTACAAGCTTTTGCAAACACATAAAATGCAGTTTCGCTCTGCGGCTCGATTTGTTCACGGCGAATAAGAGAAACTGTTGTCTGGGCGCAACGGCGCAACATATTCTCCAAGTTCTGTGCTTCGTTACTTTCAAGTCGCAAACCAAGCAAATCACGAACGATGTGTTCGTCCATATCGTCGAATCCGCGTTCTCCATAATAAGAACTGTATTCAGCCTTTGAACACAATTCCCAGTTTTTATCCCAGCCGTAAGCAATTGCCAAACCAAGATATGCTGCCCATGCTACAGAAACTGAAGGATAATCCTTTATCTGCGGAACTGCGTCAACCATATATTCTGGAGCTAGTTTATGCCACATTTCATCAATATCATCAGACGAAAGCAAAACTCCTTCCAACATATTATAGGAAGTGCAAAGACGAAGCAACTCGTGCTGCAACATCGTTTCAAAATTATCCAAATAAACTTTATTCATATTATATTCAATATTATATACTAATTAAAAGGGATAAATAAAGAAGATATTATTTCATAAGCTTCCTTAAATATAACCACGACAGAACTGCTGCCACAAACATAACGGACCAAGCCATAAAATAGCCATATTTCCATTTCAATTCCGGCATTATCTCGAAATTCATTCCCCAAACTCCAACAAGGAATGTTAACGGAATGAATATAGTTGAAACCACTGTCAAACGCTTCATTATGGTATTCATCTTCAAATCATTGTTTGCTATATATAAATCCATGAGAGATGAAACCATTTCACGGCAGCTTTCGACCGTTTGGATTACAAACAGCAGCTGGTCATATAAATCATTATAAATAGGCTTGAGTTCCGTGCTGCTAAAAATACTGTCTGCTCTGTTCATTTTCTGGAACTGTTCTTTCAAAGGCAGACTATTTTTCCTTAATGTAATATAATCACGGCGTCGTTGCTGAATCATCAGTCCGACCTTTGGCGAATTATGTTCCAATTCCAATAGTTGGGCTTCAATATCCTCAAGCAAATCTTCTGTATGAGTTGAGGCTTCCACAAGATATGAAGTCACAATATTCAATATATGAGCCAAAAGCTGTCCACATCCGCCAACTCTAATATTAAGTAAATTATCTTTGATAGCTTTCTCCACATTATCGAAAATAGGACGATTGCTTTCGCAGAAAGTAATCAGATTGTTCCCGGAAACCAATATGCCGATATGCTCTACCTTCAATTCGTCGTTTTCATCATAATAACAAATATTCAGTATTATAATATAACGATTCTCGTAGAACTCGATTTTCACTATGTGTTGAGGAGTAAGAATATCTTTTGCATCCAAATTATGAAAGCCAAATTCTTTGACAAGCAAACTTACTGTTTCTGCATCTTTCAGTCCATTCACCTGAAGCCAGTTAGTTACTTCCGCCCTGTTTTTCAGCTGACAGAACGACTTCAAGTCTTTTATATCCTGGCTTATCAGCGTATTGGAATTATATTGGATAAGTCTGATAAATGTGGGATTTTCGTATTCTCCAATATAATCATAATGCGCGGAAAACCGGGCTGCAGAGCGTTTATGCTTTCTTATGTGATTTAATTTGCGTCTCATAAACGGAGGATGTATTATATTTCCAAGAATTTATCTTGGAGCCTTTCTGTAAAGATAAATCGCGATAAATACATAAATAATATTAGGAATCCAGGCTGCAACCATCGGACTAACACTTCCGTTGATTGCAAATGTTGCCGTGATTGTCATAAAAAGAATATAAGAGAAACTCAATGCTAGACCGATACTGATATTCATTCCCATTCCACCTTTTATCTTTCGTGATGACAATGAAGCACCGATTGATGTAAGGATAAATGCGGCCATGATTGTTGCATATCTCTTATGATATTCTATCTCAAATGTCTGGATATTTCCAATTCCTCGCTTTGACTGACGGCTGATGTATTCGTGCAACTGTGGTGTAGTCATCTTCTCACAGTCGTTAACCGAAATCAGGAAGTCAGAAGGAACAATTGTCAGGACTGTGTCTTTACGACTGCCTTCTGTAATGTGCTCACGCATTCCTTTGAAATCGCGTATCATATAATCAATCAGCGTCCACTGATAAAGAGAATCATACTTGATTGATTTAGCAGTAAGTCTTGATACTAGTTTCTTGTCTTCGAAATGCTCCAATGAGAATCTGTATCCCATATTTGAGCGGTTGTCATATCTGTCGAAATATGCAATAACTCCTGGCGAAACCTCAAGCTGCACGTTTCTGGCATAATCAACAGCCTTGTTCTTGATATACTTGTTCTGGAAATCAATTCTGGTTTTATTTGCCGGCGGAATTATGAATGCATTAAGAATAAAGGTAACTGCAGCAATAATTGCCGCAGAAATTGCATACGGGACCATAAGCCTCCTGAAGCTCATTCCGCTGGAAAGCATTGCTATGATTTCCGAATTGTCTGCCAACTTTGATGTAAAGAAAATTACAGCAATGAAGGTAAACAACGGACTAAGCATACTTGCAAAGTATGGAATGAAATTCAGATAATAGTCAAAGATAATAGCGTCAAGCGGAACTTCCGGCTTGAGGAATTTGTCTATTTTTTCATTGATGTCGAATATGACAGATATGGATATTATCAATATAATCGCAAAAATGTAAGTGCCAAGAAATTGCTTAATAATATATCTGTCGATACGCTTGAGTTTAAAGTCCACTTTAATTCAAATTTCTTATATATGAAAACTAACAAAACAGACAATCGCTTATCAGAGGCGATTGTCCATTTGTCTAACCATTTGACTCTTCCAGGTTGTAAAATCTCCGGCAATGATGTGTTTGCGTGCCTCTTTCACCAACCATAGATAAAATGCGAGATTATGTATGGATGCAATCTGCAAACCAAGGATTTCGTTTACCTTTATAAGATGATGCAAATATGCCTTGCTATACAATCTGTCCACATATGAAGCTCCTTCAGGGTCAATCGGAGAAAAGTCATTCTCCCACTTCTTGTTGCGCATATTCATTGTTCCATATGCTGTAAACAGCTGACCGTTTCTTCCGTTTCGTGTCGGCATAATGCAGTCGAACATATCAACTCCCCTTTCAATTGCTTCCAGAATGTTGATAGGAGTTCCAACGCCCATCAAATATCTTGGTTTGTCTTCAGGCAGTATTTCATTTACAACCTCAATCATTTCATACATCTTTTCAGTAGGCTCGCCAACGGCAAGCCCGCCGATAGCATTTCCGTCCATACCTTTTGATGCAACATTCTCTGCAGCTCTTTTTCTAAGCTCAGGATAAACGCAACCCTGAACTATTGGGAACAAAGCCTGCTCATAACCATATTTCGGTTCTGTTTCCTTGAATCTGGTTATACAACGGTCAAGCCATCTTTCTGTCAATGCTAGTGATTTCTTAGCATAGTCATATTCTGCGTCGCCAGGACAACATTCATCGAATGCCATTATGATGTCGGCTCCGATTGTTCTCTCAATATCCATTACTTTTTCAGGAGTGAACAAATGCTTGGAACCGTCGATATGCGATCTGAATTCCGCTCCTTCTTCCTTCAACTTTCTGTTCTCAGACAAAGAGAACACCTGGAAACCGCCGCTGTCGGTTAGAATCGGTCTGTCCCAAGTATTAAACTTATGCAATCCGCCTGCCTTTTCCAAAATATCAAGGCCCGGACGCAAATAAAGATGATAAGTATTGCCCAATATAATCTGAGCTTTTACATCATCTTTTAGTTCCGGCATATGAACTGCTTTCACTGCTCCTTGTGTGCCAACAGGCATAAAAATAGGAGTTTCTATTACGCCATGGTCGGTAGTTATCTTACCAGCGCGAGCTTTCGATTTTGTATCTGTATGTAGTAATTCAAATTTCATAGTGCAAAAATAATAAGAACATATTAAAATCCGGCAATATTTACAAAATTGCTATATCATAAAACTTCCAAAATGCTGCAAAGAATAAAAATCAATAATAAAACTGGAACAGACATTTTTTTCTATTAAATTTGTCTTCTGTTTCTATGAGATGACAACATTCCACATAGTTAAACTGTATGGCTTCTCTTATGTTTGAATCTCATGAAGCAAGTCGAACTGACACAATCAATATCAACTAAATGGACGCTACTAATCATTTAAATTACAGATATCCCACCGCTTTGACTATCGCAGGTTCCGACAGCTGCGGTGGCGCAGGAATCCAGGCTGACTTGAAAACATTCTCAGCTTTGGGTGTATATGGCGCGTCGGTAATAACTTCTGTTACTGCACAAAACACAACCGGAGTACGTGCCATTCAAGCTATCACTCCGGAAATAGTAAAAGCACAGATTGATGCTGTTTTCGAGGATTTGAAGATTGATGCCGTAAAAACAGGAATGTTGCATAATTCAGATACAGTCCGTATCGTAGCTGAATCAGTAAAATTATATAACCCAAAGTGGCTGGTTGTCGATCCGGTTATGATTTCAACTAGCGGAAGCAAGCTACTCGAAGACGAAGCCATCGAATTGATTGTTGAAGAATTATTTCCTATCGCTTCATTGATTACTCCGAATACTGACGAAGCTAAGTTTCTGAGCGGAGTTTCCATCAATTCAGTTTCAGACATGTATAAAGCTGCTGAAAAGCTTTTGGACAAAGGCTGTAAGGCTGTCCTTATGAAAGGCGGCCATCTGATTGGTGATGAAATGACGGATATTTTGATTAGCAATGACGGCTCTGAACCTTTAAAGCTTATTTCTGAAAATATCAATACTGTAAATACTCACGGAACGGGATGCACACTTTCATCTGCTATTGCAGCATTTTTGGCAAAAGGATGTGATTTGCAGCAGGCAGTCCGTGAAGGGAAAAATTATATATCTGAAGCGTTGAAAGGTGGTTCGGACGTATATATTGGTGCCGGTCATGGAGGAGTAAATCATTTCACCTCTCCTATTCCACTGATTAAAATTAGCAGAGATTGAGTAATGAAGAAACTAATAGCCATAACTGTTCCGCAAATCCTAGATGATGAGCATTTGCTTATTTCATCTGTTCTGGAGAAAGGTATTCACAGATTGCACTTGCGCAAACCGGAAGCTTCGGCATCTGAGATGAGAAATATTCTGGAGAAAATACCAGTCTGTTATCACAGCAGAATTTCTCTGCATGACAATTTCTCCCTTGTTGAAGAGTTTCCCAATATTGGAGGATTGCATCTGAACAGACGAAACTCTGATATTCCGAAAGGATTCAACGGGCAGATAAGCCGTTCCTGCCATTCGTTGGAAGAAATCCGGAATTGCAGCAATATGGATTATTTGTTTCTTAGTCCTATTTTCAATAGTATCTCAAAAGAAGGATACGAAAGCGGATTTACCATTGAAGAATTGGAAAGTGCTTCGGACAAAGGAATAATTAACAATAAAGTTTTTGCTTTGGGTGGAATTGACGAAAAGACTATTCCCGAACTCCATTCCATATCATTTGGTGGCGTAGCCGTGTTGGGTGCATTGTGGGGAAATAATCCTTCCATCCATAACATAAATGAATTAATAAAAAGACTAAACGATTTGATGATATGTCTACAACAATATTAAGTGCATACGAAGGCAACAACCGTCTGATGCTTATCACACATAAGAATCAGCGTTTCTCAGAATATGAAGAAATAGCAAATGCTATCGAAGGCGGATGCAAATGGGTGCAACTTCGTATGAAAGGAACTCTGAACATTGAAACTGCAAAACAAGTCGCTGAGCTTTGCAGGAAAAACAATGTCAGATTATGCATTGACGATAATGTTGATATTGCCCTGCAATGCGGAGCAAACACTGTTCACCTCGGAAAGAATGATATGCCAGTGGCTGAAGCATGGGAAATTGTGAAAGCAAACTATAAAGGCGATGATTTCCAAATCGGTGCAACAGCCAACACTTTCGAAGATATTAAACATGCAGTTTTGCAAGGCGCATCTTATATCGGGCTCGGTCCGTTCCGCTTCACTCAGACAAAGGAAAAGCTAAGTCCTGTTCTTGGTCTGGATGGCTACAGAAAGATAATGCAGCAATGCAAGGATGAGAATATAAATATTCCTGTTTATGCAATCGGTGGAATAGAATTTGAAGACATCGACGAACTGATGAAGACAGGAATCACCGGTATTGCAATCTCCGGAGCTATAAATAATGCGGATAATCCGACCGAAGCAACGAGAAGAATTGTTGAAAAGTTGACGAGTGAACAAGGGAAATAAATCCTTGTCAATTTAAAAACTGATAAACTAAAAAACTTACAAACTCAAAAACTCAAACAATGTTTTCCGACAAAAAGAACATATTACAACTTGTGGCATTGCTGAAAGCCCATGAGATAAGAAATATAGTGTTATGTCCCGGCAGCAGAAACACTCCGCTGATACAGACAATAGCAAATCATCCTTATTTCACTTGTCATTCGGCAACAGACGAAAGAAGTGCCGGATTCTACGCTCTCGGTCTGTCTCTCAACGGTGGCAAGCCTGCGGCTGTATGCTGCACATCAGGTACGGCATTGCTGAATCTTCATCCTGCAATTGCTGAAGCATTCTATCAGCAAGTGCCGCTCGTAGTTATTTCGGCAGACAGACCGGAAGCCTGGATTGGGCAAATGGACGGACAAACACTGCCGCAACCTGGTGTTTTCGGCAATCTAGTTAAAATGTCTGTCAATCTTCCTGAAATAAATACCGAAGAAGAAGAATGGTATTGCAACAGATTGGTCAATGAGGCATTGCTTGAGCTGAACCACCACGGAAAAGGTCCCGTACATATTAATATACCTATCTCGGAACCTTTGTTCAGTTTCAACACTGAGGAACTTCCGGAAGTAAGAGTTATTGAAAGATACCAGGGTTTGAATATATATGACAAGAAGTATGACGACCTTATTGCAAGGCTCAACAAATACAACCGAAGAATGATGATAGCCGGACAGGCTAACATGATTTATATGTTCGAACGCAAAGTATCAAAACTTCTTTACAAGCATTTTGCATGGCTCACTGAGCATACAGGAAACCGCACAATTCCTGGAATGCCGATTAAGAATTTTGATGCTATTCTTTATTCTATTCCCGAAGGAAGCGAAGAGCAGGAAAAGCTTTATCCTGAAATTGTCATAACTTATGGCGGACATATCGTTTCTAAAAGGCTAAAGCAATTCCTGAGAAAGCATCCGCCAAAAGAGCATTGGCATGTGTCATTGGACGGAAAAGTTACGGACACTTATTGCTCCGTGACAACAATCATCGAAATCGACCCGTTTGAATTCCTTGACAAGCTTGCGTATATGATGGAAAACAGGAACACAGATTATCCTAAAAGATGGGAAAAACTGTCGAAAGAGATTCCTGAGCCACAATTTCCTTTCTCGGAAATGGGTGCAATTGGAGCTTTGCTCAAGAATATTCCGGCAGACTCAGCCTTGCATCTTGCCAACAGCTCAACTGTAAGATATGCTCAGCTTTTCAATATTCCGGAAACTGTGGAAGTTTGCTGCAACCGCGGAACAAGCGGCATTGAAGGTTCGTTGTCAACATCGCTTGGTTATGCATATATGTCGGAGAAAATTAATTTCACTGTTATCGGAGACTTGAGTTTCTTCTATGATATGAATGCTTTGTGGAGCGGAACATTCAACAATAATGTACGCATCATGTTGCTAAACAATGGCGGAGGCGAAATATTCCAGGCTTTGCCGGGACTGAAAATGAACGACAAAACTCACCGTTACGTGACTGCACGCCACAACACAAATGCTGAAGCTTGGGCTAAGGCTTGCGGATTCACTTATTTGTCAGCAAGAAATGACGAAGAACTTGAAAGCGCAATAAAAGTATTTGCCGACAGCAAAGAGTCTGCATCTCCTATGTTCCTGGAAGTTTTTACGGATAAAGCTAAAGATGTAGAATTATTGAAAGAATATTATCACTCTCTAAAAAAGCAAATTAAATAAAATGAAGAAAACCGTTTTATCCATATTCTGTTTGGTTGGAATGCTATCATGTACTAATAATGCAGAACATAATATTGATGATGCAAACAATCAGAATGAAAACGATACAATTTGTTTTGTTACAGCAACCAAAAGCGAGGCGCAAATTTTATTAGGTAAAGAAGATGCATACACCAGAAACTTGAGCAAGTTTGATTTGACTTCATGCCCAGGCAACGAAAGCAAGACAAAAGAAGAATTCATTCGTCTTACAGTGAATGAAGCTCAGGAATGGAACGAAAATGAAAAAGAGCTGATAAGAAAATGTATGCTTGCTGTTAATGATTCAATCAGGAAATATGATTATAATCTACCTTTACCTAAAGAAATAAAGATTGTAAAATCTCCTCTGACAACAGCCGGAGGCGCAAGCGGCTATACTAGAAGTGAATGGATTGCTCTCAATATGGATAAACTGGTAAATGCTGATTTCAAAACCATACAAGAAATTCTTGTTCATGAAACTTTCCACGTTCTGACAAGAAACAACAAGGATTTCAGAAAAAAGATGTATGAGACAATTGGTTTCAGCATTAATGAAGAAGAGCTTAATTATCCGGAAGATATGGACAGCCTGCGAATCTCTAATCCGGACGTAGAACGCTTTGACAGTTATGCTACATTTCTTGTTGACGGAAAAGAACAGAAATGTGCAATGACTATTTATTCGGATAAACCATATAACGGAGGCTCATTCTTCCAATATATGAAAGCCGGATTTATTGCTTTAGATGATAATCTTGAGCCATTAAAGAAAAACGGAAAAACAATTGTTTATACAATTGACGATTTGGATAATTTCTGGGAAAAGGTTGGGAAAAACACATTTTACACTATCGACCCAGAAGAAATTATGGCAGAGAATTTCCGATATGCTTTCTTGAGAAACCAAAATATGCAATCTCCGGAAATCATTGAAAAGGTCAAGAATATTATTTGTGATTCCGATAATAATTAAAACGAATTAAATATCTGATTAATATGGAAAATAAACGTGAATGGAAAACGATAAAGGAATACAAGGAAATCCTTTTTGAATTATACAATGGTATTGCCAAGATAACTATCAACCGCGAACGCTATCGCAATGCTTTCACCCCAACAACTACTACAGAAATGAGCGATGCTCTTTATATCTGCCGCGAACGCCAGGATATAAACGTAGTTGTCCTTACCGGAGCAGGCGACAAAGCTTTCTGCGCCGGTGGTGATATGAATGTGAAAGGACGCGGTGGTTATGTCGGTACTGACGGTGTGCCAAGACTAAATGTACTTGACGTTCAGAAACAAATCCGTTCTCTTCCGAAACCTGTAATCGCAATGGTTAACGGTTATGCAATTGGTGGCGGACACGTGCTGCACGTTGTGTGTGACCTTACGATTGCGTCTGAAAATGCCAAGTTCGGACAAACTGGTCCACGCGTTGGAAGTTTCGACGCTGGTTTCGGTTCTTCATATCTTGCGCGCTGCGTAGGTCAGAAGAGAGCAAGAGAAATCTGGTTCATGTGCCGCCAATATACAGCTCAGGAAGCCTATGAAATGGGAATGGTAAACAAGGTTGTTCCTTTGGAAAGACTTGAAGATGAAGTTGTGGAATGGGCAGAAACAATGATGATGCACAGTCCGCTTGCCCTCAGAATGATTAAAGCCGGACTTAATGCCGAGCTCGACGGTCAGGCAGGAATCCAGGAATTGGCAGGCGATGCAACTATGCTTTATTATCTTACAGACGAAGCTCAGGAAGGCGGAAAAGCATTCCTCGAAAAACGTCGCCCAAGATTTGAAGATTATCCTAAATTCCCATAATTTGTAAATACGGAATGTATCTTTGAAAACATAACCATCTTTTTGGAAAAAGCTCGTTATGTTTTCCGCAAAACGTCGCAGTGTTTTTTCGGGAACACTGCGATGTTTAAATACATCTATATGTATCTCAAAATATATACGGCCCGACGGAGAAATGGGGCCGTATATATTCGAATTTAGGGCCGAACCTACAAATTTTTCATTCGAATAAATTCCAGGCTAATTCCGGTTATATTTTCAGAGCAAAACATTAATATTAAAACTGAAGTCAATGATTAAGTTATCTGTTATTCCTAAAACACTGCATTTCAAGCAGCCGGCTAAAACATCGCGTGGTGTCTATATTGTAAGACAAATCTGGCTTATTAAAGCAGAAGACACAGAAAGCGGGAAATATGGTTATGGAGAATGTGCTCCACTGCCGGATTTGAGTTGTGACGCAAGTGAAGACTATGAAAAATTGCTGAACGAATTCTGCAGTGAAACAGAGAATGACGGAGCAATCAATTATGACAAACTCCGCCACTATCCGTCTATGCTTTTCGGTTTGGAAACAGCATTAAAAGATTTGAATGCCGAATCCGGATGTTTGTGGGACACTGCATTTTCAAGAGGTGAAGCCGGAATTCCTATCAATGGTCTGATTTGGATGGGAAATTTTGATGAAATGCTTGCACGCATAAAGGAGAAAATGAATCTTGGATTCAGATGTATCAAACTTAAAATCGGTGCGATTGATTTTGAAAAAGAAATCGAATTGCTAAGTTTCATTAGAAAGCATTTCTCTGCAGACGATGTGGAATTGAGAGTAGATGCAAACGGAGCCTTCTCTCCTTCCGATGCTATGGAAAAACTTGAAAGACTTTCGAAATTGGATTTACATTCAATCGAGCAGCCAATCCGTGCCGGACAATGGGAAGAAATGGCACGACTGACAGCTTCAACTCCATTGCCTATTGCATTGGACGAAGAGCTTATCGGCATAAATGATATTGAAAAGAAAAAAGAATTGCTGGACATTATCAAACCTCAATATATAATTCTCAAACCTTCGCTACACGGCGGAATCAGTGGTAGCGAAGAATGGATTGACGAAGCTAACAAAAGAAATATTCCCTGGTGGATTACGTCGGCTTTGGAATCAAATATCGGATTGAATGCTATTGCACAATGGTGCTCTTCATTCAACAATCCTCTTCCTCAGGGATTGGGAACCGGAGCTTTATTCACTGACAATATTCCGATGCCTCTTGAAATAAGAAAGGATTGTCTGTGGCGAAATGTCTAATCAAATTAAAAGCAAAGTCAAGGTAAATGAACAGAGAGCAGCAATACATATTATATAAAGGAAGGAAATGGGGAAAGAATAATCTGAATGAAATGAAAAACCTAATTCCAACAGAAGAGGATTTCTTTGCAGATTTGGTTTCTTTTCTTGAAGAATGGTTTAATGATTCTCCTTTAATAAAAGTACACACATCTGGTTCGACTGGAAATCCAAAAGAAATGATGGTGAAAAAGGATTATATGGAAAACAGTGCTCGTCTGACATGCGCCACTCTCGGTTTAATGGCTGAAGACAAAGCGTTGTTATGTATGCCTCTGAAATATATAGCCGGCAAAATGCTGGTTGTCCGTGCCTTGATTTGCGGATTGGAACTCATAATCCAAAAGCCTTGCGGTCATCCTCTTTCCAATATAAATGAACATATAAAATTTGCAGCAATGATTCCGCTGCAAGTTTACAACAGTTTGCTTGTTGCTGAAGAAAAAGAAAAATTCAAAAACATAGACACAGTGATAATCGGCGGAGGTTCGATTGACGCAGCTATGGAAAAGGAATTGAAAGATTTCCCTAACAGAATTTATTCCACTTATGGAATGACTGAAACTCTGTCGCATATAGCCTTGCGCAAGATTAACGGAGAAGATGCTTCTTTATATTATAAGCCATTCGACACTGTGAAGATTTCTGTGGATGAAGATAATGCTCTTATAATTGAAGCACCTGCTGTATCTGATGTAATATTGCATACAAACGACATCGTTGACTTGAAAGAAGACGGAAGTTTCCGCATTATAGGAAGGAAAGATAATATTATAAATACTGGAGGAATAAAAATTCAAATTGAGCAAGTGGAAGAAAAGCTAAAAGAAATTATTGATTTTCCTTTCGCCATTACTTCTGTGCCGGACAATAAATTCGGTGAAATAATAATTCTGCTGATTGAAAGTAATGCTATTCCACAAAATATTGCTAGAAAAATTGAAAGCATTCTCACCAAATACGAACGCCCGAAAAAAATATTTGCCGTGAAAAGAATTCCTACAACGGAAACGGGGAAAATAAGCAGAGCAAAATGTAAGGAAATGGCTTTGACAGTTTATATGGGAACAGAAACAAACTGACAATAGAATAAGTTCATGTTCCCTTATCAACTCGTCAACTTATCAACTCATTCCTTTATTTTCTGCATCACATAAACATTAGAATATCCATCCGGAAGCAAAACCCAGTCAATAAGTTCTGCCCTTTCGTCAAAGCCGGCTTTGCGGAACAAATTCAGACTTCTTATGTTTGCTTTCGGGATATGGGCAAACAACTGATGCAAATGAAGATATCCGAAAGAATATTCGACAAGCAGATTGAGAGCTTCCAGTCCGAAACCTTCTCTTTGAAACTCCGGGTCAACAATTATCCCAACTCCGGCACGGCGATGATGAGGATCGAAATCATACAAATCAATCGTGCCGACAGCTTCTCTGGTTGCCTTGTCCTCAATTATCAATCTTAGCTGATGCAATTCATATATGTCGCTTCCGGAATTTCGGATATATTCTTTCAGAATGAATCTAGAATATGGCGACAATGTGTTTCCTGCCTGCCATAATGAAGAATCATTCTCCCACTTGTAAAGGACTTGCAAATCCTCAGGTTCAAGTGCTCTCAGTCGTATTCTGCTGTTCTCAAGCCACATATTATTTATTCACCAGGTGAAACATATAATTTTGTTTCTGCATTATATATATGATAAGTCATATTCTTTGACGGCATCTGGTCCATATACAAAAGCATTTGCTCATATCTTACATCGGGCCAAACGAAAGTTATGTCTGTGAAGCGGTGCATATTTATGCTGCGGCCAATTGCATTCATTGTTCTGTTTTCGTCGAGATTCCATAATTTAATCTGCGACAATGAAGGCATTGATTTCAATGCAGCCTTTTTTGTTTCCTCGAAATATTCTTCTCCGGAAATAATCATCATTCTCTTATGCTTTACTTTTTTCCTGCGATAAAGTCCGAGGACTCTTGCCACAGCCGCAAGTCCGCCGTAAAAATAAATACCGGCACGGATAAACGAACCGAAAAGTTTCTGCTCCGGATAATATTTCTTATAGAACAAAAGCATCGCTCCATAAAATCTCTTCACGAACGACATGTCTCCGTGTTTTGTTGACTCGCCCTTGTAGTGAAGAAGCCTTTCCGGAATATAATAATTCTTATATCCTGCTTTTACTATCTGATATGAAAGGTCGATATCCTCGCCATACATGAAATAACGTTCGTCCAATCCACCAGCTTTTTCCAATGCTTCGCGTCTCATGAACATAAATGCTCCGGCAAGAACTTCCACCTCATGAGCTTCATCAGCAGAAAGATATGGCAAAGAATAACTTGCATATTTAGGCGACATAGGAAACAGCTTTGACAGACCTGATAATTTGCAGAACGAAACCCAAGGCGTAGGGAAAGAGCGTTTGCTCTCCGCAAGAAATCGTCCGTTTCCGTCAATCATCTTAAAGCCGACAGCTCCAATTTCAGGATTGTCATCCATATGAAATATCAGCGAGCGCAATGATTCCTCTCCGACAACTGTATCCGGATTAAGCATAAGAACATATTTTCCCTTGCATTGCTTGAATGCCTGGTTGTTGGCACGTGCGAAACCAACATTCTCTTTGTTCTCAATAAATATTACATCAGGATATTTCTCCTTAAGATATTCAACCGAACCGTCTGTTGAATTGTTGTCAACTACAAATATTTCCACTCCGTACATTCCGACTGTTGCGGCTTTGAGTGAATGGAGACACTGCTCCAAAAAATATTTCACATTATAGTTGACAATAACGACAGACAAATCTATTTCCTGTTCGTTGCTTTCTTCTTCCGAGTCGCTCTTAATTAAGAAATCGTACATGATAAATCAATTTATTCGTTTTCCTGAAATTAGAAGTTTTTCATTCCGTCGCCGAAACTCACTCTGTTCACGATGGAACGTCCGAGAGTTATTTCGTCGGCATACTCAATCTCATCGCCGATGGAAACGCCACGGGCAATGACTGTTACCCGAACATCATATGCTGACAATTTCCTGTATATAAAGAAGTTTGTTGTATCGCCTTCCATTGTGGTGCTCAAGGCTAGAAGAACTTCCTTGACTTCACCGGTAGCTACACGCTCAACCAAACTGTCAATGTTCAAGTCGCTTGGTCCGATGCCATCCATAGGAGAGATAATTCCACCAAGAACATGATATACGCCTTTGAATTGCCCGGTATTCTCAATAGCCATAACTTCCTTTACATTTTCAACTACGCAAACCATAGAATGATCACGTGAAGGATTGCTGCAAATCGAGCATATGTCATCATCACATATGTTATGGCACACCTTGCAATATTTCACATTGTGGCGAAGAGTCACCAATGCAGAAGCAAAATTATCTATATATTCTTCATTACGGCGAAGTATATGCAAGGCAAGGCGAAGAGCTGTTTTCCTGCCCACGCCCGGCAATGACGCCAATTCATTTACTGCGTTTTCCAACAAAACTGAAGGATATTTCATAACTGAAAAGTTTCTTTACTTTTTAGCAACAGATTCTATGTTCATCAGAACGGGAAATCATGGCTTGTAGAGTTCAGGAAATCTGAGTTGCCACCTTTCGATTGTCCGCCAGCTTGAGGCAATGATGGATAATTTCCTCCTTCACCGGATGGAGCAACAGGATTTGAATTGCCATTCATTCCGGATGAGAATTCCTTCACCTGAACATCTTCCTCGATATTCATAAACTTAGCAAACTCGCCCTTGAATCTTAGTCGCACATCACCCACTGCACCGTTACGATGTTTTGCTATGATAATTTCTGCAAGACCTACAAGAGAATTTCCTCTTTCATCTTCTGTAATCTTATAATATTCCGGACGGTGGATAAAACAAACCATATCGGCATCCTGCTCGATGGCTCCGGATTCACGCAAGTCCGCCAATTGTGGTCTCTTTCCTTCAGCACCCTGACGTGCTTCAACACCACGGTTCAACTGTGACAGTGCGATGATAGGAATATTAAGCTCCTTGGCAAGTCCTTTCAATGAACGGGAAATCATACTGACTTCCTGCTCACGGCTACCAAAATTCATACCACTGGCATTCATCAACTGCAAATAGTCAATGATGATACATTTTATATCATGTTCTCTAACCAGACGGCGTGCTTTGGTTCGGAGTTCGAATACAGACAAACTTGGAGTATCATCTATATATATAGGTGCGTCATACAAATCCCTAAGCTTAAAGTTCAACTGTTCCCATTCATATTCAGCCAATTTACCGCTCTTGATTTTCTCACCCGGTATTTCGCAGACATTGACAATAAGACGGTTCACAAGCTGAACATTACTCATTTCCAATGAGAACAGAGCAACAGGAATATTGAAGTTCACAGCCATATTCTTAGCCATAGAAAGAACGAAAGCCGTTTTACCCATCGCCGGACGTGCAGCGATAATGACCAAGTCGGAATTCTGCCAACCGGAAGTGATTTTATCCAAGCCATCGAATCCTGTCCTCAAACCGCTTAAACCTTCTTTCTGTTTCGCTGCCTGTTCAATTTTATCGAGAGCTTCCTTAATAATTGGATTGATCTGAGTCACATCCTTTTTTACATTTCTCTGTGAAATCTCGAACAATCGTCCTTCGGCTTCCTGCATCAGGTCTTCAACGTCGATAGTTTCGTCAAATGCCTTACCCTGAATTTGTGCAGTGAAGGAAATCAATTCCCTTGCCAGATATTTCTGTGCGATAATGCGGGCATGATATTCGATATGCGCACTACTCGCAACTTTACTTGTAAGCTGTGAAATATAAAAAGGACCGCCAACACGATCCAAATCTCCACGGCGTTTCAACTGCTCAGTAACAGTCAGCATATCTATAGGGCTCTGAGTCACTGCCAAATCTACGATTGCAGAATATATCAACTCATGATTCTTCTCATAGAAACACTCTGGTTTCAATATTTCACAAACAATAGAATATGCGTCTTTCTCAAGCATAAGCGCACCCAGAACGGCTTCTTCCAATTCACGCGCCTGGGGCTGCAATCTGCCCATATCCGGCAACAATTGAGGTTGCTTTTGTTTACTGCGACTGTTATTTTTAATCTCTCCTGCCATCTTAAATCATATATGAAGGCAAAGATACGTAATGTTTGTAAAGTGCACAACTTAATTTATATTCGTAAATATTCATAAACATGGCGCAGATTTATCATAAATTCTGTTGAATCAGGCATTTTTATTACATATGAACTTATGTATATATTAGACAATCATTCGTTTTTATCCCGTCTGTTTTTTCTTTCGGAAGGAACAAGATTTTCTTCCGAAAGAAAATTGATTTTGTTCCGAAAGAAAATAAAATTTCTTTCGGATGTATTTACCCCTTTCTTCCGAAAGGAAATGCAAATCTTCACGAAAAAAGGCAGAATACATCAAACTGAAGACTAACAATAAGATGGATTTTTTAGAGAAAAAGTTTTATTGAGCATCTTATTTTTTCAATCCTTTTTCATTACCTTTGCATTTGAAGACAGAATATACACAATCTATGAAAAGTAAAAGTTTAGTTTCTATCGACCAATGTTCCAAAGAGGACATTCTTCGTATTCTGGATAATGCAAAAAAATTTGAGGAAAATCCTAACCGCCGTTTGTTGGAAGGAAAGGTTGCCGCAACATTGTTCTTTGAACCGTCAACACGTACTCGCTTAAGTTTTGAAACCGCAGTAAACCGTTTGGGCGGACGAGTTATAGGATTTCAGGATGCTTCCACTACAAGTTCTTCCAAAGGAGAAACACTTAAAGACACTATTTTGATGGTCAGCAATTATGCCGACTTGATTATTATGCGTCACTATTTGGAAGGTGCTGCAAGATATGCATCTGAAGTTACAAATGTTCCTATCATAAACGCAGGTGACGGAGCAAACCAGCATCCTTCTCAGACTATGTTGGATTTGTATTCAATCAGAAAGACTCAAGGTAAACTGGAAGATCTTACCATTACAATGGTTGGTGACCTGAAATACGGACGAACTGTTCATTCACTGATTGTCGGTATGTCTCATTTTAACCCAACATTCCATTTTGTAGCTCCGGAAGAACTGAAAATGCCGGACGAACAGAAAAACTTCTGCGACAGATTGGGTATTAAATATTATGAACATACAGACTTCACTGAGGATATCATAAACAAGACTGATATTCTTTATATGACTCGTGTTCAACGTGAAAGATTCACAGACCTTGAGGAATATGAAAGAGTTAAAAATGTGTATATCCTTAAAAACTCTATGCTTGAAGGAAGCCGTGAAAACTTGCGTATCCTTCATCCACTTCCTCGTGTCAATGAAATTGCTTATGACGTTGATGATAATCCAAAGGCTTATTACATCCAGCAGGCTAGAAATGGTTTGTTTGCACGTCAGGCTATTATTTGCGAAGTTTTAGGTATAGAAATTTAAACTGTTGTTAGTTATGTCAGAACAAAAAAATAAAGCATTACAGGTGGCTGCCATTGAAAACGGCACTGTAATAGACCATATTCCTCCATGTCATTTATTTAAGGTTGCTTCATTACTTGAACTTGACAAAATGGATGGCAACACAATCACTATTGCAAACAATCTGTTGAGTAACAAATGTGGCAGTAAAGGTATGATTAAAATTGCCGATAAATTCTTTGACGACAAAGAAATCAGCCGTATTGCTTTGGTTGCACAGAATGTAAATCTTAACATTATCAAGAATTACGAAGTGGTTGAGAAAAAGACAATATCTTTGCCGGACGAAGTGGTTGGTTTGGTTAAGTGTAACAATCCTAAATGTATAACAAACAACGAACCAATGCCTACTCGCTTTGAAGTTATCGACAAAGAAGCTGGTACTATCAAATGCCATTATTGCGAAAGAAAGATCAATCAGGAAGACATCATTCTCAAATAAATAGGTAATAAACAAATTTTCAGGTTGTCAGGCAAAAATGTATTTTTCTGTCTGACAACTTCTTTTCTAAATGCAATTCTTTTAACACAGATGAAACACGATTGGAAACCCGGAACAATGATTTATCCGCTGCCGGCAGTTATGGTAAGTTGCGGAAGAACTCCTGAGGAATATAATATAATTACGGTTGCTTGGGTGGGCACTATCTGCACTAATCCTCCAATGTGTTACATATCTGTCAGACCGGAAAGACATTCATATTCCATAATCAAGAACAATTCAGATTTCGTAATCAACCTTACAACAAAAGACTTGGCTTTTGCAACAGACTGGTGTGGCGTAAATTCCGGAAAAGATCATCATAAATTCGAGGAAATGAATCTCACTCCAGGCAAAGCATCAATTGTGACTGCTCCAATTATTGAAGAATCACCTTTATGCATTGAATGTAAAGTCAAGGAAATTGTTTCATTGGGAAGTCATGATATGTTTATTGCTGATGTTGTCAATGTTCTTGCTGATGACAAATATCTTGATCCTGAAACTGGCGCATTTGATATGCAAAAAGCAAATTTGCTTGCATATTCCCATGGGAAATATTATGAGTTAGGCGATTCTATAGGAAAATTTGGATGGTCGGTGAAGAAAAAGAAAAAGTAATTCTTTCCTTTTATGCTTTACTTTCCATCTTAAATATATGCAATTATGAAAAAGTATATCACTACACTGCTGCTGGCATTTGTTTCTCTGATTTCTTACTCACAAGAGATGAAAGAGAAACAAGGATTCATGTACATAAAAGACAAACAATACAATGTTGGTTTCCGTATCGGATTTAACTCACAACTCCCGATAATACACGAATTCAGCGTAAACGATAAAACTATTGAAGACTTTCAGCAACAGTATAAAGTAGGATATCTTGCAGCTGTATCATTGCGTATTAACTTCGGCAGAACATTTCTTAATCCGACAGTCAGTTGGTATTATTCAGAAAGTGAACTAAATTTTACAATTCCCGTATCTCCAATCGACGGAAGTGAAGATTTAATTTATCAGTCGTACTACGGAAATCATATTTCCACTACATCTTCATCACTTGATATTCCAATACTTGTAGGTTACGATTTTGTAAAATCCAATCCATACAGACTTAGCTTTATGCTTGGTCCAAAATTCAAGTACTTTTTCAAGAACAAATATGACATTGGTATAAAAGATTCACAATCGGCATTCTTTATGGAAGATAATGTTCCGTATTGTCTGAATCTTGTTGCCGGCGTGGATGTAACTATAGGACGTTTGTTCCTGGACTTTACCTACGAATTAGGATTGACAAGAATAAATTCAACCTTTGGTTTCGAAACTGAAGGAAGTGCTGCTCCATCAGTAATATCATATGACAGACGAGCAAACTCATTAAGTTTTGCCCTAGGCGTATTGTTCTAATACGCCTGAAGCCTTTTCTATTATCTTCCACAAATCGAACGGAAAGAACAATAAGAGCAAGTTTTAATATCGTTTGTCTGAGTGAAACTTGTTGACGAGTCAAATATTCTGTCCAAGCACATACGTAATTCCTGTTCGAATTCTTCTGAAAATTCTCCGAAATTATTCACTTCCTTACGCTCAAAAAGAACTGAAGAGTTGAATTTATCACCAAACAAAGTTCGCATATAATAGATTTGTGGACTTATTGCGCCTCCTTTGTATATATCCTTCATCTTCGTATACATCCAGGAATACATGAATACCTGCATCACCGCCTTCGGTCTGTTTTGTATTTCAGAATCAAACAACGAACTTACAGACGAAAAAGCGTTCGTTCCGCTTCCACTCTTATAATCCACAATTCTGACAGTATCTTTCACTTCATCTATTCTGTCAATGAATCCTTTCAGCTGAACAACAGAATTATCAGACAAGGTAAAATCAGTATTCACCTTTTTTTCCGATTCTATATATTGAAAAGGAGTAAGCTTATCATCATGCTCAAGAACTTTCATTACATATTTTCGGATCATCTCTCCTATCAGATAATTCTGCCCGATAAGAGTTTGCCTTTTATCCGACTTGAAGAATATTTCCGAGAAAGCAATTTCAATAGCTTCAGACATCGCCTTCTGATTCTTTTTGATTAAGCTCAGCAAGTCCGAAGTAACCATTTTACCACAGAAAGGTTTGTAAAGAATCTCCATCACCTTGTGTAATATACTGCCGAAAACATTCGTCTCAATTGATTCTGAAACCTTTTCTTCATCTTGTATATTCTCAAGAATAGAAAAATAGAATTTTAACGGACAATCAAGGTATGTATTGATAGCACTTGCCGAAATTGCTCTTTTGCCACCTTTCCTGAATTCATCCAACAGTGAAATCACCGAAGCATTCTTCGAAATTTCCAGGACTGATTCATCACCCGAAACAACATCATAAACAACAAGCTCATTTTCGACAGGCAAATTATAATGATAATGAAGCTGATGAATAAAACGACTTTTCTCACCGGTCTGCAAACCATTACTGCGAGTGTCATACAACAATGTCACTTCTTTTGCTCTATATATTAATCTGTAGAAATGATAAGCCCAAACACTATCCTGATGTTCATACGTAGGAAGACCGAATCCACGTCTCAGATTATATGGAATAAAAGAATTAGCTGTCTTCTTCACAGGGAAAATGCCCTCGTTCATTGACAGCAGAATAATTCTGTCAAAGTCGAGAGCTCGAGTTTCCAAAACACCCATAATTTGCAATCCCGACAAAGGTTCACCATGAAAAGGAATCGTAATGCTATCCGTGATTCTCTTCACAAGGCGGAAGAAAGTTTCCATGCGCATATCAACGGCAGATTCTTTCATTACTTCCTTCATTCTATTGATTGTCGCGAAATAATGGAAAATGAATTCTTGCTCAATCTCTGTGGAATGTTTAGGAGAATTATCGTCATCATCCGATTCTTCAATAGTCAACAGGGAATTCAACTCTTCCAAAACCTTTATTAAATACTCCGAAAACTCTTCGATATTATTTACCGGAGTAAACAGAAGGGATAAAAATGGAGTTCTGCCAAGCTCACCGGCAGCAATATATATACGATTATTTGCCGTAATTTCTTTTACCAAAAGCGAAGCTGCTGATGGTTCAGCCAAAGAAATATAACGATGGTTCAATATCGGAAGAACATCTCTGAAATAATATATCGGCTTTGAATCCGAGTAACGGACGTTTTTCTGTAAAGCCAAAATATAATCCATCAATGAAGCCACAGGTGTTCCCGCCAATGGATAACCCATTGTTACATTAATATGGCGTATTTCCTCAGGTATTGCATTAAGTAACGGGATAAGCAATGCTTCGTCCGGCAAAACTATAGCTGTGCGCAATGCTTCTTCTTTGTCATTGAGGTTCTGTTCACTAAGCTCTTTCAGCAAATGATATACTTGTTTGGTCTGTCCGATTCCTGAAGGAACGCCAATAGTTCTTATCTTCTGATTTTCCACAGGTTGTTCCTTTTCAATCTGGAACTTAGAAGGGAATTGCCTTAAATTGTGCAAAGCAAAAAATGAAGCTTTGTTATCCTGGTCTGTTGAATATGGAGCCTCATAATCCCAATAGAAATCAGCCATATCTCTTTTCTGTAGTTCTTTTAGGAATTCTATTTCCACAGCAGAAAGAGCATTCAAGCCTACGAATATTATCTGTCTGTAGTTAAAGTCAGAAACATCATTTCCATTCTTCATAGATTCAACGACCTCACGGAATATCATTCCCTCATATCCCATTCCGTCAGCAGAAAGTCTGGATTTTAATTCAGAATACAAATCATACAATATTTCCCAAAGAGCTAGAAACTCTTTCTGATTTGGAGAATCACCTTTAGGATAGAAAGACGACCAGAATGAACGGATAGCAGCTATTTGCTCCGGAGTCAAAAAATCAAAATCTTTCTCAATCTCATGTAAATCTGTTACATTTGAGAATAACTTCCTTGCGTCCACCAAATATTTGTCTATATCGTCAAAGTCGTTGAGCAACATCTCGCCCCAATACAGAAATTCATCGAATGTTTCCGAAGAGCGGCTTTTCTCGATATACACATCATACAGAGTAAACAACATTCTTATCCTGTCAGCAGATTGTTTTCCGCTCAACTTGACGAACAAATCGTTAATCGTAAGAATCGTTGGAGAAAACAACGGGCGATCTGCTATCTCAGACAAATATTTCTGAAAGAACAGTCCTGCACGACGGTTTGGAAACACAAATGCAAATTGTGTTATTTCCGTTCCATATTCATTATAGAATCTTTCTGCTATTTTATATAAGAATGGTTTCATCTCTGTATTTGTATCTTTAAAATATCAACTTAATTTTTGCCCTTTTCTCAAACCATATATCAAATGCTTTGGGCTTCCTATTATCTGTGAGCTGTATATTCCTGTATGACCAGAAAACAGATAAGCCACAACACATGCCAAGGCAATGTATAATGCGCAATCTGCGCCGAAAAGTTCAATGCCCATAAGTGTACAGGCTATCGGTGTATTTGTGGCTCCTGAGAAAACAGCGACAAATCCCATTCCAGCCATAAGACCGACCGGAAGTGGAAAAATAAGACTCAGCGCACTTCCTAAAGTAGCGCCAATAAAGAACAACGGAGTCACTTCGCCGCCCTTAAATCCTACTCCAATTGTAAAAGTAGTCAGAATTATCTTAATCAGAAAAGAATACCAAGGCTGTTGCAACGTAAAAGACTCAACAATCACAGGAACACCAAGACCGATATATCTTGTTGTGCCGAGTATTAGTATTGCCACCACAATTATTATACCACCAACAAAAGGACGCAATGGCGGATACGTAATATATTTCTTTGACAACGATGACCACAGCGGAACCAGACGAGAAAACATCATTGCAGCAAGACCAAAAAGAATTCCTGCCAATACAACCCAAATCATATTATACAATGAGAACTCCGGAACAACCGAAACATTATAATGAGTGTGTGCAACTCCCCACAAATGACATGTCCAATTTGAGAATGCAGCAGTAAGGAAACTTGGGAGAATAGCTTCATATCTCATTCGCCCCATTATAATAACCTCGAGAGCAAATACAGCTCCGGCAAGTGGAGTTCCGAACACAGAGGCAAAACCACCGCTTATCCCCATAACTACCAAGATCTTCCTGTCTCTAGGTTTCAAACGGAATAGTTTGGAAAACTGGTCAGCAATAGCTCCACCCATTTGTACCCCAGTTCCTTCCCTACCAGCAGAACCTCCGAAAAGATGAGTCAACACAGTTCCGATATAAACCAATGGTGCCATGCGGAAAGGAATAATATCCGTAGGTTTATGAATTTCATCAATAAGATAATTGTTTCCTCTGCCAACATCACCACCCAGATAATGATACATAAGTCCTATCACTAATCCAGCCAAAGGCAAAGCTGCAATAATATAATGATTAGCTTCTCTATAATCCGTTACCAAATTCAGAGAAACTAACAACAATGCTGAAGCACTTCCAATTAGTAAACTCACCGGAAGAGATATTGCAAGCCACTTCAGAACATAAAAAAACATGGGAAACTGCTCAATCCTAAGCAAATTACCATGTCTGTCAAAAGAGAATTTGTTATTTGTCATCTTTATTTTCCTTGATTATTCTGCAAAGATACAGAATTATCGCATTTTTTACATATACAGTATTTGCATCAAATTACATCCGAACCTACGAAGAAATATATACGGCCCCAATTCAGCGTGGGACAATATATATTTTCTCGTGGGTTCGGTCCTATTTTTACATCAAACATAACCGAAGGAAAAATGAAAAGACACCGCAGCCGTCACCGGCTTGGGTGTCTTTTCTTATCTATTATTAATTATTAAAAGATATCGCTAAAATTATGCTGGAATAGTTCCACCAATCAAGATAACAACCAACAAAGCAAGGATTGCATACAATTCAGGGAACACGGCCATAACCATTGTAGCACCAAACACATTGTGACCAGCACCAACACCAGCAATACCATTAGCACAAACCTGAGCCTGACGGATTGCAGAGAAGAAGCCTGCGAAACCAAGAACAAGACCTGCACCGAACACTGCTGTAGCTGCCAACATTGAAATGCTGTCAACCAAGAATTTCTGCATCATGAAATAACCAACGAAGCCATACAGACCCTGAGATGAAGGCAACGCACTCAACGCAATGTAAGTACCCAATGCATCAGGATTCTTTTTCATCGCACCAACAACTGCATTACCAGCAATTGTTACACCATAACTACTACCGATGAAAGTTAAACCTGTCATCAACGCAATTCCCAAATAAGCTAATAAAATCGGTTCCATAATAAAATTTGTTTTTTAATTATTCTTTACTTTTTTATTTTTTCTCTCTTTAAATATTTCTTTTACGCTTTCTTGAATGGCTCGTATGCTTTTCCGCCGCCTTCAAATTCTGCGTTCTTATAATATTCTACGAATATCAGACGTAATGGATGAACCAATGAACTGATTGTACAAAGAGCTATGTTGATAGCATGACCAAGCAAAAGAATTATTGCCATTACTATAACACGTGCCACAATATTCATTCCGTCAGTCATTGAGACAGCCAAAGTATTAAACACTCCACCAAGGATCGAACCTGTCAGACCGATTGCGAACAAACGGATATATGACAATGTATCACCCAAAAGTCCTGATGCCATATTATAAGTATTCCACAATCCTGTTCCGAAATTCAGGAAAATATTCTTTCCTGGCGAGTTATACAAATATGCTACAACCAACCCAACTGCTGCTATTCCATAACATACAGTTGCAATTGCTGCCGGAATCTGAACATTCAACATTGGCAAACCCAAAGCCAAAGCCAATGAAAGGATTACAAATACCCATGCAAAAGGAGCAATACTGTATTTCGTACCTTTCTGAATCTTCGTCTTATATGCAGCCACTGCTTTACCGAATATAATCTGAACAAGACCTATGACAATTGAGAATGTCATCAGATTGTCACTGCTCACAAAATAATCCTTCACCTTCGACAGAGCAGGAACTTCGGCAAGTGCTACACCGAAAACTGAACCGGTGCACAAACCCACAAGAACTGCCGCACCACCAAGATACTGGAACAAACTCAGATATGGACGGACTTCCTCTGACATTTTCTTCTTAAGTATTGTACAAAGAAGAACAACCAGCAAACCGTAACCGCCATCACCGAAGCAAAGCCCAAAGAACAGCATGAAGAACGGAGCAAACAGCGGAGTCGGATCCAATTCCGAATAATTCGGCAAAGAGAACATCTTGGTAATAGGTTCATACAATCTGCTGAATGCATTGTTACGCAACTTAATTGGCACCTTATCCTCTGCCTCAATCTCCATCTGTAGGAAATAATAGCCTTGCTTAGCAAGTTCCTCCTCCATAGGTTTGGCATTCTCAGCAGGAACCCAACCTTCAAGAAGCATAAGCTTGTCATCTGCAACCTTGTCAGTCTGAACCCAAGCATTCTTCATATTGAATTTATCCTGAAGAAGTCTGTCATAAGCCTGCAATTTGGCAACGCTTTCAGGCGCCATATTCTGAAGCTTGTCATCTACTGCCTCAATCTCAGCCTTAACCTGCGAAATCATTGAAGTCAATTCTTTCTTATCAAACTCCGGCATTTTCGCACGTTCTGCATCGATATCAATCTGTGTTCCGGGATGAGTAACCGTAACAAAATAAGAAACAGACTGGAAACTGTTCACCAAAAAGGCATTATACTGTTCTCCCCAAACCGGTTCGTATCTTGAAGTAGGGCATGTGAAGAAAGTAATTTCGTAGCCAGCTTCTTTCAATAGAGCAATAGTCTCATATGAGAATTCTCCCCAAATCGACATATAGTCCGCGTCCTTTTCCAAAGCTGCAAGTCTTGTCTGCAATGCCTGTTTTGACTCGCGCAGCTTCTCTATTGACGAAACGACATTTCTGCCTTCTTCTTCTGATATTTCAGCAACAGCAGGAACTTCCCGGTCTGCCGCCAAACCTTTCATAAAACGAAGCAAAGAGTTCAAGCTCTTTCGCTCATTCATAATCTGCATCAGAAGCTCATCACTCATAGCTGGCTGAGTTTCTCTGATATGGACAACGCCCAGACTTCTAAGCGAGGACAGGAATGTTTCGTATTCCTTATGATATACCATGTAGGCATACTTATTCATTTTCACTATCATACGCCAACCTCCTCTGCTTTAGCTTTTCGTTTTTCCTGATTTGCCCTCATAATCTTCTGAGAAGATTTAGACAGACTCTCTTCATCTTCCATAAAGCGCTTCACTTTTCGTATAGCATCTTTGTATCCTGGAATCTGAACTTTCTCAAAAAGATTTACTTTCTGAGTAGTCTTCTTGCGGGCATGCTCCAACAATTCCAACTTCATGCTTGAAAATTCTGCCTCAATTCCCGTACGTGCCAATTTCTTGAGCAACTCTATACCATCGGTGAACCAGGCCGGAGCACTGAACAAGCTATAGTGGCCGATTTCAAACTGAATCTCATCCAATACCGGAATCATAACACCGGCAATTTTCCTGGTCGAAAGAGTAACATCTTTCACCGAGATAAGTTCAGGATTGAACTCATTCCAAAGAGCCACCATGCTCTCATAGCTCTGTATTTCCTTTTCAAGCTGAAGTTCCAACTGCGCAACCTCGTCTTTCGTACGCTTCACTTCGATACGCAAGGCACTCTCCTTACTCTTGATTGTAGGCAGTGAGCGCTCACGCATTTTCAGTTGCTTCTCAAGCTGCTGAAGCGAGGTCTTGTTATATTGAAACTTTATTGCCATCTTCTAAATCGTATTAACAATGTTGTTATATTTCCACACTGTGAAAACCCGGACAAACCTTATCAGCTTTCCTTCCAGTATTTGTCAACCAGGTTCTGCTTGATATTAACTTCGGCAGGTTTGAAATATTTGCCGAACAATCCCCAAGCCACATCCAGCATTTCTGTAGTGTCAAGATTAACGTCAATAGCCAGAAGCTTTGAAGAATAGTCTTTTGCAAAAGCAAGAGCACGGTTGTCGTAGTCTGTAAGGTCGAAACCGTTTTCCAACTTAGTCTTGGCATTTGCAGCATCGGCATACAAACGTACAGCAGCATTCATAACCTGTGGATGGTCTTCACGTGTCTTCTTACCAGTTACAAGCTGTTTCAAACGTGACAAGCTTCGGAACGGGTCAACGATAACCTTGCCGACATCACTGTCGCGACGCAAATACAACTGACCTTCTGTAATATAACCTGTATTATCAGGCACAGCATGTGTAATATCACCACCTGACAAAGTTGTTACCGCAATAATTGTGATAGAACCGCCATCAGGGAACTGCACTGCCTTTTCATAAATCTTAGCCAAATCTGAATACAAAGAACCCGGCATTGAGTCTTTTGACGGAATCTGGTCCATACGGTTAGACACAATAGCCAAAGCATCGGCATAGTTAGTCATGTCAGTCAGCAGAACCAAAACTTTCTCATGCTTTTCAACTGCAAAATATTCAGCAGCACACAAAGCCATATCCGGAATAAGGATTCGCTCAACTGAAGGGTCTTCTGTTGTGTTGATAAAGCTTACGATACGGTCCAAAGCACCTGCATTGCTGAACGTATTCTTGAAGAACAGATAATCATCATTAGTCATACCCATACCGCCCAGAATAATCTTGTCAGACTGCGCACGCAATGCCACCATAGCCATAACCTGGTTGAAAGGCTGGTCAGGGTCAGCGAAGAACGGAATCTTCTGTCCTGTTACCAGCGTATTGTTCAAGTCGATACCGGCAATACCTGTTGCAATCAGCTCAGAAGGCTGCTTACGGCGCACAGGGTTAACAGACGGACCACCGATTTCCACTTCTTTTCCTTCAGGAACAGGGCCACCGTCGATAGGCTCACCATAGGCATTGAAGAAACGGCCGGCAAGCTGGTCGCCCACTTTCAATGACGGAGCTTTTCCCATGAAAACAACCTCCGCATTTGTACGGATTCCTTCGGTTCCTGAGAAAACCTGCAATGTCACTTCATCACCAATAATTTTTACCACCTGAGCCAGCTTTCCGTCAACTGAAGCCAACTCATCATACCCAACACCTGTCGCCTTCAACGAACAGGTTGCCTTGGTGATCTGGGTAATTTTAGTGTATATTTTCTGAAATGCTTTTGTTGCCATATTTATATTGAGTTATTAGCTTCGAGGATTGTTTACCAATCTCATAAGCCGTACAACCTAAATCATTTTACAACTCGTTCTGCCAACAGAGTATCCAAGTCGGCATTGAATTTCTTGAATTGTTCGCTCTCGTATTCAGAATAGTTCATCTGTTTGAAGATATTGATCATATTCTTGAAATAATCCATAACTTCAAGGAATGTGTCGAACTTGAATTCCGAACGGCAGATTGAAACAATGCGGTTCAGCATGAATTCCTGGCGTGCAAGAGGCGTAACAGCATCGATTGCATCAAAAGCATCCTGCTGAAGGATAACGAAGTCAATCAACTCTGACTTCCAGAACGTAACGTGATATTCAACAGGCACACCGTCATCACCAAGGATGTTGATCTGTTCTGAAATTTCCTTACCTCGCAACATTCTTGTCTTCACCTCATTCACCATTTCTATCCAATCCGGAGAAACATGCTTTGAGATATATTCCTGAAATTCCGGATATTCAAGATATTTGGAATAACTGTCAATAGGATTAACAGCCGGATAACGCTTACGGTCCGCACGTTCCTGCTCCAAAGCATAGAAACAACGTGCCACCTTCTTGGTATTCTCTGTTACAGGCTCTTTCAAGTTACCACCGGCTGGAGAAACAGTACCGATAAACGTAACAGAACCAGTAGCGCCATTCTTCAAATGAACGAAACCAGCACGAGCATAGAAGTTAGCCACGATAGCCGACAAGTCCATAGGGAACGCATCAGGTCCAGGCAACTCTTCCAAACGGTTTGACATCTCACGCAACGCCTGAGCCCAACGTGAAGTAGAGTCCGCCATAAGCAACACCTTCAATCCCATACTTCTGTAATACTCAGCAATTGTCATGGCTGTATATACAGAAGCTTCACGGGCAGCAACCGGCATGTTTGAAGTGTTGGCAATGATAATTGTACGTTCCATCAACTTACGTCCTGTATGTGGGTCAACCAGTTCAGGGAACTCTGTGAAGACTTCCACAACCTCGTTTGCACGTTCACCGCAGGCAGCGATAATCACAATATCAGCTTCAGCCTGTTTTGAAATAGCATGCTGAAGAACTGTCTTACCAGTACCGAACGGACCAGGGATAAATCCTGTACCACCTTCAACGATAGGATTCACTGTATCGATAGTTCTCACACCAGTTTCAAGAAGTTTGAATGGACGCGGTTTTTCTTTGAAGCAAGTAATCGCTTTCTTCACCGGCCATTTCTGCACCATAGTTACATTTTCCTCCTTGCCGTCTGCCGATGTCAGCACAGCCATAGTTTCATGTATGGTATATTCACCTTCAGCAGCCACAGACTTAACAGTGTATGAACCTTTGAAAGTGAAAGGAACCATGATTTTATGCGGCTGGTTGTTCTCGTCAACCTCGCCCAGCCAGTCACCGGCTTCTACAATATCACCAGCCTTAGCCAATGGTTTGAAAGCCCATTTCTTATTTTCGTCAAGAGGATACGTATATTCACCTCGGCGCAAGAACACACCTTCCATCTTGTCGAGGTCGTTCTGCAAACCATCGTAGTTTCGTGAAAGCATACCCGGACCCAGTGACACTTCCAACATGTGTCCTTGGAATTCAGCCACATCGCCCACACGCATACCACGCGTGCTTTCAAACACCTGGACGAAGGCATCCTTTCCGATAACCTTGATAACTTCCGCCATAAGGTTTACACCACCGACAGAAATATAACAGATTTCATTCTGAGAAACCGGACCTTCAACCTCGACAGTCACAAGGTTGGATACGATTCCTTTTACTGTTCCTTTTGTTGCCATGTTTTATTCCTTATTGTTTGTATTCCGTATGCACGAAACATACAGATTATTCTAATTATTCTTTTTAAATTCTTCCAAGGCATTTATGCTGCCTTTCTTCATTGAACCTACCAATTGTCGGAAAGTCTGTTCGCCTGTAACCTTATCCAGGGTAACCCAGCGTTCAATCATCTCCAACTTCAGAAGATACGCAAACACGCTCTCGATGTCGAAAGTCTTGAAGAAAGTATGATCATCAAGCCACTTCCATTTCAGTACATCGATTTTCTTTTCCCTAAGCAGCAAATCCTGTTCCTCAGCAATTCGTTGCAGCTCCGGCAGATATTCCACAGAGTCGCCCAAACCGAAATCGCGCGCGTTTGAAGTCCTGATAGACTCGGCAACCTCATTGTCACCAACGATATATTCAGCTTTATCAAGTTGATGCTTCCGGCAAGTTATGGCAGTCAGAACATTGTTGATGTTTAAATTCAATTCAAACCAGTCTGCCACAAATGAATTACGGCATTTCATTGCCTGAGAATAGTATAAAGCAGAAAGACGGTCATCCCATGAAACAGATTTCTTCGCAAAACCTTTATTGTCATTTGCTTCTTCAGCAATATACTGGCGAAGGAAATCTTTATAAAATTGAGGGATTCGTTTAGAGGAAGAGGTTTTTTCTTCGTTCTTCATGGCTCTATACAAGTCAGCTATTTCCTGCTGCGATATCGTTCCGCGTTCATCCATCTGTGATTCCGGATTCTTCAAGAAAGCCAACAGATTCCGATTATCAAACTTTAGATAAAACCAATCTATAAGCTTCTTGTCGCGCGATGTCAATATACCTGATAATTCACTACCGAATTCCGCTACCGAATAAGCTAGTTTTGTATCCTCCAAAGCTATATTGGGAAGTCCAGCTATTAAACAATAATACTTACCCATAAATTTCAGCTTTAAAACAAAGCTTCTACCAGTTGAGGACGGAGAAACTCTTTAAAATATTCAATAAACTCTTCCTCACCGAATGAAACCTTATAAGAGCCATCGGCAGGCATTATCGAGAAAGAAGCTTTTTTACCATTCACCTGCTCTATATTCACACCATTATCCAACAAAGATTTTGCATTCTTCACAAAATATTGACGCAAAGACTCAGCTTCTGATGTCTGTATAGCAAGATTCTCATTGCTTGGCCAACCTTTAACCAATTCAAGAATAACCTTTTGCATAAAAGTAGAATCAGCCAAAGCCGATTTAACATTTGACGAGGTGATTTCTCCGGTAATAAGATTAGCGATCTCGCTTTTCAAAGCTTCAACAGACTGAGCTGCGAACAATTTCAATTCTGCTTCAGTATTTTTCTTCAATTCAGCAGCTTGTTTTTCCGCTACCGACAATATTTGCTCGGCTTCGGCACGAGCTGAAGCAAGCAGCCTTTCTTTTTCCGCATTAGCTTCCGAAATAATGCGGGCAGCTTCTTCATTTCCTTTTTCTACACCTTCCTTGTAGATTTTGTCGGTTAATTCCTGAATTTTTGTATCCATTTCTTAACTTATTTAAGTTATTATCAAAAAACCTTTGCCCAAAGATAGTTTTTTCTTTGAATGATGCTATAGTTTCGTGCGAAAAAAATTAAGAAATTAACAATTTTGTAATATTGGATTACTAATCGAACAAAATATATCCAACTTTTCTTCTTTTACAGATAAATTCGTGTTTTAACTATTGAAAGAAAAACAATATTGTTATATTTGCTACCAAAATGTAACAATTTTGTAATATCAGTCATCTTATATTTTAAAACCTGTACGACCTTTAATAAGGCTCCATACGACTAAATATCTTATATTACAATACAATGAAAGGACAACAAACTTTTAAAATATATCACTATGTATTCAATAAAAGAAGCAACTATTGACGACTGCTCCACTATTCAGGAAGTAGCGTCTCAAACTTGGGGTGCTACATATGGTTCAATCTTGTCGAAAGAACAGTTGGACTATATGTATGATATGATGTATTCTACCGAGAATCTGAAAAAACAGATGGAAATTCTTAAACACAAGTTTTTCATTATCTATTCTGACGGTATTCCATCAGGCTATTTGTCCATCGAGAAGAAAGCAGACAACAGATTCAACTTCCAAAAGATTTATTCTTTACCATCAATACACGGAAAAGGCATCGGACGATTCATCATCGAACAAGGTGTAGAATATCTGAAGAAAAACTATCCAACTCCATTCATAGTTGAACTTTACGTTAATCGTTACAATAAAGCTGTAGATTTCTACAAGCACATGGGTTTATCCATAGTTGATACAAGAGACCATGATATAGGAAACGGATTTTATATGAACGACTATATTATGGAAATGGAGATTAAATAAAACACATTATCTCCACGATTACAACCTGTGTCGACAAAGTATTAATTGCTTAGCCGACACAGGTTATTTTTATACTCGTACCTAAGGCAAAAGATACTCAATATTATTACCAGCATATGTTTTCTGCTGAGAATTATATATAAATCAATTATTATCTATATTTTTAAATTTCAAAAATTATAATCTATATGGGAAATATAAATACTAAAATTTTAATATCAGCTTTAGTTGCAGTTGGTTTAAATGTACACACAAATGCACAAACTAATTATGTAGAACCACCAATTATGGGATGGAGTTCATGGAACACATATCGTGTAAACATAAATGAAGATCTCATAAAGAAACAAGCAGATGCTATGGTTTCTTTAGGTCTGAAAGATGTTGGATATAACTATATAAATATTGATGACGGATTTTTCGGACACAGGGATGATAGAGGAATACTACACTCTCACCCGGAGCGTTTTCCAAACGGAATGAAAATTGTAGCAGATTATATCCATTCCAAAGGACTAAAAGCCGGAATATATTCTGAAGCCGGAGCAAACACTTGTGGTTCACTTTGGGATGCAGATAAAAATGGTATTGGCGTAGGACTTTATGGATATGAGCACCAAGATGCAGATTTATATTTCAACCAATGGGGTTTTGATTTTATAAAAATAGATTATTGTGGCGCAGGGCAACAACTGGAACTGGACGAAGAAAAAAGATATACAGAAATTGTCAATGCCATCCGCGACGTAAGTACCAAAAATATTTCTATAAATATATGTCGTTGGGCATATCCTGGAACTTGGGTAAAGAATCTAGCAAGATCATGGAGAATAAGTTCTGATATAACTCCAAGCTGGTGGTCTATTAAACAAATCCTGTCAATGAACATGTATCTGTCTGCTTATGCCGGAGAAGGTCATTACAACGACATGGACATGTTGGAAATAGGCAGAGGTTTGAAACCAGAAGAGGAAGAAACTCATTTTGGTATGTGGTGTATTATGAGTTCACCTATGCTTATAGGATGCGACTTAACTAATATTCCAGAATCCTCATTAAAACTTCTTACCAACAAAGAATTAATTGCATTAAACCAAGACCCTTTAGGACAACAGGCATATGTTGTACAGCACGAAGGAGAAGGCTATGTTCTGGTAAAAGACATAGAGAAAGAAAGGGGAAATATACGTGCAGTAGCTTTTTACAATCCTTCAGATGAAATTTGCCATTTCAACGTTCCTCTGGATATTCTTGAACTTGAAGGAGAAACAAAGATTCGAGACTTAATAAAACATAAAGATGAAACCACTACAAATGACGTAATAAGCTTTGATGTCAAACCTCATGGTGTAAAAATCATGAGATTAGAAGGTCAAAGACGTATAGAACGTAAAATATATGAAGCAGAACATGCTTATCTGAATCTGTATAACGCTTTGGGCAAGCGTAAACGCGGTATAAAATATATTCCATTCGATGCTGCTTCCGGGAAAATGACTGTTTGTAACCTTGGAGGTGATAAAGACAATTATGCTGAATGGAATAAAGTCTTCAGTGAAAATGGAGGAAAATACAAAATGACAGTATATTATATTCCTGCAGAAATCGGGGAAAGAGAAATTGCTGACCGTAAGCTGGAAATAACAGTAAATGGAACGCGTACGTCTTTCAGCAATCTAAATACAGACCGCTCAAAAGGTGTACAGACAGTGGAATTTGCAGTGGAACTTCAACCAGGATATAACACAATAAGAATGGGCAGCCGTCTGACTTGGGCTCCAGATATTGACTGTTTTACTCTAATTAAAGAATAATCCGACAAACAATGTCTGGAAAACAGAAAATAAAAGCAAGTCAGTATTGATAAAAAATTAGGGAGTTGATTTAATTGCTCAACTCCCTAAAAATATTAATATACTTACATAAACTTCGACCGTACTCCTCTAAACAAAACAGAAAGTGCCTTTTTAATAGTTCCGGAAAGTATTATCAAAGTCACTGCAGTTATTATAAGCAACATTCCGAAAGCTTCGTTTGCTGTGAAAGCTTCTCCGAAGACCAGAACGCCGACGCATACTGCCGTAAGCGGTTCCATTGCTCCAAGAACGGAAGTCAGAGTTCCACCGATGTTATGCACAGCAAGAACCAAAGTTATATTGGAAATAACTGTCGGGACAATTGCCAGCAAAATAAGATTAATCAAAGACATAGTGTCCGGAACTGCCTGAAGCCCCAAATGCGTATTCGCCCTAATTCCAAAAAGAATCGTACTTACAATAAATACGTAAAATGCAAGCTTACGTCCGTTCATCGTGCAAACTCTGGATTTATTTACCGTAACGATATATAATGCATAGGCAACAGCAGAAAGCAAGACGATAATAAGACCCGTAATATTCATCTCAACTTCTCCACTTATCGACAAACGTGCCACTCCGGCTATTGCCATCAATATTGCCAGAATTGTTATCCACGATGTTTTTTCTCTGAAGAACAACAGCATTATCAGAGTGACAAACACAGGATAAGTGAAATGCAATGTTGTTGCAATTCCTGCACCCATAAAATCATATCCCCAAAAGAGAAACATTGCTGAGCCTGTATAAAACAAGCCTAAAAGCAGAAAGTATGGAATGTCTTTCTTCTCGACGGCAAACGACTCTCCTTTTATTTTCATCATACATCCTAAGGCTATGGTTGCAATTATAAAACGATAAAACAGAATTGACTCGAAGTGCATACCTTTTGCCATCAACGGTAAAGTGAACAAAGGGATAAGGCCAAATGTTACGGACGTCATTATCCCATAGAAAAATCCTTTCAAACTATTCATTTAGCTTTATTATATTTTGATTATTGATTTGTGTTTACTGTCAAATTTTTATAGGCTCGTTACTGAAAATTGAACTTGCAAAACTTGAGTGACTAATACGACCAAGCTTTGAAATTAACTCTGGACTCTATCTCCTTCTCCACTCCATCTGGCAATTTCGGGAAAAAGTCAATACCGGTAATTTCTTCGACCTTATCGACCGGAACCATAAATGACTTTAGAACTGCATCATTGTCATAGTCCTTGTTGTCGAACAAAAAGCCTGTAGCCTCATATTTGCCATTTACGATAGTGCAAAGAACTTTATAAAATTTTGCAGGAACGCCAACGCGGTGTTTTCCAAGTCTGCGCATCTCTCCGGTTATTACTGGTCCGGTGGCAACATACAGAACACCATTGTCCGAAGCCCACAGCCTGCATTGCTCTTCCAGCTCACGCCATATTCCGCGATTAAGTCCAGGAATCTGCGGACAAATATTACTGAAATAGAAAGATTCACGCATAGCCTTTGCCGACCATTTCATATCACCCGCAGGAGCCAGATGACCTTTGTCAAATCCGGTTCTGGAATAATCTTCGTTCATTGCTGTTGCGCCTTTAACATCCGGGTCCGGAACAAACTTGTTGGAGCGCGAATATCTTGTGCTTTTAGCCTCACTCTTTGTCAGTTCATATGCGACCCAATTGGCTATGCGATAATCCGAATTATAAGAAACAGTGTATCCTTCGTGCTTTATTACCTGTTCTGTTTTCTTCGTAATCAAAGAAGGTATTTCCAACCCTGACAAACGTTCGGCCTTCGCTGAATTAATCGTTTTTTTCGTTTCTACAGTTTTCTCATCCTTCTTTTCCTGACTCTTAGGTTTTTCTGTTGATTTCGACACAGAAGAAGACGGAAGTTTGATGTCCGTTTCCTTTATATCAGACAAAATATCCTCTGCTTTGTCGCTTACTTCATCCTTGATATCTTTGACCTTATTTTCAACTATTTCCTTCGTATCACTTGGAGCTAGTTTCTTCCATTCAACATCATTCAGATAATCATATATATAATGTGATGCCACAAAGCATGAAACGACAAATACTGACAGACAAAGCCATTTGCCAAATTTCCTGATATAACCTTTGCCCGATGCGGCAGATGATTTTCGTGTTCTGTTATTAGTTTTTCTTTTTGCCATATATTCTACTTATAAAAAAGTCCGGCAAATTTATGGAAAAAACATCAAAGGATATTACGGTGATTTTAAGTTTTTGATTTGTACTTATATTATATGTAATTTGAGTTTTGTAAAAACTCTTGTCAACTCGTCTTCTTGTCAACTCATAAACTGGAAATTGAGCTTGCAAAACTTTAATATAAAGCAAGAAATATACTTATCCAAAACTTATAGATAGAGAATTTTTCTTAAAACTAAGGCTTAGTTTTTAAAATCTTAGTCTCAGTTTTTACAAATTAAATCTTAGTTTTTAAAAACTAAAGCTTAGTTTTAAGAATACGTCAGTACTTTGTAAAATATATTCAAGACTATAGCAGCCTTATAACATATTAATTTATGACAGCATATTGCATAACCGGCAGAGATGAGCCTGATTAAAGAATGTTTTGTTTCTTTTTTTGACAGAAAAAACTATTTTTGTAGATAAATAAAATCACAGATAACTTTCCATATGTATAAAATAAAAGATATAATAAAGGAACTTGAGATTTATGCTCCGCTCCCGCTGCAGGAAAGTTTTGACAACGCGGGAGTGCAAATCGGTGATGTCAATCAGGAAGCAACCGGAGCATTGCTATGTCTCGATGTTACGGAAGAAGTCATCGACGAAGCTATTGAGGAAAACTGCAATCTAATCATCTCGCATCATCCTTTGGCTTTCAAGCCTTTCAAATCACTTACGGGAAAAACGTATATAGAAAGATGTATAATGAAGGCTTGCAAATATGACATTGTGGTTTATTCTGCACATACAAATATGGACAATGCTTTTGGCGGAGTTAATTTCAAGCTGGCAGAGCTCATTGGTTTGCAGAACATACGTGTGTTAAGTCCATTAAAAGACTCGCTGCTGAAGCTGGTAACATTCGTGCCGCAAAGCCAGGCTGAGTCAGTAAGGTCGGCATTGTTCAATGCCGGAGCAGGAAGCATCGGCAATTATGATTCGTGCAGCTTCAATGTTGTCGGTCAGGGAACTTTCAAGGCGGGAGAAAACTGCAATCCATATTGCGGCGAAATAGGTGAATTGCATTCGGAAACGGAAGTTAGAATCGAAACAATACTTCCGGCATTCCGCAAAGGAGCAGTGCTGAGAGCCTTGCTTGCAGTTCATCCTTATGAAGAACCGGCTTATGATTTCTATCAGTTGGACAATACGTGGGAACAAGTGGGCTCCGGTATAGTGGGCGAACTGCCTGAGGAGGAAGAAGAACTCCCGTTCCTGCAAAGAATAAAGGATTTGTTTCATGTGGGATGTGTAAAACATTCGGCACTGACGGGAAAACCTATCCGCGAAGTGGCAATATGCGGTGGCAGCGGTGCGTTTCTGATAAAAGACGCCATAAACTATGGAGCCGACATTTTCATTACAGGAGAAGCCAAGTATAATGACTTTTTCGACGTTGACGGGCAAATTTTACTTGCAGTAATAGGACATTATGAATCGGAAGTTTGTACAAAAGATATCTTTTATTCTATTATTTCGAAAAAATTCCCTACCTTTGCCCTATATTTTTCTAATGTTAATTCAAACCCAGTAAAATATTTATAGAATGGCTACAGAGAAACAATCAGCTGAAAGAGAATATACGGTTGAGGAAAAGCTATCTACACTTTATCAGCTTCAGAAAACAGTTTCTGAAATAGATAAAATCAGAACGCTTCGTGGCGAACTTCCTTTGGAGGTTCAGGATTTGGAAGACGAAATCGCCGGTTTGGAAACTCGTCTTCAGAACTATCAGGCCGACATTAAGGATTATGAAGTTTCAGTGAGTGAACAAAAAAATAAAATCACAGAATCTACCGGACTGATTGAAAAATACAAAGCACAGTTGGACAACGTGCGCAACAACAGAGAATTCGACAACTTGTCAAAAGAAATCGAATTCCAGGGCTTGGAAATTGAATTTGCAGAGAAAAAAATCAGAGAATTCAACAATGCCATCGAAACTAAAAAGAACGATATAGTGCAGCTGAAAGAGCGCATGGAAGGCAGAAAAGCTGATTTGGCTCAGAAAAAAGGCGAATTGGAACAGATTATTTCTGAAACAAAGCAGACTGAAGAAAACTTGCGCGAAAAGGCTAAATCTTTGGAATCAATGATTGAGCCTCGCTTGCTTACTGCATTCAAACGTATCCGTAAGGGTGCAAGAAACGGTTTGGCTGTTGTTTACATCCAGCGTGACGCTTGCGGTGGATGCTTCAACAAGATTCCGCCTCAGAAACAGCTCGACATCAAGCTTCGCAAAAAAGTTATCGTTTGCGAATATTGCGGTAGAATCATGATTGACCCGGAACTTGCAGGTGTAGAATAATTATTATTTTCATACTGAATACGCAAAACACAAAGATTCAGATTTCGACCAAACACAAATCTGTCTCTTTGTGTTTTTTATTATGACTGATATATGCTGAACAACATTCGTCTTTACATAAACAAGCACAAACTTATTGACTACAGTAATGCGCCGGTTCTTGTCGGGTTGAGTGGCGGAGCCGATTCTGTTGCGCTTCTTTCGGTATTGTCGAAGCTGGGATATAACTGTATAGCCTTGCATTGCAATTTCCACCTCAGAGGCGAAGAATCAATGAGAGACGAAGACTTTGCGAGAAAAACGGCAGAAAAGCTCAACGTTCCTTTTGTGAAAATTGATTTTGACACTGTGGAATTCGCAAAAGAAAAGCATCTATCCATCGAGATGGCCGCAAGGGAATTAAGATACGAATGGTTTGAAGCACAAAGAAAAGAGTTGAAAGCTCAGGCTATTGCCGTGGCTCACCACAGAGATGACAATGCCGAGACTCTCCTGCTGAATATTGTCAGAGGAAGCGGAATAAGAGGAATGAGAGGAATGTTGCCAAAGAACAACAATATAATCCGTCCGCTATTGTCATGCAGCCGTGAGGACATTTTGCAATGGCTGAAAAAGGAATCTCTGAATTATATAACTGACAGCTCGAATTTATCGGACGAATATGCAAGGAATTTTATCCGGCTCAACATAATGCCTATGCTGGAGAGAATTAATCCTGCGGCAAAACAGAACATTGCGCGTACTGCAGAAAATCTGTCGGCTGCCGAAGCCTTATATATGAATGTTGTTGAAGAGGTCAGAGAGAAAGCTTGGGACAAAGACAGCCTCAGACTTGATACCAATATTATAATGAAATATCCGGCTTATGAGACTATTATATTTGAATTGTTGCAGCCTTTCGGTTTCTCAAGGATAGTATGCTCAAATATTTGTTCTTGCCTCGAGAAGGAACCCGGCAAATGTTTTCAATCAAAAAACTGGACTCTTGTAACTGCAAGCGGATATTTGCAACTGAATGAAAATAAAGATGAAAGTGAGGCTGAAACAATATATCCGGTAAATCTGAAACCTGGAAAAGGAATTGCCGCAATCAATGCTCCTATAAATCTGGAGTTCAGCATTGAAACTGTTGAAAGTATTGCGAATTTTGAAATCGTGAAGGACAAATCCATAGCATATTTTGACCTTGACAAAATTGGTTCGGAGCTTAACATCAGACACTGGAATCATGGTGATTGGTTCGTTCCGTTTGGCATGAAAGGGAAAAAGAAACTTAGTGATTACTTCAGTGACAAGAAGTTAAACCGAATCCAAAAGGAGAATATTTGGCTATTGGTTTCGGGCGAGGATATATTATGGATAATCGGAGAAAGAGCCGATAACAGATTTAGAATAACAGAAAAGACAAGAAATATCCTGACTGTAAAATTGCTCGAAAAGCATTAGCAATATTCCATATTTTGCATAAAAATCCAATATGATTTTTTATGGATATAAGAAAATATTATTATATTTGCACAGATTTACTCCGCAGATCTGAAGCTAATGTACATTCTTATTAGTGTTTCAGCAATCGGTTTTATTCAAAGAATTTTCATAATTAAATACTAAATATTTTATTGCTTTTTCATACAATAAAGTTTTATGCGAAAACTTTAGGTATGTCTATGTAACTACATTTATTTATTTTACTTTCCGCAATATGCAAAAATATAACATTCTCGAACTAAATGAAAAACTTCTTCCAGAACTGCAAACAATTGCAGAGGAATTGGGAATCAAGAAAGTCCGCTCTTTTAAAAAGGATGAATTGATATATAAAATCCTTGACGAGCAAGCAATTTCTTATGCAGGAATACAGGCAGAAAAATCAAAGGAAAAAGAGGTCAAGAAAACAGAAAAGAAAGTAAGAGCAAAGAAAACAGTTAAAGAAGAAAAACCTGCTACTGTTGCTGAAGAAGCTGCTCAAACTGAAACTGTGAACATAACCAATGTTGAAAAAACAACTGAAAACTTGCCTCAGGAAAAGGCAGCTACTGAGAAAAAAAGAAAAACAAGAACTGATAAAAAAGGGAAAACAGATACTCAGGCAAAAGAAGTTGATAATAACAACATTGCTATTACGGAAGAAAAGATTGCAGAAAAAGTTGATAACAACGGCACAAACAATAATACAATTACAAATTCAAACAACAACAGTGACAACAATACTCCTATAAATGTTACTGACAATGCCGATAACAAGGAAAGCAACAAAGAAAACTTCCAAAACGTATCTACAGAAATTATCCCTACTGGCAATAACGAGGAGCCAAAAAGAATAGTTTTCAGACACAGAGATGCAAAATCTGTTCTAGACCAGATTTTCCCATTTGCTGCTGCTCCAAAACAAGAAAATAAAGCTGTACAGCAAAACAATAATAATCAGAACAATAACAACAATGGTTCTGAACCTCATAATGCTTCTGCCCAAAACAATAACAGACAGAATAATAATAACAACAACAATAATAACAGACAGAACAATCGTCAGAACAATAATGCTCAGAATCAGGAAAAGCCTTATGAATTTGACGGTATATTGACTGGCTCCGGAGTTTTGGAAATGATGCAGGATGGATATGGATTCCTTCGCTCATCAGACTATAACTACCTGACTTCTCCGGATGATATTTATGTTTCACAGTCACAAATCAAATTGTTCGGTTTGAAAACCGGAGATGTTGTTGAAGGTGCAATCCGTCCTCCAAAGGAAGGTGAAAAATATTTCCCTCTAGTAAAAGTTGATAAGATAAACGGCCGTTCACCAGAAGAAGTTAGAGACCGTGTTCCTTTCGACCATCTTACTCCTTTGTTCCCGGATGAGAAATTCCAATTGACAGACAAACGCTCACCGAAAGTTTATGACAACATTGCAGTGAGAGTTGTTGACTTGTTCTCTCCTATCGGAAAAGGACAGCGCGGTTTGATTGTTGCTCCTCCTAAAACCGGTAAAACTGTATTGTTGAAAGATATTGCAAATGCAATCGCAGCTAATCATCCGGAAGTTTATATGATTATTCTTCTTATTGACGAGCGTCCGGAAGAAGTTACCGATATGGCAAGAAGCGTTGATGCAGAAGTTATCGCCTCAACATTCGACGAACCTGCCGAAAGACACGTAAAAATTGCAGAGATTGTACTGAATAAGGCAAAACGTCTGGTTGAATGTGGACATGATGTGGTTATCTTGCTTGACTCAATTACTCGCCTTGCAAGAGCATATAATACTGTTCAGCCTGCTTCGGGAAAAGTTCTTTCCGGTGGTGTTGACGCCAACGCTCTTCAAAAACCTAAGCGCTTCTTCGGTGCTGCACGTAATATTGAAAACGGCGGTAGTTTGACTATCCTTGCAACTGCATTGACAGAAACTGGTTCAAAAATGGACGAAGTCATCTTTGAAGAGTTCAAAGGAACTGGTAATATGGAATTGCAGCTTGACCGCAAGCTTTCTAACAAACGTATTTATCCTGCAGTTGATATCACTGCTTCAAGTACACGCCGTGATGACTTGCTTCAGGACGAAACTACATTGAACAGAATGTGGATTCTACGTAAATATCTTGCAGATATGAATTCAGTGGAAGCTATGGAGTTTGTAAAACAACGTATGGAACAAACAATTGACAACAAAGAATTCTTGGCTTCAATGAACGGATAAAGATATTCCTAAATAATAAATTAGCCATAATATAAGATAGACAAGCCGACGAGAGAAATCTTAGTCGGCTTGTCTTTTTTAATAGCTTAACCTTTTATATGAATGTAATAAGTGTAAATAATATATTTTTCATATATTTACTGCCGTAAAAGACTTAATCAATTATTTTTATGAAAAATCTGGCTATTGGTGTAATGATGATGTGCTCAGTGTTTGGAGCTTCATCACAAAGTAAATTCAACAACCCTATTTTACCGGGATTCTATCCGGATCCATCTATTTGCAGAGTGAACAATGATTATTATTTAGTTAACAGTTCATTTGAATATTTCCCTGGTGTTCCAATTTTCCACAGTAAAGATTTGGTTAACTGGAAACAAATTGGTCATTGCTTAACTACAGACGAGCAATTACCGCTACAAAAGGCTCGTTTTTCCGGTGGTATTTATGCGCCGACAATAAGATATAATAAAGGAACTTATTATATGGTTACTACAAATGTAAGCTCCCTAGGTAATTTCTATGTCACAGCAAAGAATCCTGCCGGACCATGGTCCGAACCAATAAAAGTGAAGCAAGGAGGAATTGACCCGACAATATTCTGGGATGAAAACGGAAAAACATATTTTATGTCAACAATGGACAATAAAATTTTCATGTCAGAAATAAACATAGAAAACGGAGAACTTCTTAATAAACCAGTTGCCGTTTGGGGCGGAACCGGAGGCAGATATCCAGAAGCTCCTCATGTATACAAGAAAGATGGATATTATTATCTACTCATAGCTGAAGGTGGTACGGAATATGCTCATATGATAACTATAGCACGAAGCAAAAATATTTATGGTCCGTATGAAAGTTGTCCTCGCAATCCAATTCTTACTCACTGCCGCGTTGAAGCTCAATCAAATCCTATACAAGGCACTGGGCATGGTGATTTAGTCCAGGCGCAAGATGGTTCATGGTGGATTGTATTCCTGGCATTCAGACCTAATGTTGATACAAATCATTTGCTTGGACGTGAAACATATCTGGCTCCAGTTGAATGGGACAAAGACGGATGGCCAATCGTAAATGGAGGCAAACCGGTTACTTTAGACATGAATTGCAAATTGCCAGTACAGGCTGTTCAGTCTCAGAATTTCGACAACAAGGAAGAATTCGATGGAAAAGAAGTTGCAATGATATGGAATTACCTTAGAAATCCAAACAGAAGCAATTATTCTCTCTCAGAACGTAAAGGTTTTATGCGCCTGAAAGGTGATACAATATATATCGACCAAAATGACAGTCCAACCTTCATAGGCAGACGTCAGCAGCATATGAACTTTGAAGCTACTGCAAAAATAGAAATAAAGCAAATAAGCGAAAAAGACAGAAGCGGATTAAGCGTTTATATGAATAGCAACAATCATTATAGTGTTTTCATTACAGAGGAAAATAATCAAAGATATGTTTGTCTTGAATACAAACTAGGCAAAATAAAACATATCGAAAAGAAAATTCCTGTAGGAAATTCTCCTATATTATTGAAAGCTGAAGGAAAAGCAGAATTCTACAGCTTCTATTATTCAGAAGATGAAGGAAAGACTTTCAAATTCCTGGGCGAAGCTGACACGAGATACTTAAGCAAGGAAACAAACAATGTGTTTACCGGTGTTTATATTGGTCTGTTTGCTGAATCAGAACAAAAACCAGGAAGTATAATTGCCGACGTTGATTGGTTCGATTATCGGGAAAAGAAATAATAAAAAGAAAGGCACATAGAAAAGAGCTAATAAAACTCATATTCTATGTGCCTTTTATTTTAAACCTTGCAGACTGTGAATTCTAACAAGTAATCTAACTAATTCTATTATTAATTATACCATACTGGTCCCGGCTGATTGCCCATTTCAAACTCTACAGTTGCACCACTCATTATTAAATCATGTGTGATATAACTCTTGTCGTAAGGTTTGCCATTGACTTTCACAGACTGAATATAAATATTATCCTTACTTACATTAGAAGCCAGAACTGTGAAAGACTTACCGTTTGACAAATTCATTTTCATCTTCGGGAACAATGGTGTTCCAATCTCATACTCACCGCTAACAGGATCTACAGGATAGAAGCCCATAGCACTGAACACATACCAAGAAGACATCTGACCACAATCCTCATTACCGCACAATCCGTCCGGAGTGTTTGTATAAAGCTCATGCATCACTTGTGCTGCATATTTCTGAGTCTTCCATGGCTGTCCGACCTTGTTATACAAATAAATTACATGATGGCTTGGTTCATTTCCATGAGCATACTGACCAATCATACCAGTACTGAAAATAGGAAGTTCTTCATCAGCACCTGGAACATATGTGAACATACTGTCAAGTTTCTGAACAAATCTATCTTTACCGCCAACCAAACTTATTAAGCCTTCTACATCATGCTGGACAGAGCATAAATACTGCCATCCATTACTTTCGCAAATATCTTCTGTATAAACCTCAGCCTTGAAATCTTTTGCAAAATTACCTTTTTCGTCACGCGGCTGCATAAATGTAGATTCAGGATTATAAACATTACGATAGTTCTGTGAGCGTTTGTAGAATTCATCAGCAATATCTTTTTTACCCATCTTTTCTGCCATTCGAGCAATACAATAGTCATCATAAGCATATTCCATTGTCTTAGACATTGACCAGCTCTTCCACAATGCTTTGTCAGAATAAGCAGGAACATAACCTAATTTCTTGTACTCGCCTATACCGTGATATTCGTCTCTGTTTGCTGTAGCAACACAAGCTTCAAGAGCTTTTTCAGCATCAAAGTCGCCAATACCTTTCAAATAAGCATCCACAACTACAGGAACAGCATGATATCCAATCATCATATCTGTTTCCCAACCATACAGATTCCACAAAGGAAGTGCACCACTTTCTTCATAGAACTTTATGAAACCTTTAACCATATCATTAACTCGTTCCGGATGCATATATGTGAACAAAGGATGTGAAGCTCTGTAAGTATCCCACAAAGAGAAAGTAGAATAATTATTCCAACCTTCAGCCTTATGAATTTCTCTGTCCGCTCCCATATATGAACCATCTACATCATTGTAAAGAGTTGGTGCAAGCATGCTATGATAAAGAGCAGTATAGAATACAGTCTTCTGGTCTGTAGTTCCGCCTTCAATTTCTATTTTGCCGAGCTGATTATTCCAGTTCTCAACAGCCTTAGCATAATAATAATCGAAATCATCTTTTGGTGCTTCTGTTTTCAGATTCAACGCTGCACCTTCCATACTTACACCCGAAATTCCAGTTGTAACAAGGATTTCCTCATCCTTTTCAGTATTAAAGTCAAATCTTGCAACATAAGCCGTTCCGATTTTTCCTTTGTCCTTCAATGTAATATCTGTTTTATCAATAGTACAGTTATCGAACGGACGTGAGAAACGAGTCTGGAAATACACATGCTGCTTTGGTGACCATCCTTGTGATATTCTATAGCCACGAATAGTGCATGAATCAACAACTTCGATATAAGAATCAAGAGTGAAATCCCAGTTCATTGCCTTCTTAAGGTTAAGGAATACAGAAGACTCAGCTTTTGGGAAAGTATATCTCTGAATACCACATCTTTCAGTTGCAGTAAGTTCTACATTGATGTTGTAATCCTGAAGAAGAACTCTATAATATCCTGCAGAAGCCATCTCATCATTATGTGAGAAAGTTGAGTAAATTCCTAATGGAGCCTCTGCTTCTTTATACGGACGAGTTACAGGCATAAACAAAATGTCATACAAATCTCCTGCACCAGTTCCAGACAAATGTGTATGACTGAAACCAGCAATAGTTGTATCAGGATAGAAATATCCAGCTATGCGGTCCCAACCTGGTAATCCGTTATCCGGACTTAACTGCACTGAGCCAAAAGGCAGTTGGGCACCAGGGTAAGTATTACCAGTGAAATCCGTTCCAATCATAGGATTCACATATTGAGCGAAAGAAACTGATGGCTCATTTTCTTTCGGAGAAGTGCAAGCCGCCAACAATGCCAATGAGGAAGCTGCCACTAGAAAACTGTGTTTCATTGTCTAAAAATTTATTTTGACTTATTGTTTTATAATCACAAAGTTAATATAAATCAACGATATAATAAAATCTATATCTGCTTCTCTATAAAATATCTAGGTCTTTGTTTGACTTCTTTATATATTTTTCCGACATATTCACCAATTATTCCTATTGATGTTATGACAGCTCCACCAATAAGCCACATGGAAACCATCAAAGAAGCCCAACCCGGATTTGTATCCCCTTGTATATATGAGAATATTCCATAGACTATTGCACATAAAGAAACCAATATCATAATTATGCCTAGCATAACAATATATCGTAATGGGCGAACAGAAAACGAAGTTATACCATCTATTGCAAAACTCAGCATTTTGTTGAAAGGATACTTTGATTCACCCGCGAAGCGTTTCTGACGGTCATAATATACATTCGCTGACGGAAAACCAAGCGTACAGACCATTCCACGCAGGAAAAGATTCCTTTCCGGGTAACTTATAAGAGCCTGTAACGTCCTTCGGCTCATAAGTCTGAAATCAGCATGATTGTACACAATCTCTCCTCCCAGACTACTCATCAGTTTATAAAACATCTGCGCGGTGTGTTTCTTGAAATATGTGTCTGTTTTTCTTTCTTTACGTATGCCGTAAACGATATCTATTCCGTTATTGTAATATTCCACCATTTTACGTATAGCAAAAATATCATCCTGCAAATCTGCATCAATCGACACGGCAACATCAGAATTAACTGCAGCATATTCAAGACCAGCCCATAAAGCCTGCTGGTGACCAACATTATGAGCTAACTTCAGTCCACTTACAGGAAGTCCTCCGGCAGCAAACGATTCTATTAATTTCCATGTATTGTCTTTGCTTCCATCATCAACATACAATATCCTTCCGCTGGCTATCTCGCCTTCTGTTATCATTGTATGCAATAATGCAGACAAGCGTGTTGTCGTTTCGCGCAACACCTCTTCCTCATTATAGCAAGGAACAACTATCAATAACTGAGATTTTTCCATCTTCAAGCAAATGTCGTACGAATTAATTTATTCTAGCTCTAAAAACTGTTATTATATTTTCTCAAATCTGTATAACTTAATTACAGAATGATCATCACAGCTTCTTCTTTCTGAATTATATATTTCCTCGAGCTTATAGTCTGAGCCATATTTATTCATAAAAGGCTCAAATTCATGTTCGCCCATTATAAGATAGCCGGACGAAGGCATAAACTCGTCAAAAGGAATAACACGGTCGCCAACATAAAAGTTCACAGAAAACGGATGCATCCTGTTTCCCGGGACAAAATCACTACGATATGAATATATATTGCCTTCTGGAACTATTGACGCAATCTTCTCTGCCATCGGCTTATCTGATTTAACATTAAGAACTGTCGGCTGAAGAAAACCGTCGAGCGACATAAAAATACTAATTATTACTGTAAATATAGGTAATAATTGTACTTTTCCCATCTTTACAGTTTTTCTTACGAAATAAATACCGGCAAACACTGGGAAAAGCAATAACAATATTGAGATTGCTCCTAATGGTTCGTTCTGCAAAGCTTCAATATATGCTCTGGTTTCTTCCGGATGGCGTCCGCCCAAAAGAAATTCCGGAACAGGAATAAACTGCAAAACAACATATACGCCTATTAACAGAAATGCTAAAACACTCACTGTATATCCAAACACTTTCACTACTGAATTATGACGATTACGAAGATATATGAAATATTCAGCAAGGAAATATGCTACAAAAGGATACATTGGCAAAAGATATACACTGCGTTTGCTTTTAGGTATGCAATAAAATACAAATATTATTACGGCACAAAGCAATGAATACAAGCGCGCGTCATCCATACTTTTTATTCGATTGGGAATATTACTCCAAAGTCCGGATAATCTAACCTTAAATCCTTGGTATTTCAAGACAAACAATGACATAACAACTAACAATGTATATGGAATAAATCCTGCAACAAGAGTTATGACATTATAATATGCTGGATTCTCGTGTGAAGAATAACTCATTTTTCCCATAAATCTCAAGACATTCTCCTCGAGCACCAAATCCAAGAATCGCTCTCCGCCCTGCTGATATGCAGCCACATACCAAAGCATAGGCAAAATACAGGAAGAAATCCCTACCAAAAAGAAACGGGCAATCATTGGAAAAAGTTTATAGCCTTTTATCAAAGCAAAAACAAAAGCAACAAGACATGGCAATGCTATTCCTACCGGACCTTTCGTCAGAGCAGCGCCACTCAGACATAACACAGCCAATAAAGGGAAACCTTTGAAATCCTTTTCATACCAATAATATAACTGATAAAGCGCCAGAACCATAAATGCAGCCAAAAGCATATCTACGCGGCAATTTACCCCGGCACGGTGAACTTCAAAATTTGTCAGTGTCAATAATGTGGTAATTACTGCCAATTCTTCACCACGGCGACGAGCATAAAATACATAACCGGCAAGAAGCATCACAGTCAACGATAAAGCAGACGGAAAACGTGCCGTAAATTCTGTAACAGTTCCAACCAACAATGACACAGCAGCAATCATCCAATGAAACAATGGTGGCTTATATGCAATATCCACTCCATTATTTACAGGAAGAATCCAGTTTCCTCTCTCCAACATTGATAGAGCTACGACAGCTTCTCGTGGCTCGCCTTTAGTATGGAACATAGCCTCTCCAAGAAAAGGAAACAAAAAGCATATACATAAAAGACACAAAAGCAATAATGTCTTTTTAGAATAATTCTCCAACATCTCAATAAATAAAACCGGTCAATTTATAAAAATAAAACACCGAAATCCGGAGTTTGATTTATCGGACAATAAATTTCTCCGTATTTCGGTGTTTCCTTTAGTTAATAATATTCAATTCGGCACACCGTTTTACAGTGTAGTCCTTTTCTTACTTCTTAACTTTCAATCTCTCGCCTGCACTCTTGACAATGCTTCGATAATAGTTTTCATCATATCCCGGGAAATCAGGAGAAGCAGACAATCCATATCCGTTTTGCTTGAACTGACCGTTTTCCTCTTTCTTGACGTTTCCGTCAATATATTTCACAAGAAGATATTCTCCAAGTTTTTTCCAGCGTGCTGTAGCATCATCAGCAGTAGTAGTGCTGAACCATGTCAGGAATTTCACAGCTTCAGCCGGATCTTTTGCATACAATTCAGAAGCTGCTTTGTCGATTGCCGGAATCATTTCCTGATATCCGTTTTCAAGTTCCTGCTGAACTTTGCGGATATCTTCAATCATAAAGCTATATTTATTGTAAGCCATATTTGCCACCCAGTTATGAATCCAGAAAGCTGATGTCCATGAGAAATTCATCATGTCGCCATTGCCAACTCTGTAGCATTCAGGAGAAGCAGTAGTTGAACAATAAATTGGGTTGAACACTGCCATATCAGCATCATCAACACCAAACCAAAGAATACCGCCAACTGCATCAGGCAACCAGTTACGCATCTGAGGAACAATTACGAAACCTGTTTGCTGAGTAGCAATGGCACGTTCGTTTGTGTATTCCTGTCCGTCAACTTCAAATGTCATCGGACGCCAACGATAAGGAACTTTATATGGACCTGCACCAGCATCTTTAGTCATATCAAGGTCTGTACCTTCATAATGGTCGCGCATTCCAGCCTGAACATCCTGAACAGAAAGTTTTCTGTTAGGTTTGATATATAAAGGCATTGGTTCCTTTGTTGGGTCACCTTTTATGAAGTCCTCATACTTATCCATTGAATTGTCGTACTTACGGAAGAAAGACCATACACGAGCTTCACATCCGCGCAATCCACCAAATTCATAAGGGCAATAAGCCTTAGCAAAACTGAAGTCTTTATCTTCACCCTTGAAATATCCTTTTTCGCGAGCCAATGACACAACGTCTGGAGAATACATACAGTTTTCCTTGTCGTCAAACGGGATTTGCTGAATGCGTGACTGGTTGGCATGAGCTGAAATACAATCATCCGGAATACGGATTGCAACCCAAACCGCACCCTTCTTGTCCGGTCCCTTGCCTATCATTTCCATTATCCAGGCTTCATTCTTATCTGCAATTGAGAATGACTCACCACTGCTGTAGTAGCCATATTCTGCAACAAGGTCTGTCATAACCTTTATTGCCTCACGAGCAGTTTTGGAACGCTGAAGTGCAACATATATCAGACTTCCGTAATCCATTATACCTTTAGGATTTACCAGTTCAGGACGTCCGCCAAATGTACTTTCTGTAATTGCCACCTGATGTTCATTCATGTTTCCGACAACAGAATATGTCTGTCGCACCTGTGGAATCTCGCCCAGAGGTTTGCCTGTATCCCATTCTTTTATCTGAAGCATTGAACCTTCAGGCCATGTTGCAGCAGGCCATCTATATAACTCACCATACAAAGTATGCGAATCTGCCGCATAACTAATCATCACAGAACCGTCAGTAGATGCTTTCTTTCCGACGAGCAGACCTGTACACGCATCAGCATCACTTGCAGAAAAAGCTGACAAGCATGCTGCAATCATAATCCAAAATTTCTTCATATATTATGTATAAACAGATTTTTTTCTGTGACAAAGATAATCAAACGTGAGTGGAGAGCAAAATAAAAAACTTGTTTTTGACTTTACTCTTCCGAGCCGCATCGAATCAAAAGCCCTACAAAGTCACACCTGTTTTAAATATGGCAATTCCTCTGTAATCATTCTTTTCGTTCAAGACTTTCTCTCCTGAAGCCACCGACACCAGCATATCAATGAAATCATTTAACAACTCATCCATAGAAACTCCCTCAACCAACACACCGGCATTGAAATCTATCCATTGCCTTTTCCTATTGTACAAATCAGAATTTGTGGACACTTTTACTGTCGGCACAAATGTTCCGAAAGGTGTTCCACGACCGGTTGTAAACAGAACTATATGACATCCTGCAGCAGCCAATGCCGTACTTGCCACCAAATCATTTCCGGGAGCCGACAGCAAATTAAGTCCTTTTTCACAAAGCGTTTCGCCATATTTCAAAACATCGCAAACTGCCGATGAGCCGGATTTCTGAGTACATCCCAATGATTTTTCCTCAAGTGTTGAAATGCCTCCAGCTTTGTTTCCGGGAGAAGGATTTTCATATATCGGTTGCTTATTGGCAATGAAATATGACTTGAAATTATTAATCAAAGCAACTGTCTTGTCAAATACTTCGCGGGAAACACAGCGATTCATCAATATTGTTTCGGCACCAAACATCTCCGGCACTTCGGTAAGAACAGTTGTTCCGCCACAAGAAACCAGATAATCCGAAAACCTGCCTAGCAAAGGATTTGCAGTTATGCCTGAGAATCCGTCCGAACCTCCGCATTTAAGACCAATCCGCAATTCTGACAATGGAATCGAAGTCCTTGCATCTTTACGCATAGTAGCATACATTTCCCTGAGCATTTCAATTCCGCGCTGCTCTTCATCATCTTCTTCCTGGCACACAAGAAAACGAATTCTGGAACTATCATAATCTCCCAAAATTTCCTTGAACACCGAAGGCTGATTGTTTTCACAACCAAGTCCGACAACCAACACAGCTCCTGCATTCGGATGCTTAACCAAGTTTCGTAATATATTGCGAGTGTTATCATGGTCATCACCCAATTGTGAGCATCCATAGTTATGCGTATATGCAACTATTGCATCTATTCCTTCGCACTTTGTTTCCTCACGCATTGCAGACGCCAAACGTTCGGCAACACCGTTCACACAGCCGACTGTCGGCACAATCCACATTTCATTGCGTATTCCAACACTGCCATTTGAACGTCTGAAGCCATTGAAGGTGCGATTACACTCATTTTTTTCAACCTCAGCAATACAAGGTTTATACTCATATTCCGACAAACCGGAAAGAGAAGTATGAAGATTACGTTCATTTACAAGGCAACCTTCTTTTACTCCGTCAGTCATGTTCCCTATGCTGAATCCATATTTTATCACCTCACTTCCGGCAGACAAATCGGCCAGTGCCACTTTATGTCCACGAGGGATTTCTTCCGCAACACAAACACTACGGCCATTCACCTGAAGTATATCTCCGGGATTAAGATTCTCAAGTACAACTGCCACATTATCCAAAGGATTGATTTGTATGTATTTCATATAATTATCTGATATCTATTTGTTGAAGTTTCGCTACCTCATCTTTTCCAAGTCGAGAAACTGTAAAAACAGTTTTCAATATACTTTGATTATGGCAAAGAATAATACATTTACAAGCATACAACATAACTATCTCTAAATATGAACATTACATTTTCAGCCCATTTTTTGCGGTTGGAAATTTTTTTTCATCTATATGAAAATTTATTTCCACCTAAAAGAAAAAGTTTTTTCATATATATGAAAATAATTTTTCAACCGGCAAAAATTTGCCATCATACTATACTAATAAATGTTCATGTATAAATTGAAATAACGAAACTTCAAGAACTTTATCTTTATGCAAACATTGCAGCCAATACTTTCTCCATACCTTCATTCTGAATTCTGTCGATATATCCGACAAGAGACTCAGTCAATCCCGGAATAGTATTCAAATCCTCGCCCCAAATACTTTCAGCACCCAAAACAGACATTGCCACTGCTGATGCGTTGTCTGCCTGCCATGCTTTTTCCAATAAAGAAAGAACTTCTGGAGAATCATTCGGAACAGCAGTTACACCATCATTACGTGTGTAACCATTATAATATACAATAATTGCTGCCAGACCAATAATCAGACATTCCGGCAATTTTCCTTTTCTTTGCAGATACGTTTTCAGTCCGGGAAGATCACGGGTAGAGTATTTTGAGAAAGAATTAAGCATTATGGATGTAACCTGATGATCAACAAACGGATTGTTGAATCTCTCGAGAACCTGACTGGCAAAAATTCGCAACTCGTTTTCCGGAAGATTCAATGTAGGCATCAATTCTTCAAACATAACTTTATGAATAAATTTGCCTATCAACGGATGATTACATGCATCCCTTACAATATCAACACCACACAGGAACGAAACAGGAGCCAGCACTGTATGCGGACCGTTGAGCAGAGTCACCTTACGTTCATGATAAGGTTCCTCCGATGGAACGAAGAGCACATTAAGTCCAGCCTTATTTGCAGGAAATTCTTCTGCCACTTCTTGAGGAGCTTCGATTACCCACAAATGGAAATGCTCGCCCTGCACAGCCATATTGTCGTCATATTGCAAATATTCTTTTATATTGTCGATATCCTTGCGTGGAAATCCCGGAACGATTCTGTCCACCAATGTTGAGCAAACCATACAAGATTTCTCAAACCATCTACGGAAATCATCGCCTAATTCCCACAAATCAATATATTTCAGGATAACTTCACGCAATTTCCTTCCATTCAGAAATATAAGCTCGCAAGGCAGAATTATCAATCCTTTTGATTCATCTCCAGAAAAGAAATTATATCTCCACCATAGCAACTGGAGCAGTTTTGCAGGATAAGACGAAGCTGGAGCGTCATCCAAACGGCATGAAGGATCAAAAGCAATTCCGGCTTCAGTAGTATTTGATATAACAAAGCGGATTTCAGGCTGCTCTGCCAATTTCAGGAATTCATTATATTCCGAATATGGATTCAATGCTCGGCTTATAACATCTATCAGCCGATATGAATTTATTTCCTTGCCATTTTCAATGCCTTGAAGATTTACATGATAAAGGCAATCCTGAGCATTAAGTTTGTCAATCATTCCATGCTCAATTGGCTGGACCACAACAACACTTCCATTGAAATCCGTTTTTTCGTTCATATAAGAAATAATCCAGTCCACAAAAGCACGAAGAAAGTTTCCTTCACCAAACTGAATCACACGTTCCGGACGAACCGTAGTCTGCACATTTTCTTTACATAGTTTTTTCATACACACTTTTTTATAATGAGGTTTACAAATATATCTGTTACAGATAAATGTTATTTATCTGCACCTAAATATGTGAGTTTCTTCCATAAATATTCAAGCGGACCTTGCTTATGCGAAGCAAGCCACTTCCTGCTATAATATAATTGGAACATAAATATAAATATAGCTATTATCAAGCATGCTGTTGCCCCTGTATATTTATATAAACCAAATCCGAAACCATAGAAGATAGTTGTTCCAATTATTGACTGAACAATATAATTTGTCAGACTCATCTTTCCATAAGGAATAAAAATCCTCATAAACTTTGTTCCATCACCTTTCTTATACCAGATTTGAGTAAAAATACCGACGAGAACAACCATAAACAGGAAATTCATAATTGATGGTAGAGCAATTTCCAAAGGAACGCTCATAGATTTATCGTTTCCAATCCATGATGGATAAAGATTTTTGACAAAATATAACGGGATAAATAATAATATTGCTACACGAACCAGTTTGTTCCAGTAAGAAATGCTCTGTTCTGAACGCAGGAACAAACCCAAGCGTCCGGCAACAAGTCCATAGAGAAACAAACCACCAATCTGGCATATACGTCCGTTTTCTATCTGCCACAGGTTTCCATACAACTGTCCGTAAGTTATGTTTGAACATACAATCTCAAAGAAATTACCATTCTCCATCACAGGCTTAGCCTTTGCTGCAAATTCCATCCAATGCTGTCCGTATTCGAAGAAAGGAATATCAAAAGCTGCCAATATCAACCTCAACCATTCTACAGGCTGGATAATCAGAACAGTTGCAACTATTGCTATCGTTTTAGTTGAGAAGCGGCACATTGCAACAAGCAAAAGACCGATTATAGAATATAACAATAAAATATCTCCGTTATAGAAAAGGGAATGTAGTTGAGAAAATAGAACAAGCATCAACATTCTCCAAGCAAAACGTGCGCGGAAATCAACTCCTCGCCTCTCAGCATTTCCCAATTGTATGAAAAAACTAAATCCAAAAAGAAGTGAGAATGTAGAAAACGCCTTGCCTGCCAACAAAAACCATGTTGCAGTCCAAACACCTTTATCTAAAATATTAAGCCAATCGGGCATTCCCTGAGGTATGTAATATAAATTATTATGTTCCAGGCAATGTATAATAACAATAGCACACAATGCTGCACCACGCAAAGCATCAACAACTTCTATTCTTCCGGTATTCATATATATTATATTTATAATTTTATACGTTAACAAAACAGCTTTTGATTCACAAAAATAGCATAAACTCCTTAAACAACACAATAAATGTCGTATCTTTGCAAACTCAACAACTAAACATAAACATTAAGAAACTAAAAATGCTTATTCAGTTACTATTTGTACTTATCGCCATCGTAATTGGAGCCCGTCTCGGCGGTATTGGCTTGGGAGTTTTGGGAGGAGCCGGATTGGCAGTTCTAACTTTTGGATTTGGTCTTGCACCAACAGCACCGCCAATTGACGTAATGCTCATGATTGTAGCCGTAATCTCTGCTGCCGGATGTATGCAAGCTGCCGGAGGATTGGATTTAATGGTTAAATGGGCTGAAAAACTTCTTAGGAAAAATCCTCAGCAAATTACAATTCTTAGTCCGCTTGTGACTTACCTATTCACATTCATAGCGGGAACAGGCCATGTTGCATATTCAGTACTTCCTGTAATTGCAGAAGTAGCAACAGAAACAAAAATCAGACCTGAGCGTCCGCTGGGCATTGCTGTTATCGCATCTCAGCAAGCAATAACAGCAAGTCCTATTTCTGCAGCAACAGTTGCTTTGTTAAGTATGCTTTCCGGATATAATATCAGCTTGATGGATATCCTTATGATTTCTGTTCCTTGCACATTGTTAGGTGTAATCGCCGGCGCTTTATATTCTTTAAAAGTCGGTAAGGAATTGGTTGACGACTCTGAATATAAACGTCGACTCGAAGAAGGGGAATTCAATAATCAGCATTATACAACAAAAGATGTTCAAAGCCAAAGTAAAGCTGCTCTAGCTGTAGCAATTTTCCTTGCGGCAACAATAGGTATCGTTTTATTCGGCTCAATTGAATCGCTTCGTCCAACATTTGAAACAGCGAAAGGTCCTGTTACAATGGAAATGTCACATATAATTGAAGTGCTTATGCTCACAGCCGCAACACTCATACTACTTGTAACTAAAACAGATGGAATAAAAGCTGCTCAAGGTTCAGTATTCTCTGCCGGTATGCAGGCTGTAGTTGCTATTTTCGGTATTGCATGGATGGGCGACACTTTCATTAATGGTAATATGACTGAACTGAAAGGTTCAATTGAACAAATTGTAACTGAAATGCCTTGGCTTTTTGGTCTTGCATTATTTGTAATGTCAATACTTCTATTCAGTCAGGCTGCAACAATCAGAGCAATGCTTCCTTTGGGGATAAGCCTTGGTATTTCTCCATATTTGTTGATTGCTCTTTTCCCGGCAGTAAACGGATATTTCTTCATTCCAAATTATCCGACAGTAGTTGCAGCAATCAATTTTGACAGAACAGGAACTACAAGAATAGGTAAATACATACTGAACCATTCATTTATGATGCCTGGAATTATTGCAACAGGAGTTTCTGTTATACTTGGTTTCCTGTTTATCCAGTTTTTATAATTCATAATAAAGGATAAGTTTGATACAAAACATATAAAAACAAAAGCCCGCAGATTCTAATGAATCTGCGGGCTTTCTTATTATTTATCCTAAGTAAATCATTATTTAGGTAAAACTCTAATCATAAGATGATCTTTTGGTATTTGCTCACCTTCAACGACGTTTACTTTATCAATTACACCGGAAACGGGAGAAACAACTCTGTTCAACATCTTCATTGCTTGATGTATCAAAAGCAACTGACCAGCTTCAACAGTGTCACCTTCCTTCACCTCAATAGTAACAATAGTTCCAGGTAAATGGGATACAACATCGCCTATTAACGGTTTCTTCCATACCGGGCGATTCTTATACTTTTCAGTCAAAGTTGTTTTATACTTACGCGCAGTAACAACAAAATCAACTAATTCTTTTTTTCCATTTTCCATAATAATCTATATTTTAGAATGGAGGTAAACCATGTTTTTTGGCAGGACGGAACTCTTCTTTCAATACAGAAAGTTTAAGAGCGTGCAGCAATAATGCTCTAGTTTCTTTCGGTTCAATTACTGAATCAATGAAACCACGAGATGCAGCAACATAAGGATTTGCAAATTTCTCGATATATTCTTTCACTTTTTCCTGACGCATAGCTTCCTGATCCTCAGCTGCCATAATTTCTTTTCGGAAAATAATGTTAGCAGCTCCTTCCGGTCCCATAACTGCGATTTCAGCGCTAGGCCATGCAAACATAAAGTCTGCACCAAGGTGACGAGAGTTCATAGCGATATAACCACCGCCGTATGCTTTTCTAAGGATAACTGTAATCTTAGGAACAGTTGCTTCTGAATAAGCATAAAGAACTTTCGCTCCGTGACGAATAACGCCCGCATGTTCCTGGTCAACACCAGGCAAATATCCCGGCATATCTTCCAATGTAATAATAGGAATATTGAAAGAGTCACAGAATCGAATAAAACGAGCTGCTTTATCAGCGCTGTCACAGTCCAAAACTCCAGCCAAAACCATAGGCTGATTAGCAACAAAACCTACTGTTTCGCCACCCATTCTACCAAATCCAATAACAATATTGGCAGCCCACAATTCCTGAACTTCCAAGAATTCAGAATCATCAACGATGCATTTGATAACGTCTCTTACATCATATGGCTGTTTTGGATCTGAAGGAACTATTTCCTCGATATTCATAGTTGTAGCAGGCTCTTTTGGTTCAACAGCCTTAGCCTTATGCATATTATTCCATGGAATAAAGCTTACAAGCTGTTTTACCTGCTCAAAACATTCCTGCTCACTCTTTGCATAAAAATGTGCATTACCGGTAATTTCTGCATGGACACGAGCTCCACCCAAATCTTCCATTGAGATATCTTCGCCCAATACTGTCTTGATAACATTAGGACCAGTAATAAACATCTTTGAAATATTCTCAACAACAAAAACGAAGTCTGTCAATGCAGGAGAATAAACAGCGCCACCGGCACAAGGACCAAGAATCAAAGATATCTGAGGTATCACACCTGAAGCGATTGTATTTCTATAGAATATTTCGCCATAACCAGCCAAAGCTCCAACACCTTCCTGGATACGAGCTCCACCTGAATCGTTTATACCGATAATAGGACACTTCATTTTCAAAGCATGGTCCATAATTTTGGTAATCTTACGCGCATGCTGTAATCCTAGAGAACCACCTGCAACAGTAAAATCCTGTGCATAAATACATACTGGAGCTCCAAAGATTGTACCAGTACCAGTTACAACACCGTCACCAGGCAAATCTTTCTTCTCCATTCCAAAGTCACGTCCGTCATGTTTAACGAACATATCATATTCATGGAATGAATTTTTGTCCAACAATGATAATATACGATCACGTGCAGTAAGTTTACCCATGGCTATCTGTTTTTCGATAGCAGCATCACCTCCGCCTTTTTCAACAACGGCTTTCTTTTCCCTGAGAGCCTGAATGTTTTTGCTTAAATCTGTCATAATTCTAAATTACTTACCTACAGCTTTTGCTCTATAAGAACAACGAACTGCACCTTTTATAATATTATTCAACTTGCTCTTATTCAACTGACGACGAATTGCAGAAACATTATCAATAAAGACATGTCCACCTAAATGTTCGCACTCATGCTGGACAACTCTTGCAGCAAAGTTTTCAAACACTTCATCATGTTCTACCCAGTTTTCATCGAAATATTTCACTCTTATTCTTACTGAACGCGAAACTTTTTCATGAATTCCAGGCAAACTTAAACATCCTTCTTCCATTGCAACTGTTTCCTCACTTTTCTCCAAGAACACAGGATTAATCATTGTTTTCTTAAATCCTTTGCATTCAGGATAATCATCTCCTATTACGTCAGCATCAATCACCAATAATCTCAAAGACAAACCAACCTGAGGAGCAGCCAATCCTACACCATCAGCATTATACATAGTTTCATACATATTGGCAACCAATTGCTTTAATTCAGGATAATCCTTCTGAACTTCTTCAGCCTCTTTTCTCAAAACAGGCTGTCCATATAAATATACTGGTAAAATCATATCTATACTAAAATTTGAATTTCTTACTTTCCAAGTATTCCTGCAGAATTATGACCGCACTTATTTCATCAACTAATGCCTTGTCCTGACGTTTCTTTTTCTTAAGTCCACCTTCAAGCATAGCTTTATGTGCCAATACTGAAGTGAAACGTTCATCATAATATTCTACTGGAATTTCAGGTATAACTCTCTTTAGGTGAGTAACAAAAGCCTCCACATACTTCATATTCTCAGAAGGCTCATTGTTCATTTGTTTAGGTAAGCCAACGACAAACACATCTACTGGCTCTTTTTTGACATATTCTGACAAAAAGTTTACAACCTCTCCACTAGGCAAAGTTGTAAGACCATTTGCAATCATTTGCAATGTATCACTTGCTGCCAAACCTGTTCGTTTTCTACCGTAGTCTATTGAAATTATTCGTCCCATCGGCACAAAGATATAAAAAAAGGCATAAACTACACACATTATCAAGAAGTGTGCAAAAACATTATATTATTTTAAACTCAATATGCATTCTTTTCACCTCTCAGCATATTCAATAAAGTAACTACTATAATCTTCAAATCAAGGAAGAAAGTCCAATTCTCAATATACCAAACATCACGTTTGACACGTCCTTCCATCTGCTCTAATGTTTTAGTTTCACCTCTATAGCCTGTAACCTGAGCCCAACCAGTTATACCCGGCTTAACCAAATGACGGATCATATATTTGTCAATCAGTGCAGAGTACTCCTCTGTATGTTTAAGCATATGTGGACGTGGACCTACAACAGACATATCACCCAACAAAACATTAACAAATTGAGGAAATTCATCCAAGTTCGTTTTTCTTAAGAAACTTCCTATCTTAGTTTTTCTTGGGTCATCCTTAACGGCTTGCATTGTATCAGCTTCGGCATTAACCTTCATAGTTCTGAATTTGTAACACTCAAAATCTCTGCCGTAAAGTCCAGTTCTTTTCTGTTTAAACAAAATCGGTCCCGGGGAACTTAATTTAATAAGAGTTCCTACTATTATATATAATATAGGGAAAACAGTAAGTAGAATAGCTAAAGAGAACACAATATCGAAACTTCTCTTTAAGGCTCTATTATAGACAGCCTGCAACGGTTCACGTCTAACAGTTAGTAATGGTACAGATTCCATTACTTCCATAACAAGACTTTTCTTTAAGTTTCTATAAAATTCCGGAACAATGAAAAATCTAATCATGTGCTTTTCTGAGAAATTAAGTAAACGCACTATTTTCTCATCATTTGTTCCAGGCAATGTACAATATATTTCATCTATGTCATGAGCCAATGCAAACTCCTCAACATCAGAAGTAGTACCTAAAAGATTAGGTAAAGTTTTTTTCAATTCAGGATTATCATCAAAGAAACCTAATATATTAAAACCATATGACAAATCATCCTTCATCACACGGTATAAATCCATTCCATTCTTTCCTGCTCCAACAATTATGACTTTCTTAAAATTGTAACCTTTTCGTCTATACCATTTTAATATTACACGTACAAAAACTCTCCACAAAGATAAAATAAAAGCTATTGACACATAATATACCAAAATAAAACTAGCCAAAACACTTCCAACATTAAGAAACATCAGACATGTTGCAAACAAGAAAATTAAAATGGTAACCAATGTAACAGCTCTCTGAACTATCTTATCTATAAACACGACTGATTTATGTAATTGTATCGGAACAAAATACAAAGAAAGAAAATAAGAAAAGTTCAATAACAAAATCACTTCCCTAAGGTTATGACATATAAAATCCAAACTCCTACCACCTAAGATATTACATGTTAAAATAAACACAAAGTTTAGGATAATCATATCACCCACCCCAATAAGCCAGCGTATTAAATAGCCATACTTGTTATTCGTCTCCATTATTTGTGATTTTAAATTTCACAAATATAACAATTATATTACAAAAATAAAAGGCTGCATCAAATTATGCAGCCTCTTATATCGGTATTCAAAAAATATACAAACATTAATTGTTAGCTCTCATGATAACAACACGGTTCCAGTTGTTTTCATCATATGGCTGTTCATCACAACCCTTCCATTCTACAGAAATCTGGTCTGAAGAAATACCATATTTTTCCATCAATTCTTTAGCAACGGCTTTCGCACGTTTTTCAGAAAGCTTCATATTGTAATCAGCCTTACCAGTTTTCTTATCTGCATAACCAATAACTTTGATAGGAGTATTGTTTTCCTTCATATACTCTGCAGTGTTATAGATATTGATCTGCTGATTCTTATCAATCTTAGAACTATTGATACGGAAGAATACAATATTATCAATTACATTATTAACAACTTCAGTAACTGTTTCCTTACACTCTGGACAAGATTCTGGACGTTTGCTCAATTCGTCATTTTCAGCACGCAATGTGTTGATCTGATTGTTCAAGTCGTTCAACAAAGCATAATCCATTGGTTCCAATACTTCGAAATCAGTCTTACCAAGTTTAAAGTTCAAACCGGCACTAACCTGAGCAATACCATCTGTCAAGTGATACATTGAAACACGGTTAAATTCTTCATTCAACAAAGAACCCTGAGCTTCCAAAGTAATATCAACACGTTTACTCAAACGGAATGCCATCAAGATACCTGCATTCAATGTAGGAGATTCAGTTCTTGGACGTTCAAATGCTTCTGATGTTTCGAAACGCTGAGCATAACCAAAACCGACCCAAGGAATCAAACGGAATACTTTCTTTTCATTATATGGAGCCCAGAAGTTTGTAACATCCCATAACAAATCCACATGTGCTGCAAAATATTTGTTATGCTGCATATAAGCTTCCTCTCCTTCAAATCCGTGCAAAATACCTCCATTAAACTGAGTACGGAATCCTAAATAAGGATTGAACCACTTACCGAAAGACAACTGTGGAGCAAAATTCAAACGGTTTCCAAAATCTGCATTTCCATTCTGGTCACCCAACAAAATGCTTGCACCGCCTGCAACAGATATAAACCAGTTATCTTTTGCTTTATTCTTCTTAAAATTTGTTTTGTATCCTTTTTCGGTACTAAAACCAACCTGAGGCTGGAATTCCTGGGCAGATACACTAACGATACACCCTGACAACAATGCTAAAAGTAATGCTTTGATTTTCATATAACTTAAAATTTAAATAACAATTTCATATATTAATGAACCATATTTACGGGACAAAAATACATTCCTTTTGCTATTAAAACAAACACAAATCAATTTTGTTCAAAAAAAACGAAAAAAAACATGATAAAAAATAGAAGATTTCTACATTTTTTAGAACATACAAGATCTAACCATCACTTTACCAATAACTTCAGCAAATATTGACCATATTGATTTTTAGACAAAGGTTTTGCTAGTTTTTCTAACTTTTCTGAATTAATCCATCCTTTATTATAAGCTATTTCTTCCAAACAAGCCACTTTCAAGCCTTGTCTTTTCTCTATAACCTCAATAAAAGTAGAAGCCTCAGACAACGAATCATGTGTTCCTGTATCCAACCAGGCAAAACCTCTTCCCAAAAGTTGTACTTTCAATGATGACATTGCCAAATATTCCTGATTAACTGTCGTTATTTCCAATTCTCCCCTTTCTGAAGGTTTGATATTCTTGGCAATTTCAACAACACTGTTCGGATAAAAATATAATCCTACCACAGCATAGTTTGATTTAGGAGCCTTTGGCTTTTCTTCGATGCTCAAGACATTTCCTTCTGAATCAAATTCAGCAACTCCATATCTCTCCGGATCTGTCACATAATACCCGAAGACTGTGGCCTTACCTTCTTCCTCAACTATCCTTACGCTATTTTCAAGCATTGAAGTAAAACTTTGTCCATAAAAGATATTATCTCCTAAAACCAGACATACAGAGTCTTTACCTATAAACTCTTCACCTATAATAAAAGCCTGGGCCAAACCATCAGGCGAAGGCTGTTCTGCATATTCAAACTTAACACCAAAATCAGAACCATCACCTAGAAGACGTTTGAAACCTGGTAAATCCTGAGGTGTTGATATAATCAGAATTTCTCTTATACCAGCCAACATAAGCACTGATATAGGATAATAAATCATAGGCTTATCAAAAATTGGCAACAATTGCTTTGATACTCCTTTGGTAATTGGATACAATCTTGTTCCAGAACCACCGGCTAACACTATACCTTTCATATTTATTATATTTTTATTAATGTAGACGAGATTATATAACCTTAGTCAACTCATCTACTTATAAACTATTTCAAAAAAGATTTTTCCAAATCCAACAAATATGACTTACGCCATAAACCTCCTGCATATCCTGTCAAATTGTCTTTTGCACCAACAACACGATGACACGGAACTATTATTGATATGGGATTATGTCCAACCGCACCACCCACAGCTCTAGCCATATTTCCTGCAAATGGTTTACCATATATAGAAGAAGCCAACTCTGAATATGTAACAACTTTCCCATACGGAATCGTTTCTAGAGCTTTCCATACCTTCACCCTAAAATCTGTACCATCTAAAAACAAAGGGAAATCTATTTCCGGGGAATCACCAGAGAAATACATATCCAACCATTGCATAACTTTTTTTGTTACAGGGGACAGTTTCAATAATGATTCACGTCCTAAATTAGAAGCATAATACTTTTGGCCCTCAAACCAAAGACCTTGTAAAGCTTCATTTTTAAAGGACAATAATATCTTTCCTATTGGAGATTCATAAAAGTAATGATGTTCTTTGGCGGCAAGCATATCTACAATAATATATATTATTATAGGTTTTCAAACACATGAGACCAGTCCTCATCAGCTTCCGGTGTATATGTCCTTATACCCAATTTCTCCGCTGCACGGCAATTGACCAAAGCATCATCCAAAAACAGAGTTTCTTCAGCTTTCATTCCCGCATCTTCCAATACGTACTGGAAAATCTCTAGATCCGGCTTCTGCATATGTAGCTTATAAGATAAATAAATACGATCAAAAAAGTCCTCAGCCTTATGGTTATGATAAACAAAGCTATTCTTCTCGGCCCATTCCCAATGCAGGATATTTGTATTACTCAACAAACAGATATGGTATTTTTCTCTTAACTTTAGAAGTAAATCCAACTTATAATCCGCTATTTCACCAAGCATAGATATCCATGCATTATCAATTTCCTCGTCTGTAATTTCCTTAGTAGTCAGACGACGGATACCTGCACGAAATGCAGCAGTTGAAATATTCCCTAATTCCAACTGCATATACAGCTCCTTATGCTGATATGACGGAGACATCATATTTTCCCAAATACTGGAAACTCCCAGATTTTTGAATGCCTCAATCCATCTGTTACGAGTTATATTTATCAATACTCCTCCGAAATCAAAGATTACATTACGAATCTCTCCCATAATAGTACCTCCTAAAATTACCACTTGCGACGGCGACGATGACGTTTCTTCTGTTTGTATCTTATATATTTTTTATATACAGACCATACAAACAAAACACCGAATACAGCAAATATAAGAATAAGTATTCCAATATTCAAATTATCTCCCTTAACATGACTCCACATTTCAAGTACATATTCTGTGTCGCTGCCAAAATCACGTATCATTGCACAACGTTCCACAACAGACTTGTCCGGATATAGAGCAGGATTAACATTTGCACTATCAGCTCCCGGTATATTACCAAAGAAATATGTAAGATCACATTTTTCTGTAAAAGAAGTATCAATACCTGCTTCAAGTATCTCTTCAGATGCTATGGCACTCACATATCCAGTCGCATCCATATTGCGCATTGCAATATCAGGACGGCACAGGAAATTCATAAAATAACTTGCTGCCTTTATATTTCTTGCATACTTTGGAATAGCCCATCCATCATACCATATATTACTACCTTCTGAGGGTACAATATATGCCAAATCCACATTTACAGAAGCTGCTTCCTCAATTGACCATACAGCATCTCCACTCCATGTAAAATTAAGCCAAGCTTTTTCCTTGGTCATCATTTCCTTTCCGAAGTCCGTTTCCCATCCGGCAATATTAGGCTTCATATCTTTCAGATATTTTTCAGCTAAATCCACAGCTTCATGGGAATTGTTATTCATTATATCTTCAACAGAAATTCTTCCCTCTTTCAGAGATTTAGCATTAGCATAAATAACAGCCGTGCCAAAAGCATCCCTATAGCTGTCTTTCATCAGAATCTTACCTTTGTAGCGAGGATTCCACAAGCAGCTCCAACTTGAAACATCTTCCTTTGTTACATATTTTTCGTTATACAATATACCGGCAGTTCCCCACATATACGCAATGGCATAATCTGTAGTTTTCATTCCTGGCTGGCTTAGCTTATTCAACTGCATCTGTATAAACGGAGAAATATTTCCTATATAATCCGGTGTCGAACCAAAATTTCTGTCAATTGGCAAAAGCAGATTCTTCTTAAGCATTCGTTCGATAATATATTCCGAAGGACATATAAGATCGAAATCCTCATGTCCACGCTCAATTTTCGTAAGCATTATCTCGTTGATATCAAACACTTGATATATTATCCTGATATCTTCACCTGTCTGTTCTTTGTACCATACTTTGAAATCATCCAAAACACTTTCATCAATATAATCTGCCCAATTATATATTTTAAGTATTTTGCTCCTCTCCTCGTCACTTCTATGACAGGAAACGCTCAGCATAACCAATGCCAACAGAGACAATACTAATCCTAACTTAATTCTTAACTGTCCGAACAACATATATCAATGTATTTGCTTCGCCTTATCAGCACGTTTGTTAATAATAATGAGTAACAACAAAACGACAACGAAAATCAGTGTCGACAAAGGACGCAACTCCGGAGTCAGACCTCCCTTTCTTGCATCTGCATATATAAAGGTTGACAATGTTTCAAGTCCTTCATTTCCGATAGTAAATATAGTTATCGCAAAATCATCTATTGAAAGAGTCAGAGCAAGTATAAATCCGCTTATCATACCAGGCTTGATTTCAGGAAGTATCACCTTCCAGAATGCCTGCAAAGGTGTCGCACCCAAATCAAGAGCAGCTTCATAAATATTCGGATTCATCTGTTTCAAACGAGGCATAACACTTAACACCACGTATGGAGTACAGAAAGTTATATGTGCCAGTGTAACAGTTGTAAATCCTTGAGAAACTCCCAGACTTACAAAAAGTAGGAACAAAGATATACCGGTAATTATTTCCGAATTCAGAATTGGAATACTGTTCATAAAAGATACCGTTTGACGTGCACGGTTACGTAAATTAAATATTCCCACTGCTGCCAGACTTCCCAATATTGTAGACACAACAGATGCAATCAATGCTATCGCAAACGTATTCCATATCGCACTCAACAAAGAATGCTGCACACTTCCCGAAAATAAAGACTCGTATAGCTTTAACGAAAAGCCTGTCCAGTTTCCCAACACTTTGGCTTCAGTAAATGAGAAAATCATTATTATCAATATTGGTGCATACAAGAAAGCCAGCAGTATCCACAAATAAATTTTTGACAGAACACGTATCATCACAACAAGCCTCCTTCATTATCCTTGCTTCCATCGCCCGATGTCAGCAAGCTTGTTATACCTATAAGCAGCAACATTATCAACGACAAAGCCGCTCCATAATTCCACATTCCATTGTTTATGTTTTCCTGGATAGTTGTTCCGAAAAGTTTGATATTATTCATCGTAAGCAATTCGGCAATTGCAAAAGTGGAAACAGTAGGCATGAAAACCATCATTATACCACTCGCAATACCAGGCATTGACAAAGGAAGAACAACCTTCACAAAAACCTGTATTGGTGTTGCCCCAAGATCCTGTGCAGCCTCAATAAGGCTTCGGTCCATTTTCTGCAGCGTATTATATATAGGATACATCATAAAAGGCAGGAAGTTATACACCATACCAAACAATAGCGCTCCTTCTCCCAACGGTATTTTCAGGAAATCAAACAATGCTACCGTAGCGAGTGTCCTGATCAGGATATTCACCCACATAGGCAAAATGAACAACATAACAATCGTTTGCGACGAATCAAGTTTCGACCGGCTTAATATCCATGCTGCCGGATAACTGAGCAACAGGCATATTATTGTTGTAAGCAAAGCTATTCCAACGGAATAGACAAATGTGTTTATTGCCTCCGGATGAATAAAGAATTTCCGGAAATTGGCAAACGAAAACAGCCCATCATTATCTGTAAAGGCATAATAAACAATCAAAAGCAATGGCGTTACAACAAATATCATTAAAAATATCAGATATGGGATAACCCAGTTGCGCCGTCTCGACAACAATAACGATAAATTACCGATCACTTCCTTTCCTTTTAAATTATAACTTAACTATACGAATATTCTCTGGAGCTATTGAAATACCTACATGATCTCCATTATCCCAAACATCATTGGTATTTACATAGATATCTTCATCCCAATCTGTAAGAACTGTAAGATGATAATGATTTCCTTTATAAAGAATGAACTTGACTTCTCCTGTCAGACTTCCGTCATCTTCATTGTCTTCAAGAACTACATCATCAAAATCAACCTCAACCTTGACATCAGTACCTCCCGGAAGACCATGATCCGGCTTACATTCAAATGTACAACCAAGGAATTCTACATGATTATCATCAACAATCTTTCCTTCGAAAGTATTGCACAGACGTTCCTTCTTCATTACATGAATATCTACCGGTTTTATACGCAAGCCCACTTTCTGACCTACATCATACGAGTGATAATCCTGAACCATAAATTCATACCCCTCAGGAGTCTGAACCATCATCTCGAAATGCACACCTTTGAATATGCATGACGACACAATACCGGAAAGCATAGCTGCATCAGAATAGTCGAATATATATATATCCTCCGGACGCACAACTATATCCACCGGAACATCGGTTCCAAAACCTTCATCAACACATTCAAATTCTTTTCCGGCGAACGACACTTTCTTGTCTTCAATCATAGTCCCGTTCAATATATTACTCTCGCCAATAAAATCCGCGACAAAAGAATTTACAGGCTCATTGTATATATCCATAGGAGCACCAATCTGCTGGATTTTTCCTTCGCTCATTACCACGATAGTATCGCTCAGCGTCAGTGCCTCTTCCTGGTCGTGAGTCACATAAACGAAAGTAATACCCAAGGTCTTATGCATTTCCTTAAGTTCCATCTGCATATCCTTGCGCATCTTAAGGTCCAATGCAGCCAAAGGTTCATCAAGGAGCAAAACTTCAGGCTCATTGACTATGGCACGAGCTATGGCAACTCGCTGCTGTTGGCCTCCGGACAGAGAATCAACATCTCTGTATTCATAGTCCGTCAGACCCACCATCTTAAGAGCCTGTTTCACTTTCTTTTCAATCACAGCCTTCGGTACTTTCTTCAATTTAAGTCCAAATGCTATATTGTTATATACATTCAAATGCGGAAACAATGCATACTTTTGAAAAACAGTATTTACAGGGCGCAAATGTGGCGGAGTCTGTGTTATATCTTTTCCTGAAATATATATTTCTCCACTGGTTGATGTCTGAAATCCGGCTATAAGGCGGAGCAAAGTTGTCTTTCCACAACCCGAAGGTCCTAATATTGTAACAAACTCTCCTTTGCGGATGAATAAATTTACATCATTCAGCACAATCTTGTCCCCAAAACTTTTAGAAACATTCTCTACTCTGATAATGTAGTCGGAATCTTGCATTTTTATTCATTTTTTATAAACTTCTGCAAAGGTATAAAAAACACAAAGACGACAAAAGAGAGAGACACGGAGTTTTTTGTCAGTTGTTGCAAAACCATTCTAAACACTGAGAGCACCGAGCCACAGAGTTTCTAAATTCCTCCATGTCCCGGTGCCCTCTATTTGAAATTATGACTCCTCGTCGCCTTGTCAACCCGTCACCTAATACATTACAATCTTACTTTGACAATCTTATCACCAACTCTCACGATATATACGCCTTCAGCCAAGTTACGGAATTCACGCTGTCCGGCAACCTTATCTGCGGCAACCACAGAGCCGGTCATAGAGATAATCTGAACATCCACCAATGATGGAGTTGAAACTATTATCGCGCCGTTCTGAGTATATACTTTCACTTCCTGAGCTTCAACTTCTTCGTTGCTTACAGGCCAGATGCCGTCGCCTGACACCTTAACATAGATATCTGTATATACGCTACGAATCTGATAATAACCGCTCACTTCATCCAATTTCAATTCTTTCCATTCTCCGAAGCGTCCGCGTTTGTAATATACTGTAGGTTCGCAGTCTTCATAACCTTCTTCTTTTTCCAAAGAGAGGGTGAATGAACCACCGTCCGGTGTGCGCTTCTTGTCGTAGCGTGATAGAAGTTTTGCTCCTTCACTCTTGATAATATACAAGTCATTATAAGATACAGGAACTCCAGGTGTTTCTGTTTCTTTGAATTTGGCTGTGATGGTGACATCATTAGAAGGCATTACAAATTTAATTATATTTCCATCAGGTGTATAAGAATCAGGTCCATCAACCTCCCATGAATCAAATTCATAGCCTTCGTTTGGAGTGGCTGTAACTGTTACTTCTTTTCCTACTGCATATTCTCCTCCTCCATAAACTGTTCCCATTCCTTCACATCCTTCTGCAACTTTTGTTGTAACTGTATATTTGATTTTTTCAAATGTTGCTGATATAGTAACATTGGCTGCCGGCATGGTGAAAGAATATGTTCCGTCATCCTTCTTTGTAACATCAACTTTAGTATTAGCTTCTGTATTACATTCATATGAAATTAAGTCATATCCATCATTTGTTGTAATAGTAAAGCTCACCTCTGCATCTTTCCTATATTTATCTTGTATAGGAGATACCTTAATTTCTCCACCTTCACTATTTTTTATCGTAACATTATATCCGGTTTCTGCCACAAGTTTCAAATCCTTTGCAGGCATTTCAAATCCACTTTTATATTCTATTCCATTCTTATCAAACCATCGCAAATCGTTTTTTAGCTCTGGCAAAGCGTCTGTGATTTGTCCTGAATTATAATATTGTGTTACTTCTTTATTATCATAAGTATACTTTAATTGATAAACATCAGGTAAATATTTATCAAAACACTGTAAAGTTGGATAGGCATTATTTTCATTAGGCAATTTCAATCCATAACCATATTCACGCAAAGCCCATGCCATTTCTCCGCTTTCAAGGATTTCATCGGTGATTTCTGTAGCTCCGTTAATTTCAATAATAGGTTCATTGATAGATCCTCCTGATTGCCAGTTAGGATCAGTCGCTTGTCCTACATTATCAACAGATTTCTTATAGTAAGAATCACGAATAGAAATCTGTTCTTTTTTAATTTCCCCTCCTAAAGGCCCTGCGGTGCTAAATAAATTACCTAACCAAATCCCAAACTTAGCAGTTTTATCTTTCCCTTCAATTTTTCCAGTATTATAACAACCTTCAAACTTATATGTTGCTCCTGAAATTCCACCTATAGCATAATAAGTATCACCACAATTTAAGTCTTTTACTGTAAGAACTCCTGTATTGTAACATCCTTTCATATTTGCAGAAGCAATTTGGGGATCAAGAAAACCTACTAGCCAATAATCAAATCCTACAACTCCACCTAAATTTATAAATGCATTATTTTTACTTGTACCACCTTGTATAGTTATATCTCCATTGTTATAACATTCAGAAATAAGAGATTGTGTTTCATTTATTTCTCTTGATGTAACACACCCTAAAACACCTCCTACAGCGTAAAAGGGTCCTTTACCTGTATCACCTCCTTGAGTTGTAATATTTATAATTCCTTCATTATAGCACTGAGAAATTATCCCTTTTTCTGCTAGAGTTCCACAAACTCCACCAATGCTATGAGCTCCTTCATAAATATTTTGTTCATATTCAATCAAGCCGGTATTATAGCAATTCTTGATAAGTCCGCCTATATTAGTTCCACATATTGAACCTATACTATAAGTCTCAATACCTCCTGTTCTTTGCAAAATACGTATAGTCGAATTAGTATAACAATTTAAGATCTGGCCTCCCTCGTTTGTTCCACATATAATAGCTATATCACCGACACGTTGACAACGCATATAACTATCAACAATTCCTAAATTTAGTATTTTTCCACCACCTCTGAGCACCTCAATAAAAGCTCTACCTACTATATACAACCCTTTAATAGCAAATCCATTACCATTGAAGGTTCCTTCATATACACGGATTTCTTTCTCATTATGTCCTCCCCATGGTTTATCAGTAGACATATCAGGCACATAATCCGGATTAAGAAGAGATTCATTCACAATTATATCATTCATAAGAATAGCATTTAGTGCTCTATCTTCAGGATTATTGTTAACTCTATTTGCAAACGCATACAAATCTTCAGCAGTTCTAATTTCCACCGTTTCTCCCCAAACATTCCCCCACACCGAAACACTCAGCAAAGCCAATAAAAAAGTAAGTATTCTTTGTTTCATAATCTATATAATTTAAAATTAAACATTCATCCTTATTTATAAAATCAAGAGCAGGGTGCCATCACGGCTGCCTGCTCTCTAACCAAAACCTTAACTATGAAAAAATGTCTTTTTCAATAGAGATTAAATACAAAAGCTAATGCTTTTGCAATTCGAAAATTCTGAATTATATGTGTTTTTTATTTTTCTTATAGTGGAGGTTTATTCATCATCTTTTATCATCAATATGTGGTAAGAAAAAACGGTCGTTTTTTTTTACCACTTTAAGAGAGTATAAATAAAAAAGCTGTTTTTTTGAAAATTTTCAGAATTAGACTATTGTATTATAAAAAGTTTTTTATTTTTGCGACAAGGGAATGAGGTTTGATGGTAAAATTAAACGACCCTTTTTTCTTACCACCCAAAGGAGTAAAATCAGATATTTCCCATAATAGTTTTTCAGAAAAAACACTGCGATGTTCCGGAAAAAACACTACCATGTTCCACAGGAAACACTGCGACGTTTTTTACAATAAGTACCGAAGAAAAACAGCAAAAATCAA
>CALCST010000033.1 GCA_937894065.1 uncultured Parabacteroides sp. | reverse complement strand
GCGCACCTGCTTTGGGAGCAGGGGGTCCCAGGTTCGAATCCTGGTACCCCGACAAATACTAGGAATACAAAGGTTTTGAATTTGTAGTCTGTAAAGGAGATAAGCATCGTAAATCATTAGATTACGATGCTTTTTTTGTATACTTGCTTTGCTGATATTTTCAGTTTAGTTTCTCTTATTTTATGTTTTCAAAGTATGGTAAAAACAAAAAGAGCAATAATCGTAGGTGCAACTTCAGGCATTGGTTATGAAGTAACTAAGTTGTTACATTCAGAAGGCTGGGTGCTTGGAATTGCCGGGCGCCGGGAGGAAAGTCTGAAGTCTATAAAAGAAGAGCTGGGTGTTACTGATATTTATATAAAGGCTATTGATATAAGAAAAGAAGAAGCTGTGGCGGAGTTGTATTCTCTTATAGGTATGCTTGGTGGCATGGATTTGTATTTTCATAGTTCAGGTATAGGATTTCAGAATTATGATTTACGGGAGGATATTGAAATAAATACTCTTGAAACAAATGGTACCGGATTTGTCAGGATGGTTGGTGCTGCTTATCGTTATTTCAAGAACGAAAACAATGGTAAGGGACATATAGCGGTTATCAGTTCTATAGCCGGAACAAAAGGTCTTGGTGTTGCTCCATCGTATTCAGCAACAAAAAGAATGCAGAATACTTATATTGATGCTCTTGAACAGTTGGCTTATATCCATAATACTGAAATTGTTTTTACCGATATACGCCCGGGGTTTGTAGCTACTAGCTTGCTTAATGATGGTAAGAATTACCCAATGCTGATGAATGTAGGCAATGTGGCAAGAACTATTGTCGATTCTCTTAGAAAGAAGAAGAGAGTTGTTGTGATTGATTGGAAATATAGTATTCTGGTTTTCTTTTGGCGACTAATCCCAAGGTTCATATGGAAGAGAATGAAGATTAAAAATTGAAATTTTGATGTAAATCTAATAATTTTTTGTCTTTTGTAATATTTTGAATGTTAGATATTTGTTTGTTGTATTTAAGTCTGGTTGTATTTTTCTTGAAAGAAATTATTATTAAATGTTTGGACTTTTATAAAAAATCACTACCTTTGCACCGCATTTGAGAAACAATGACACTCAATGATAATAAAAACGGGGTGTAGCGCAGTCCGGTTAGCGCACCTGCTTTGGGAGCAGGGGGTCCCAGGTTCGAATCCTGGTACCCCGACGTAAGGCGAGAAACGCAATAGTGTTTCTCGCTTTTTTATTTATATGCTTATGAAATTTCAGTTGTATACTGCATAGGAGTTTCTTTGAGATATACCATGAAATAAAAAATATTTAACTTTGTGCCATTAAAACATTTTGTATGAAAAGATTTTTATCATTAGTCTGTTTACTTTTCTTATTTGTTGCTGCAGCTTATTCACAAGGATATACGATTAAAGGTCGAGTAATTGACCGTTTGAGCCGACAGCCGATAGAGTATGCTAACGTGTTGGTTGTTGGTGGTAATAATAACGGAGTGGGTGCGGCTACGGATATGGATGGAAACTTTGTTATCGAAAAAGTTAAGCCGGGAATTTGTCAGCTTTCCGTTTCGTATCTCGGTTATAAAAGTGTAGTTACACCTGATTATATTATTTCTGCGACGACTCCATTTATTGAAATTGAAATGGATGAAGACAGTAATACTCTTGAAGGAGTGGTTGTTCGTCCCAACAGATTCAATAAAACGATTGAGAGTCCGGTAAGTATGAAAGTGATTGGGTTGAGAGAGATAGAGAAGAGTCCAGGTTCTAACCGTGATATTTCCAGGATAGTTCGTTCATATCCCGGTGTTTCATTCTCTCCTATAGGATATAGAAATGATTTGATTGTCCGTGGTGGAGGACCGTCTGAAAACCGTTTTTATATGGATGGAATAGAAATACCTAATATAAATCACTTTGCAACGCAAGGAGCAACAGGTGGACCTGTAAGTATTGTTAATGCAGACCTTATTCGTGAGATAAAATTCTACACAGGAGCTTTTCCTGCAAACCGTTCAGGTGCATTAAGCTCGGTTTTGGACTTTTCACTTCAGGATGGTAATCCAGACAAGCAAACATTCAAGGCTACTGTTGGTGCTTCAGAATTATCACTTAGTGGTAGCGGACATTTGGGTAAGAAAACTACATATTTGTTTTCTGTACGTCAGTCTTATTTGCAATTCTTGTTTGATGTTCTTGGCCTTCCTTTTCTTCCTAATTATATAGATGCCCAGGTGAAAGTGAAAACTCGCTTCTCTGATACTGATGAATTGACATTCCTCGCGCTTACGGGTATTGATAAGATGAAACTTAATACTGACGAAGACAGTGAGAGTGCTCAATATATACTCAGCTATCTACCAACTATAGAACAGGAAACTTTTACTATTGGTGCCACTTACAGACATTATGCCGGGAAACACGTTCAGACATTTACTTTGAGTCATAATTATCTGAACAATAAAAATATCAAATACAGAAACAATGATGAATCTTCAGAGGATAATCTTACACTAAGACTTCGTTCTCTTGAACAAAAAACATCATTCCGGGCAGAGAACAGAAGTTATTTGGGTAACTGGACTATGCGTGAAGGTGTTGAACTGAATTACTCAAGTTATACAAATAACACTTGGCAGCGACTATTTACAGATGTTCCGGTTATTTCAGATTATAATACAGATTTGGGACTGTTCTCATGGGGATTGTTTGCTCTTGCCGACTATACATCACCGGACAAGAAACTTACGGCTTCAGCCGGCTTGAGAGCCGATGCCGCCAATTATGCAGCTCAGACAAAACGTGTATGGGAGCAGCTTTCTCCTCGAGTTTCAATAAGCTATGCTTTGAATGAAATGTGGTCAATTAGCGGAGGAAGCGGAATTTATTATCAGCTGCCGCCATACACAGCTTTGGGATTCAAAAACAGTGAAGGAGTTTGGGTAAATAAAGGGTTGGACTATATGCGGGTTATAGGAGCCAATCTAGGATTCGACTGGCGCTGGCGTGACCGATGGATAGTTTCTGTGGAAGGTTTCTATAAAGGATATGGAGATGTACCATTGTCAATCCGTGACCAGGTGCCTCTTACTTGTAAAGGCAATGATTATGGAACGTCAGGTGATGAAGCTTTGGTTTCTTCTGCTGAAGGACGCGCTTACGGTCTTGAAACAATGGTTCAGTGGAATATCCCGGATAAACTGAACCTTACCGGTTCATTTACATTATTTAAAAGCGAGTACAGAAATAATTCTTCTTCTCCTTATATAGCTTCGGCATGGGACAACAGATTTGTGTTGAATTTAAGTGGAACTTATGATTTTCCTAAACACTGGAGTGTAGGAGCAAAGCTTAGTTGTATTGGTGGTTCACCTTATACTCCGTATGATGTTGAGAAATCATCATTGGTGGAGGCTTGGGATGCGCAGGGACGACCATATTATGACTATGATGCTTATAATACTGGAAGACTTGATGCTTTTGCCCAGCTCGATTTGAGAGTAGATAAAGACTTTTATTTTAAGAAGTGGAGATTTGGTGTTTATCTGGATTTGCAGAATATAACAGGCAGCAAGTTGAAACAGCCGGATGCGCTTATGAGCACCGGGGTTATAGAGAATCCGGAAGCCCCACATTCCGAACAGCGTTATGTGATGAAAACAGTCAAGCAGGAAAGTGGTACAATTCTGCCTACAATAGGACTTACAGTTGAGTTTTGATACAAATTCACAATTATGAATTTCTGTAATTGGAATAAAAAAACTATATTTGCATCGCTTTAATATTGATAATTTGTAACTTCTAAATAAAAATTGAGAAAATGACAAAAAGTGCATTACAAATTGCCAGAGCGGCTTATCAGCCAAAGCTTCCTAAAGCATTATTGGGTGCTGTAAAAGTAAAAGAAGGCGAACCTACTCAGTCGGTAGCCGATCAGGAAGCAATCAAACAGTTGTTCCCTAATACTTACGGTATGCCGTTGATTCAGTTCGAAGAAGGTGGCGAAGCTACTGAATTCCCTGCAATCAATGTTGGTGTAATCTTGTCTGGTGGTCAGGCTCCGGGCGGACACAACGTAATTTCTGGTTTGTTCGATGGTATCAAGAAATTGAACAAAGACAGCAAATTGTTCGGTTTCATTTTGGGTCCTGGCGGTTTGGTTGACCACAATTATATAGAATTGACTTCTGAAATCATTGATGAATATCGTAACACAGGTGGTTTCGATATCATTGGTTCTGGTCGTACTAAATTGGAAAAAGTTGAACAGTTCGAAAAAGGTTTGGAAATCATCCGCGAATTGGGTATCAAGGCATTGGTAATCATCGGTGGTGACGACTCTAACACTAACGCTTGTGTATTGGCTGAATACTATGCAGCTAAGAATTATGGTGTTCAGGTAATCGGTTGTCCTAAGACTATCGACGGTGACTTGAAGAACGAAATGATTGAAACATCTTTCGGTTTCGATACAGCTTGTAAGACTTATTCAGAAGTTATCGGTAACATTGAACGCGACTGTAACTCAGCTCGCAAATACTGGCACTTCATCAAATTGATGGGTCGTTCAGCTTCTCACATCGCTTTGGAATGTGCTTTGCAGACTCAGCCAAACGTATGTATCGTATCTGAAGAAGTTGAAGCTAAAGATATGTCTTTGGATGATGTAGTTACTTACATCGCTCAGGTTGTAGCTGACCGTGCTGCTGCTGGTAACAACTTCGGTACTGTTTTGATTCCAGAAGGTTTGATCGAATTCATCCCAGCTATGAAACGTTTGATCGCTGAATTGAACGACTTCTTGGCTCACAATGGTGAAGAATTCAACGCTATCGAACGTAACAAACAGCGTGAATATATCATCAACCACTTGTCTGCTGAAAACGCTGCTATCTATGCTTCTCTTCCTGAAGGCGTGGCTCGTCAGTTGTCTTTGGATCGCGACCCTCACGGAAACGTTCAGGTTTCTTTGATCGAAACTGAAAAACTGTTGTCTGAAATGGTTGCTACTAAGTTGGCTGCTTGGAAGAAAGAAGGTAAATATGTTGGTAAGTTTGCTCCACAGCACCACTTCTTCGGTTACGAAGGTCGTTGCGCTGCTCCTTCTAACTTCGATGCAGACTACTGCTATTCTTTGGGTTACACAGCATCTGTTTTGATTGCTAACGGTAAGACTGGTTATATGTCTTCTGTACGTAACACAACTGCTCCTGCTGCTGAATGGATTGCAGGTGGTGTGCCTATCACAATGATGATGAACATGGAACGTCGTCACGGTGAAATGAAACCAGTTATCCAGAAAGCTTTGGTTAAACTTGACGGTGCTCCTTTCAAGAAATTCGCTGCAAACCGCGATGCTTGGGCTAAGGAAACTGCTTATGTTTATCCAGGTCCTATCCAGTACTTCGGTCCATCTGAAGTATGTGACGAACCAACTAAGACTTTGCAGTTGGAACAGGCTAAATAATTTAGAGAGTATTTATTTCTAGTATAAAGCCAAAAGGGGCTGTGCTGATATTATTTCGGCATAGCCCTTTTCTTTTTTATAATGTAAGCAGAAGAAAGTAATTAAATTGTGAAATATACTTTTTTATAATTCTTGTATATATGGGGAGTGAAATGAGGAATAAAAAATACTTCCGTATATAATTCAGAATATATACGGAAGCAATTTGATTTAGGTACGGAAGTAAATCAATTTACATCCGTACCTACTAAGAATTATGTCCGGATGTATTTTCTCTCATATCTTTAAACTCTTTTACCAACGAAAGAAGCTCTTCTCCATATGTGTCCAATACCTTTTTTCCGATTCCAGGAATTGACAAAAGTTCTTTTTCCGTTGATGGAAGGAAATTCGTTATGCCGATAAGAGCTTTCTGCTGCAGTATGACATATACAGGCACTTTTTTCGCCTCGGCAATTTTAGCTCTCCAGCTTCTTAATTTCTCGAATAATTGTGGATTGAGGATATCAGCTGTCACCATCAGCTTTTCGACGGATTCTTTTTTGTTGCGTGAATTATTCTTTACTTTTTCTGATTCATTATTGTCGTTTATTGAAGCCCTGGCTTTTGCCGACAAATATTCAAGAATACTGAATCTGCTTTCCGAAGCTTTCAGAACAAGCCTTTTTATGTTCAGTTCCTCATAAAGAGATTTGTATGCATTATGCAATTTCTTTTTCTCTTCTTTGTTGTCGATTTCATATTCAGTCATCTTCAGCAATGGAAGACAATAATCTGCCAGTCGTGGAAGGAAATATGCGCAACCTTTGTTTATTCTTTCCTGAAGGAGAGTGTCTTCTTTATACGATGCAGACTCGTTTACCATTTGCGTCAGTTGTCGCTGGAATTTATTTCCGACTTCCAGAATATGTGTCCGGAATTCATCCCTTAAATTGCTGCAATGCGTGCTGAAATCTGGATATAATTTTCCTAGGCTAGAATAAATCTGATATGCAGATGTCTGCATTTGCCTGTTCAGAGTCTCGAAATTGAATAGTTCCAAAAGAAGATACAGATAATATCTCTTTTGCTCTTCTTCCAATTGTTCTTTTCCTGGAGTTTTGGATTCTATATCAGATGTAAAACGGTTTATTCTGTTGTCTGTTATCAGAGCTTTGCTTGTCAGATGTGAACTCAGAACCAGACCTTCCAGAGTCTTGCAACGGCTAAGAGCAACGTAAACCTGTCCGTGCGAAAATGCCAAAGCAGCATCAATAATAGCACGTTCAAAAGTCAACCCCTGACTTTTGTGTATTGTGATTGCCCAGGCAAGTTTAAGAGGAAACTGGCTGAATGTTCCAACTGTTTTTTCTTCTATTTCCTTGGTTTCAGGGTTTAAGGTATATTTTATGTTAGTCCATGTTTCCTGTTGAACTTTTATCTCATTGCCATCATTGTCAACGACAGTAATCATTTTGGGATTTACAAAAACAACTTTCCCGATTTTTCCGTTATAATAAAGTTTATCTCCGGATGAATCATTCTTGATAAACATAACTTGCGCGCCTTGTTTCAGTTCAAGAACTTCTTCAGTTGGATAATTATATGATGGAAAATCATCTTTTATTTCCGCCTTGAATTCGTATAGTTTGCCGGGAAGCTGTTCCAATTTTCCAGAATTAATCTGCTGCGCCATATAATTATGTGTGGTAAGAGTGATGTATCCGTCTTTTTCATCGGGTTTGAAATCCGGAATGAATCTGGAGTTAAGCTTTTCCAGGCTTGCATCATCCAGTCTGTTTTCTCTGACTTTATTCAGAATATCAACAAATTCAGAATCGGACTGACGGAAAACTTTTTTCAGCTCGATTTGCCAATAATGAGTTTGCGACAATTCATGGCTGTCAAAGAAAAACGGAGAAGCATAGTGTTCCTGCAGCAACTCCAGCTCTTCGTCTTTTACCACCGGAGCAAGCTGCTGAAGGTCGCCGATAAGCAAAAGCTGAACTCCTCCGAAAGGCTGGCTGTTGCCTCGGAATCGTTTCAGAACATCACTTACGGCATCAAGCAAATCTGCTCTTACCATACTCACCTCGTCAATAACCAAAAGGTCAAGACTGCGGATAATCTGTATTTTCTCCTTGCTGAATCTGAAATGCTTCTTGGTGTCATCACTTTGAGTTGTTCCCGGGATATACGGACCGAGTGGAAGTTGGAAAAATGAATGAATAGTAACACCTCCCGCATTCATAGCCGCAACGCCGGTTGGTGCAACAACAATCATACGTTTTTTGCAAATTTCTTTCAATTGTTTAAGGAATGTGGTCTTTCCGGTTCCTGCTTTTCCAGTCAGAAAAAGATTTGTTCCTGTGTTTTGGATAATCTGAAAAGCAATCCGGATTTGTTCGTTGGTTTCCATATTATATAATGTAGTTTAATTATGATAGGCTGGTTGGTAAGCAAGGGAATATGGTTGTCTGTTTTCTCAAATCCATGTTCCCTTGCTGCTGATAAATTATCCGAATAAATCCAGTGTGAGCTGTCTTTTTTCTGCTTCAAGTTTTTTGAGATGGCGTTTTCCCTGAGGCGTAAGAATTTCCATTTTGTCGAATCTGGTGCGGATAACAGTTGTCACCACATAGCTTACGTTTATTATTTCGCCAAGTTCGGAAAGCTTACGTGAAATTTCCAGAACACAGTCGATGCACATGCCGCTTGAAAAAGCCATCTTGTTGTCAATCATCTGTTTCTTGAAATCCTCGTCTTGCATATAGAAGTCGATTGTTACTCCTCCTTTATTGTATATTCCTTTCCATCTATAACGTGCATCCTTAAGCACAGGAGAGATGATTTCGATTGTAGCTCTTTGGTCTTTTACAGGAGGAAGGTCATCGCTTCTGAGGATATAATAGTCGAAATTCTCACGTTTCACTTCCAGCAATCCTGAGCGGCTGCGATTACTTTCGTTCAATTCTCGCAAAGTTATTTTTGTCACTTTCGGATAGCCTTTTATTGCTTCATAGAAGTTTGATTTGATTTTGCAGAATCTCGGCGAATTACTCAGCAAATCCATAAGATGTGAAGGTACACCTTTTGCCTCAAGCTTAAGGCTTCTCTTGAACAGGGAAACTTCCTTTTGCATCTTTTCATCATCGTCACTGTGGCGTTCCATCAAAAGCTGACCGCCAACAGAAAGAATAGGTCTTACCAGAATTTGCATTGCCATATTCAATACAACGGAAATGCAACGTGGATTTTCTCCGGCAACACTCCATATATCCTTATATCCTTCCTGGAAACTGTATGGCTCGTTATACACCATAAGCTTCACATCAAGCATATCAGACAATGAACGGATAAGATTCAGTATTTCCTTTTCACATCTGTGACGGATAGACGAATCAATATAAGTGGACTTGTCGTTGAAGAAATATCTTAGCTCCAGCTTGTTCGCAAATTTTATTATACTGCTTTTCATTTATTTTTTGTCTTTAGGTTTGCGGTCGAAGAATGGATTTTTAGATGAAGCGCTGATAGGAATTGCCATAACGCATTTACATTCGTCACCCAAAAGCTGCAATCTTTGAGCGGCAAGACCGGCGCTGAACATTACTCTTGTGTCAACTCTCAAATCGGCAGCAGTTGCACAAGCTGAACCTATGGCTATTCCCAAATCAACAGAGTTGATAGCACATGGAACATATTCCGGCTTTTCCGCACAAGTTTTGAAACCGCAGTGAGCACAATTCAAACCTTGATTGAATTGTCTTGTTCCCATAATTACAACAGCATCTGCGCTGTCCATGTTGTCAGCGTCGCGGATGAGGAATTTCATTCCTGTTTCCTCAGCCAGTTCTCTCATCTTGTTTGCTAATGTTTTTATATCTTCGTCTGTAAGCAATGCAATTTCAATTATATCCACACCTTTTCCCTTAGGTGCAGTGCGGGCTGCTGTCATAATCCGGTGTGCAGCTTCAATCACCAGCTCTTTTCTTATTGTGCGTTCGTTCGTAACCATAGTGTTTATGAATAAGTTGTTATATGAAATTTTCCGGACTTTTTGTCGGTATATAAAACTTCAATAGTACAAATTTACATAAAAATCGGAGAGTTTTATGTAAATTTGTTCCTAATTTAAACACTCATAATAAAATGGATAAAAATTTCGGATTTGTAAAGGTTGCAGCCGGTGTTCCTTCCGTTCAGGTTGCCGACTGTTTTTATAATATCTCACAGATAGAAAAGCTGATGCGCGAGGCTTCGGCAAAAGGCGTTCAACTGATTTCTTTTCCAGAACTTTCTATCACAGCCTACACTTGTATGGATTTGTTCGCTCAGCAAACATTGCTTAGAAATGCAGAGAAAGCATTGCTTCAGCTTGTAGATTCAACAAAGGATTTGGATATATTTACATTGGTTGGTCTTCCTCTGGTTACGGAAAACAGACTTATCAATGCTGCAGTAGCTTTCCAGAAAGGAAAAATATTGGGCGTTGTCCCGAAAACATATCTTTCAAGTTATAAGGAATTTCAGGAAGAACGTTGGTTTACTTCTTCTCTGGAACTTTCGAAGAACGAAATCAGAATAGGGGAACATTATTATCCGATGAGCAGCATGATGCTTTTCGAAGCAGGTGAGGTGTGCGTTGGTGCAGAAATATGTGAAGATGTGTGGGTTCCGGTTCCAACCAGTTCGTGGTTGGCAATGCACGGTGCAAACATTTTGTTTAATCTGTCGGCAAGCAATGAGCTGATTGGCAAGATGCAATATCGCCGTCAGCTTGTTCAGCAGCAATCAGCACGCTGTTATGCCGGATATATATATTCTTCATGCGGATTTGGTGAATCTACCACAGATTTGGTTTTCTCCGGAAATTCAATGATTGCCGAAAATGGAATTATTCTTGCCGAATCACAGCGTTTCTCTTTGGAAAGTCAACTTGTAGTTTCTGAAATAGACATCAACAATCTTCAGCACGACCGCCTTGTAACCACAAGCTTCATGCGAGGAACTCAGGCTGCAAATATCAAAGGCGAGATTATCAGAATACCGTTTACTTTGCCGGAATACGACTTGCTGGAGAATCCTCTTCTTCGCAGTATAGATCCGCATCCGTTTACTCCTTCGGGAAATGCCTTGAAGGAAAGATGTGAGGAAATATTCCAGATTCAGATTTCCGGTTTGGCAAAACGTATCCGTCATGCTCATGCACAGACTGCAGTTGTAGGTATTTCCGGAGGTCTTGATTCAACTCTTGCTCTTCTGGTAACTGTGATGGCTTTTGATTATTTGGGAATACCTCGTGATAAAGTGATAGGTATAACAATGCCTGGATTCGGAACAACCGGACGTACATATAACAATGCAGTGAGCCTTATTCGTTCATTGGGCGTTTCATTACGTGAGATTTCAATTAAAGATGCCTGTATCCAGCATTTCCACGATATTGAGCACGACAGCAACATCCACGACGTAACTTACGAAAACAGCCAGGCTCGTGAGCGTACACAAATACTGATGGACGTAGCAAACAAGACGAACGGACTTGTCATCGGAACTGGAGACCTTTCGGAATTGGCTCTTGGATGGGCAACGTATAATGGCGACCACATGTCAATGTATGGAGTCAACGGAAGCATACCGAAAACTTTGGTTAAATATCTTGTAGAATGGGTTGCAGAGAATAAAGTAGATGCTGAATCAAGATTGACATTGCTTGATATTGTTGACACTCCTATTAGCCCAGAGCTTATTCCGGCAGATGAGAATGGAAATATCAAGCAGAAAACAGAGGATTTGGTTGGTCCTTATGAATTGCACGACTTTTTCATCTATCATATGTTGCGTTTTGGTTCATCGCCAAAGAAAATATTCTATCTTGCCCAGCAGGCATTTGCCGGAGTTTATGATGATGACACAATCAGAAAATGGCTCAACACATTTGTTCGCCGTTTCTTCCAGCAACAATTTAAGCGTAGTTGTTTGCCGGACGGTCCAAAGGTCGGAAGCATCAGTCTCTCACCTCGTGGCGACTGGCGTATGCCTAGTGATGCTGTTTCTTCTTTATGGATGGACGAGCTAAAGGCTTGATTTAATGATATTGACGGTTTTTTCTGGAATGCAAAGTAACAATGGAAAAACATGTTTTTTATAAGTGTTAAAAAAAATCACAGGAAAAGTTCAATCTTAGATTATTTTAAAAAATATGTTGTAGAATATCTTTTTTTATTTGTTTAGTAAATTTAAAAGTTCCATCTTTGCGTCCAGATAACCTAAACAATCTTTTTGCCTTAAAGACTAATACCTATTAAAAACCTGTAGAGGGGTCTTTGAGATAAAGACCCCTCTATGTTTTTTAATAAGAAGTAGTCTTTAAAGGCTAGTTTAGGCTTTCCTTCTCTACTTCTTATAATCTGTATCCTACGCTTAATATAAAGTCATAAGTTGAATAATCCACAGTTTCGTAATATTTATACTGAGTCTGCCTTGTGTAAAAATGAGTGTTTGCAGAAATAAACCATCTGTTTTTCAGTAGATAGGCAAGACGCATTGACAAAGTTGTCAGTCGGGCATTACTTTTATCACCCTGTATATTCGCATATTCCGGATTTATTTCGGACCAGTCCATATCGGGTTCATAACCTTTCCATGTAAATATATGGTAGTTGTCAAGCCCCAAAATGAATGCTATTTTATTCTTATATATAAGTCCTGCGGATGATTTTACACTATATCCGCTTCCCAGATTGTAATCTCTTTCGCCCAACATCAGATAATCCGACAGACTGGCTCCTAAAGCAATACCGTTAGTATATAATTCACCGAATACAGCTACATCGTTTTCAGAAGTAGGTTTTTTGTAATAAATAATACCCGGTCCGGCAGCAGCAGCTTCCGAAATTCTGTAGGGCGCTACATTTCTGTTACTGTCTTTTCTGAGAGATGAATTGTAATATCCGAAATGCTGGAACATACCAAACATCAGCGACCTGTTATTTTTCTTCCATACATTAGTTCCCCACAATGCACCAACAGCATTGACTTGCGAGATTAGAGGCTGTGATGATAGCAAATCCATGCCTAAATGAAATCTGAACCATTCGTAAGGTGAATAACTTTCGTCTTCAAAAGGATTTCCATAATTTATGTCGAAATTAATATTCATCCCAAGTGAACCTTTTGTGGAATGGTCCTGGTCGGCAAGAAATCTTGCTCCGGCTGAAACTATGAATCTCACCGGAACATTGCTGAATGAACGTCCCTTTTGTGGGCTATATTTCCAAGCTTCGCCACTGATAAGCCTGTTAATGCCTCTAATCGGCGAAATAAGTCCTACAAGAATTTCTCTTCCTACACGCTCTTTGCCCGAAGTTCTGTTGTCGATGAAAATATCCGAAAGTCTGTATGTTATTTCTCCCAATTCGATACCTCCGAATGTAGTTGCCATCATATCATTAATTGATGGAGGTTCTGTTTCCATAAAAAATTCCCACATCAGACTTCCTCCCAAAGTATACGGAATTGATTGCCAGAAGTTCATTCCGTTACTTCTGGCTGCATTAAAGTATAGTGAACCGTGATAAGGGTGAGCAAACAAATTTGTTGAGAATTTATCTACATCCCAAACTGGACCAGTTTTGAAGTTGTTCTTTATAGTTTTTCCATTTATCATTGCAAAATCTTCGTGCATGATAAATCTGTTGAAAGTCCATACCCCAATATTTATACCAAAAACTTCACTTGCAGCTGCCCAAGGTTTCTTTTTCGGGCAAAAAAGGGTTGTGTCACTTGTATAGTTTCTCGGTTTTATTGCATGCCAATATTCCTGTGCGCTGACAGTGCATGTGAAAGTAACGAGAAAGATTAGTTTTAATATGAAAAATCTCATTCTTAAGCTCTTCTGTTATATGAATTATAGTGCAAATATCCGTCTAATATAACAATTAAAAAATAGTTTAGTTTAGTTTTTTTGTACAAAAATATGGGCTTTATTTCCGATTTGAAACTGGAATGACTTATTAAAACATGTTTTGTCAATTATAATATAATGTTGCTAGTATTAATTGAGGCAATTGAAATGATTGAATGCAATGGTATGTCAACTTCTTTACATTGAATATATCGATTGATGGTTATTTTTATGTTGATTCACCTAGGTGGTTCAATCAGCTCACCTAGGTGGATTGATTGGCTCACCTAGGTGAATCGATTGAACCACCTAGGTGAGTTGATATTTTGAATTAAATGAAAATAACTAATTATGATAATCATTATGGTATTTACATACGATTCTTCTGACTTTCTCCAGCACCAGTTCCTTTATATTTACTCTTTGTTGTGTTGAATTTGTAGCGGACAGTAAGTCGGACAGTACAATTGTTGGGCTCTTCCGTCATGTGCATTGTCTGCATATTGCTAACATACATCATGAAATCACGTTTGTAGCTGTTGAACAGGTCGTTGCATCCGACATAAAGTCCAAAAGAAGACTTAGGTTGTTGTCACATATAAAAAATGCGAATCAGCAATGAGCAACTGATCCGCATTATTAATATAATTGTGGTTACTTATCAAATATTAACCGAAACTTCAACTCCAACCTGCAACGGCTTGCCTAACTGCATGAAAGGCTGGTTGCGAGATTCGAAATAGAAGGCAGAATAAGTTGTGTTGGTAAGATTCTTTCCCCAAAGGCATATATTGAGAATACCTTTTCTTACTCCGGCGCGAGCGTTGAGAGTAGCATAAAAATTCTGGTAAATATTGTTGTATTCAGTCCAGAAAATTTTACCTGTACCGTTTACGTTGGCAGACAAATAGAACTGGTCTATCCAATTGCTGCGCAACATTTTGGAGTATTGAACACCAAGGCTTGCTGTGTGTCGCGGAGTATAAGGAATATATTTGCCTTTGAAATCTTCCTTCCCGTTGTCATATTCTGTGAATGTGGCATTTGTATAACCAAAGTTTGCATCTGCCGTAAGCCCCTGGATGATTTGTGCCTTCAGGGAAACTTCTGCACCAAAACTGCGAGCTTTTCCTGCATTGGTCAGAATACGTCCGTTGCCACTGTCAACGAATTTGGTGAGCTGAACGTCTTTTATGTCCATATAGAACAATGAGAGTTCTGCGTTGAGATGATTCTCGATAAGTTCGCTTCTCATACCCAGCTCGTAGTTCCAGCTCTGTTCTGGTTTGTAAGCAGCAACATCTTCGATAGGCGAAGGTTCTTTCAAATCTCCGGGAATCATGCTGCTGAACGCACTCATCATGTCGTATTGCATTTGTGTCTGCATAACATCTGCCGACATCTGTACATTGTATCCTCCGGTTTTATATCCTTTGGCAACTGTGAAATATGTGAAAGTCTTTGGCGAACATTCATATTTCAGAGATACTTTAGGAAGGACTTGCCAGAAATCCTGTGATGTGTTAAGGTCGATAACAGTTTCGTTATACATATCACTGAGGTCAATTACGACCGGACTGTTCTTGAACTGGGCACCAAGTTTCATCTTGGCATTGCTCTTATAGTTCATACTCTGCTTTTCGTAGTCCAGGCGAACTCCGGCTGTAATTGAAAGACCTTCGATGAAAAGGTTGTTGTATGTTGACTGATGGAACAGTGCCAAACCATACGACGGAGTTTTGAAGCTTCCCGGAATATATAATTCCTTGTCGAGAACAACTAGTCTGGGCATTGCAGAGTTCGGATTGTTGCTGATAGCATTTTCATATATCTTGTCGAACACTGATTCCTGGAATATCTCTTTCATTCCGTCTTCCTTGAATGTAACCGGACCTTCTGTGTTCAATCCGCTGTAGAATCCGTACAATCCGAGTGACCATTGGTAATTATTGTTGTTGTTATTGCGCAAGGCAAACTCCTGACTAACGGAATGCTGCTTTTGTTTCTGATTAAGAGTGAAGATGGATTTGGAAGAGAAATCCTGGTCCATTTTCATATCGTCCTTGAAAAACTGATGTCCGGTTGTGCTGGTAAATATGACATGCTTATTCTTGTATTCCATCAGAAGTTGGTTGGCAAACATACTTCTGTTGTAAGATGATTTGTCGTTCATGCTTATCGGCGCCACGTTCCCAGTTTCAGCGTCATACAATCCGTAAGGGAAAGCTCCCTGGCTAGTGTAGTCGCCGGAGAAAGTATATGCAGCCTTGAAATTTGGTGAGAATCGTCCTTCTAGTTTTATTCTTCCGCCAACAACATTTTCCTTGTCTGCTTTCTCTCCTGTATATTCATTTGTGAAATATCCGTCGGAATGGTCGTAATAAACTCCGGCTGTGAAACCGATTTTGTCGCTCAGCATACCGTAATGCGAAGCCTTAGCCTTTATGTTTCCATAATTACCTGCAGAAAGGGATATTTTCTTTCCCTGGAAATCGAAAGGAGAGATTGTGTAAACTTTTACAATTCCTCCCATAGAGTTTCTGCCGTACAAAGTTCCCTGCGGACCACGTAAAACCTCAATACGCTGGATGTCGCTCAGCTCAAAGTCGAATGTACTTTTGTCCAAATAAGGAACGTCATCCACATACATCCCGATTGACTGTCCGCTGCTTCGTGCGCCAATACCTCTTATATATATAGCCGAAGTCATTCTTGAACCGTAGTCAGGAATATACAGGTTAGGCACGAAAGAGCTTAAATCCTTCAGCGCATCAATTTGTCTGCCAGCAATAAGTTGAGGCGTGAACACAGACACTGAGCCTGGAATAGTCCTGAAATCATTAGTTTCTTTGGCAGATGATGTAACTACAATTTCATCTATATTCAGAGTTTTTATAGTGTCGTTATCTGCAATTACTTTTTCCTCTGCACTCAGTTGTGATAAACCTGCTATGGAAAAGGCTGTTATACCTAGAATGACGTGTTTCATCTTTTCGTATATGTTGGTTTGTTTATCTTGTTTGTTTCCGGATGCAAAGGAAATGTAAACATTCAAAAGTTGCAATCACTATTAGTAGTGATTTTTGAAATTTCATTAAGGATGACAAATCAAAAACATTTTTTATGTTTTCTGCACATTCCCATTTTCGTATCTTTGCACAGCATTTTTGAGAACTAATATATGGACGAGTCGAGTAGGTACATATTAAGAAGAAACATTAGTATTAATTAATTCCGAAGGAGGACATTCATTGTCAGTAGGTTCCTTTTTCGGAATATAAACACGTAGAGAAAGGAGACAGGCTGATGAGAAAGTATCTGTTCAGTGAAGCTGTGGGCTTCGTGGAAAAGAAAGAATGGCTTCCAAATTGCTGGGTAAATGTTCAGATGCCCGACAGTGATGATTTTGATTTCCTCACCAAAACACTAAATGTTCCGGAGTCCTTTCTGGAAGATATAGCCGATGTGGAAGAGCGTCCGCGTACGGAATCGGAAGGTGACTGGCTTTTGACAATTCTCCGTATTCCTGTTGCTAACAAGGACAGTGCTGTTCCTTATATCACAGTTCCAATCGGTATAATAACAAATAATGAAATAATCGTTTCCGTTTGCTATTATCAGACGGATCTTATCCCTGATTTTATTGAGCATACCAGACGCAAGAATATTCTGGTGCGCAACAAGCTGGATCTTATATTCCGCATAATGTATTCGTCGGCTGTATGGTTCCTGAAATATCTAAAGCAAATTAATCAGGATGTCACTGCTGCAGAAAACGAATTGGAGAAAAGTATCCGTAATGAGGATTTGCTCCGACTGATGAAACTTCAGAAAACCCTTGTTTATTTCAACACGTCAATACGTGGAAACGAAGTCATGATCGGTAAACTTCGTGTGATATTTCAGGATACGGATTATTATGATGCTGAACTGGTAGAAGATGTTCTGATTGAACTTAAGCAGGCTTATAATACCGTAAATATATATAGTGACATTCTTACGGGAACGATGGATGCTTTTGCTTCGATTATTTCAAATAATGTCAACGCGATAATGAAACGTATGACTAGTCTGTCCATTACACTGATGATTCCGACATTGATAGCAAGTTTCTATGGTATGAACGTTGATGTCCATATCGAGCAGGTGCCTAATGCTTTCTGGTGGATTGTTCTGGCTTCGGCTTTATTGTCAGGCTTGTCCGTAGTGGTGTTTAAGAAGATAAAATGGTTCTGATTTTTTAGTTTCCAGTCCTTGATTTCATAGATATCGGAAGGAAAGAAAATTTCATATATTGTGAAAAAACTTTTTCATATAGATGGAAAAATATTTTCATAATATATGAAAAAAGTTTTTCAGCTCATAAAAATACGGTGAAAATGTAGTTGTCTGATAATCAATAATAATTACGGATTTGTGATTTGGCATACTTTTTATTCGATGATAGTTGAAGAAAAGTTCTTATCTTTGTATGCTCAATTAATATATTTGTATGGACAGAATCCAGATTAAAGATAAAAAATTCCGTTTGTTTATTTCGGATGAAGAAATACAGGCTGCTGTAAGGAAGGTAGCTGAAGGCATAAAGAATGACGTTCGTGGAAATGACGTATTGTTTGTCTGTATGCTGAATGGCGCATTTATGTTCGCTACAGAACTGATGAAAGAAATAGATGCCTCATATCCTATAACATTTGCAAGATATTCTTCTTATGAGGGAACAGCAAGCACAGGTGTTCTTCATGAAATAATGCCAGTCAAGGAAGACTTACGTGGTAAAACAGTGTATATCCTTGAGGATATTATCGACACAGGATTCACTATGCAATGTATGAAGAGTATGTTGCTTGATAAAGGAGCAGCAGAAGTTAAGCTTGTAACCATGCTGTTTAAGCCAGAATCATTGCGATGCGATTTGAAGCCTGATTATGTTGGTCTGGAGATTGCTCCTGCATTTATCGTTGGACACGGACTTGATTATGATGGCGAAGGACGTGCATTTAAGGATATCTATCAGGTGGAAGAATAGTGTGCTAGTCATTTAATTAATTATTTAATATAAAAAAACAGACAATTATGTTGAACGTAGTAATTTTTGGTGCTCCGGGTTCAGGTAAAGGTACTCAGAGCGAATTGATTATCAAAGAATACGGTTTGGATCACATTTCAACTGGCGATGTTTTGCGCGCAGAAATGAAAAACAACACAGAACTTGGTAAAACTGCTAAAGAATATATCGAAAAAGGTCAGTTGGTTCCAGATGAATTGATCGTTAACATGTTGGCTAAGGTTTTGGACAGCAAGGAAAACTCTAAGGGTGTTATCTTCGACGGTTTCCCACGTACAATCCCTCAGGCAAAAGCTTTGAAGGCTATGTTGAACGAACGTGGAACAGACGTTTCTGTTATGTTGAATCTTCAGGTTGACGAAGATGAATTGATCCACCGTCTTTTGGAACGTGGTAAAGTTTCTGGCCGTTCAGACGATAACTTGGAAACTATCAAATCTCGTTTGGAAGTTTACCACAACCAGACTGCTCCTTTGGCTGAATATTATATCGGTGAAGGCAAACACGTTGCTATCCACGGTATGGGTTCAATCGAAGAAATCTTCGGTCGTATCAAAGAAGCTATTAATGCTGTAAAATAATATTGAAAGAAAGAGGACGAGTTGACGAGGTTTCAAAGACAAGTTGATAAGTATTAATTATTAGAAAATTCTTGTCAGCTTGTTTTCTTGTCAACTTGTTGGCTGACAATTTAACTTCAAAACTTTAATAAAAATATAAGAAGATGGCTGAATCTAACTTTGTAGATTATGTAAAGATCTATTGCCGTTCGGGTAAAGGCGGTAGAGGGTCTTCTCACTTTCGCCGTGCGAAATACATTCCGAAAGGAGGTCCCGACGGAGGTAACGGGGGAAGAGGAGGCCATATTTATCTTCGTGGAAACCGTAACTATTGGACTCTTCTTCACTTGAAATATGAACGCCATATTATGGCAACAAACGGTGAAGGCGGAGGAGCAAAACGTAGTTTCGGTAAAGATGGAGAAGACCGTGTTATCGAAGTTCCTTGCGGAACTGTGGTTTATGATGCTGAAACTGGCGAATTCATCTGCGACGTAACCGAAGACGGACAGGAAGTGATGCTTCTGAAAGGCGGACGCGGAGGTTTGGGTAACTGGAATTTCAAGACTTCTACAAACCAGGCTCCCAGATATGCCCAGCCGGGTGAACCGGCACAGGAGAGAACTGTCATCATGCAGTTGAAACTTCTTGCTGACGTTGGTTTGGTTGGTTTCCCTAATGCTGGAAAATCAACTTTGCTGTCGGTCGTTTCTGCAGCAAAGCCGAAGATTGCCAACTATCCGTTTACTACGCTTGAGCCTAACTTGGGTATCGTTAGCTATCGCGACCATCGTTCGTTTGTGATGGCTGATATTCCGGGTATTATCGAAGGTGCGAGCGAAGGACGTGGGTTGGGATTGCGCTTCCTGCGTCATATCGAGCGAAACTCGTTGCTGTTGTTTATGGTTCCTGCTGATGCGGACGATATCCGTAAGGAGTATGAAATTCTGAACAATGAACTTGTGAAGTATAATCCTGATTTGGCGGACAAGCCTCGTGTTCTGGCTATTACCAAGTGTGATATGCTCGACGAAGAACTTATCGAAGCTATGAAGCAGGAATTGCCTGAAGGTATTCCGTATGTATTCATATCATCAATTGCACAGATAGGAATAACGGAGCTTAAGGATCTTCTTTGGAAAGAACTGAACAAGGAAACATTCCACGAAGTTGAACGTATTGTTCATAAGAATATCGATGTAAGTACTCTGCCGATGGATGATGACGATGACTTTATCATTCCGGTGGATGACGATGACCTCGATGATGAAGAGTATGAAGAATACGAAGATTATGATGATTGGGAAGAAGATGAAGAATATGATGAATCTGAATCCACAAAAGCATAATAATATTGAAGTGTTGCAATTGCCGGGAATGAGCCGGTATTGCAACATTTCACATTTTATAACCACAAGGCATGGCGGTGTCAGCAAGGACGCTTATGCTTCGTTGAATATGGGACTTTATTCCGGCGATGATGAAGAGTTGATTCGCAGGAATTATGATTTGTTGTCCAATTACATAGGCATAGATAAGGAAAAAATTATAGTTCCGCATCAGACTCATGGAACGGATGTTTTGGCTTTTGATGAAAGACTTTTGTCACTTGATGCAGAAGTGAAGCAAGAGCTGCTTGATGGCGTGGATGCTTTGGTTACTGATGTGCCGGGAATATGCGTGTCTGTGCTTACAGCTGATTGTGTACCAGTTCTTTTGTATGCCCCGGACAAGGAGGTTGTAGCCTCAGTTCATGCGGGATGGCGTGGAACGGTCAAAGGAATAGTGAGAAATACTATTTATGTTATGGCTGAGAAATATGGAGTTGATGCTTCAAATATAGTTGCAGCAATTGGACCTTCCATAAGTTTGCAGTCTTTTGAGGTAGGAGATGAGGTACTTGCTGCTTTTGCCGATTCCGGTTTGTGGACTGAATCGGAGATGAAAGAAATATCAATCCGTAATGAAATTACAGGTAAGGCTCACATTGATTTGTGGAAAGCCAACAGTTTGCAGATGTTGCATTATGGTGTAAGAGCAGAAAATATTGAAGTGTCGGGGATTTGTACTTATACTGATAATCAGAATTTCTTCTCTGCCCGACGGTTGGGGATAAACAGTGGCAGAATAATGTCCGGTATATTTATAAAAGACAGATGATTAGGGGCGATTTGATGGAATTGTCAATTATGTATATTGTAAAGACCTTATTCATTTGTTTCCTGTACTTGAGAAATTAAAATTAACAAACATATATGATAGGAATAGAATTGTCTGCGGAAATCACGGATGTTTGTCCGGATTTGAATGTATTGGCTGTTTCCTGCAAAATAGCAGAGAATACACCATCGGATGAAAATTTGTGGAAAGAAATTGCAGTTGAAGAAGATGCATTGCGAACTTCCCTGAAAGTTGAAGATATAAATAAGTTTGCGCCTATTTATGCTACACGTCAGGCGTATAAGAAACTTGGTAAGGATCCTAATCGCTATCGTCCGTCAGCTGAAGCTTTGCGCCGCAGGGTTCTGAAAGGGATGTCGCTTTACAGGATTGATACACTTGTGGATTTGATAAATCTTGTGTCATTGAAAACTGGCTATTCCATCGGTGGTTTTGATTCTGGCAAGATAAAAGGTGATCTTATTCTAGGTGTAGGTAAGGAAGGTGAAGTTTATCATGGAATCGGACGTGGAGAACTCAATATTGCAGGTTTGCCAGTGTATCGTGATTCAGTTGGTGGCATCGGAACTCCGACAAGTGATGAGGAACGTACTAAAATCGGTATGGAAACAAAGTCTCTCCTTATGATTATAAACGGATATTCAGGAATAGAAGGTCTGTTTGAAGCTGGAAAATATTCGTTGGATTTGCTTCGCCGTTATTTGAATATTTCGGAAATAGAGGTGAATTTAATAACAAAAGAGGGTAAAACTGAATGTAAAGTTGATAACTTCTAAGGCTTTGAGTCAAAAATAATAATAAAAACTTTTGGAATATTATAATAATATGTACATTTGCCGGACACAAATGTAATAAAATAAAATGATTGAATTAATTGGAACAAATGCCGGACTAGTGTGGAATGCCTTGAATACCGGTGGAAAAATGACTCTTAAAGCAGTGAAAAAAGCTACAAAGATCAGAGCTGAAAAAGATATGTATGCTGCACTTGGCTGGTTGGCTAAAGAGGGTAAACTGTCTTTTGAAGAATTGAATGGAGAAACTTATGTTTCGTTGATTGGTTAACGAAATATTGAAGAATTTTAGGAAAGAGGCTGTTCATTATTTTATTGGACGGCCTTTTGTGTTTTATGCAATTTTGTGGTAATATTTTTAACAGAACCTTGGAAATTTAAATACTAAATTCTATTTTTGTATAGATTTTATTATGATATGACCGAAGAGGGAAAAAAGTTATTGTCAATTTTCGATGTCAGAATCCAGGATTTGATAGACTTGTGTGAGGCAAGGAAATCAAGGATTGCTGAGTTGGAATCATTGTTGGCGCAGAAGGAGGAAGAACTCCAGACGGCTTTGCAGACCATTCGGGACTTAAATATAAAATGTGACAATCTTCTGACTGCCAGGATTGTTTCTGTAAATGAAACTGAAGTCCGAAACGCAAAGATGAGATTGTCGAAAATGGTGCGGGAAATAGATAAGTGCATCGCACTCTTAAATGAATAATAGAGCGATGGATGATAATTTTCTTATAAATATAGAAATAGCAGGCAAGCATTATCCTCTGAATATCAAGCGAGATGAAGAAGAGAAGATTCGTGCTGCTGCTGTACAGATAAACAGTATGTTGTTTCAGTATCGCCAACATTTCGGTGGAAGTGATTCTGTTGACACAAAGGATTTGCTGGCTATGGTTGCATTGCATCTTTCATATCGTAATTTGCGTATTGAAGAAGCTAATGATGCAGCCCCTTTCATTGAGAAAATATCTCAGGTGAGCGAGATGTTGAGCCAATATGTAAAGGAACAATAGGATTATTTATTTAGAAATATGATACTTTCCGCACTGCTTCGCATGTTTATCATGCAGTTGTAGTGCTTTTTTTATATATAAATATAATGAATTTAAATTATTAGTTAAATGGGAATGTATATAATCATATCTATTGTAACTTTCTTCATAGGAGGATTGCTTACATGGTTTGTTTTGCGTGTCCTGCTTAAATCGAAGTTTGAGTCTATACTTCGTGAGGCGGAAAAGGAGGCCGAAGTAATGAAGAAAAATAAATTACTTGAGGTCAAAGAGAAGTTTTTACACCTTAAAGCTGATTTGGAAAAACAGGTTTCTCAAAGAAATGCAAAGATTCAGTCTATTGAAACTAAACTGAAGCAGAAAGAGCTTACAATAAATCAGCGTCAGGAAGAACTTCAGAGAAAGAATTCAGAGGTTGATGCAGTAAAAGAAAATTTGGCAACCCAGCTTGATTTGGTGGAAAAGAAAAAGGCTGAACTTGACAAATTGCATCAGAAAGAAATTGAACATCTTGAAACTTTGTCAGGCCTGTCTGCCGAAGAAGCAAAAGAACGTCTTGTTGAATCTCTTAAGGATGAGGCTAAGACTCAGGCAGCTTCTTTCATTAATGATATAGTTGAAGAAGCTAAGATGACAGCAAACAAAGAGGCTAAGAAAATAGTTATACAGTCTATTCAGAGAGTGGCAACAGAAACAGCTATTGAAAACTCTATAACTGTGTTCCACATCGAATCAGACGAAATTAAAGGACGTATTATCGGTCGCGAAGGTCGAAACATCCGTGCTTTGGAAGCTGCAACTGGTATTGAAATTGTAGTTGATGACACTCCTGAAGCAATTGTTCTTTCCGGCTTTGACCCTGTGAGACGTGAAGTTGCCCGCTTGGCTCTTCATCAGCTTGTTCAGGATGGCCGAATTCATCCGGCTCGTATCGAAGAAGTCGTAAATAAAGTACGTAAGCAGGTTGAAGAAGAAATCGTTGAAACAGGTAAGCGTACAGTAATCGACCTTGGTGTACATGGATTGCATCCTGAATTAATCCGATTGATTGGTAAGATGAAATATCGTTCTTCTTATGGTCAGAACTTGTTGCAGCATGCTCGTGAAACAGCAAATCTTTGTGCTGTGATGGCTTCTGAGCTTGGATTGAATCCTAAGAAAGCAAAACGTGCCGGATTGTTGCATGATATTGGTAAGGTTCCAGATGATGAACCTGAATTGCCACACGCAATTTTAGGCTCTAAGCTTTGTGAAAAATACAAGGAAAAACCGGATATCTGCAATGCAGTTGGTGCTCACCACGATGAAATAGAAATGCAGACACTTCTTGCTCCGATTGTTCAGGTTTGTGATGCTATCTCTGGTGCTCGTCCTGGTGCTCGCCGTGAAATCGTTGAAGCATATATCAAGCGTTTGAATGACCTTGAGCAATTGGCTTCTTCTTATCCTGGTGTTGTCAAGACTTATGCTATTCAGGCTGGTCGTGAATTGCGAGTTATCGTAGGTGCAGACAAGATTAGTGATAAGGATACAGAAAACTTGTCAAACGAAATTGCTAAGAGAATTCAGGATGAGATGACTTATCCGGGTCAGGTTAAAATCACAGTAATTCGTGAAACAAGAGCTGTAAGTTTTGCAAAATAAAATAGCTTGGCAGACAATGTTTGTCTGGACAATGTGATTCAGAATTAATATAAAAACCGAAAGATGGTGTTGTAAATGTCGGATATTTCCGAAACACCTTCTTTCGGTTTTTCTTTTGTCAGAAAATATTCAGATATTTATCGGCTATTCTGTAAAGTTCCAATGTGTTGAATGTAATCATACATAATGTAATCAGAAGCATTGTTATGTCGATAGCGCGATAAATTCTTACCGGGACCTTTTTATATATCCAGCCAATATACATAGGAATAAGAAACAGCCAATGGCCGCCATAAACCGGAGCGTTTTTCATATCAATCCCCAGAATGAGATGAATAATTATATCTATGGAAAAATAAGCAGACAGAAACCATACATAAGGATTCCGAATGTTCAGAAATATAGATATAATGCAAAGCACTAGTAGTAATATCGGAATTGCATATTGCCAACCCATCAGATATTTTGTTGGTCTGAGTTCTTTTTCTCCGTCAGCCCATTGAGGAATCAGAGGTGTTGACATAAATGTATTCGAGATAAAACCGTTCATTATGATATTTTTCTGTTCATCATCTGATTTCTTTTTTAAGAAATTTGTAGAACTTTCATAATAATCTGTCTTTTTCTTTGATTCGGAAAATGCATTTTTTGCAGAATAGATTCCAAATAATAGAGTGGAGCATATAAGCAGAGGCAAAATACTTGAAAGCAAGGTCTTAAGTTTTTCTTTCATATTCCCTGAGAAAACAGAATGAATCATTAATGGCTTCAGCATATTTGTCAGATTTATTCCTCCAAGGATAAACGAAAACACAGCAGTTGTGTAGCTGTTGAATCGACCTCTGTTCATATATTCCGTTGATAGAACAAGAAGTGAAAGTATCAGGAAAAAGAACGAGAAAGGAAATCTTCCTATGGTGAATGAAAGAACAATTGTCGTAAAACATGCAGCTGCGTTCAGAGTCAACAAAAAAGCTCTTTTCCCAGGCAAGGCTACTATTCTTTTCAGATATCTGTAAATGCATACAAGTCCGCTACTGACAAAGAAATTCATCACAGCAATGCCTAGTGCCGCACGAATATTTATTCCCCAGAAATGTTCAACGGTTGCAGTTATACTCCATTTTATGAAATGGAAAAAGTTGAACAACGGATTTAGAGGATTAAAGTCACCGCCATCAGAATAAAACTGATATATGTTATCATAACCAAGATAAGTTCCACTTCCGGATTTAATATCTGTCAGTATATTGGAATGCTCGATAATGAATTTTCCTAAGAGACAATAAACAGAAAAGAATATTATGAAGATAATAGGTTCCGCGGCTTCGATAGGAAAAACGCTCCGTTTCACTGAGCGCCACCAGGCACGCAGGAAACGGAACGGTAAAGTAGAATAATATATAAATGTCATTTCATCAATAATTGTTTTTGCTCAATCCATTCGTTGGCTTTTTGCAAAGTCTCTGGTTTTCCGACATCCAGCAAACTTAAATTTTCCAATGGATAAGACATTATTTTTGTTCTTGCACATATGGACAGATAGAAGTTTATTATCGGGAATTTTCCGGTCCATTCGTCCATCCACTTGAATATCTCAGGTGAAATAACATGTATTCCGCTGAATGCATACTCAGTGTATTGTTCCGGATCAAAATAAGGATAATAAGATTTCACTTCGCCTGTTTCTCTGTTGCGCCATCCGCAAAGCTGGTTCTCTTTGTTGAAAAGCAGATAGCGGGATGTTTTACGCTTGCTTACCAATAAAGTTGCAAGACTTTTAGGTGTGGCAAGGTGATGATTATATAGCATTTTAAGATCTACATTCGACAAAATATCAACATTGTGTACAAGGAACGGCTCGTCTCCTGACAGAAACTGTTCTGCTTTCTTTATACCGCCACCAGTGTCTAGCAAATAGTCTCTTTCATCAGAAATATGAATATCAACACCGAAATTCTGGTTTGCTTCCAGAAAATCTATAATCTGTTGTCCTAAATGATGTATGTTTATAACAATCTGGTCGAATCCTGATTCTTTCAATTTCAGTATAACATGTTCAAGCATGGGTTTTCCTCCGACCGGAATCAAGGCCTTGGGCGTATTGTCTGTAAGAGGTTTTAGCCGGCTGCCCAGTCCGGCTGCAAATATCAGTGCTTTCATAGAGTTGGATTAAAGATTTGTTCAATATTTTGTTCCCTGTGTACTAAATGTACTTTTACGCCAAACTTACTGTTGAGGTGTTCTGCAAGATGTTGGGCAGAATAGACTGAACGATGCTGTCCACCTGTGCATCCGAAACACACCATAAGATTTGTGAAGCCTCGGTCCAGATATCTTTTTACAGAAGCATCTACCAAGGTATATACATGTTCCAGAAAGTCTGTTATTTCACCGTCTGCTTCAAGGAAGCTTATAACAGGTTCATCTAGCCCGGTGAAGTGATTGTATCTCTCATATTTTCCAGGGTTATTTATTGCTCGGCAGTCAAAGACGAACCCTCCACCGTTTCCTGTCTGGTCGTTAGGAATACCTTTTTTGTAGGCAAAACTCATGACTTTTACTTCCAGGCGGCGTTTTTGTGCATCGTCTGTAAATTGTTTCAGTTCTGTTAATTCACGTAAAACAGAACATAAATACGGGTATTCTGGATAATCATTGCGCAAAAGTTCCCTTAGATTCTCTATTGCATAAGGAACACTTTGTATGAAGTGAGGCTTTTTTTCAAAATATCCACGGAAACCGTATGCACCAAGAACTTGCAAAATCCTGAACAGAACAAAATGTTGAAGCTGACTTCTGAAATATGCTTCATCTACTGGCATATACTGACGGAGAGCTTCGATGTATTCTTCGAGTAGCTCGTTTCTTAAATCCTCCGGATATTTAGCTTTAGCTTGCCAAAGAAAAGATGCTACATCATAATATACTGGACCTTTTCTTCCGCCCTGGAAATCAATTAACCATGGCTCATTGTCGCGAACCATTACGTTTCGAGACTGGAAGTCACGATACATAAATGTTGCTGATGAATTGCGTAACAAAACATCCGCCATTTTCTGAAAATCATCTTCCAGACGGTCTTCCTGAAATTCAAGTCCGGTAGCTTTAAGAAAACAATATTTGAAATAATTTAAATCCCAAAGAATAGAACGGCTATTGAATTCCGGTTGAGGATAACAATTGCTGAAATCCATACCGTCGGCACCTACAAATTGAATTTTAGGTAATAATCTTATGGTTTTGTGTAGCAGGATTTTTTCTGTTTCATCAAACACACTGCTTTTACGTCCTTTTTCTATGGCATCAAATAGGAGAGTGTCTCCTAAATCTTCTTGTAAGTAGAAAGCCTTGTCGTTGCTGGTACAATATATTTCCGGAACAGGCAAGCCTTTTTTGCGGAAATGTTCTGCCATATACAGGAAAGCTTCGTTTTCTTTGACAGAAGTTCCACTAACACCAACAATATTTTGTTTTCCACTCAAACGGAAATATCTTCTGTTTGAGCCGGAAGATGGTAATTCTACTATGTCTTCTGCTTCACTTCCTGTATAGGATTTGTATAAATCTTTCAATATGTCTGCGACCATATATATTATTATTGTTTTTTAGTGTTGCTAATATACAAAAAGAGTTTTGTTTTTATACTAATAGAACCTTAAAGATTTGTTCGGAAAAAACACTGTAGTGTTTCTCGTAAAACATAGTCATGTTTTGTTTGAAAGATAACGAGCTTTTTTTGCTTATATAGTTTTTGGAATTTACATTCGGATGTATCTTAGATTATATACGGAAGAAAACCTGATTACTCCCGAAAGAAAATGTTGCTACATACGGATGCATTTTCTGTTTTTTTCTAAATTTGTACAAACTCTAAATCAGGATTATTATGGATAAAATGGTAGCTATAGCACAATTTACGTATCCGGCGGATGCGCAAATATTGATTTCACTTTTGAAATCAGAAGGGATAGATTGCTATTTGCGTAATGAACTGACTGCTCGCCTCCTTTATGGTTATGCAGATGTGGGAGGCGTTTATCTGGAAATTCTTGAAAAAGATTTGCCTGAAGCATTACGTATAATGAAAAATGGAGGTTATGAGTTGCCGTCAGGAAATGTCGGTTGGGCATCAGATTTGAAGAAGTTTATGGACAAATTGCCATTGTTCAAGGGGCAAAAGCTTGAAAAGCAGTTGTTGGGATGGATTATAGTACTAGCTTTATTGTTGGCTGTGGGTTTTTATACAGTGGCATTCTTCATATATGAATAAATGGAGTTTTTGCGAATGTCCTATTTACAATATTGAGTATTGTTTATATTCTGTGTTGAGTTAAATAAGTTGACAAAGAAATATTAGTTTTTGATATTATCTTTGTCAACTTGTCACATTATAAATAGACTAGTAAATATGAATCGTAAATAATAAAAACAAATTGATATAAAATATGGCGCGAAGAAAAATTTCTAACAGTCAGGCTGTGTGTCTGACTTTATTATGGGGATTTCTATGCTATTTCCTCATATCAAACACTGAGACAATAACTTTTGATGTTGTATTTGCTATTGTAGCTTCAGCAATAATAGTATTTGTCCCCATCTATAAGAATATGCGAAGAAAAGATAATGTTTGACAATTTGTAAATTATTACCTTGGAATATTACTAAATGATATATTTTTCTGATTTTTTCTTTCAAGTATTTGCATATTTCGATTTTCTGCTTACCTTTGCGATGTCGGAGCTGTGAAAGGCTATGGCAAAATGAATAGGTATTTTAAATAATAAACAAGTACTACTCTTAAATCGGCATAAGCTGACCAAATTTTGAGGCTGGTTTGAGATTAAAAAAGAAAAAACGAAAATGAAGGCAATTGAAGTATTAGACAATTTGAAAAGAAGATTTCCGAATGAACCGGAATATCATCAGGCAGTATCTGAAGTGCTAGGAACAATTGAAGAAGTTTACAACGAACATCCTGAGTTTGAAAAATCAAATTTGATTGAAAGACTTTGTATTCCTGATAGAATTTTCTCTTTCCGTGTGACATGGATGGACGATAAAGGTCAGATTCAGACAAATATGGGATACAGAATCCAGCATAATAATGCAATTGGCCCGTATAAAGGTGGTATTCGTTTCCACTCTTCAGTAAATCAGTCTATTTTGAAATTCTTGGCTTTTGAGCAGACTTTCAAGAACTCATTGACAACTTTGCCAATGGGTGGTGGTAAAGGTGGTTCTGATTTCAGCCCTCGTGGAAAGTCTAATGCTGAAATTATGAGATTCTGCCAGGCATTCGTTCTTGAATTGTGGAGACATATTGGTCCTGACACAGATGTTCCTGCAGGTGATATAGGTGTTGGTGGCCGTGAAGTTGCTTATATGTATGGTATGTATAAGAAACTTGCACGTGAGAACACTGGAACATTCACTGGTAAAGGTATCGAATTCGGAGGTTCTCTTATACGTCCTGAAGCAACTGGTTATGGAAATGTTTATTTCTTGTTACAGATGCTTAAGACTAGAAATATTGATATCAAAGGTAAAGTTGTTACAGTTTCAGGTTCAGGAAATGTTGCTCAATATACAGTTGAAAAACTTATCAGCCTTGGAGCTAAAGTTGTGACAATGTCAGATTCTGATGGTTATATCTATGACCCGGATGGTATCGACCGTGAAAAATTGGATTATATCATGGAATTGAAGAATCTGTATCGTGGTAGAATTAGAGAATATGCAGAACATTATGGCGTGAAGTATGTTCAGGGTGCTCGTCCTTGGGGTGAAAAATGTGATATAGCTATGCCAAGTGCTACTCAGAACGAATTGAATGGCGACGATGCTAAGACTTTGTTGGCTAACGGCTGTTTTGCAGTGTCTGAAGGTGCTAACATGCCATCAACTCCTGAAGCTATTGATGCATTCCTTGAAGCTAAGATACTTTATGCTCCGGGTAAGGCTGCAAATGCCGGTGGTGTTTCTGTTTCTGGTTTGGAAATGACTCAGAATGCCCAGAAATTGAGCTGGAGCAGCGAAGAAGTTGACGAAAAATTGCAGAGCATTATGAAAAACATCCATGAACAGTGCGTAAAATATGGTAAACAACCTGATGGTTACGTAAACTATGTTAAGGGTGCTAATGTTGCTGGATTTATGAAAGTTGCTAAAGCAATGATGGCGCAAGGTATATTATAATCTAATTGATGTTTATAATAAGTTATGTAATATTGAGCTTTTAATAAAAGTCTTTATATTATAAAATATATAAATTAAAGGGTTAAGATGTTCTGTATGAGGAATAATCTTAACCCTTTTTGTTTTTGAAACTATGAATTGTGATCGGGTTGGTATGTGTGTATGAATATAAAAAGAAAACTGACAGTCTGAAAATGTAAAAAAAATGAATATCTTTGCAAAAAAAGAAATATAACTGACTCTAATGATTATGGACAATACAAAAACTACGCCAGATTATCTTTTCGAAAGCAGTTGGGAAGTATGTAATAAAGTTGGAGGAATTTATACAGTACTTTCAACAAAAGCTCATACACTACAACAAACATTTAAGGATAAAGTTGTATTTATCGGCCCTGATGTATGGAAAGACACAGAAGCTTCAGATTTTAAAGAAGATAAAAAGCTATTTGCTGATTGGAAGAAGCACGCTGAGCAGAATGACAATTTGAAAATAAAGGTTGGTAGATGGACTGTTCCAGGTGAACCTCCAGTCATTCTTGTTGATTTCAAACAATTTTTCCCTGAAAAAGATATCCTATTCTTTTCTATGTGGCAGGATTTCCATGTGGATTCAATGCATGCTTATGGTGATTACGATGAATCCTGTATTTTTGCATATGCCGTAGGAAAGGTCATAGAAAGTTTTTATAATTATTACCACTTGGAAAATAAGAATGTGGTAGCTCTTTTCAATGAGTGGATGCTTTCTATGGGAGCTTTATATATACGTAAGAATATTCCTGCTATTGCAACATTATTTACAACTCATGCTACATCCATAGGACGTTCCATCGCTGGTAACAACAAAGCCTTGTATGCTTATATGGAAGGTTATAATGGCGACCAGATGGCATTTGAGCTTAATATGGAAGCAAAACATTCTGTGGAAAAACAGGCCGCTCATAATGTGGACTGCTTTACTACTGTAAGCGATATCACGGCTGTTGAGTGTAAGCAGTTGTTGGATAAAGCTCCTGATATTGTTACTCCTAATGGTTTTGAACCGAACTTTGTTCCAGAAGGAAAGCTTTACGAACAAAAAAGACAAGCTGCCAGAAAATGTTTGATTAATGTGGCAGAGAAACTTTTGGGAACTAAAATAGATTCTGATGCATTGCTTATTTCTACCAGTGGAAGATATGAATACCGCAATAAAGGTATTGATGTGTTTATTGAAGCAATGAACAGAACCAGAACTTCCGGTCAGTTGCAGAGAGAAGTTGTTGCGTTTATCATGGTTCCGGCATGGGTTAAAGATGTACGTGCTGATTTGAAAGAAGTTGTTGAAAAAGATATAAAGACAACAGAACCAATGCAAATGCCTTTCTGCACTCATTGGCTGCATCATATGAATGAAGACCGAGTTTTGAATTACATACAGTATGCCGGTTTTACAAACCAGCCTAATGAAAAACTTAAGATAATATTCGTTCCGTGTTATCAGGACGGTAAAGATGGTATTTTCAATAAGCCATATTATGATTTGCTTATTGGTATGGATGCTACTGTTTACCCTTCTTATTATGAACCTTGGGGATATACACCACTTGAGAGTGTAGCATTTGGAATACCAACGATTACAACAAATCTTGCCGGATTTGGAATGTGGGCGAAACAGCATGTTTCAGGTAATAATATAAAGGAAGGAGTTGTTGTTGTTAATCGTACAGACTTCAATTACTTTGAGGTTGCTGATGCTATTAAGCATTCAATTTTGGAATTGGCTGCTGAGGAAAACAAGGTTACATTGAATAAGATAAAAACTAATTGTTTTGAATTAGCGAAAAAGGCTGAATGGACTAAATTCATCAAATATTATGATGAAGCATTCCGCATTGCATTGGAAAAAGCCAAGAAAAGAAATAGTTAAGCAAATTTATCGACAAAAAATCGTACCTTTGCAGCGGAAAAATTAATGGCAAGTTAATTATAATGTAGAATTTACTTTAAACTTCATAATATGAAAATCAAAGCGAATAACGCAAACGAACCAATTTGGAAGGAAGTTTATTCTCAGTCAAAACTTCCTAAACAGTTAGAGCCATTAAAAGAAATGGCGACAAATCTTTGGTGGGTATGGAATCACGAAGGAGCCAAATTGTTTGGCAAAATTGATCCAGCATTATGGAAATCAACAGAAGGAAATCCTGTACAGTTGTTGCAGAATCTTTCTTATGGTCGTGTTGAGGAAATTATTTCTGATAAAGAATTGATGGCAGAAGTCAACAGTGTATATGCTGACTTCAAAAACTATATGAGTGTTAAGCCAGATGTAACAAAACCATCTGTAGCTTATTTCAGTATGGAATATGGTCTTACAAATGTATTGAAGATCTATTCTGGTGGTTTAGGTGTTTTGGCAGGTGACTATTTGAAAGAAGCCAGCGACAGCAATATTGATTTGTGTGCTGTAGGTTTCTTGTATCGTTATGGCTATTTCACTCAGACATTGTCAATGGACGGTCAGCAGATTGCAAACTACGAAGCTCAGAACTTCGGCTCTTTGCCTTTGACTCAGGTTTTGCAGTCTAATGGTGAACCATTTGTTCTTGAAGTTCCTTATCCTGGTCGTGTAGTATATGCGTATGTATGGAAAGTGATGGTAGGTCGTGTTCCATTGTATTTGATGGATACTGATATTCCTCAGAATAGCGAATGGGATCGTTCAATCACTCACCAGCTTTACGGTGGTGACTGGGAAAACCGTATGAAGCAGGAATATCTGTTGGGTATTGGTGGTATCTTGTTGCTTAACAAACTTGGAATCAAGAAACAGGTTTATCACTGTAATGAAGGACATGCAGCATTGATCAATGCTCAGCGTTTGGTTGATTATATCCAGAATGAAGGTCTTTCATTCAATGAAGCTCTTGAAGTAGTTCGTGCTTCTTCATTGTATACAGTTCATACTCCTGTTCCTGCAGGTCATGACTATTTTGATGAAGGTTTGTTCGGCAGATATATGGGTGAATTCCCTGGTAAATTAGGCATCAGTTGGCAGGAATTCATTGACATGGGACGTGAAAATCCAGGTACAAATGAAAAGTTCTGTATGAGTACATTTGCTTTGAACACTTGTCAGGAAGCAAATGGTGTGAGCTGGTTGCACGGTAAAGTTTCTCAGAAAATGTTTGCTCCTATCTGGAAAGGATATTTCCCTGATGAATTGCATGTAGGCTATGTTACAAATGGTGTTCATATGCCAACATGGGCTTCAACAGAATGGAAGAAATTCTTCAAGGAAAGATTTGCTAAAGATTTCTTCCAGCATCAATCAGAAGCTAAATATTGGGAAGCTATTCAGTCTGTTTCTGATGAAGAAATATGGAATCTTCGCCAAACATTGAAGAATAAACTTATTTCATATATCAAGAATGAATATAAAACAACTTGGTTGAAAAATCAGGGTGATCCAGCTAAGGTTGTTTCAATCTTGGAAAAGATTAATCCTAATGCATTGATGATTGGTTTCGGTCGTCGTTTTGCTACTTATAAACGTGCACACCTGTTGTTTACAGACTTGGATCGTTTGGCTAAGATTGTCAACAACGAGCAGTTCCCAATCCAGTTTGTATTTACAGGAAAAGCTCACCCGGCTGACGGTGGTGGACAGGGCTTGATCAAACATATTATTGAGATTTCTCGTCGTCCTGAATTCCAGGGTAAGATTATCTTCTTGGAAAACTACGATATGCGTTTGGCTCGTCACTTGATTGCTGGTGTTGATGTTTGGTTGAACACTCCTACAAGACCATTGGAAGCATCTGGTACTTCTGGTGAAAAAGCAGAAATGAACGGTGTATTGAACTTCTCTGTACTTGATGGTTGGTGGTATGAAGGTTATCGTGAAGGTGCTGGTTGGGCTTTGACTGACAAGCGTACTTACGAAAACCAGCAGTATCAGGATCAGTTGGACGCTGCTACAATTTATCAGATGTTGGAAACAGAAATTATCCCAACATATTACGCTCGTAACAGTAAGGGCTATTCTCCTGAATGGATTCAGTATATCAAGAATTCTATGTCACAGATTGCATACGACTATACAATGAAACGTATGCTTGATGATTATATCGACCGTTTCTATAACAAATTGGCTACACGTTCAGCTGTATTGACTGAAAATAATTTTGCTAAGGCAAAATCAATTGCAGCATGGAAAGAAGAGGTAGCTTCTCACTGGGATAGCTTCCAGGTTGAATCATTTACAGCTGATGACAACTTTGTAGCAAATGGTCCTGTTGTAGGAACTGAAGCTAAGTTTAATCTTGTAATTGACCGTCATGAATTGCAGGGTATGCTTGGCGTTGAAATGGTTGTTACTAAGGAAGACATGGAAAAACATATTCCAGTAATTGTCCTTAAAGAAGAATTCAAACTTATGAAAGAAGAAGGTTCAAAATTATTCTTCGAATTGAAAGTAACTCCAACAGAAGCAGGAACACAACGCATAGGTTTCCGTGTATTCCCAAAGAATGCAGAATTGCCTCATAGAATGGACTTCGCTTATATTCGTTGGATTCAGTTATAATTTGAATACCATATAGAATATTAATTCTTATAACAGATAAAGCTGCATGCCGAAGTGAGTAATCTCATTTTGACATGCAGCTTTTTTTGTGATAATATTTGATATTATAGGGGATGACTTTTACACTGGCAATTCCTGTAAAATATATACGGAAGTAGTTAGATTTACGTCCGTATTTATTTCATTTTACGTTCGTATATATTCTATTTTACATCCGTATATATTTTTAAGTACATATCATTATAGGAATAACAATGAATTTACATATATTAACATAGACTTAATTTGTTGTTATTATGTATCTTATGTGTTTGTATGAAAAAATATTGTCAAAATCCCTTGCAGAATAAAAAATAATATCTACTTTTGCACTCGGGTAAGTCCTACACGGCAAGCTCCCTCGGAATCCCCCAGGACTTGACCGTAGCAAGGGTACTTGGTTGTAGCGGCGCGATGTAGCAAGCTTGCCCACCTGCCTCTTTAGCTCAGTTGGCCAGAGCACGTGATTTGTAATCTCGGGGTCGTTGGTTCGAATCCGACAAGAGGCTCAAAAAAGCGGAAACTCAAATCTGAGTTTCCGCTTTTTTTTATTCCCCGGCTTCCCTTCATAATGTATAATGAGTATTGTTTCAATGCTGATTAAGCTGATATCTCTTCTTGATTAATTGACGAATAAAAACTAATTTTGCCATAAGAAAAAGGAGTGTGTCTTTGGCATATTCTTTGTGTTGTAAAATTTAATTGAGGAATAAAAATGCACAATTGGTTTGAATGTAAAGTGTCTTATGAAAAGATGCTTGAAAACGGAATGCAGAAAAAAGTTACAGAACCTTATTTGGTAGATGCTTTGTCTTTTACAGAAGCAGAAAGCCGTATCATAGAGGAAATACGTCCGTTTATCACGGGTGAATTCACTATCACTGATATTAAGCGTGCTCGTATATCAGAGTTGTTCTTTAATGAGAATGGAGACCGTTTCTATAAAATAAAGGTATATTTTATCACACTTGACGAAAAAAGCGGTGCTGAGAAAAAAACAGCTGCACAGATGCTGGCTCAGGCTTGCACTTTGAAGGAAGCAATTTCTGTTCTTGAAGACGGAATGAAGGGAACTCTTTCAGATTATGTCATAGCTTCTGTTGCTGAAACTGCCTTAATGGATGTTTTCCCATTCGATGCAAGCAAAATTCCTTCTGAACCTAAAAGTGGTGAAGAACTCATTGCTGAACAGAAAAAATTAGCAGAAGAAAAAGCTCAGAAAGCATAATAATATTTTTAAGGAGAAAATGAAATGAGTGTATCTCAAAATATAAGACAAATAAAGGCGTCGCTTCCAAAGGAAGTGACGCTTGTCGCTGTGTCGAAATTTCATCCAATTGAGGCTATTGATGAAGCTTATAAAGCCGGACAAAGAGTGTTTGGTGAAAGTCGTGCACAGGAGCTTGTCATGAAAGAGAAACTCCTGCGATATGCAGATATAGAGTGGCATTTTATTGGAACTTTGCAAACCAATAAAGTTAAAGAAATCGCTCCTTTCATCCATACTATCCAGAGTATAGATTCGCTCAAACTCTTGCGTGAGGTGGAGAAACAGGCGAAGAAAAACAACAGAAAAATCCGCGTGTTGCTCGAAATTCATGTGGCTGAAGAAGATTCGAAGCATGGGTTTAATCCGGATGAATGCCGCCAGATGCTTGATGAAAACCTCGGCGAATTTGAAAACGTGGTGTTTTCCGGTGTAATGGGTATGGCTACTTTCACTGATGATGAGTCAAAAATCCGCAAAGAGTTTAAAGAACTTCATTCTCTATTTACTGAATTCAAGGAAAAATATTTTGCAGATAATTCTGAGTTCAAGACAATTTCGATGGGAATGAGCCATGATTATCATATTGCTGTCGAAGAGGGTAGCACTATGGTGCGTATAGGTACAGATATTTTCGGCGAAAGAGAATATTGAATTATAAAATAAATGCTTACTTTTGTGTAGAGCATAAAACTATACAGACATGATAGATTTAAAAACTGAATATGCAGGGCTTACTCTTCGTAACCCTATCATTATTAGTAGCTCCGGTTTAACTCTAAGTCCGGAACGAAACAAAGAATATGAAAAAGCCGGTGCAGGCGCCATCGTTCTCAAATCATTGTTTGAAGAACAGATTGAAATGCAGAGCGACCAGCTCTCTCAACATTCTGATTATCCTGAAGCTGAAGATTATATCAGGACTTATGCCAGAATGAACCAGGTTAACAATTATCTGGACATTATCAAGAAATCAAAAGAACTGTGTTCTATTCCTATTATTGCAAGTATCAACTGTTATAAGGCTGATTCATGGATTGATTTTGCAAAGCAGATTGAACTTGCAGGTGCTGATGCCTTGGAATTAAATGTATTCTTCCTGGAAACAGATATGGAAGGAAGTTGCGACGGCGGAATTCAATCTTTATATGTGAATATTCTTCGTAAAGTTAAAGAGACTGTTTCTATTCCAATTATAATAAAGTTGGGAAAATATATTGAGAATATTCCTGCATTGGTAAATGTTCTGAAAGCTAATGGTGCTGCCGGTGTTGTTTTGTTTAACCGATTCTATCAGCCGGATATAGATATAAATTCTATGCAGCTTGTTTCAGGACAGGTGTTCAGCAATCATTCTGATTTGAGTGATACAATACGTTGGACAGCTATTACAAGCGGAAAAGTAAAAGGTATAAGTATTGCTTCATCAACAGGTATTCATGATTGGGAAGATGTTATTAAATGTCTGTTGGCTGGTGCTTCTGCTGTTCAGATGTGTAGTGCAATTTATACTCATGGAACTGAAATCATATCTCAAGTTCTGACTTGTGTGGAAGAATGGATGGGACAGGCTCACTTCAAATCATTGCCTGAGTTTGTAGGAAAATTGAGTTATTCAAACATTGATAATCCTGCAATGTATGAAAGAGTTCAGTTTATGAAGTATTTTGCTAATAGAGACTGAAAATACTTTTAATTTTAAAATATAAATGGAATCATAAAACTAAGCTTTATCGCTTATTTATGATTCCATTTTTTTTGTTCGTGCGTTAGAGAGCCTAAAAGATAAGGAGCAGAGCTGATTCGAATCACGACTATCAGCTCTGCTCCTTATTATATAGGATTAAATGTATTTTACCAGATGTTTACTCTCTTTTCAGGTGCAAGATACATAGAATCGCCTTCTTTGATATTGAATGCTTCATAGAAGCTGTCAATGTTTTTCAAAGCAGCATTTACGCGCCATTTTCCAAGAGAGTGAGGGTCAATCTTAGTCATTCTTACAATTTCTTCAGGACGGATATTCATTCCCCACAATGTTGCATATCCAAGATAGAATCTCTGCTCGTGTGTGAAACCTTCGATAGGAGCAGGAGTTTCTTTACCTTTAAGGCTGTTCATATAAGCCTGATGAGCAATAAGCAAACCGCCCTGGTCTGCGATGTTTTCACCAAGAGTGAAACGTCCGTTTGCATGAACTGTGTCAACAACAATTATATCGTCATACTGTTTTACCAAAACTTCAGCACGTTCAACAAACAGTTTCGCATCTTCCTCTGTCCACCAGTCTGAAAGGTTTCCGTCCTTATCATAATTTCTTCCCTGGTCGTCGAATCCGTGAGTCATTTCGTGACCGATTACCACACCGATAGCACCATAGTTTACAGCGTCGTCTGCTTCAGGATTGAAGAATGGAGGCTGAAGAATTGCTGCCGGGAAACATATTTCATTTGTATTAGGACTGTAATATGCGTTTACAGTCTGTGGAGTCATATGCCAACGAGATTTGTCAACCGGTTTGTTTACTTCAGACAAATTGAAATCGAATTCGAAAGTATTAGCACGGCAAATATTTGCCCAATATGAGTCATCTTTGATTTCCAAAGAAGAATAATCTCTCCATTTATCAGGATATCCGATTTTTACAGTGAATGAAGCCAGTTTTTCCTGAGCCTTCATCTTTGTTGAATCGCCCATCCATTCCAAAGCATTTATTCTTTCGCCCAAAGCTGTCTGAAGATTGTTTACTAATGTAATCATCTTCTCTTTTGATGAAGCAGGGAAATATTTCTTTACATACATTTCACCAACAGCTTCGCCCAATGTTCCGTTTACAGAATTGATAGCTCTTTTCCATCTTGGTTGCTGTTCCTGGCGGCCTGACATCACTTTGCCATAGAATTCAAAGTTTGCATCCACAAAATTGTCGCTCAGATAAGGAGCTGCAGCATCCATAAGGTTGAATGCAAGATAGTATTTCTGATCGTCAAGAGAAGCGTTGCTCAGGAATTTGTCCAATGCCTTGTAGTAATCAATCTGTTTAACGTCGATTTCTTTCAGGTCAGCAACGCCTAAAGCTTCGAAATAAACATCCCAATCAAAAGCCTTGTTCTGCTTTTTAAGTTCTTCAACAGAAATTTTATTGTAATTTTTCTGAGAATCTCTCAAGTCTTCTCTGCTGTATGAGGCTTCAGCGATTCCTGTTTCGATTTTCATTACAGAATTTACAGCAGCTTCAGCCTGTTCCGGACTTGAACCAATAGCTGTAAACAAATGGTTGATATAAGTATGATAAGCATCTCTGATGCTCTTCATGTTATCGTCATTCTGCAAATAATAGTCTTTATCGCCCATGCCAAGGCCTGCCTGATAAAGCATAGCAATGTTCTGTGAGCTGTTCTTATCGTCAGCACTTACGAAGAATGCGAAATAAGGAGCCATACCTTGTCTTTGCATTGTAGCAATCATTTTTGCAACTTCTGCTTTTGAGGCAAGGTGCATAATATCGTTCAACTGCTCTTTGATTGGTTCATATCCAAGTTCGTTTGATTTAACGCTGTCAAGAGCAAGAGAATACATCGTTGCTATTTTTTGAGAAACACTTCCTGCTTCCTGAGGCTGAGAGCTCAGTTCTTCAATCAATATACGAAGCTGTTCCTGATTCTCATCCATAAGCTGGTTGAATGTTCCGTATCTTGAATATTCCGGTTTCAATGGATTATTTTTCATCCATCCTCCGCAGGCATATTGATAAAAGTCTGTGCCGGGAGCAACTGTTGTGTCTAGATTTGCTGGGTCTATTGCCAGATTCTTAACTGCTTCTGTTTTGGGAGCAGAAGTACAACTTGCCATAGCAACCATTCCGGCTGCCAAGATTGGCAATAATAGATTTCTTGTTTTTTTCATCTTTTTCTTTTGCCTAAAAAACTGCGCACAAAAGTAATAAAAAAACAAAAGCCAAAGGCAATATTATTCATAACAAATACTTACATTTGTCTCAGTTTATAAATAAAACATTAAAATATATAGTGATGAAACCTACATTGTTTGTTTTGGCTGCCGGAATGGGTAGCCGTTATGGTGGTCTTAAGCAGTTAGATGGACTCGGACCTAATGGTGAAACTATTATGGACTATTCAATATTTGATGCAATCCGCGGTGGTTTTGGCAAAATTGTGTTCGTAATCCGTAAATCTTTCGAGCAGGATTTCCGTGAAAAGATTATTTCTAAATATGAAAATCATATTCCTGTAGAAGTTGTATTCCAGGATTTGAATAATCTGCCTGAAGGATTCACTTGTCCTGAAGGTCGTGAAAAGCCTTGGGGAACAAATCATGCTGTTCTGATGGGTAAGGATGTTATCAAAGAACCTTTTGCAGTTATCAATGCTGATGATTTCTATGGTCGTGACAGCTTTGCTGTGCTGGGAAAATGGCTTTCTGAAGTTGCTGGCAAACAGAACGAATATTGCATGGTTGGTTATCGCGTAGGAAATACTTTGAGTGAAAGTGGTTCTGTGGCTCGTGGTGTTTGCGAAACTAATGCTGACGGATATTTGACAGGCGTTGTTGAACGTACAGCAATTGAAAGAATCGACGGCGACATTCAGTTTGTTGACGAAAACGGTCAGAAGGTTGTATTGGAAGAAAACACTCCTGTGTCAATGAATATGTGGGGATTCACTCCAGATTATTTCAAATATTCAGAAGATTACTTCGTAGATTTCCTTAAGGCAAATATCAGTAACTTGAAGTGCGAATATTTCATTCCATTGATGGTTAATGAGCTTATTACAAAAGGCAAAGCTACAGTAAAAGTTCTTGACACAACTTCAAAATGGTTTGGTGTAACTTATGCCGCTGACCGTCAGGGCGTGGTTGACAAAATCCAGGCTTTGGTTGATGCCGGTGAATATCCTTCAAAACTTTTCTGATTAAGATAATTTACTGACAGATATGAAAAAGACAGTGTTCCAAACGGAACACTGTCTTTTTCTATTTACTATATATATGATTAATCAAAAGACCATTTGATTGCCAATGTCGGTATTGCATAAAATCCGTTTCTGAAACTGAAATTATTGCTTAATTCCACTTCCGTACCGACACTTAATTTAAACTTGTCATTAACTTTCGGCAATTTGTTCAGATTAAGCCAGAATTGAGGTTCTGAAAGGAAAATGAAATCGCCGTGAGGATTGTTTCCTTTTTCTCTCCAGAAATCAGCAAAGCCGCTGAACGTACATACTCCGTTTTTTCCGAAGTGCAGATACCAAGTTCCGGTAAGCTGGAAATTGTTTGGAGATTTAAGCTTCTGAATATACTTGTACATGGCTGAAAGAGTGAACCCTTTTGTGAAAGAGCTGTTATTGTATGTATATGTCAAACCACCAAGATAAGCATTCTGGAATGAAGCCATGTTGTTCAATCCACCATTATATTCTACATGGATTGAAAATGGAGGCTGCCAGAATTTAAGTTCTCTTGCGATTTCCCAGTATGCAGAAGCGATACCTTTGCTTGTATAATCCATATCCACGAAGAAATATGTGCTTCCCCATGAATCTGGTTTGAACATTTCAACTGTAGTTGTAACGACTGGGCGGTCTTTAAGGTCCTTATTGTAAAGAGCGCTTCCCAAATCATAATGAAGTTGGATGTTCTGGGCATTAAGTCCAATAAAAGAAGTCAATAGAAATAATAAAATGAAGATTCTTTTCATACAGCTAATTTATAGAAATTTGAGGTCGCAAAGTTAAATATTTTTATATGATTTTGAGTAAAGAATATGAGAAATTGAGCTGATATGTTTCCCTAAAAGGGATATAAAAATTCTGTTTATAAGCCACATCGTGTAATTTGTTGTAATATAGTTGATTATATTTTCATCGTATTTCTATGCGTTGGAAAACTTTTTTCATAATATATGAAACAAAATTTTCACAATATATGAAAAAAGATTTTCATAATATATGGAAAAAGTTTTTCATATATTATGGAATAAGTGAATCATTAGCATAAAGTTTGAGGCAGATTTTCGGACAGTTTTTTTGTCATTATGATTAGGGGGAGGAGGATACAGTATTAGACAAACAATAAAAGGCAGTGCGATTGAGTCGCACTGCCTCTAATTTATCTCTCGTCCCTCCGTTGCCAAGTGTGTAACACTCTATCCAAGTAACAGCAAGTTTTATTGAAATAGGCAGAAAAATGAATCTCAGATAACCGCGGGGTCACGCCGAAGCGACAACCAGGGAATTAGAGAATATAAAAGTTATGTCAAAAATTTATATTGTAGGGTTAGTTTATTTCGTGTTGATTGTTCTGCTTTGAACCATAAACACGAGCAACACCCATACCTACAGCTAAAATGCCGAGAACAGACATCAAGATAGTTTTCATTGAACCGTTTTCAAAATCGCTTGTTCCGGCTAATACCAAGATGATACATGAAACCATCATCACTGCATCTGCTAAATCTTTATTTACTCTCATGATACTATTTGTTTTTTATATTGTTTGTTATTTGTTAATTATTAATCTCTTCTGATTCAACTTCGTTGCTTAAGCTTTTCATAATTCCGTATATACCGCCACCTAAAGTCAGTAATACAATAAGTAATTTGATATAATCATTTGGAATTATAGAGCTACATGCCAAAACGCATCCAACGATAGTCACGAATACTGAAAACCAAATTGTCATTTTTTTATTTTTTGTTGCCATAAGTGTTATAATTTTTATTTGAGGGTTTGTGATCTTGCAAGTTTCCGCTTTAAGTCAATTGGAAAACTTACAGGTTACTAAACTCTTCTGTTTTAGAATGATTAGACAATATTGTTACTTGGGATACAAAAACACATAAACTATGTTTGTATCCATCAGAAAAATTTTTGAGTAATAAAATATCAGGAAAAGGAATATATGCTTAATGTATATAAGTTAGTGAAAGGCATATATATCCTCGAGAGAAGCCTAAATGATGAAATGAAAGCCTCTCTTTGCAGAATAGAATACGGATTAGTCTAAATGATTAGTTTACGCATGGCAAATACGTGATGAGCCATACTGCAGAATAGGGAAGAGAAGGTAACAGAACGTACGAATGCACTCTGTTCCTGTGTCTTTGATAAATTTGTAAGATTTTTAATTCTCAAATATTGTATTAAACGATAAGTCGATGTGTCAAGAACGCGAAGTGAAGTTGCGTTACTGCTTATTTGAAAAGCTCTGCGTGGAGTGAGAAGATTATTGCTTTTCAAATCATTACTTAGTATACTTATCTGGTGCTGCATATCAGAAGAACTGTCCTCTTGTGTAATAGTTTCTGTATTACATAAGAAAACATCCTCTTTATTTTGCAATGCTTTCTCTGGAGAAAACAAAAATAAAGCGAACAGCAGACCGAATATGTATAATATTTGTTTCACGCAGCAAATATATAAGGTTTTTTGAAAACAAAGGGTATTATCTGTGTTTTTTGTTCCTATTTTTGCAAAAAAAATTGTAATGAGATTTATTAGTTCTGTTTCTCTTTGGCTCAAAGCTGCGAGGCCAAAGACTTTGCCGGCTTCATTGAGCCCAGTGTTGTTGGGATGTGCATTGGCATATAGGGATAATGGTGGAATGCTGTTGCTTGTTCCGGTAGTTTTATGTTTTCTGGTTGCATTGTTTGCTCAGATTGCGAGTAATTTTGCCAATGATTATTTTGATTTTAAGAAAGGAGCAGACGGTGCGGACCGTCTGGGGCCGGAAAGGGCAGTGGCTCAAGGCTGGATAAAACCTAAGGATATGTTGAAGGCGACGGTTATCACATTGGTTTTGGCTTGTCTTTTCGGTTGTATGCTTATTCCTTATGGCGGATGGGAGCTTATTCCTGTAGGTTTGGCAATAGCAGTTTGTGTGTTGGCATATTCCACAGGTCCTTATCCTTTAGCTTATAATGGTCTTGGTGATGTTTGCGTGTTGTTGTTCTATGGAATTGTCCCGGTTTGTTTCACTTACTATGTTCAATGTTTGCACTTCAGTTTGCTGTCATTATTGTTATCTATAGCTTTAGGAGTTTTGTCTGTCAATATTCTGATTGTTAACAATTATAGAGATTATTTTCAGGATAAGGCAGTTGGTAAGAGAACTTCAATTGTGATATTTGGCCGGACATTTGGGAAATATATTTATCTATTGAATGGAATAATTGCTGTAGCGCTAATATTTCCATTGTTGTTGAATGCTTCGATTATTTTCATCTTGCTTTTCTCTGCTTTTTTTGTCCTTTTTGTAAAGTCGTGGATTGATTTATCTCGATTAGAGGGAAGAGCATTAAACAAGGTTTTAGGTGATACAGCTCGCAATGAGTTTGTTTTTGCATTAATATTATCATTGTTCCTTATATTGGGAATATAAAATTTCGTAACTATGTTTTTAAAAAAAGGTCGTTATGTTTTCTATGATACATAACGACCTTTTTTATGAATTATAGCTTTCTTATAATTTGTCCCCAAATTGTAGTGGAATATCAATTACTTATTGATGCATTGTTCAATATATTCCATAATTTCAGGTTCATCGTCCGGATTGAACCATTTGATTTCATTATCGCGTTTGAACCATGTCATTTGTTTTCTGGCGTAAACCCTGCTATTGCGTTTTATTTTTTCAATAGCAAAATCCAAAGTCCATTCGCCATCAAAATATTTGAACAATTCTTTAAATCCGACCGTATTTAGAGAATTCAGATGTTTCAAAGGATATACTTTCTTTGCCTCTTCAAGTAAACCTTCTTCCATCATAGAATCAACTCTAAGATTAATTCTATCGCATAATTCTTCTCTATCACGTTTCAGACCAATCTGGATTATTTTGAAATCTCTTTCTTTGCGGCTTTTGGTTCTGAATGAAGAATAAGGCATTCCTGTTTGCCTGCAAATTTCAACGGCATGAACCACTCTTTTGTAATTGTTCCTGTCCACTTCTTCGTAATGGATGGGGTCACAGCGTTTCAATTCCTCAAGAATAGGAGCAAGGCCTTTTTCCTCATAATCTTTCCATACCTTCTGGCGTATGTCTGCTCTTACCGTTGGGATATCATCGATGCCCTTTGTTACGGCGTCGATATACATCATGGAACCTCCGGTCATAACAACTGCTGGAATAGTTTTGTGCAAATCACCTAATAGACTTATTACATCTTCTTCGAATTGGCTGGCACTATAGTAATCATTCAAATCCAATGTTCCAACCATATAGTGTTTTACACGCTTCATCTGTTCAGCCGTTGGTGCAGCAGTTCCAATAGGAATGTCCTTGTACAACTGTCTGGAGTCGGCAGAAATAATCGGAGAACCAAGTTTTTCTGCTATACGAAGGCTCAACTCTGTTTTTCCTACGCCAGTAGGACCTAAGATTATTATCAGATATTTATCCATTAATAACGGTCGTCATCATATGGATTACTCATGGCGCTGTCTCCAAATCCTTCAAAACCATCTTTGTCAAGTTCGTCGATATCATATTCAGAGTCGCCATAGAAATCTTCTCCCAAATCTGTAGAAGATGAAGCTGCAAGTTTTGTGTCGAAATCATCGAAAGACATTAACTGCACAGGAGGAACACCTTTAGATTTTGTACATACAGCTTTGTCCAAATCTTTATTTGTTATGATTTCACGCAGCTCCATAAAGAATGCACGTTCTGTCATATAATCAAAAACGTACAATAGCTTTTGATGTTCATCTTGGAGAAGTTCATCAAGGTGAGTATCTTCCATTGTATAATTATCTACATCAGAAGAAGTATCCATTTCCATTAGTGTGATTTCTGTAGTTTTACTCCAGTCATCTTCACAAATGAAGAATGATGTCATCTGGTCTTTTGTATAACCTACTGAATCTAGGATTGCATTGTGCAAATCCAGGAATGTTGCTTCAGAATCTATTTGGATTTCTCTTTTGAAGTCTTCAACTTCGTCTGATAAAAGTAAGAATCTATATACCATAATTAATGTTTTTTTGATGCTCCAAAAATAGTAAAAATAATTTATTTATACGAATGTGGAGTTAAAAGGTGAGGGGTGAATGTTTCTTTTTCGTCTGGCTGTAATATAGTTTATATTATAAAAAAAAGAGACGCTTTGATGTGTAGATTTTACCTGTATCAAAGCGTCTCTTATAAGAAAATAATTATGGTTATAATTCGTCAATAGAACCTCTTACGATACCTCTTTTGGAAGATTTAATGAAATTAAGAATCAAATCTCTTTCTTCACTTGGTTCATATTCAGTTTCAATTGCTTTTAAAGCATCTGAATTATTAAGACCTCTTGTATAGAGTGTTCTGTATATATCCTGAATCAGATATACCTGCTGGTTTGTAAATCCTCTTCGTCTCAGACCTACAATATTGATTCCACAATAAACAATAGGATCACGACCAATCAAAGTGTATGGAGGTATATCTTTCCCTATTCTTGAACCTCCCTGAATCATAACATGTTTGGAAATCCTTGAGAATTGATGAACCAATGAACCTCCACTTACTATGGCAAAATCATCTATTTCAACTTCTCCAGCAATTTGGGATGCATTGCCAATTATTATGTTATCTTTCAATACACAATCATGGGCAATATGAGAATAAGCCATTATAAGACAATTCTTTCCAACTATAGTTGTTCCTTTAGAAGCTGTACCTCGGTTTACAGTAACACATTCACGTAATGTTGTATTATCTCCGATAACAGCAGTGGTTACTTCACCTTTGAATTTTAAATCCTGTGGAATACCAGCAACTACAGCTCCTGGGAAAATTTTACAATTATTTCCGATACGAGCTCCGTCTAAAATTACTGCATGAGAGAATATATGACAATTGTCACCAATAACAACATCTTTTTCAATCACTGCAAACGGATCAATTGTTACATTTTCTCCGATTTTTGCTTCCGGATGTATAACAGCTAATGGAGAATGACTCATATTTATATTCTAATTTAGTTATTTATTCTTGATAATTTGTGCCATGAATTCAGCTTCACTGACAAGTTTGTCTCCTACGAAGACATAACCTTTCATTGTGGAAATTCCTCGTCTGATAGGAGCTAACAATTCTAGTCGAAGGATAAGAGTATCACCAGGAACGACTTTCTGTCTGAATTTAACACCGTCAATCTTCATGAAATATGTAGAATAACGTTCTGGTTCGTCAACAGAATTCAATACAAGCAGACCTCCAGTTTGTGCCATTGCTTCAACCTGAAGTACACCAGGCATCACTGGCTCTTGTGGGAAATGTCCTTGGAAGAATGGTTCGTCGTTTGTTATATTCTTTACACCAACTATATGGTTCTCTCCAATTTCTATAATCTTATCAACTAGCAAGAACGGATATCTGTGAGGCAAAAGTTCACGGATACGGTTTATATCCATAATAGGAGTTGCATTAGGATTATATACCGGAGCCTGAACATCATTAAGTTTAATGTCTTTTCTGATAAGACGAGCCATTTTATTGTTGATACCATGACCTGGATGCATTGCAATTACACGTCCTTTGATAGCTTTTCCAGTAAGTGCTAAGTCTCCTATTATATCAAGCAATTTGTGACGTGCCGGTTCATTTTCAAAAACAAGAGGTTTATTATTTATATATCCAAGTTCTTGAACATTCTTATGAGGCTGGCACATCATGTCAGCAAGTTTATCAAGAGATTCCTGAGATGTCTTTTGGTCGTAAATGACAATAGCATTATCCAAGTCTCCACCCTTGATAAGATTGTTCTGCAATAACATTTCAATTTCACGTACGAAAACAAATGTTCTTGATGAAGCTATTTCTTCCGCAAAATCAGATATGTTATCTAAAGTAGCAAATTGGTTTGACAATACAGGAGAGTCATAGGAAATAAGAACGTTTACGCTGAATTTGTCATCAGGAAGAATTGTAATGACAGAACCAGATTCTTCATCCTTGACTTCTATTTTATTCTTTACAATATAGAAATCTTTGGCTGCATTCTGTTCTTTAAGACCTACAGCTTTAATGTTTTCAACATAGAATTTAGAACTACCGTCCAATATAGGGAATTCAGGAGCATTAACTTCTATAAGACAGTTATCTATACCCATAGCATATAAAGCTGCCATCGCATGTTCTATAGTACTTACTTGTACATTACCTTTTGATAGAACAGTGCCTCGTTGAGTGTTTACAACATTTTCAGCAATGGCATCAATCACTGGTTCGCCTTCCAAATCCGAACGTTTGATTTTGTATCCGTGGTTTTCTGGAGCAGGATTAAATGTAATTGTTATTTCTAATCCTGTATGTAAACCTTTACCTTGCAAGGTAAAACTTGCAGCAAGCGTATTTTGTTTCTGCATAATTCGCCTTTATTTATTTAATTCTTTTTTTAGTTCTTCAATCTCACGTTGTAATTGTCCTATAGTCCTATACATTTCAGGCAAACGACCAAAGATCGCACTTGAACGCATGAAGTTTTTTGCAGGTATTGCTGGAGCTCCTAAGACCGTCGTTGCTTCTTTTATATCACTGATAACACCTGATTGAGCCCCAAAGTTCACATGGTCGGCAATCTTTATATGCCCAGCTAGCCCAACTTGACCTCCGAACATACAGTGTTTTCCAATTTTGACAGAACCTGCGATACCAACTTGTGCAGCCATCACTGTATTTTCTCCAACTTCAACATTGTGCGCAATCTGTACAAGATTATCTAACTTAACTCCGCGTCTTAAAATGGTTGAATCCATAACAGCTCGGTCTATAGTTGTATTTGCTCCGATTTCAACATCATCTTCAATTACAACATTTCCTAATTGTGGAATTTTCTTGTATGTCTCACCCTCTGGAGCGAAACCAAAACCGTCCGAACCGACAACAGAACCAGCATGTAGAATACAGTTACATCCCACAACGCAACCTTCATATATAGTTACGTGAGGATATAAAACAGTGTTGTCACCAATAATAACATTATCTCCTATATAAGCATATGGATAAATTCTACAGTTTTTTCCAACTTTAGCATTATTACCAATATATGCAAAAGCACCAATGTAAGCATTTTCGTCAACGGATGCTGATTTAGCAATAAATGCAGTTGAATCAATACCGTTTTCTTTCTTTTTACTCTGTTCAACCATATTAAGCAACATAGCTAAAGATGCATAAGCATTATCCACTCTTATCAATGTTGCTGGAACTATGCCTGAAGGGGTAAAATCATTATTAACTAATACAATACTAGCTTTAGTATTGTATATATAATGCTCATATTTAGGATTTGCAAGGAATGTCAAAGTTCCTATTTTACCTTCTTCTATTTTTGAGAAATTGCTTACTTTTACATCTGGATCACCTTCTACTGTCCCATTCAGGAAGGCTGCAATTTGTTGGGCTGAAAACTCCATTACTATTCAAATATTATTACACTATGATTTACTGTAAAAATATTTTTATTAATACGAGTAAACTAGTGTTATTCTTTAATGAATTATTTTGTTAAATTAATCCTCTTTCTTTCAGATAGCCAGCCATTTCTGTTTGTACTTGTTTAGCTGCTTCGCGTGATGCAGCTGCAAAATTCTCAGTTTTGTCTACATATATTATAGCTCTTGAAGAGTTTACTAGTAGTCCGCACTGATCATTCATTCCATATTTAGCTACTTCAGCAAGGCTTCCTCCTTGTGCGCCTACACCAGGAACAAGTAGGAAATGATTTGGAGCATGTTTACGGATATCAAGGAACATGCTTCCTTGTGTTGCTCCTACTACGTACATCATCTGTTCGTCACTAGCCCATTCCTGAGATTTCTTAAGAACCTTTTCAAACAAACGTTCTCCGTTTGCATCTTCAGTAAGTTGGAAATCATGTGAGCCTTTATTTGATGTAAGGGCTAATAGAATTACCCAAGCTTCCGGATATATTAGGAATGGTTTTACGCTGTCTTCTCCCATGTAAGGGGCAACAGTAACAGCATCAACCTTGATGTGATCAAAAAATGAACGTGCATACATTTCTGATGTATTTCCAATATCACCACGTTTTGCATCAGCAATTATAAACTGATCAGGATAGTTATCTCTTAAATATTTTACTGTTTTCTCGAAAGACATCATACCCTGAACTCCCATGCTTTCATAAAAAGCCAAGTTTGGTTTATATGCAACACAGAAATCTGCAGTAGCATCAATTATTGCTTTGTTGAAAGCAAATATAGGATCTTCCTCGTTTAAAAGGTGCTGAGGAATTTTTTTTATGTCTGTATCAAGACCTACACAAAGAAAAGACTGCTTTTTCTTGATATTTTCAAATAACTGTTGCTTGTTCATATGCTTTGATTTTTTTGAGCTGATATGTATTTGTTGGTTAATTGTATGATACAATATTAATATCCAATTAACCAACAAAATTTTTACAACTCTGATTCTTTTAATCTTTCTGCGTTTTCGGCAACTATAAGTTGGTCGATACAACCTTGTATATCTCCATCCATAAATGCCGATAAATTGTATATTGTGTAATTTATTCTATGATCGGTGATACGTCCTTGAGGATAATTGTATGTACGTATTTTAGCTGAACGGTCACCAGTAGAAACCATTGTCTTGCGTTTACTTGCTATGTCATCAAGATATTTCTGATGTTCCTTATCATAGATGAACGAACGCAGACGGGTCAAAGCTCTTTCTTTGTTCTTTGGCTGGTCTCTGGTTTCTGTACATTCAATAAGAATTTCCTCACTGACACCAGTTATAGGATTTTTCCATATGTAACGCAAACGGACACCAGATTCAACCTTATTTACGTTCTGTCCACCTGCGCCTCCTGAACGGAAAGTATCCCATTTAATTTCACCTTCATTAATCTCAACGTCAAACTCATCAGCTTCGGGAAGAACTGCAACTGTAGCAGCAGAGGTGTGTACACGTCCCTGTGTCTCAGTTGCGGGTACACGTTGAACTCTATGAACACCAGATTCATATTTCATAGTTCCGTATACTTTTTCTCCACTCACTGTGAATATAATTTCTTTATAACCTCCGGCAGAACCTTCATTGAAGCTGGATACAGAAATTTTCCAGCCTTTTGCCTCGCAATATTTTACATACATTCTGTATAAATCACCGGCAAAAATAGCAGCTTCATCACCTCCTGTACCTCCTCTGATTTCCACAATGGCATTTTTATCATCTTCAGGATCAGCAGGCACAAGTAACAGTTTGATTTCTTCTTCCAGTTCCGGAATCCTAGCACTACATGTTTCTAGCTCTTCCCTGGCAAGTTCTCTCATTTCCTGATCTTGCTCAGTGTCCAAAATGCTACGGGCTTCGTTTATACCGTTGAGAGTGTTTACATACTCTTCTCTGGTCTTAACGATTTTCTCCAAATCCTTGTATTCTTTATTCAGCTTAACGAAACGTTTCATATCAGCAATTACCGAAGGGTCTGTTATCAAAGTTGATACTTCTTCGAATCTTGAGACCAAACCGTCAAGTCTGTTTAATAATGAATTGTTCTCTGCCATTCTTGGATAAAAAGAAATATTAGTATTTGAATTCTCCGAATTCTGATTTGATTATCAATTCTTTCTTGTTACTTTCTTCAATATGACCAATAATCTGAGCGTCGATACCGAAAGATTTGCTTATAGCGATTACTTCTTCAGCATATTCAGCAGAAAGGTATACTTCCAAACGATGACCCATATTGAATACTTTATACATTTCTGACCAGTCAGTATTACTTTGTTCCTTTATTGTACGGAACAATGGAGGAACAGGGAATAGGTTGTCTTTTACTACTCTGCAGTTGTCTCCAACAAAGTGAAGAACTTTAGTTTGAGCACCGCCTGAACAGTGAACCATTCCATGAATATTTGGACGTAAAGCATCCAAAAGTTTTTTTACTACTGGAGCATATGTACGAGTTGGAGATAGAACTAATTTTCCAGCATTAAGAGGAGAACCTTCTACTTCGTCTGTTAATTTAAGATTGCCTGAATAAACCAAATCTTCAGGAACAGCAGCATCATAACTTTCTGGATATTTTTCTGCCAGATATTTTGCGAAAACATCATGGCGAGCGCTGGTAAGTCCGTTACTTCCCATGCCGCCATTATATTCTTTTTCGTATGTTGCTTGTCCAAAAGATGCAAGTCCGACAATTACATCACCCGGACGAATGTTTGCATTGTTGATTACATCTGCACGTTTCATACGACATGTCACTGTACTGTCAACAATAATTGTGCGAACGAGGTCGCCAACGTCTGCAGTTTCACCTCCTGTAGCGTATACACCAACACCCATCTCTCTGAGTTCTGCAAGAAGTTCATCAGTTCCGTTTATAATAGCAGATATAACCTCTCCAGGAACTAACAGTTTATTACGTCCAATAGTTGATGAAACTAGGATATTATCAACTGCACCAACGCACAGTAAATCGTCGATGTTCATAATCAGAGCATCCTGCGCTATTCCTTTCCATACAGAAAGATCTCCTGTTTCTTTCCAATACATATATGCTAATGAAGATTTTGTTCCAGCTCCATCAGCATGCATAATATTACAATACTCAGGGTCACCACCCAAAATATCAGGGATGATTTTACAGAATGCTTTTGGGAAAATACCCTTATCGATGTTCTTTATTGCATTATGAACATCTTCTTTTGATGCGGATACACCGCGCAGATTATAACGTTGATCGCTCATTTTTATAGTATTTGAACCGCAAAGATATTATAATTATTCAAGTTTTACAATAATTGTCGTAATGATTTAGACTGTAAGATTTTAAAACCAAATCGTTATTTTTGAAATTATCTTAGTCTTAAAACATCTCCATCATTAGGAACATAATCATAGTCTTTTTTGTTCAATTTATACAGACTTTTTACCTGGATTCCATATTTCTGAGAGATGCTGTACATTGATTCTCCTGCTTCAACCACATGATCATAATATGGCTTGTCGGCTTTTTTCTTCTTTTTCTCTAGATATATGATGTCTCCTTCCTGAAGAGGAAAATCATCTGGCACTTCATTGTATTTTCTCAAATGTCTTGCTTTGAAGCCTGTATCATGTGCTATTCGTTCAAAATTGTCATTTTCTTTAGCATAAACATAAAGCAGTCCGTGTGTTTTATATACAGTTCTTCTGATTATCGGTGTTGCTTCTGCTTCTTTTTCTTTTTCTCTTCGGCTTTTCTTTGAAGTATCGAATTTATATAATTCGTAATCCTCAATTACCTTTATCAGTTTATTTGCATATGAACGGTCTGTTGCATACCCACATTTTTGTAATCCTTTTGCCCATCCTTTATAGTTTGTTATATTCAAGCGGAACAAACTTGAATATCTCGGACGGCAAAGGAATTTTGAATGGTCTTCGTATGAATCTTCTACTTTTTTATATTTTCTGAAACATTCTCCTCTTAGGTCATCATCATGATAAACCCTTTTCCCTTTCCAGTCGCTATGACATTTTATTCCGAAATGATTGTTTGATTTTAGTGCAAGTTTACTTCTACCTGCACCTGATTCAAGAAGACCTTGTGCCAAAGTTATACTGGCAGGAATTTTATATCTGTGCTGTTGCTCTATTGCAAGTTCTTTATACTGATTGATATATTTCTGATAAGAGGAAAGTTTTCTTTGGCTATCAGCTGTAATATTTTGTGAAACCAAAAGAAAAAAAATAATAATAGGGATGTGTTTAAATATCTTCATATTGAATAAAACCAAATCATTTTATGCAAAGATAATTTGATTATTTAATACTCAAAAAAGTAAAAGGTGAAATTTGAACTTTTTGTCTTTTGGTCAATATACATTAATTTTGACAAAAGAAAATTATTGCAGAAAATGAAATTAATATTTGTTTTATTCTTATCGTTAACGTTATCAGTTACTTTACAAGCTAATTCATCAGAAACTTATAGTTCAATCGTATCAGAGATACAGAAGAAAGTACAATGTTATGATGCAACTGTAGGTGTTGCTGTTATTATAAATGGGAAAGATACTATAACTGTAAATAATGATATTAGGTATCCGATGATGAGTGTTTTTAAATTTCATCAGGCTTTGGCAGTATGTGATTATTTACAGAAAAATCATATAAGTTGTGATTCTGTTATTCATGTATCTAAGTATGAACTGAAACAGAATACTTATAGTCCTTTGCGGGATGAAAATCCTGAGGGTAATATAGATATTGCATTATCAAAATTACTTTCTTATACTTTGGTTTTCAGTGATAATAATGCATGTGATATATTATTTGATAGAATACTTAATGTTAAAAATACAGATTCTTATATACGTTCGTTGGGAATAAATGACTTTGCTATTGAAATGACAGAGGATGATATGCATATTAATTTGGATAATTGTTATAAAAATTGGTCTACACCTTTGTCTGCCGCCGTCTTGCTGGAAAAGTTTATTACAGGTTATACAATTACAGGAGAATATAGATCCATTATTGAGAATACAATGATGGAATGTTCAACCGGACGTTCTAGATTGCTAAAGCCTTTGGAAAATAAAAATCTACGAATTGGACATAAAACAGGAACAGGTGATAAAAATAGGAAAGGAGAGTTTATAGGAATAAATGATATTGGTTTTGTGTATTTGCCGGACGGAGGCAGATATGTAATATCAGTTTTTGTAAAAGATTCTTCGGAATCATATGATACAACGGAAAATATAATAGCTGAAATTTCGTCAATAGTATATAATTCTATAATAAAATACAACAAAATCAATATTCATACTGTTTATTAACAGTAACTGAGTTTTATAGATTTTCTTTTTATAGGATCTATAAACAAAAATCTATTATTGGAAATGAAAAAAGAAATTTTGTTATTATCACTGTCTGCTTTGATGCTTGTATCATGTAAATCAGTAGAAAACTCATACTGCGAGGAAGACTTATTAGGAGAATGGCATGAAATAATGCCTGTAAATAAAGATATCACTCAAGGTTTTGTTCTTGACAAAGATGGAAATGCAGTTTCTGTTGGTATGGCTACATTAAAGTATAGTGGTTGGCAATTATTGAAAGAAAAAGACGGTGGTTCAGATATAGTTCTTATTGGAAAAAGTATAGGAAATGGTCAGACAATTCAGTTTTCTGATACATTAAAAGTTATATCCATTAATAATGATACTCTTACTTTGGGAAAAGGAGATATGTACAGAATACAATATGTCAAATCTCAGAATGAAAGCAAATTGATAGGTGGAGATGATTCTGCTATGGGTTATACATATTCCAAGCTTCTAGATAAGAAAATAAGGATTTTTGAAGAAGGGCAAAAGATGCTCTCAGCACAAGATTCTTTGTCGTCATATGCTGCATATTTTGTTTTCTTGCAGGATTCGTCTAAAGTAGAGTTGTTCATGCCAGAAGAATCTGTAATTCTAGAGAGACGAAATAGACCTGATGGTACATCAGTTTGGAATATTGAAGATGATGATACATATATGCTGGAACATTGTAATAATGAATGGCTGATAACTAGAAGAGGAAAAGTCCTTTATTCATCAACCGGATTTGAAAATATTCTAAAAGCTGAATTTGTAAACGACAATGGTCAGTCTTTATCTACATCGTTTTTTACTCACGCAGGAATTGCGCAAATTAAATATCAAGGAATAGATTATATACTTTATCAATATCCGACAGCTTCTGGTTATGGATATAAGAATTCTTTCGCAGATATCAGGGGAAAAGGAAGGAATATGACATTGACTCTTTCCGGGAATAATGAACCTATACAATTTGTGGAGAAATGATACTGATAAGAAGATAACAAAAACAGGTTCTGAGTCAAAATATACAAACTCAGAACCTGTTTTGTTATAATCCATTTTTATTGGAATACTTATGATACATGTTTTTCACTGCTTTTCGCAGAAAGCTTTTCCAAAACATAAACCAGGATAAAACCGAACAGCATAAGTCCGATTGCCATCAAAACCTGATGGTCTGAATTAGCCATATCTGGAATAATATTTGATTCAATCAAAGGCTTAACTTTGCCATGACTGTCTGTATAAGTTTCGAGTACTTGTTTCCATGGCCAAACTTTGTTGAGTGAACCTATCATAAAACCTGCCAAAGCTGCGATAGTTACATTATGAAATTTCTTAAGTGCATATGATAAAACTCTTGAAAACATTGTGATACCTATTCCTGCTCCACAAATAAACACTAGCATTACAATAATATTCAAGCTTTTCACAGCATCCATGATATAGAAGTATTTTCCCATAAGAACAAGAATGAAACTACCAGATATACCAGGAAGAATCATTGCGCATATAGCTACAGCTCCACATAGAAAAATAAAGGGCAGATTTGTAGGGGTTTCTGCTGGCGTTGCTACAGTTACATAATATGCAATGGCTATGCCAGCTATACAACTAATAATAGTTTTTACATCCCATTTACTTATTGTTTTTGCAACAAACCATGATGAAGCAAGAACAAGTCCGAAGAAAAATGCCCAGACTAGAATTGGATGGAACTCGAGAAGATATGTAATTAGTTTTGCCAGAGAGAATATACTTATCGCAATACCAAGCACTATTGAAACAAGGAAATTAGCATTTATTGCTTTCCAGAATTCTGCAAGTTTACCTGTGAAAAGCAATTTCAGGCTTTGTGCATTTATGCTTTTTATAGAATCAAGTAATTCTTCGTAGATTCCAACAATAAATGCTATTGTTCCTCCAGAAACACCGGGAACAACATCTGCCGCTCCCATTCCCATTCCTTTAAGAACAAGAAGCGAATAATCTTTTAAACTTCTATTCATGTTTCTATTTGTTTGTTAAATGTTAGTAGTCTGTTTTTAGTTGTTGTTACTTTTATTTTTAAGATATTCTTTTGCCAACTTAGCAGTTGAAACCATTTCTGTTATACTTGACAAAGCATCTTTTTCTATATTATATGATGGAGTTTCCGTAATTAATTTTTGCATTTCTTCTGAAGAAATATGTTTTATGCATTCTGCAAAATTATCCATATCTCTTTTTTGAAGATAGGCTATTGCCATATAAAGATTGATGAATTTCAATCCTGGATCAGCTTTTTTTGCCTCTTTATAATAATGCAGGGCTTGTTCAATATCGTCCTCTTTATGCATTCTTTGGGCAAGGCGGAAAAGTGTATCAGCATTGTTATTGCACGAAAGTTGTTCGAGATCATATCTTTCAAGGTCAAGAATCTCAAGCATTTTTTTTGCAGTAGCTATAGCTTTTTCTATTTCTTTCATTTCAAGGAATGAAATAGCCTGTAGTGATAGGAGGTTGATATTTTGCGGGAAAGTATTCACTGCTTCATGTATTGTCGCTTGTGCCTCTGACTCTCTGCCTGTCTCCATACAACAGCGGATATAGTTCAGATATGTAGAGACATCGCAGTCGTTTTCCTTGTTTATGATTGGATTCATCAATAAATAGCTTTCTTCATATTCTCCCATTTTTATATAACATTCAGCCATCAAAGGTGCTATACGTTTTTTCAGGTCATCAATTTCAATGAGCTCTTTATATATTGATATGGCACTTTCGTAGTTGGTGTTCATATAGAAACAGTATGCTTTCAGAATTTTTAGTTCGTAGTCATTTTGTTCTGAACTGCATGTTGCCACAAAGTCGAAAGCCTCGATCGCTTTATTATATTCTCCGATAATAGTATACAGCCTGCCTAATGTGAACCAATGTTCAGCCGAATATGGTGAAGCATCAATCAATTCCTGACATATTTGTATTGCTTTCGGAATGTCATTGCTCGTTTCCAGCAGAAAGCAAAGTTCATTTTTTAAATATATATTTTTCGGGAAAAGAGTTATACCTTTTGAAATGACATCAGAAGCTTCATCGTTCATATACATTTCATTAAGGAACGTTGATACAAATTCATATACAGTTTCAAGTTCGTCGAAATTTTCCTCTGTGAGTCTATTCAGTATTTTGTATGCCTGTTTTTTCTGGTTAGTTGCAAATAAGCAATTTATTTGTATTGCATACAATTCCCCACTTTCTGTTTCCTTGAGTTGATTTATAAGCAAGAGGGCTTTCTCGAATTCTTCATCACACATCAGTACTTTGCTTTTTTTTATTAGCAATTGTGTACTTTCCGGGTGCATCTTCAATCCGGCTGCCAACAAACGATCATACAATTCAAAATCCTCTTCATCCTCAAGGATATCCAATATTTCCTCAATTTGGTCTGAATCAAGGTAGATTGATTGTCCGCGTTTTTCAGCTTCAATAAATTTGTCAAGCAGTTCGTCAAGCTCTTGTTTGTTCATCATTATATGGGTTAAAAATAAATTGACGGGCATCGGACGTTAATTTCCCATAGCCCGTCAATTTATATATATATGTTCAGAATTTCGATTATTTATTTTTAATCTTGTTCCAAGTATCTTTCAATGAAACAGTACGGTTGAATATTAGCTTACCATCTTTGCTGTCAGGATCAAGATTGAAGTAACCAATACGTTGGAACTGGAAATAGTCCAAAGGTTTGCATGTTGACAGATATTTCTCAACATAACAGTTTTCCAGAACTTTCAGTGAGTCAGGGTTAATCATTTCCTGCATAGCTTCCAAAGGAGAGCAGTTCTTGGCTTCGCGTATAGCAGCCAATTCATCACGCGGATTTTCCACTTTCCACAATCTGTCGTAAAGGCGAACTTCAGCTTTAATGCAGTGTGCGCAACTTACCCAGTGCAAAGTTCCTTTCACTTTGCGGTTACTGTCTGGCATTCCGCTCTTAGTGTTAGGATCGTATTCGCAATAAACTTCAACGATATTACCGTTTTCGTCCTTCTTGCATCCTGTACATTTTACGATATATGCATTTTTCAGACGTACTTCCTGTCCCGGAGTCATGCGGAAGAATTTTTTAGGAGCATCTTCCATAAAGTCTTCGCGTTCCATCCACAATTCGCGGCTGAATTCAATAGTGTGAGAACCTGCATTTGGGTCTTCCGGATTATTTATTGCTTCCATTTCTTCAACTTTGCCTTCCGGATAGTTTGTTACAATAAGTTTTACCGGATCCAAAACTGCCGAAACTCTTGTTGAGCGAGCATTCAAATCTTCACGGACTGCACTTTCCAATAGCGCAAATTCATTCAGTGCATCATATGTTGTATATCCAATTTTATCTACAAATTTACGGATAGACTCTGGAGAATAACCTCTGCGTCGGAAACCGCAAATTGTAGGCATACGTGGATCGTCCCATCCGTTGACAAGACCTTCTTTTACCAAAGTAAGAAGGTTACGCTTACTCATTAATGTATAGCTCAGATTCAGCTTATTGAATTCTGTCTGTCTTGGACGGTTGTCATCCAAATCTTTTCCTTCTTTCAGCCAGTCAATGAATAAATCATAAAGCGGGCGGTGAGGTACAAACTCAAGTGTACAAAGTGAATGAGTTACACCTTCAAAGTAGTCGCTCTGTCCGTGTGCGAAGTCATACATTGGGTAAACTTTCCATTTTGTACCTGTTCTGTGATGAGCAGTTTTCAGAATTCTGTAAATAATAGGGTCGCGGAAGTGCATGTTGCTGTTAGCCATGTCAATTTTAGCACGCAAAGTCATGCTTCCTTCTTCAAATTCACCCTCGTTCATTCTGCGGAACAAATCCAAGCTCTCTTCAATTGGGCGATTGCGATATGGGCTTTCAATACCAGGCTGAGTTGGAGTACCTTTTTGTTGTGCTATAACTTCTGATGACTGTTCGTCAACATATGCTTTGCCTTCTTTAATCAATTTGATAGCAAAGTCATATAATTGCTGGAAATAGTCAGACGCATAATAAACATTATCCCAGTGGAATCCAAGCCATTTGATATCCTCTTCGATGGCTTCGATGTATTCTACGTCTTCTTTTACAGGATTTGTATCGTCGAAACGTAAGTTGCAGATACCTCCGTGTTTTTCAGCAATGCCAAAGTCCAGACAAATAGCCTTGGCATGACCAATATGCAGATAACCGTTTGGTTCAGGCGGGAATCGAGTCTGTACACGTCCGCCATTTTTACCTTCGGCCAAATCTTTTTCAACTGCAGCTTCAATAAAATTCAAGCTTTTTTTGCTTTCTTCTTCTGTTATATTGATTTCGCTCATATTATAAGAAGTTTTATTTGTCTTCGTTTTTAGATGGCAAAGTTAGTAATTTTTTATTTTTAATACGAATAAGTTCCTAAAGGAGTTGGAAAAACATTTAATATTAATAACTGAAAAATTCTTTCGGATGTAACGTAATTTATATCCGAAAGAAAATTGATTTTCTTCCGAATGTAATTGAATTTCCTTTCGAAAGAAAATTCTGTTTCTTTCGGACATAAATCATCTTTTATTACGAAGAGAAATTTTTATAGATAGCATCTTCCGCTATTATAGAGTTTATCCATTATATTTATAAAATAAGAAAGGTTGTGTCTTACTATTTTTATAGGAAGACACAACCTGACTTATTAAGGCATAAACCTCTTTAGTATTTATATTAATTATTACTTAATTGTCTGTTATTTTATTACTGACAATTCTTTTCCTACTTTGATAAATGCAGCAATAGCTTTGTCCAAATGTTCGCGTTCGTGACCGGCAGAAAGCTGAACACGGATACGAGCTTGTCCTTTAGGAACAACAGGATAGTAGAATCCAGTTACATAGATACCTTCTTCTTGCATCTTAGCTGCGAAATCCTGAGAAAGTTTAGCATCGTAAAGCATAACAGCGCAAATTGCAGACTGAGTAGGTTTGATGTCGAAACCTGCTTCAATCATTTTTTCACGGAAATATGTTACATTGTCAATTAATTTGCTGTGCAATGCATCGCTTTCCTTAAGCATTTTGAACATTTCCAAACTAGCACCAACGATTGCTGGAGCAACAGAGTTTGAGAACAAATATGGGCGAGAACGCTGGCGAAGCATATCAATGATTTCTTTTTTACCAGTAGTGAAACCACCCATAGCACCACCAAATGCCTTACCTAGTGTACCTGTAAATATGTCAACTTTGCCATAGACATTGAACTGTTCAGCAACACCATGACCAGTCGGACCAACAACACCTGCAGAGTGTGATTCGTCAACCATAACCAAAGCATCGTATTTTTCAGCTAATTCACAAATCTTGTCCATTGGAGCGACATTTCCGTCCATAGAGAAAACACCGTCTGTAGCAATTATGCGGTAACGTTGAGCCTGAGCTTCCTGAAGACAACGTTCCAAATCAGCCATATCTGCATTTGCGTAGCGGTAGCGTTTAGCTTTACACAAACGAACACCGTCGATAATTGATGCGTGGTTCAATGCGTCTGAGATAATTGCGTCTTCTTCTGTGAACAGTGGCTCAAACAAACCTCCGTTTGCGTCGAAACAAGCTGCATACAAAATAGTATCTTCTGTTTTGAAATAGTCTGAAATAGCAGCTTCAAGTTGTTTGTGCAAATCTTGAGTACCGCAGATAAATCTTACAGAAGACATTCCATAACCATGAGAATCCATTGCACGTTTAGCTGCATCAATCAATCTTTGGTTGTCAGACAAACCAAGATAATTGTTGGCGCAGAAATTAAGCACTTCAGTGTTTCCATTAACTTTGATATCTGCTTTCTGTGGAGTTGTGATGATTCTCTCATTTTTATACAAACCTGCTTCTTTGATATTGTTAAGCTCGTTTGTCAGGAATTCTTGAAATTTACCGTACATATTATAATCCTTTCTATAATAATATTGTTTGTGTTTAGAAAAAACTTTTACATAGAGCAAAGATGGAGCTTTTTTTCGAAAGAGTGAATAAAAAAAGGAAAAAACATAATCAAACTTCGTATTTCTGTATATCTTTGTTTCTTGAAAGAACTTAAATCTGTTTTAAAACGATGAAGAATATATTGATTATTGGTTCAACGGGCCAGATTGGCTCTGAGTTGACAATGAAATTAAGAGGTATTTATGGCGGTGCTAATGTAGTTGCTGGTTATATTCCGGGAGCAGAACCTAAGGGTGAATTGTTGGAGAGTGGTCCGTCTGCTATTGTAGATATAACAAATGAGCAGCAAATCGCCGAAACTGTATCTAAGTATAAAATTGATACAATTTACAATTTGGCAGCATTATTATCTGCTGTTGCTGAAGCAAAACCACAGTTGGCATGGAAAATCGGTATGGGTGGATTGTTTAATGTCCTGGAGGTCGCACGTGAAATGAAATGTGCAGTGTTTACCCCAAGTTCAATAGGTGTGTTTGGAAATAACACTCCGAAAGATAAGACACCTCAGGATACTATTCGTAATCCAAGAACAATGTATGGTGTTACAAAAGTTTCAGGAGAGTTGTTGAGTGATTATTACAACATCCGATTTGGTGTTGATACTCGTTCAGTTCGTTTCCCTGGATTGATTTCATATGTTACACCTCCGGGAGGTGGAACAACAGACTATGCTGTTGATATTTATTATTCAGCAGTTAAAGGTGAGACATTTGAATGTCCTATTGCTGCCGGAACATTTATGGATATGATGTATATGCCTGATGGCTTGCGTGCAGCTATTGAAATTATGGAAGCTGATTCTTCAAAATTTGTTCACAGAAATTCATTTAATATTGCTTCAATGAGTTTTGATCCGGAAATTATATATAACAATATAAAGAAATATCTTCCGGATTTCAAGATGGTATATAAAGTTGATCCTTTGCGTCAGGCAATTGCTGAGTCTTGGCCAAATTCTTTGGATGATACTTGTGCTCGTGAAGAATGGGGCTGGAAGCCAGAATTCGACTTGGATACAATGACAAGAGATATGTTGTCAAAGTTGAAAGAAAAATTTTCTATTAAATAATTCAAGTTTTTTATTTTAGAAATTTGAACTTTGTTGGTAATTTTAAAAGACTGTATCGGAAGTAATGTTCGATACAGTCTTTTTGTTCTTTATAAGCATATTCGTAATTTGTTTAATGAAGAATAACTGTTGTGAATCTCTTGACAAGTGAATTTAATTGATAGTATAAAGTACGATTGTTGTGATTTCTTTTTTGAAGTATATAAAACTTTCCGTATGTTTGTGTGACTGATAAAAAACATTATATTTTATTATGGATAGATATTTGATTATCAAGACTAGAGATGAGTTGTTAAGAATCAAAATAGGCCAGATATTATATTTTGAGGCAGATAGAAACTATACAAAACTATTATTGTCAAATGGAATACAGTTTACATTTGCTATAAATATAGGAAAAATTGAGGAGCTTCTTGAGTCTCAGTTGAAAAACGCAAATAGTATATTGATGCGAGTTGGAAAGAGTCATATAGTTAATATGAACCATATTTTGCAGATAAATCTTCCTAAACAGAAATTATTGTTGCTAATGGACGATGGAAAACCAAGAGAACTTATTATTTCAAAAGATCCTCTTAAGCTTTTGAAAGAAAGTCTTGAAAAAGAATTAAACAAAGATTCTGAGAATATATAATAGTTATACGACAGATGGTTATAAGAATAGGAAAGGCTTCAGATAATGACTATGTCGTGGATAATGAGTTTGTTAGTCGTCATCATGCTCGTTTGACGAAGAATGATGATGGATTTTGGATTCTCGAAGATTTGGAATCAGCTAATGGAACGTTTGTCAACGGCGTTCGTATTATGAAGAAACGAGTGAAGCCGACAGATAAGATAACTCTTGGGGATAATTTGTCATTGGACTTCAATGAACTTTTAAAAGCAGGGAATGACTATACTAAAGAGTTTGAAGCTCTTAAGGATGTTTATGATAATTATATCAAAGAAAAGATACGTATACAGTCTTCAAACCAGTTCAAAACAAGATTATTTCAGGCGTTGCCGTTTGCAATTCCAGGAATAATTGGTGTATTGTTGGGATTTTTGGGAAAGGGTAGTACTGAATGGTTTACGGTGAGTTTGCTGGTGACTATTTGTGCTCCTGTTATAGGTATATATATGGGGGCTCGCCAGTCGGCTCGTGTTCCTAAAGAACTTCAGGAACTTACAAACCGGTTTAAGATAGAATATGTTTGCCCGAAATGTGGAGTATTTTTAGGTGAAGTTCCTTGGGAATCATTGAAGAATAGAAAACATTGCCCTGTAAGTACCTGTCGTGCAAAATGGTCAGATTGACTTTTGTATATAAATCTATGGGCTTTTGTACATAAAACATAATACTTTGATTATCCGTATGCATTAAAGCATTGCCCGACATAATGTTTTCTTAATTTTGTAGTTGAATGCTATACTGGAGAATTTTCAGATTAATTAATAAATATATTATGGGGAACAGCTATGGTGCAAGAGGATGATTACACATTTGTGACAATCGACAGCGACGATGCATTAGACTCAAACTCATTTATTGTTGATATGAGTGCTGATGATATGCTTCTGGACGCTGTGACAATTGATGATGGAATATCAGCGGATTCTAGTGATTTTATCACATTGGCTGACGACACAGTTATGATGTCTGATTCTGATATGATCGACGGATATTCTATAGATATGGATGGTACAGATATTTCATTTATTTTATGATTTCAGTTAGATGTCCACATTGTCAGATTGGCTTGAAAGTTGACGAGGGGAAAATTCCCCTCGGTATAACTTCATTCAAGTGCCCGAACTGTAAGCAATCTATTCCTGTATCATTGCTTAAATCTGAAAATTCCAAACAGCAGGATGATTCTGAAACTGTTTTGTTGCAGCATTCGGTAAAAACAAATGTTGCCCGCTTGCTTGTTGTTGAAGATGAAGATACTCCGTCGCAAGAGTATCTTTTGCATGAGGGTGATAATTGGATTGGAAGAAAATCCCAAACATCAACGGCTTCAATACAGATACAGACTAATGATAGGTTTATGAGTAGAAATCATATTTGTATTTCAGTAAAAAAAGATACAAAAGGCGGATACAAATATTACTTATCAGACAATAATAGTAAAAATAGAGCGTTATATAATAGCAACTACTTAGAAAAAGAAGAGGTGGTGGTGTTGTCCGATGGTGATGAAATTGTAATTGGCAAAACATTACTTCGGTTCAAAATTTGAATAACTAAAGTTTTGCTTATTGCTTAAGAACGGAGGTTGGCAAGTTTTCGAATTTACAGATTGTTAGAAAACTAAAAGCATAAATATTTTCCTTTAGTATTTTGTAATTTGTTGACCTTGTGTTTAGAATACGCGAAACTAAAAACATTAATGCTATGAATATATCAATTGCTCAACCTTATGCATTTACAGACCTTGGATTACGCAAGAATAATGAAGATTTTATATATCCATATCCTGAGTCTGTAACATCAAAAGAACGGCTGTTTTTGGTGTGTGATGGAGTAGGAGGTGCTGATAAAGGTGAAATAGCAAGTTCTTTGGCGTGTGAATCAATCTGCACGTATTTTGATGCTTTTTTGGAAAATAATTCTCCAACAGAAGAGTTCGTTAGAAAATCTGTAAGATATACTGAAACCTGTTTTGATTCTTATAAGGATTCTCATCCCGAGTCAGCAGGAATGGCAACTACTTTAACATTATTGTATGTTGGTGATAATGGTGTGACTATTGCTCATGCCGGTGATAGTCGGATTTATCAGATAAGAAACGGGAAAATTATTTATCAGACCAAAGACCATTCTTATGTAAATATGTTGTTAAGTATGGGTGAGATAACTCCCGAAGAAGCATCTTTGCACCCCAAAAAGAATGTTATTCTAAGGGCTATTCAGGGAACAAATTCTTGTACGGAAATAGATGTGGTTACTCTGACTGATGTATTGCCTGGTGATGTATTCTTTATGTGTACAGATGGAGTTTTGGAAAATTGCCCTTCTGAGACAATTGCATCAGTTCTTAGTTCTTCAAATATGCTTAATGCACGTTCAAAGATACTTGATATGTGTATGGGAAAAACAAAAGATAACTATTCATTTTATATGATTCCTATCCAAGAAGTATATGAAACAGCTGGTTTAAAACAAAATATTTTGTCTTTTCTTTATTCTTTCCTGTAAAAAGATTACTTTTGGCATATGAAATGTAACTACTTTTGTATTTGTTATGAATTTGCCAAACGGATTTTTACTTCAAAATGGAAAATATAAACTTACGCAATCTATAGGACAAGGTGGGTTTGGCATAACATATAAAGGTGTTTGGTTTACTGATGTCAAGGGCGTGTTGGGTGCAGTTCGCACTGAAGTTCCTGTGTGTATAAAGGAGTTCTTTTTTAAGGATTATTGCTATCGCGATCCTAAAACTAACATTGTTAATGTCCATTCTGAAACAGGACGGAATTTGTTTGTGAAATTCCGTGATAAGCTAATAAAGGAAGCCAAGATATTGTCGGAAGTTCATCATCCTTATATAGTAAATGTTCTGGAAGTTTTTGAGGCTAATAACACTGCGTATATCGTAATGGAGTATATCGCAGGACAATCTTTAAAGTCTCTAATTGAACATGATGGATTTCTGCAGGAAAGCCAAACTTTGAAGTATGTCAAACAAATTGCAGAAGCTCTGGATTTTGTTCATGAGAAACATATTCTTCATTTAGATATAAAGCCAAGTAATATTCTGATAGATTCAAGTGACAATGCAAGACTGATTGATTTTGGAGTTAGTAAGCGCTATGATTTGGACAATCATGAAACAAGCACTACTATGCTTACTCTTTCAAAAGGTTTTGCGTCAATTGAGCAATATGATAATGAAGGAACATTGAACTTTTCTCCATGTCCGGATATATATTCTTTGGGGGCAACTATGTATAATATGCTTACAGGTAAAATACCTACAGAGTCTATTTTACGTGCAACCAGAAAAATGGAAAATCCTAGAGATATTAATCCCTTAATTTCTGAGAAAACTGAATTGGTTATTCTTAAGGCTATGGAAATAAGTCCATCAAACCGTTATCAATCAGTTAAGGAAATGATGGAATCGTTGGATTTTTCATTGTTGGATAAGGAGAAAGAACATATTGGTAAAGTATCGGAAAAATTGGTTGGTGATAGTGAATATTCAGACGAAACTCAGCTTATTTCATCTGATAAAGATGAAGATGAAACGATTTTGAATACTTCTGAGAATATGATTTCTTCTACTTTGGGAAATAAGGACGAAGATAGGAATATAGCTCCTCGTAAACAAAAGAAGTATTTGCGTTTGTTGGTTTTATGTTTATCTTTGCTAGCCTTTTCTATTATAGGGTTTATGCTGAAGGATAGAGTTCTTGCTACGGGTGATAATCTCAGTCATGTGTCATCTGATTTTGAAGAAAAAGAAGAGGAACCAATCCAATCTAACAATGTTAATGACAAAGAATCTCTGGTGCAAGAAAATGAAGTTCCTGCTGAAAAGCAAGAGACTAGACTTGATATAGTAGAAAAAGATAAGCCTTCTTCTGTTAGAGAAGAAACAAAGAAAGATAATAACATTTCAGATTTGAATAATGTTTCTCCTACTAATGTCAGTGAAAAGGATAAAGATTTGAAGGCAGAAGTTTCTTCTCCAATTATTAAATCTGATTATAAAGGAAAAGAATCTTTGTCTTCTGAAGAATTGGACAGGCAATATGGTGATTTGCTCGCTTCCGGAAAAGGTAGGATGAAAGCAGAAGATTATATTGGTGCTAAAAAGGATTTTGCTGCAGCCAAAAATATAAAACTTACAGAAGAAGTTGTGCGGTTGATGATAGAGTGTGATGAAAAAGCAGCAGATAAAAAAATAAAAGACAGAATCTTACTATATGAAAAGAAAATGAATTTTGGTTCATATATTATAGTAAGGAAAAAGGATAATGGCAGATATGGTGCGATTGATAATGAAGGTGTAGAGAAAATACCTTGCCGTTATCTTAGTGTAGGTGTGTCTGACAAAGGACGTGCATTTGAAAGAACAGATAATTTGTTTGACATATATGATGTTAATGGTAATTTGATAAATGAAGGTGCGGCGTATTATTAACCTGCCTTTATTTGTGCTAATAATAAACATAAGTTTCGTAGATAACTTAACTCTTGGCAAGCATGTTTTTAGTTGAATAGTTAATCGGACAGATATTAATTTATCCTGTCCGTTTGTCCTTTCAGTATAAATACTTGTTTTGTTGGGTATAATAAAGTATAATGATGAGAAATTATATTTTCATATTCTTTTTGATATTTCTAAATCCTGCAATGTTGATAGCGCAGCAGGATATTAATTACAATAAAAAAGGCGATGATGCGATGAGAAGAAATGATTATCGCGATGCTAAGATGTGGTATGAGGAAGGTGTCGCTAACTGCGACTCTTACAGTATAGATAGGCTTACAGATATATGGCTGAAAAGTCCTTCTATGCGTCCTTCTATGCGAAGCCTTATGAATAAATGTCTTAATTGTTTGAATGTAAAAGGTACGGAAAATGATACAATAGCAATTAAGCAACTTATCATTTATTACAAAGAAGGAATTGGTACACCTTTGAACGAAGAACTCTCATCTTATTGGACAGAAAAACTTGACGAATTGCGTAAACCAAAAGTTTCATATGAAGAGTATGTCAGACGTCTTGAATCGCAACAGACAAATAATAGAATGAAATTTTTTATTGGATATACTTATTCGATGGAAATGCCGTATGGTATAAATATTGGAGGTGTTCGAAATGGTTTCGGCTGGTATTTAAGGTTTAAGACTAACATGTCTTTCCAAAAGGGTGATGCTGAATGTACTAATAATAATGGTGGTGAGTTGGTTGATTATGGATCGTCTGATGTATATCGTTTTACCAACAGAACCAGAACTAGTGCATATGCAGCTACTTTTGGAGCAATGATTAAATGTACGTCATGGCTTTATGCCTCAGTCGGATTGGGATATGGAAATCGTAGTTTGTATTATGAATATATTGAATCAGATTTAAATTCAGGAAATGATATATATACAGGATGGGCAAAGAATATTGATTCTTCTGTTTCCGGTATAGCGGGTGATTGTGATTTGATTTTCAAGGTTAATTCATTCTATATTAGCGCCGGCTGTAGTACTGTTAACTTTAAATATATTGACCTGAATGCTGGAGTTGGTGTGTTCTTTTAAAAATATCGGACATGAATAGTAAACATATTATATATATTATTTTATTACTGTCATTGAGTTATGCATGTATCGAGGATCCTGTTTTTGATGATGATGTCAGAAATGCAAAGCTTCCTCAAGTTGTTACTCTTTTAGATGACGAACATAGTGTTGAGATGTTTGCTACATCTATAGTTTTTCATGCAGAAGTCGTTAGTGCAGGTGGTGTCCCTGTTGATAGATATGGCGTTTGTTGGGGAACTGAACCTAATCCTACAATTGAATCAAATGATACAACTGTATGTGGAAGTGGAGTTGGTGAATTTAAAGCTCTAGCAAAAAACTTAAAACCAGGAACTTTATATTATTTCAGACCTTATGCAACAAATAAGGTTGGAACAAGTTACGGTGAAGAATTTCAGAAAAATACAACTGAGGGATTAGGTTTGATGAAAACCTTTGTTGTTGATTCTTTGGTGAAAGCCAGCTCTGTAGTTTGTGGTGGAAAAATTATAGACCCAGGAGAAGGTGATATTATTGAGCGTGGTGTCTATTTATCTGTTAAAGGTATTGAGAAAAAAGATACAATTGCCTTTGAAATGAAGGCTGATTCTTTTTATCAAAAAATTACAGGCTTGAATCCTGAAACGAATTATGAGGTAGAAGCTTATCTGAAGAATTCATTCGGTATCATAACAGGAGGTGTAAAAAACTTTACAACAACAAGTGGAAAACCAGCTGTTGAAGTACCTGATACAGTAGAGATTTCATTTACTGAGGCTGTATTCTCATCTTCATTGATTTCTAATGGTGATTCTACAGTAAAACAAGTTGGCTTTTGTTATGCCACAAAGAAATCACCGAATTTGGATTCAATGCATGTTTTTGCAGAATTACAGCCTGATGGTAAGTTTACAGCATCATTGAAAGATTTGGAACCTCAGAAACAGTACTACGTCCGTGCTTTTGCAACTAATCATTATGGAACTTCGTATAGCGAAGGCGATGGTATACCTTTTGTGTTGAAGAATCAGAAGCCAACTGTTGGTATAGAAGATATAACCATCAATAAAAACGGAACGCTGTCGTTGTCTGCTTCAATTTTGTCGGAAGGAATGTCTGATATAGTTTCTGCTGGATTCTGCTGGACTAATTCTGTAGAGGAAGCTCCTTCATTAACCAATAAAAATGGAGCATATAATAATGTTCTTGAACCGGAATCAACAGATTTAACGGCTGAAATTTCCGGATTGAAAGGTTCTGAGACATATTATATTGTTGCGTATGCTACAAACTCGGAAGGTACTTCTTATAGCGCAATAGAAACAGTGGAGCTTCCAAATATATTTGAAGAAAGAGCTGCAGCTTTAGGTGAGCCATTAGATATACTTTCTATATCAACAGCCTCTGCACCTTCTGTTGCTTATGTGCTTGGAGGAAATACTAGTAATTCTGAATTAACTGATATGTTATTGAAATATGAAATTTCAGGAAATGTTTGGAAAAAGAGAGCTGCCTTTCCTTATAAAAGAAAATGGCAGACTTTGGTGGCTTTGAGTTCCTCAGAATTAATAGCGTTTGGTGGATTTGGTGATAATTCCCAGCTTACAAATGATATATATAGATTTAATGATAAACTTGAACTAAATGAATGGATAAAGGTTGATTATAAAACAGATGGTGTTGATTTCCCTTCTCCTAAGTGTAATTCAGCAGCATTTGTAAATAATCTGAATATTTATATAATAGGTGGACGACTTTCTTCTTCCAGTGAACAGGTTACAGATGAAGTATGGATTTTTAATACAGTAAATTCTTCTTGGTTAAAATCTACACCATTACCTGAACCTCAGTATGGAAGTGTAGCTCTGAAAGTTGACAATAAATATTTAGTCGGTTTGGGAAGAGTTAAAGGAACATTGTCTGATGTTTTCAGTAAAAAATGGTGGTCAGTGTCATTTAATGAGGACGATGTTCTGCAATGGACAGAAGAAACTCCTTTCCCGTCAAATGGTGTACTTTGCGCAACTGCATTCAAAGGCTCTGTTTATTTATTGGATACTGATGGCTATATTTGGTTATATGATATTGTAAATAAATCTTGGACTAAAAAGGCTAAAGTTCCAACCGAAATAAGCCAGGCAACGAATATGTTTGCTGGCGAGGATGGAATTTATATTAATTCAGTAACTGGATTAAAAGCAATGTATTTCTATAATCCTGTTTGGGATAATGTATTGCCTTGGTAAATATTAACTACATAAAATGATGACTTATGCCTAAGATATCTCCTATCTTTTCAATGAAAAGTTATGGTCTTTATACTGAATGGGAACGAAATTCAAAAACGTTACCGAAAATTATAAAGCATACAACAGAAATTCCGGTTGAAATAGGCGTAGAGTTTGGCTTTATTATCTCTGTAAAAAAGGGAAAAGGAATACTTTTGGATTATATAATCGAACATCCACCTTTTAATGATGACAAAGGAGAACTGGCTCCTCCTTTTGAAGGCTCTTATTTCGTCAATAGTAACGACTTTGAATTTTTCCTGGGTGATACAGTTTGGGAGCCTATTGAAGATAAGGCAGGAATATGGACTTTGTCTGTTATGTATAACGGAAAAATAATCGCAGTTAAAAGTTTTAATTTGTTTGTTAAATAGAAAATCTTTTTGCTCTAATTATATTATGGCTGATAATTATTTGGAAAGAAAATTTGAAGAAATGCAGATGAGAAAAATTTCCAGAAAAACATCTGCGGCTATAGGAAAACAAAAAACTTTCTCTGAAATGACAAGGAAGAAAATAGTTTTTGTGACAGGAGGAGCAAAAGGTATTGGGAAAGCGATAGTATCGGCTTTTGATCCGGGGCATTATCGTGTAGCTTTTTGTGATATAGATGAAATTTCCGGAAATAAGACTGCAAAAGAAACAGGAGCTGTTTTTTATAAAGTTGATATAAGAAAGCAAGAGAAGTTAGAATCTTGTATGTCAAAGATTTTCGAAGCTTGGGGTGATATTGATATACTGATAAATAATGCAGGTGTGAGCATATTCACTCCATTAACAGATATCAGTGTAGATGATTTTGACTCGATTTTGTCCACTAATTTGAGACCTGTTTTTATTACTTCAAGGTTCTTGGCTATACATCGTAAAAAACTTTTAGTGCCAAACTTATATGGTAGGATTATTAATATCTGTTCAACCAGATATTTGATGAGTGAGCCGGGAAGTGAGGCTTACGCAGCATCTAAGGGAGGAATTTATTCCCTTACTCATGCTTTGGCTTTATCTTTGGCTGATCTACATATAACAGTCAATAGTATTTCTCCTGGTTGGATACAAAACTCAGATTATGAAAGTTTACGTCCGATAGATCATGTTCAGCATCCGTCTAAGAGGGTTGGAAAGCCTGAGGATATAGCTAGAATATGTGTGTTCTTGTCTCAGCCAGAAAATGATTTCATTAATGCAGAGAATATAACTGTTGATGGTGGAATGACAAAGAAAATGATTTATGAGGAGTAATCAAAAGCCAAACTGGAATTAAAAATTATGACGTTCCTTTGTGTTTTTAGATAATTATTTTAAATTTGCAAACGGAAAAAATGAATAGGATAAATGTCAACGCGAGACCATATAAAAAACACTATAATTCGTCTTTTATGTGCCATAGTTTTATTATTGGTACAGTCTGACGTGTTGACTGTAGATTATTCATATCTTAAAATACCAACAACCGCAATTGAATTAATACAGGCGGAACCTGATGATGCAATCCAAAGCTTGGATACAGATGACTACTATAGACAAGCATCAAGAGCAGGATTAGGTTCAGAAGTGTTTAGTTTACTTATGTTAGCATGTTTGCCTGATATATTTTATACTCCCCAGTATAATAATAATGAGAATATATTTGTAGACAATATTGATTTTAAGTTTGGTTACGAAAGTTTCCATACTGCATTTTGTGTATTTCGAATTTAATCATTCTTATCTTTTATAATTAAGGTTCTGTTTCTGAGAACCTGTGTGTATTTCCTTAATTAATCATTTTTTATTGCGACTTTGATTTGGAATAGACTTTGGCTATTCTTTGTTATTATTCGTATGTCCTTACGAGTATTTATTGAGTCGTACACTAAACTTACAAGTATTATCTTCTTTAAACATTATGAAAATTAATTTGTATCAGATGTGTACAGCCTTTGTGTTTGTAACTGGGCTGTTAAGTTCATGTGATGAAGCTCAGCGTGGAACTGTGTTTCATTCCTCTGCAGCAACACCGATTACTGTTCTGCAGCCTACAACAATCGACTTGCCTCAGTCTTATGTTGCGGATGTTCAGGCAATACAGTTTGTTGAAGTAAAACCAAAAGTTGAAGGTTATGTAAATCAGATTCTTGTGGATGAAGGTCAGAAGGTCAGCAAAGGACAACCTTTGTTCCGTCTAAGCTCAGAAGAGTATGCCGAAAGAGTCAAAGAAGCTCAGGCAAATTTCAAGCAAGCAGAAGCTGGATATCAGATGGCAGAGTATGAATCTCTACGAATCCAGAGGATGGTTGAAAAGAACATCATTGCAAAGATCCGTCTGGATCAGGCTAATACAGAAAAAGAAGTCGCTAGAATGAAGGTTGAGCAAGCTAAGGCTCAGTTACAGCAAGCTCAGACTAATTATTCATATACTACCGTTTCTTCTCCATTTGATGGATATATCGACAGAATACCATACAAAGTGGGAAGTTTGGTAACTCCAGCAAGTTTGCTGACTACAGTAAGTGATGTGTCAGAAATATTTGCATATTATAGAGTAAATGAAAGTGAATATCTAAAATATAAGAAAGCTCAGCTGACAGGAGAGAAACTTCCGGAAATGAACAATATAGAATTGGTTCTTTCAGACGGTACCGTATATCGTCATAAAGGAAAGTTGGAAACTGTTGAAGGAGACTTTGAAAGAGGAACAGGTTCAATCGCTTTCCGTGTACGTTTCCCGAACCCGGAAGGTTTGTTGAAGCACGGTGTAACGGGCAAGATTCGTATGCAGACTCATATGGAGAATGTATATCTTGTGCCACAGAAGGCTACATTTGAAATACAGGATTTTACCTATGTTTATGTTGTTGACAAGAATGGTGTAGCAAAAATCCGTAGTTTCCAACCTTTGGAAAGATATGGGAAATTCTATGTTACACAGGATTTTGAACCTGGAACAACTATTGTATATGAAGGAATACAAGGCATAAAAGATGGATCTACAATTAAAGCAGATACAGTAAAGTTCCAGAATATTTTAATGGAATCGTATCATACAACAGACACTACCCATAAACAATAATATATCCCATAGCTTATGTTTCAGTTATTCATTAAAAGACCCATCTTGTCGGGGGTTATTTCTGTATTGATTGTTTGTCTGGGTATTTTGGCAATTATTGGATTGCCAATTACTCAGTTCCCCGACATTGTGCCGCCTTCAGTAACAGTAACAGCTCGTTATACTGGAGCAAGTGCGGATGTTATGTCAAAGACAGTTGCAACACCTTTGGAGCGTGCCATTAATGGTGTGCCTGGTATGACATATATGACAACAGTTTGTACTAATGACGGTATGTCTTTGACAACAATATACTTTAAGGTTGGTACAGACCCAGACGTAGCAGCAGTAAACGTACAGAACCGTGTAACTACAGTCTTGGACGAATTGCCAGAAGAAGTAATTCGTGCCGGAGTGGTAACGGAAAAGGAAGTAAACAGTATGTTGATGTATCTGAATATATACAGTACAGACAGCACTCATACTGAAAAGTTCGTTTACAACTTTGCGGATATTAATATTCTTCGTGAGCTTAAGCGTATTGATGGTGTAGGTTTTGTGGAAATCATGGGTAGCCGTGATTATGCAATGCGTGTTTGGTTGAATCCGAACAGACTTGCAGCATATAATATGTCGCCACAGGATGTTACAGAAGCTATCAGAAACCAGAATATCGAGGCAGCGCCTGGAAAAACTGGTATCAGTTCTGATAAACTTCCGCAGCATTTGCAATATGTGTTGCAATATACCGGTAAGTTCTCTACACCGGAAGAATATGGTGAAATCGTTCTGAAGGCAATGTCTGACGGTTCATTGTTACGTCTGAAAGATGTTGCTACTATCGAGTTTGACTCCGAAGATTATAATATGATTTCAATGACAGACGGCCGTCCTTCTGCTTCTATTATGATTAAACAGCGTCCGGGTTCTAATGCTCGTGAGGTTATTCAGAATATCAAGGCAAAAATGGAAGAAGTAAAGGAGAGCAGCTTTGTTCCCGGAATGGATTATAATATATCTTATGACGTATCACGTTTCTTGGATGCATCTATTTCAGCCGTGTTGCGAACATTGGTTGAGGCATTCTTGCTGGTCTTTATAGTTGTGTATATTTTCCTTCAGGATTTCCGCTCAACATTGATTCCTGCGATTGCTGTGCCTGTATCATTAATCGGTACATTCTTCTTCATGCAGATGCTGGGCTTCTCTATCAATATGCTTACATTGTTTGCGCTTGTGCTTTCAATTGGTATTGTGGTGGATAATGCGATTGTTGTGGTAGAGGCCGTCCATGTTAAGATGCATAATGAAAGGCTTTCACCTTATAAAGCATCAGTTGCTGCAATTAAAGAAATTGGTAGCGCTATTATAGCCATTACATTGGTTATGTCTGCCGTGTTCTTGCCTGTAGGTTTTATGGAAGGAACTGTCGGAATTTTCTATCGTCAGTTCTCATTGACATTGGCTGCAGCAATTGTTATTTCCGGTGTTAATGCTTTGACTTTGTCTCCGGCGTTATGTGCAATGTTATTGAAGGAACCAGGTGAACTTCATAAAAAAGTAGGTCTGATGGGCCGTTTCTTCAGATTCTTCAATAAGCATTATGAGTCTTTTGAGAATAAATATGCAAAAGGCTTGTCTACATACTTAAATAGAAGATTCTTTACATATGCAACATTGATTATCTTCTTCTTGGCAACTTGGGGTATGAGTAGCATTTTGCCAACCGGCTTTATTCCTAATGAAGACCAAAGTATGATTTATGTAAATGTTGACACACCTCCTGGAGCAACATTGGAACGTAGTGAAGCTGTTTTGAATAACGTACAGGCTGCATTGTTGCCATTTGATGAGGTTGAAAGTATTTCAACATTGGCAGGTTACAGTTTGATGACAGAAACCGAAGGTGCTAGCTTTGGTATGGGTATGGTTAACTTGAAACCTTGGGATCAGCGTGAAATGAGTGCTGATGATTTGATTTCAGTATTCGCTGATAGAACATCACATATCAAAGATGCTCAGATTCAGTTCTTCTTGCCACCTGCAGTTCCTGGTTTCGGTAATGCCAGTGGTTTTGAATTGAGATTGCAGGATAGAACAGCTGGTTCTTTCGAGGATTTTGCAAATGTTGCAGATGAATTGGTTGAAAGATTGAATAATGACCCTCGTCTTGAAGGTGTTACTTCAGGTTTCAATCCTAATTTCCCAATGTATCTTTTGAAAGTTGATTTGCCAAAAGCTGCAAAATTGGGTGTTAGTGTTGAGGACGCTATGGAAACATTGCAGTCATACATAGGTAGTTTCTATTCTTCAAACTTCATTCGTTTCGGTCAGATGTATAAAGTTATGATACAGGCATCTCCGGAATATAGAATGGACCCGGGCGATGTATATGGTCTGTTTGCAAAGAATAAAGAAGGCAATATGGTTCCTTACTCTAACTTTATGACGATGGAGAGAGTATTCGGACCAAGTCAGATTACCCGTTATAATATGTTTACATCTGCGTTGATTACCGGTACATCAGCAGAAGGTGTAAGTTCCGGTGAAGCTATTGCCGCTGTTGAAGAAATTGCAGACGAAATGTTGCCTCGAGGTTATCATATTGAATGGTCTGGTGTGACTCGTGAGGAAAAAGAATCCGGAGGACAGACAATGATAACTTTTGGTATCTGTTTGCTATTCGTTTATTTGTTGCTCGCAGCTCAGTACGAAAGTTTGCTGTTGCCTTTCCCTGTTATATTGTCTTTGCCGGCAGGTGTATTTGGTTCTTATTTCTTCTTGCAGATTGCAGGTCTTGAAAATAACATCTATGCTCAGGTAGCATTAGTCATGCTCATCGGTTTGCTGGGTAAAAATGCTATTTTGATTATTGAGATGGCAAATCAGTACAGACACAAAGGTATGGATATATTTACTGCAGCATTGAAAGGTGCCACTAGCCGTTTACGTCCGATTTTGATGACATCATTTGCATTTATCTGCGGTTTGATTCCTTTGATTTTTGCAACTGGAGCCGGAGCTTTGGGTAACAGATCAATCGGTACGGCAGCTGCTGGAGGTATGTTGATCGGAACTATTGTAGGTATATTCTTAATCCCTGGCTTGTATATTATTTTTGAGGCATTAGAAACTCGTTTGAAGGGTAATAAAAAATCATATGAAGATGAAGATTAAATATATAGCATATAGTTTGGTCGGTTTTATGTCGGCTTTTACATGGAGTTGCAAAGCTCCTGAGATGACAGCTGATGAAAAGATCAAACTTCCTGATAAATATGTTTACGGACAGCCGTCGTTGGGTGATACTACAACAATGGCAGACATGAAGTGGGAAGAGTTCTTTCCGGATACAATTCTCCAAAGATATATTCGTACGGCATTGAGCAATAATCATTCTTTCCAGCAGATATTGGAAAGAGTTTATATAGCTCAAACACGTATGAAGCAGTCCAAAAACGCTATGTTCCCGCAACTTTCAGCAGGAATTGGTGCCGGCATTCAGCGTTTTGGAGAATATAGTATGGATGGTGTTGGTAATGCAACTACCAACACTCCTGATTTGGATAAAGAAAAACATATACCTGACCCATACAGAGATTTGAATCTTGGCATTCAATTCCAGTGGGAAGCAGATATATGGGGTAAATTAAGTAATAAAAAACAAGCTGCCATTAAAAGATGGATGGCGTCAGCAGAAGCTGCTCAATATGCCAGAACTTTGCTGATTTCAGAGGTCGCGGTTCAGTATTTCGAATTAATTGGTTTGGACACTCAGTATGAAATATTGGAAGAAGCTATCCGTAATACAGAGGCAGCTTATCAACTCACTTATGAGTTGAAGCAGGAAGGTGAGGTCACTCAGCTGGCTGTTGACCAGTTTCAGTCTCGATTGCTGAATCTGGAAGGACAGTTGCTTGAAACTAAGCAACTGACAGGTGAGAAAGAACGTGCTTTGGCAACTTTGCTGGGTGCTTTCCCTTTCGAAATAAAAAGAATATCATTTGAGGAAATGAGAAATTTGGAATTTTCTGTTAAATCAGGAATTCCTGCTCAGTTACTTGCCAACCGTCCGGATATTCGCGCTGCAGAAATGGAACTGTTAGCTTCAAAGGCAGATGCTGAAGCTGCACGTAAAGCTTTTTTCCCGTCTTTGGTCATCGGTGCCGGTGGTGGATTTAATGCATTTGACTTAAGTAAATGGTTTGTTGCCCCCGCGTCACTTGTATATAATCTTGCAGCAGGACTTTCAGCTCCAATATTCAATCAGCATGAAATTCGAGCTTTATGGGAAGAAGCCAAGAGTAATCAGAAGATTGCTTTGTCCAAGTATCATGAAACAGTTTTAAAGGCATACGAAGAAGTAGTTAATCTGCTGGTTGCCCAGGATAATATTTCTGAAAGATATAAACTGAAAGAAGAAGAAAGCAAAACTCATCATCGTTCTATACGTGATGCTAACGAATTGTTCCGTTTGAGTTTTGTCGGCTATCTTGAAGTGCTTTCTGCAGATGAAAGATATCTGGATTGCGAACTGGAAAGAATTCAGCTTAATACATATAAATGTATCAACAATGTTTATTTGTATAGAGCTTTGGGCGGAGGTGTTTTATAATACTCATATAACTTAATAACAATAATAGAAGGAGGGTGCCGTGAGGCAACCTCCTTTATATTTTTCCTTCCCACACAAAACAGTTCTGGAAATTCTCTTTTAAAGATGTCATTTCTTTGAAAATACCAAATACGGATGAACCGGAACCGGACATTGAAGCGTATATCGCTCCGGATTCATATAATTTCTTTTTTATTTCAGCTATTTGGGGAAATTGAGGAAAAACACTTTTCTCAAAGTCGTTAACCATTAAATCCTTCCATTCTTCTACCGGATGTTTTATAATCTCTTTAAGTGATATTTCCGGAACTAAAGGTTTTGCATTTGAATATGCCTGAGGTGTGGAAACCGAAATATCAGGTTTGACAAGGCATAAATATAAGCCTTCCAATGAAAGTTCTATCGGTTCAAAGATATTTCCTATGCCTGAAGCAAACACAGGTTTGTTGTTGATGAAAAACGGGCAATCCGCTCCGATTCTTGATGCGATATTTTCTAATTTATCATTACTGATATTCAAATTGCATACTTCATTCAACATTTTAAGCATAAATGCAGCATCAGAAGAACCTCCGCCCAGTCCGGCTCCAAAAGGAATGTTTTTAAGAAGATAAATGTTGAATTTCGGTAATTCATATTCCTCAGCCAGGATATTGTATGCTTTAACAACAATGTTCTTTTCCGCCGGAACATCTATTTTTATACCACTTTGTGTGAATTCTGTCTCATTTGCAGGAATTATTTCCAACGCATCTTTTACCGGAATAGGATAAAATACTGTTTCTATGTTGTGATAACCGTCAGGACGTTTGCTAACTATATTAAGTCCAAGATTGATTTTTGCGTTAGGGAATGTCAACATATTATTAGTGAATTAAATAGTTATATTTTGTGTATTTTTGATATTACAAAAATATGTGAAATATATGTTTTGGTAATATTTTTATTCAAAATATTTTTTGTAGTTAGAGAAAATCACATATATTTGCAATACAGAATTACAGAAAAAGCTTAAAGAGTTAAGCCGCACTTGTTCGATTGGGAAACTCATCAAATTTTCACAATTCCGAGACATAGCTCTTATCGTTAATGGCGGGCCGCGCCCTTCGGGGTATGCTTCGCACGGCGGATTACAAAGACGGTAAAGCACTCAAATCCTGTCATACGGAGTTTGTTCATATCTACGGTGCGGCTTTTATTATACAAAAGGGGATTTTCCTAACGGAATTTCCCCTTTTTGCTTTTATACTATCCAGGTTTGTATATAATATTCATATTCTCAAAAATACATCTAGACCTATCACTAATTGGGGCCGTATATATTTGGATTTAGGTTCGACCCTACGCTCATTTTCTTCCGTAAATATTTTTATTTCCTTCAAATCTTTCAAGTCTTATGTCCGAACATTTTTTGTCTTTTTATTATGCATTCCAACAACCATTAATCCCTCCACAAAATCTGCCGATGTTTCTAGGAAATGACATGCACCCCGAAAGTTAGACAAAAAACTTTCGGGGTTTTGTTATGTCTAAA
>CALCST010000032.1 GCA_937894065.1 uncultured Parabacteroides sp. | reverse complement strand
AGTCCGCCTCCTAATATAATGTTAAACCGTCCAACTTTTGGGGGTCATATCAAAACATAGGCAGCTTTTTTTCAATATATCCTGTTTTTACTAAAAGATTTTGCTTTCAGTGGATTTCTTATACGGAACAGGTTCCTTATTTGGATATAAAATCTTGTGAAATAGAATAAAATAAGTAAATTTGTGAAATATATTAATACAATAAACAATACACATTATGTTATTGCCAAAGCAAACTAAACAAATAATTATTGGAGCAGTTTCTTTCTGCATGTTGGGAATCGTTGGTTGCAGTGATGAAGCTGTTCAGCCAAATCCTAATCTGATTCCAAAGCCGCAGAGCATGCAATTCCAGAAAGGATTCTTCAAAACTGACAGTGCTGCTCTCTTTGCAGAAAATTCTGATAAGGTAAAATATCAGATTGTTGACGATTTGGCTTCGCAGGGAAGTGAAGCATATCGATTGACAGTTGACAGTAAGGGTGTAAACATTGAAGCCGCATCAGATGCCGGATTGTTTTATGCACAGCAGACATTGCTTCAGCTCCTTCAGCCGGAAGGACTTCCTTATGTGACAATTTCAGACAGTCCTCGTTTCCCTTATAGAGGTTTGCACCTAGATGTTTCCCGTCATTTCTTCCCAAAGGAGGAAGTGATGAAAATCATTGATGTGATGGCATTCTATAAAATGAACCGTTTTCATTTTCATCTTACTGATGCCGGTGGTTGGAGAATTGAGATAGATAAATATCCACGTCTGACTAGCCATGGTTCTGCACGTACAGAATCAGACTGGCGTAAATGGTGGGATGGCAAAGACCGTAAATATGTACCGGAAGGAACTGAAGGCTCATATGGAGGATACTACACAAAACAGGACATTCGTGATATCGTTGCCTATGCTTCCAAGAAACATATTGTAGTGCTTCCGGAAATCGAATTCCCAGGTCATTCAGAAGAAGTATTTGCTGCTTATCCTGAGTTATGTTGTAAGGGAAAACCTTATACTGGCGGTGATTTCTGTATAGGAAATGAAAAGACATATACTTTCATGGAAGATGTTCTGACTGAAATCATGGAGCTTTTCCCTTCTGAATATATACATATCGGAGGCGATGAGGCAGGAAAGGGCAACTGGAAAACTTGTCCGAAATGTCAGGCTCTTATGAAAAAGGAAGGAATGAAGCATGTTGACGAATTGCAGAGTTATATGATTCATCGTGCAGAAGAATTCCTTAATTCAAAAGGTCGTAAACTTATCGGATGGGACGAAATTCTTGAAGGTGGACTTGCTCCGAATGCAGCCGTTATGTCATGGCGTGGCGAAGCTGCCGGTTTCAAATCTGCAAGAATGGGACATGATGTGGTTATGACTCCGGGTAATTATATGTATTTCGATTTCTATCAGGCATTCCCAAATACTCAGCCATATGCCATCGGTGGTTATACTCCAATAAAGAAAGTGTACAGCTATAATCCTATACCGAAAGATTCATTGACTGCTGAGCAGGAAAAACATTTCCTGGGTGTTCAGGCTAATACATGGACAGAATATATCCCTACAGAAGAACATCTTGAATATATGATGTTCCCACGTGCTTTGGCAGTGGCCGAAATTGGATGGACAGCTCAGGAGTTGCGTTCGTGGGATGACTTCAAGCCTCGAATGAATGCTCACATACCTATTCTGCAGAAGAAAGGAATAAATACTTTCACATTGTCGAATGAGATTGAAGTGACAATGTCGGTTGATACATTGAAGAAACAGATTTCTGTGTTCCTTGATGCAGAGAAGTATCCGGTAGAAATAAGATATACAACAGATGGTACAACTCCTGATGCTTCTTCAGCATTATATAATGGCTCTATTATGGTAAAAGATTCTGCAGATATCTGTGCAGGAATATTTGTTGACGGAGCTTTGCAGGGCGAACCGACTGTAAAACGTGTGGATTATCACCGTGGAATAAACAAGTCGATAAAGTATAACAGCAAACTATATCCGGGTTATATGGCAGGTGGAATGAATGCGTTGCTCGACGGTTATCGTGGAGGACTTACGTATCTGGACGGACGCTGGCAGGGGTATCTTGATAATCTTGATTGTGTAGTTGATATGGGCGAGGTGACAGAATTGCATAAGATATCTTCACGCTGGATGCAGCTAATCGGTCCGGGAGTTTATCAGCCTGAAAACGTAGAGCTGTTGACATCTGAAGATGGTGTGAATTTTACTTCTCAAGGTGTTGTTCCAACTAATATAGCAAAGGATAACTCAGATTTACTTTTCCAGGAATATACTTTTGAAGGAAACTGGAAAGCACGCTACGTGAAAATCAAGGCAAAGAATCCTAAAGGATTTATTTTCGTTGATGAGATAGTAATATGGTAATTCGGGTTGCAAGTTAATGGGAAAACAAGTTGACAAGCATTTCTGAAAAGAATAGTGTTGATTTTTTGTTCTTGTAATTTGTAGAAAAAGTTAAACCGAATTAGAAACTCAAAAACTCAAAAACTCAAAAACTCAAAAACTCAAAAACTTAAATTATATAATGAAGAAACAACTCTTAAGTTTATTACTGTGTGGAGGTTTGGTAGCCTCTGCACAACAGCCTGTAGATTATGTGAATCCGTTTATCGGAACAAGTAACTATGGGACAACAAATCCAGGTGCAGTTTGTCCGCAGGGTATGATGAATGTGACTCCCTTCAATGTGATGGGTTCGGAAACCAACAAGTTTGATAAAGACAGTCAGTGGTGGTCAACTCCTTATTCATCAGATAATGACTTTTTCACCGGATTTTCTCACGTTAACTTGAGTGGTGTGGGATGTCCTGAACTTGGAAGTTTGCTACTTATGCCAACAACCGGAGAATTGGACGTGGATTTCCGTAATTACGGCAGTCACTATAAGAACGAAGTTGCAACTCCGGGATATTACAGTACGACACTGACAAAATACAACATCAAGGCAGAAGCAACAGCTACAATGCGTACCGGATTGAGCCGTTTCACTTTCCCGAAAGGACAGGGAAATATTTTGCTTAATTTGGGAGAAGGATTGACTAATGAAACCGGTGCTTCAGTTCGTTTCGTTAGCGACACAGAAATCGAAGGAAGTAAATTGCTTGGAACATTCTGTTATAATCCTCAGGCTGTTTTCCCAATATATTTTGTCATGAAGCTCAGCAAAGCTCCAAAAGAAAAAGGTTATTGGAAAAAACAGCGTGAAATGAAAGGTGTGGAAGCCCAGTGGGATGTTCATTCCGGAAAATATAAACTATATACAAAATATAATCGTGAAATGAGCGGTGATGATATTGGTGTATGGTTTAAGTATGATACAGAAGAGAACGAGCAGATATCTGTTAAAGTGGGCGTTTCTTTTGTCAGCATAGAAAATGCGAGAGAAAATATGGAGCGTGAAATCAGCGGATTCCCATTTGATGAAATTCAGAAAGCAGCGCGCGACAGCTGGAACAATGACCTTTCACGCATTCAGGTTGAAGGTGGAACAAAGGACGAAAAGACTATTTTCTATACAGGACTTTATCATTTGCTGATCCATCCTAATATCCTTCAGGATGTGAACGGTGAATATCCTAAGATGGAAAGCCTTGAAGTTGGCAAAACAGACCGTAACCGTTACACTGTATTCTCTTTGTGGGATACATACAGAAATGTAACAACCTTGATGACTCTTCTTTATCCGGACCGTCAGCTCGACATTATCAATACAATGATTGATATGTATAAGGAAAACGGTTGGTTGCCTAAGTGGGAACTTTACGGTAGAGAAACATTTACAATGGAAGGCGACCCATCAATCCCATATATTGTTGATGCATATATGCGTGGTTTGCGTGATTTCGATGTCAACACTGCTTATGAAGCTATGCTGAAAGGCGCAACAACTCCTGGTGAATATAACTTACTTCGTCCGGATGCCAATGATTATTTCAGCAAAGGTTATGTTCCTTTGCGTGAGCAGTTCGACAATTCTGTTTCACACGCATTGGAATATTACATTGCAGACTGGAACTTAAGTTTGTTCGCTAAAGAATTGGGCAAGAAAGATGATGCAAAACTATTCTATGACCGCTCAATGGGATATAAACATTATTATTGCAAGGACTTTGGAACATTGCGTCCTATTTTGCCTGACGGAACATTCTATTCTCCGTTTGACCCAAAACAGGGTGAGAATTTCGAGCCAAGTCCCGGATTCCATGAAGGAAATGCTTGGAACTATACATTCTATGTTCCTCATGATATAAAAGGTCTTGCAAAATTGATGGGCGGACAGAAGAATTTTGTTAACAAACTTCAGAGCGTGTTCGATTACGGAAACTATGATGCAGCAAACGAACCGGATATTGCATATCCATATTTGTTCAGCTATTTCAAGGGTGAAGCATGGAGAACTCAGAAGGAAGTGAGAAACATTCTGAAAACCCGTTATCACAATGCTCCTAACGGAGTTCCTGGAAATGAAGATGCCGGAACTATGTCAACTTGGGCAATATTCTCAATGCTTGGTTTCTATCCGGCTTGTCCTGGTGATGTAAATTTCGTTCTTACATCTCCAACTTTCGACAAGGTGACAATCAAGCTCGACAAGAAATATTATCCAAAAGGAGAATTGGTAATCGAGTCAAAACATTCTTCTCCTGAGTCAATATACATCAAGGATGTAAAAGCCGGAGGAAAGAAACTTAAAGGCTTTACTATTTCACATGAAGATTTGGTCAATGCCGGTAAACTTGAATTTACTTTGAGCGAGACTTATAAATAATCAGAAGTTTTTATAGTCAATTATTGGGAAAAACAGAGTAATGCACAATAAATAAGCGTTACTCTGTTTTTCTATTTTATAGTATGTGAATAGTTATGATGAAAACTAATTGTTTGCAATATTTACTAGAAATAAACATATAAACCAGTTTGTCAAATATCTTCCAAAACCTAATTATTTATGTCATTTTTACGGGAAATAGATTTTTATGCTAACTCACAAATTATAGATTTTCCTCTAAAATCATCAAATCCCCAGCTTTTTCTGATTCGTTTCAGAAAATGATTGCAATGATTTCAGTCAATTATCTAAATCGTTCCATAGTGTCTTTACAATGATTTGGGACAATCATTGCAATCATTGCTTGAAGTCATTGCAATCATTTTTTTAACACTAGCTTTTTATACTGAAAAAGCCCCGTTTCTAACAGGAAAATACGTAAAATTATTGTATTTTACTCTCAGGAATGAAGAATTATATCTACTTATTATGACTGATAAAATGTAAGGAATATCAGTTAAATTTCATTCTTTATGCTTTAGCACATAAGGTTTCATTGTGATGATTTCTTTTTCATGTAAGAATAATAAAGAAGTTCCTGACAATTTGTATTTTCTTAATTCTATGAGACTACCATCAATTTGAACTTCCTGCAATTTGTGTTGAAATAATGGATTCTCAGTCTACTTAATTTGTCATTTTGTTATTATGACAAAATGTAAGTTGGTTGTATATTCTTGATTCTTGTAAATTTAAACTAACAGAATTAAACTTTCATTAGAATTTACTTGTTTTAAAATAAAAAGCTTTATGGATCGTACCATTAAAACACATTTACGCATGTCTATGGTAACATGTTTGCTAGGTATTTCTTTGGGAGTAAAGGGGCAAATAGGATTAATATCCACAGACACATTGCGGATAGATTCTTTAAGATTAGAAGAAATCAAAGTAGGATATGCAGTTGGAAATCAACAGACTTTGTCTGGTGCTGTCGATAAGGTCTCCGAAGATCGAATGAATAAAGGATTTGTTACTACACCGTTGGAAGCTTTGAGCGGACAATCGGCTGGAGTAAGTATCTCTTCGGGTGAAAACCGTGCGGCAATGCTTTCATCGGTTCGTGTCAGAGGTACTACTTCTCTTACAGGTGGAAATGACCCGTTGGTTATTATTGATGGCGTGTCAGCTGATTTGAGTGCGTTAAATACGATTTATCCTGCAGATATTGAGAGTTTCACTATTCTGAAAGATGCTTCGGAAACCGCCCAGTATGGATCGAGAGGTGCTTCTGGCGTAATAGAGGTAGCTACCAAGAAAGGTAAGAGCGAATCATTTCGTGTAAGTTACACGGGTAATTATGGTGTTCAGTCTGTTTACAAGAATATAGAAATGCTATCTGCTGATGAATTCAGGGCAGTAGCACGGCAATTAAATATGGAGATTTTGGATTTAGGGAATCAAACTAATTTCCCAAAAGAGATTACACGTCTGGGAGTTATGCAAAATCATCATATTGCTTTTGGAGGAGGAACAAATACTACCAATTATAGAGCTTCTATTGGTATGATGGATAGTAAAAAGGTGGTTCAGAACGATGATTATCAAAATTTTACTGCGAAGGTTAACCTGTCTCAGAAAGCTTTTCAAGATCGTTTCCAATTAGATATGGGCTTGTTTGGTTCTTTACAAAAGAACAATTATCTGACAGATATACAAAAGACTTTTTACTCAGCTGCAACATTTAATCCTACATTCCCTAATCATAAAAATCTTGAAACTGGTTCATGGGATCAGATTACGAATGCCAGTCAGATAACAAATCCTTTAGCATGGTTGGAAGTTCTGGATGACGAATCGAATGCGCATTTTAATACACATATGAAACTGTCTTTACTATTGAATAGGCATTTGACATTTTCAGTTTTTGGTTCATATTCTTATAATGTAATAGAAAATTCGCAGTATTTGCCAACTTCGGTTTGGGCTCACGGCCAGGCATATAAAGGTGAGAATAAAACGGAAGATTTGTTGGGAAACATTATGTTGAATTATACTAATGTGTGGGGAAAACACAAATTGGATGTTTTTGGATTGGCAGAAGTACAGAAAACAATTCTTTCAGGTTTTTATACGACTGTGACGAACTTTACTACTGATAAATTTGGATACAATAATCTGCAGGCAGGAGCAGTTCGTCTGTGGGATGGAACAGGGTCGTTTTATGAATCACCAAGATTAGCTTCTTTTTTAGCTCGTTTTAATTATGTGTATGATGGAAAGTATGTTTTGACAGCCAATGCTCGTGCAGATGCATCTTCGAAAGTAGGAGAGAATAATCGTTGGGGATTCTTTCCTTCAACATCTTTTGCCTGGATTTTGTCAGAAGAAGGTTTCCTGAAAGATATATCGTTTTTAAGTAATCTCAAACTTCGTGCTGGTTATGGAGTTTCGGGAAATTTAGGAGCTATTGATTCATATAATTCTTTGCAGTTGATGAAACCTAATGGTGTAGTTTCGGTAAATGGAGCTCCTACAGTTACTATGGGAGTAATCCGAAATGCTAATCCGGATTTGAAATGGGAAGTTAAACGGACAGCAAATATAGGGCTAGATGTTGGCCTATTTCAGAACCGTTTGATTTTGGCTGCAGATTATTATTATTCCAAAACGAGCGATATGTTATACCTGTATGATGTAGGTGTACCACCATTTGCTTATAATAAGTTGTTAGCCAATTTAGGATCTATGCGGAATAGTGGCTTTGAATTGGGCTTAGGTATCACTCCGCTTCAAAAGAAAGATATGGAATTGAATATCAATCTCAATGTCGCTTTCCAGAAGAACAAACTTTTATCGTTGAGTGGTATGTATAATGGTCAATACATGTCGGCACCACAATATACTCCTATTGCTAGTTTGAATGGAGCAGGTTTTCATGGAGGAAACAACCATATTGTATATCAGATAGTGGGAGAATCATTAGGCGTTTTTTACTTGCCACATTGTACAGGATTGGTTGAACAAGCTGATGGTAGTTATAGATATGAAGTGGCTGATTTGAATGGAAATGGTGTGAATATTGAGGATGGGGAAGATCGTTATGTTGCTGGACAGGCTACGCCAAAAGCAATGTTGGGTTCAAATTTCAGTTTTCGTTATCGGAACTTCGACGTTTCTCTTCAGATTAATGGTGCATTCGGGCATAAAATTTATAATGGTACAGCATTGAGCTATATGAATATGGGAAGTTTTCCGGATTACAACGTAATGAAAGAAGCTCCAGAAAAACGTATCAAAGATCAGACAGCAACAGACTATTGGTTGGAAAACGGTGACTATATTAATTTTGATTATCTGACAGTTGGATGGAATATACCTTTGGGTAAACTTAGAAAATATATTAGGTATTTGCGTTTATCTGCGTCGGTAAATAATTTAGCAACCATAACTGCATATTCTGGTTTGACACCTATGATAAATAGTTCAATTGTAAACAACACCTTGGGCGTTGACGATAAACGGAATTATCCTGTATCCCGTTCGTATTCAATTGGTTTGAATTTTCAATTTTAATATTAGTCAGGTATGAAGAAGTTAAATTTGTTTCTAAGTATAATAAGTCTTTTCTTACTGATGGGATGTAGTAAATTTTTGGAAGAACATCCTCGTGATCAGATTTCGGAAGATGAAGCTTTTGATACGCCAGTAAATATTTATTTGAATACAGTTGCTACCTTATATAATTACATAGGAGGAAATAAAGATAGTCAAGGCCTGCAGGGCACATATCGTGGAGTGTATGATTTGAATACGTTTACAACGGATGAGGCTATGCTTCCAACACGAGGTGGAGACTGGTATGACGGAGGTTTCTGGCAAGGATTGTTTTTACATCGTTGGGGAACTAATAATTATTCTATTCAGGCAACATGGGAATATTTGTATAAGGTTATTGTGTTAAGTAATAAATCTTTGGAAATATTACAGAACTTACAGGAAAAGTACCCGGATTATAATTTGTCTCCTTATTTGGCAGAAGTACGTTCAATCCGTGCTTTATATTATTATTATTTGGTAGATCTTTTCGGTCGTGTTCCTTTAGTGTTGTCATCGTCCACTCCAATGCAAGATGTAAAACAAAGTGAAAGAAGTGAAGTTTTTCATTTCATTGTGGATGAGCTTCAGACAGCATTACCAGATTTAAGCTTGGAACGAAGTAATTATCCGGGTGATTATTATGGACGCATAACACGTCCGATTGCTTTTTTTCTATTGGCTAAACTTGCTTTGAATAGTGAAGTCTATTTGCATGATAATTGGACGACATCTGAACGTCCTGACGGTAAATCAATTTATTTTAATGTAGGAGGCAAATCCTTGAATGCCTGGCAAACAACTATTGCCTATTGTGATTCGTTGGCAGTTTGTGGTTATCAGCTTGCTCCTTCTTATACAGACAACTTTAAAGTTTATAATGAAGGCTCTGAGGAGAATATTTTTACTATTCCAATGGACAAGAATTTATATACTAATCAAATGCAAAATCTTTTCCGTTCGCGTCATTATAATCACGCAAAGGCTTATGGATTAGGTGGAGAGAATGGCTCTAGTGCAACTATTGAAGTGCTTAAAACATTTGCGTATGGAACAGATTCGGTTGATAGTCGTTTTGATGCTTGTTATTTTGCCGGAGTTGTATTGGATTTGAATGGAGATACTGTTCGTTTGGATAATGGAACAGTTTTGGAGTATCTCCCTTGGGATATCCAATTGGATCTTTCAGGATTAGCTTCTGAAAAAACTGCTGGAGCACGTATGAAGAAATATGAAGTGGATAGTCAGGGTACTAAAGATGGAAAATTATCTGATAATGATATTGTTCTTTTCCGTTATGCTGATGCCCTGTTGATGAAGAGTGAAGCAAAAGTACGAAATGGAGAGAATGGTGATCTCGAATTGAATGAAGTTCGTCGTCGTGCAGGAATGTCGGAACGGAAAGCTACACTTGAAAATATTTTGGCAGAACGTCAATTAGAGTTGGCTTGGGAAGGATGGCGTCGGCAGGATTTAATTCGTTTCGGTCTTTTTACGCGGACTTATAGCAGTCGTTCACAGTTACCACAGGAAGAAAACGGTTATACAACTGTTTTCCCAATTCCTGATAATGTTCTTACTCTTAATAAACTTCTGACACAGAATCCTGGATATTGAATTAAATAGTGATAGAAAAAACATTGTATAGGAATATTTAATAATAAGATGTGATTATATATAAAAGAATAAACATTTAACATTGAAAATAATATAAATACATAATTGTTGTGTTATAAAACATAATTAACTAAATTTTGCAAATTCTCTTTTAATAGATGGAAATCATAATTTATTTTAGATTCAAATCTGAAATAATATTCCAAATATGGAAAATGTATTGCCAAATATGGAAAAAACGGAAGAGAATTATAAAGTGCCTAATTTGGAAAAAGGACTGGCGGTTTTGGAATATCTGGCTTTTAATTCTGAAGGTAAAACATTGCAGGATATAAAAAGCTCACTTGATATTTCACAAACTACTGCATATCGTATTCTGAATACTTTGGTCCGTTTGGAATATTTGCAGTATTCCGATGAAAGTAAGCAATATACACTTTCCAGAAAGATGCTTACCCTTGGATTCAGAGCATTGAATGAGCATAGTATGCTTGAGATAGTATTGCCTTATCTTAGGAAACTAAGGGATGAAGTAAAGGAAACAGCTTGCTTTGGAATATTAGGTAATGAGAAAGGTATTTTTATAGAACAGGCTCAAGGACATCATACATTCCGTTTTGTCCTTTCACCTGGCAAATCTTTCGATTTGCATTGTTCTGCGCCAGGAAAAGCTATTATGGCCTACCTGCCAAATACTGTTCGTGACAGATATTTGTCGTTGATGGAGTTTCATCCATATAATGATAGAACCATAGTGACAGCTAAGGACTATTTGGAAGAGTTGGAAAAAGTTCGTAAGCTGGGTTATGCAATGGATAACGAGGAAGAAATGAGTGGGGTGATATGTGTGGGCGCTCCGTTATTTAATTATATTGGATATCCTTGTGGGGCGATTTGGATTTCCGGACCAAAGGATAGACTTAAAGGAAAAGTTCTGACATCAACCATTTCGGCTGTCAAGAACACATCAACAGAGATATCTAAGAAGTTAGGATATATTAAATGAAAAACGCAAAATAAATATTGTTACAAGCCATGAAGATACATGTTTCGTTATATAGAAAGTTGTTGGCATTATGCCTTTCCGGCTTTGTCAGCTCAGTGTTGTTTGCTGGCAATCCTCCTTTTTTTACAACTGATATAATAAAGGGAAAATCCGGTGAATTAATATTGACTCAGAAAGGAACAAAGAAAGTTGACATCTTTTCACCTGATGGAAAAACTTGTTTAAAATCTTTTCCTGTTGATGCTGTACCAACTGGGGTTTTGTTTGCTGATAATCATTTATATGTAACGACATCTGAAAATCGTGGTATGTTGCAAATACTGGATGCGGAAACTGGAGCGATGCAGTATGCAATACCAACTGGAATGGGAGCTTGTCACCCTATGATGAGTCCGGATGGAAAATATATTTATGTGCTTAATCAGTTCAAGAATACTGTTTCAGAGATTGATTTGGCTGCACATAAAGTTGTTCGCGAAGTTTCGGTTTTGCGTGAACCCAGATCTGCAGTGTTTACTGCTGATGGAAAATATATGTTCGTGACAAACTTTCTGCCTGCGCAAAGAGCTGACCTTGATGTGGTGGCAGCATGTGTGTCAGTCATTGACATGTCGTCTTTTGAGAAAGTAAAGGACATAAAGCTTGCAAATGGAAGTAATGCCGTTCGTGGAATGTGTATTACTCCTGATGGCAAATATATATATGTTTCTCATAATTTGGGAAGGTTTACAGTGCCTACTTCTCAGTTGCAGCAAGGTTGGATGAACACGAGTGCATTCAGTATTATAGATGTAGCTAATCAGGCATTTGCAGGAGTAGTGATAGTTGATGATCCCGATAGAGGAGCAGCAGGTATCTGGAGTATTGATTGTGATGAAAATAATATTTATGTCAGTCATAGCGGAACGCATGAAGTAAGTATTATCGACCATAAAGCAATGCTTAAGAAATTCGAGGCTTACCCTGATAAAAATCGTTTGGATTATGACCTGACATTTCTTTATGGATTAAGAGAACGTGTTCCTTTAAACGGTAATGGCCCGAGATGTATGTTGCTTGACGGTGGGGAACTGATTGTTCCTACATATTTCGCGGATGAATTGAATTTCGTTGATGTAAATACCTCTGAAGTTAAATCTGTTTCTTTGAATCCTAACAGAGAGGAAACAATGGAACATAAAGGAGAAAAATATTTCAACGATGCTACTCATTGTTACCAGAATTGGCAGAGCTGTAATGGCTGTCATCCTGGTGACGGACGAACTGATGGAATGAACTGGGATTTGATGAATGATGGAGTAGGTAATTCAAAGAATTGCAAAAGTATGCTTTATAGCCATGTCACTCCTAAATGTATGATTTCAGGAATTCGTGAATCAGCTGAAGTTGCTGTAAGGGCTGGTTTTAAGTTCATACAGTTTTACGAACCTGATGAAGAAATGGCGAAATGTGTTGATGCATATTTGAAATCACTTCGTCCTGTTCCAAGTCCATATCTTGTAAACGGGGAATTATCAGAAAAGGCAAAAGAAGGACGTAAAGTCTTTGAAAAATTAAAATGTGGTGAGTGTCACAGCGGACCATATTTTACTGATTTGAAAATGCACCGCATAGGCGATGATATAGAATTTGAACAAGGTTGGGATACTCCAACTCTTATTGAAGTTTGGAGAACTGCACCTTATTTGTTTGACGGACGTGCTGCAACATTGGAGGAAGTATTCAGTGTGCATAAGCATGGTATAGAAAAAAGAGTGTCGAAGAAAGACATTGAAGCTTTGACAGAATATGTTAATTCATTATAAGAATTTGTGGAGTATGAATTACTGCGATAGAATTCAGTATAATATCTGGACAACTGCCGATGCCGATATGGAAGAGATGGTTGACAAACTGTTGTTAAACCTTCCGACAGAACAGTTGGTTTTGCGTCTTGTATTTTTCTGCCGACATACATCTAATGAAGAATATGTTGAGCAGAAGAATTATCTGATGAAGAAATTAAGATTGTTCTGTGGTGATAAAATGCCTGTAGTTTCTTTGGTCTCACAACCGGTTATGGGAGCAGGTATGGCATTGGAAGTTCATAGCTATATACCAGGAACAAACGACATAATAAAGTTTTGCTCAGAAGGGGATTCTTCATATATATTGATAGAGAATAAGGAAGCGAAGTTTTTGTTTGCTGGAGGATTCCAGGCTGATGTGTTGAGATTGAATATTGCAGAGCAGTCTAGTAAAGTATTCTCTTCACTTGGAAATATTTTGAAGAAAGAGGGTTTTCCTATTAATTCAATAATTCGTCAGTGGAATTATATAGAGAGAATTACTGATTTCGACGGAGATGACCAACACTATCAGTCATTTAATAATGCTCGCAGTGAGTTCTATAATAATGTTACTTGGGAGAATGGATATCCTGCGGCAACAGGAATTGGAGCGTATTTTGGAGGAGTATTGGTTGATGTCGATGCTATCGTTTTTAAATCTGACAATTGCTATGCTACTCCTATAAATAACAGATTGCAGGTTGCTGCACATAAATATTCAGAAGAAGTCCTTGAACATTCTGGAAAGATAAAGTCTACACCTAAATTTGAACGTGCAAAGAGTATGACTTTTGATAATCAGGATATTATATATATATCTGGTACGGCTGCGATACGTGGAGAAGAGAGCCTTAAAGGTGTAGGTTTGAAGCAACAACTTCATACAACTATGGAGAATATTGCAGAATTGATAAAAGAAGGTAAGCATGAACTTTTGCGTGTTTATCTTAAGAGTGATTCTTTTTACAGAGAGTCAAGGAAACTGCTTAAAGAATATGACTTGACTATACCTGTGGTTTATCTTCATGCAGATGTTTGTAGAGATGAATTACTTATTGAAATAGAAGGTATAGCTAAAAGAAATAATTCTAAACAATAAATAAAATAAATATGAAAAAAGTAAATTCAATGAAAATGCTGTTGGCTGCAGCAGCCCTTACAGCATTCACTTCTTGTAACAATCAGTCAAATACATCAAAAGACTGTGAAGAAGACTGCTGCAAATCAGAACAACCATGTGAAACTAAAAATAAAAAAGCTATGACTTATTCTAAAAAGTACACAAATGCCGATTTCTATAAAGACGGCAAATTCCAGCAGGATGTAGCTATCGAAGCTATGAAAGATATGTTTGCTTTCTATGATGTTCCTTTCACTGATTTGATGGCAAAAGAAATGTGGGTAACAGATTTCGGATTAGGAGATTTTGAAAATGTAGGTATGGGTGGTATATTCTGGGTTAATGACCCTGAATATGGATATTTCGCTCACGCAATTTATCTGTTGCCTGGTCAGATGATTCCTGAACATGCACACGTAAAGACAAAATTCCCAGCTAAACATGAATCATGGATGGTTGAAAAAGGTTGGGTTTATAATTTCTCAGAAGTTGGAGAAGAAACACCTAATGCTCCTGCAATACCTGCAACTCATGGCCCTATCAAGAGCAAGAATTTCGTAGTTCAGAAAGTTGGTGATGTTTTGCGTTTGAAACAGTTGGAAACATTCCACTTTATGATGGCTGGTCCGGAAGGTGCTGTTGTTTCTGAATGGGCATGTTATCACGACAATGACGGCTTGAGATTTACAAACACAAAAGCTGCATTATAATCAATTTTTATTAGTTGACACTAAATCCATATACATGAATAGAATGCATATTCTTGTATCAGTTATGTTATCATCTTCTCTTGTTGCTTTCGGGCAAAAGCAAGAGAAGGTTGATAACTGGATTGATGCATCAGTTAAAACAAAGGCAGAATTGAGAACAGTTTTGCAAAAAGCTCAGATGCCGATTGAGTCGGCATGGATGAAGGCTAAGCAGACTGCGGCTCCAATTTCTGCGAATATAGAAGGGCTTGAACAGCTTGTTCTTGTCACTTCTGAAGGTCCTGATGGAAATTCTTGGGACTGGGGAACTTGGGCAAATGCCAAGTTAATCCGTAAGGATGGTTCTTCTGTGTGGTTGGACGAATTGGACCCGGTTTATTGGGAGTCTGGTTCCGGCAGCATATCAAAAAATAAAGATTTATATGGAAAACCATTGGTAATTGACGGCAAGAAATATGAACATGGTATCATGTGCCATGCCAATGGTGTTATGGTCTTTAATCTGGGTAAAGAATTTTCTCGTTTTGAAGCTGAAGTCGGAGTTGTTGATGAATCAACAGTAGGTAGCGTATACTTCAAAGTGATGAATGTATATCCTAAGAACGAGGCAAAATCATTGATGGCTTCTTTCCCGGAAGAAATAGGATCGTTAAATGCAACAGTCAACGGTTTGGAAAATTGGTTGGCTTCAGCTGATAACAGTGTTGAAAAACAGGCTATCCTGAGCATTGTTGAGCAGTTGCAGAAGAAAGATTATTTCAAAGCTGAAGTAAATAAAGTTGCTGCGGAGAAGGACTTGAATAAGCAACTTACTTCATATTTGAATTTGTACGAAAAAGTACAGAAGGTTTATACTCTTCAGAAAGAGCTTAAATGGCTTAATATGGAAGCAATCAGACTTGCTTTCAATGATATGAAGGGTATGAAAGGCTACGATAGCAGTAAATATGCTTCATTGTTGTCTGAATTGGAATCTTTGGTAAAGAAAGGTTTCGATGGAATGTATAGTGGTGATGCATCTGCTGTTGCTTCAGCAGAAAAGGCTATCGCAAACAAAAGAGCTATTTTGCTTTCTAACCCTTTGCTAGACGGTGATAAAGTTGTAGCTGCTAGATATAAATTGGGTGCTACTGCTCACACTGCTATGGCTCCTCAATTGGGAACTCAGGCAAATAACTGGAGTAACCAGGAGTCTGCGCGCCGTGAGGGTTTTGATGCGGATATTGTTGAGTTGACAAATTTACGTGGTGATGTAAATGTTCGTTCTGTTTACAAGCCATCAAATACATCTTCAATTGCTGACTTGAAACTTCATTGGGATGGTGACAGAGTTATGTTCACACAGACAATGGACGACAAGAGATGGAATATCCATGAAGTCAAATTGGATGGAACAGGATATCGTCCGTTGATGGAAATGCTTGAACCGGATTTGGAATTCTATGACGGAACATATTTGCCTGATGGCAGACTTATTGCCATTTCAAATATCGGTTATCAGGGTGTTCCTTGTGTAAGCGGTGACGACCCTGTAGGAAATATGGTTCTTTATGATCCAAAGACAAAGACTATGCGCCGTTTGACATTTGACCAGGATGCAAACTGGAATCCTGTCATTATGAATAACGGTCGTGTTATGTACACTCGTTGGGAATATACAGATTTGACTCACTATTACACTCGTATTGTGATGCATATGAATCCGGATGGAACAGAGCAAAAGGCTTTGTATGGTAGTGGTTCAATGTTCCCTAACAGTACATTCGACGTGCAGCCATTGCCAGGACATGCTTCTTCATTTGTCGGCATTATTTCCGGACACCATGGTATTGCACGTTCAGGACGTATGATTGTGTTCGACCCAAACAAGGCTCGTGCAGGTGCAGCCGGTATGGTTCAGGAAATTCCGTATCGCAATCGTCCGATTGTTGAAGAAGTGAAGGATGAATTGGTAAATGGAGTATGGCCACAGTTCATCAAACCAACAGCACTTAACGACAAGTATTTCCTTGTTTCAGCTAAATTGGATCCTAACGGTTTGTGGGGTTTGTATTTGGTTGACGTGTATGACAACGTAACTTGCTTGATGGAGAGCGAAGGTGAAGGATATATTAGTCCTATTGTTGTCCGCAAGACTAAAACACCTCCGGTAATTCCTGATCGTGTTAAATTGAATGAAAAAGAAGCAACATTCTTCATTCAGGATATTTATGAAGGCGAAGGCTTGAAAGGAATACCTCGTGGAACAGTTAAGGAATTGCGTTTGCATGCTTATGAATATGCTTATGTGAAGACTACATCAGACCATAACTGGCATGGTATTCAGTCAGGATGGGATATCAAGCGTAATTTGGGTACAGTTCCTGTAGAGGAAGACGGTTCTGTTATTTTCAAGGCTCCTGCTAATACTCCTATTTCTATTCAGCCATTGGATAAGGATGGAGTTGCTGTTCAGTGGATGCGTAGTTGGGTAACAGGTCAGCCGGGTGAGGTTGTATCATGTATCGGTTGTCATGAAGACCAGAACCAGATTGCAATACCTAAACGAGTAATTGCTTCACAGAAAGAGCCTTCTAAGCTGAAGACTCCGGAAGGTGGCGTACGCTCATTTACTTTCGATTTGGAAATTCAGCCTATTTTGGACAGAGCTTGTATTGCCTGCCATAACGGAGAGAAAGCATTTGATTTGCGCGGTGGTAAGAAAGATAAACTTGGATATGGAACTTCATATTTGAATTTGCATCCATATGTTCACCGTCAGGGTGGAGAAGGTGATATGCAGGTTCTTAATCCTTATGAATATCACCCAAATACAAGTGAACTTGTTCGTCTGTTGAAACGTGGACATGCAAATGTTAAGCTGACAGATGAAGAATGGCGCAAATTGTATAACTGGATTGATTATAATGCACCTGATAAAGGATATTTCAATGCAAATGTTTTGACTTGTATTCCTTATAAGGGCTATGATCAGATTGCTCGCCGTAAAGAACTTACAGACAAATATGCTGGTGGTGCAGGTGTTGACTGGAAGAAGGAAATAGAAGATTATGCTGCTTATCTGAAAGGAAAAGGAGAAATCAAACCTGTTATGCCTGAACCATTACCTCCTGTCAAGGAAAAGAAGGTGAAAGCTAAGAACTGGCCGTTTGGTGCAGACCAAGTTAAGGAAATGCTTGCCGACGAAAAAGAAACTCGTAAAGTTATTGAATTGGCTCCGGGTATAAATATGACATTTGTTCGTATTCCTGCCGGCGAATTCGTAATGGGTAGCTACAATGGTCCGTCTGATACATATCCGACAACTAAAGTCAAGATTAAGAAGGCATTCTGGATGGCTGAAATCGAAACTACAAACGAGCAGTTCAGAACTATTTTCCCAAATCACGACAGTAAGTATATGGACCAGCAGTGGAAAGACCATGTTGTTCCTGGATATAAGGCTAATGACCCTGATCAGCCAGCAATTCGCTTGAGCTATAACGAAGCAATGGAGTTCTGCCAGAAACTTAGCGAAAAGACTGGTCTGAACGTGACATTGCCAACAGAAGCTCAGTGGGAATGGGCTTGCCGTGCAGGTAGTGATTCTGACTTCTGGTTTGGAAATATGAACTCTGATTTCGGTAAGAAAGACAACTTGGCTGATAAGACAACATTGAAACTTGCAGTTAGTGGTATTGACCCTCAGCCGATGCCTACGACTTCAATGTGGTACAAATACTACATCTTCCTTCCTAAAGAAGAAAATGTAGATGATGGAAGCCTTGTTCAGGTTCCTGGTAAGAAATACGAAGCAAATCCGTTTGGTTTGTATGATATGCACGGAAACGTAGGCGAATGGACTCGTTCCGACTATGTGCCATATCCTTACAAGGAAAACAGCAAGGTTGAAGCTGAATATAAGGTTGTTCGTGGTGGTTCATTCATCGAACGTCCTAAATTCTCAACAGCATATTCTCGTAAAGGATTCTATCCATATCAGAGAGTATTCAATGTTGGTTTCCGTGTAATAATCGAAGATTAATCTTTAAATATAAATTTAATTATCATGAGAACATTAAGTCATATTGGAATTCCAGTGAATTATAAGCCAGAAGGCGCAGTGTATAATGAAGGTTTGAATATTTGGCTGACTGATTATAGCCAGAGTCCAAACAAGATTGAATTTATACATTTGGAATCAGGTGAAACTCCTCTTCCTGAATTGGTGATATCTACAGCTCATGTTGCTTATGTTGTTCCTTCATTGGAGGAAGAATTGAAAGGCAAAAAAGTAATTTTCGGTCCGGCTCCATGTGATGAGCACCTGACAATTGCTTTTATCGAAGAAGAAGGTATTGCTGTTGAAATTATGGAAGTAAAATAAATCGAGTCTCGCTGGGCTCGACTTGAATGTGACAGGTGACGAGTTGACAAGGTAATAATATTATTCTTTATTCTTGTCAACTTGTCTCTGTAGCCTTGTCAACTTTAAAGAGTCGGTCTATTGTGTAACTCTAATAAATTTAAAAGGAGAATTTTATTATGTCAGAATTGAAAACTAAGTTCATTAACGAACCTGAGAATATTACTGCAGAATTGTTGGAAGGCTATGTGTTGGCTTATCCGGACAAAGTTAAATTGGGTGGCGAAAACATTGTTGTTCGTGCTAATCCAAAAAGCGAAGATAAAGTTGCTATCGTAACATTGGGTGGTTCTGGTCACGAACCAGCATTGAGCGGTTTCGTTGGTAAAGGTATGTTGGACTGCTCTGTTGTCGGTGATATTTTTGCAGCTCCAGGTGCTCAGCGTGTGTTCCAGGCATTGCAGCTGATGAAACGCGAAGCAGGTATTTTGCTTGTTGTGTTGAATCACTCTGGTGACGTTATGAGTGCAAACATGGCTTGTCAGCTTGCCGGTCGTATGGGTATCAAAGTTAAACAATTGCTTACACACGATGATATCAGTGCTGGTATCGGCGCAGACAAAAACGATCGTCGTGGTTTGGCAGGATGTGTTCCTTTGTTCAAGATCTTGGGTGCAGCAGCAGAAGAAGGCAAATCATTGGATGAATTGCTTGAAATAGGTGAACGCTACAATGAAAAAGTTGCTACCTTGGCAGTTGCTATGCGTTCTTGCTCACATCCGCAGAATGGTGGTGTCATCACTAATTTGCCAGAAGGAATTATGGAAATTGGTATGGGACAGCATGGTGAAGGTGGTGGCGGCCAGAAACCACTTGTATCTGCAGACGCTACAGCAGCTGAAATGGTAGATTTGCTTTGCCAGCAGTTGCAGCCAAAAGCCGGCGATAAGATGATGTTGATTATCAACGGCGTTGGAGCAACAACTCATATGGAACTTAATATTATCTTCCGTAAGGCTTACAAGGAACTTGAAGCTCGTGGCTTGCAGGTAGTTGAATCTCGCATTCAGGAGATTTTGACAGTGCAGGAACAGGCTGGTTTCCAGATGATTCTTGCTATTCTTGATGAGGATCATATCGATTATTTGAAGAACAAACAATCTGATGCTCCTTATTGGACAACAATTGGAAAATAAATGACAGGTGACGAGGTGACAAGATGACGAGTTGACAAGGTAACAAGATGATAATTTATTTTTTATCCTTGTCAACTTGTTCCTATAGCCTTGTCACCTCGTCACCTATAATTACTATTAGAAAAAGATTTTTATTATGGCAAAAACTCTGACAATTGATAATTTCAAAGCAATGCTTGACAAAGCATTCGAGCAAATAAAGTTGCGTGAAGAAGAGTTCTCTAAGTTGGACGCTGTTATCGGTGACGGAGACCATGGAACAGCTATTGTTACTGCTTTCTCTGTTATTCATCGTATTGCTCAAAATGGTACTGAGTTTAAGGCAATGCTGATGGACATGGGAATGGGCGTGATGATGGAAGTAAGCGGTTCAACAAGTACACTCCTTGGCGCATTCTTCCTTGGAATGAGCGACTGCGCTGAAGGAACAGAATTGGATGCTGCCGGAGTGAAAGCAATGTTCGCCGGTGGTTTGGCAAATGTTCAGCAACAGACTGCTGCTAAACGTGGTGACAAAACAATGATGGATGCATTGATTCCTGCAGTTGAGGCTATGCAGGCAGTTGAATCTGACGACATCAAGGAAATACTTCAGGCAGGTGCAAAAGCTGCTTTGGCAGGAGCTGAAGAAACTGTTCAGATGAAGGCTAATTTTGGTCGTGCCCGCAACTACGGTGAGCGTTCAATCGGTTTTGCAGACAGTGGCGCAACTTCATGGAGCTGCATGATTGCTGCTTTTGCTGATGCAATCTGACAAAAGGATTGATGTAATAAACTCAAAACTTAAAAACAAAGAAACTTAAAAACTCAAAAACTCAAAAATATGGCAGATATGGACGGCTTCAGAGAAGCCAATAACTTCGGATTAAATCAGAAAGTTGAGAATGCTCAGTTCCACGTTAAAGGTGCTGACAACCTTGCTTGGGGTATGAAAGACCGTTTGTCTCGTATTTTCAATCCTAAGACTGGCCGTACAGTGATGTTGGCATTTGACCATGGTTTCATTATGGGCCCAACTTCAGGTTTGGAAAGAATTGACTTGAGCATCGTTCCTCTTGCAAAATATGCTGACTGTTTGATGGGAACACGCGGAATGATTCAGACTTGCATTCCTGCAAACGTCAACAAACCTATTTGTTTGCGCTCTGACGCTGGTTCAACAATCCTTACTGAATTGAACCGTAATGTTTTGATTGATATCGAAGATGCAATCCGTATGAATGCTTCAGCTATGGCTGTTATGTTCTCTGCTGGAGATGGTGACCAGGAAGCAATCACAGCTGCAAATCTTGTGAAAGCTGCAGATATGGGTAACCGTTACGGCATTCCTGTGATGGGTGTTACTGCTGTAGGCAAACAGATGGCTCGCGATGCTCGTTATTTCGCTTTGGCATCACGCGTATGTGCAGAAAACGGTGCAAACATCGTTAAGACATATTATTGCGAAGGCTTCGAAAAAGTAGCTGCTGCATGTCCTGTTCCAATCGTAATTGCCGGTGGTAAGAAATTGCCTGAAAAAGAAGCTTTGGAATTGTGCTATAATGCAGTTAACGATGGCGCTGCCGGTGTTGATATGGGTCGTAACGTGTTCCAGAGTGAATGTCCTGCTGCAATGATTCAGGCTGTATATTCAGTTATTCACGAAGGTTTGACACCAGACCAGGCATACGAAAAATTCCAGGACTTGTCAAAATAATATAAAACTATAATTTGGAAATTCCCTTCTTTAGGCCTTTAAGGTTCTTTGGAAGGGATTTTCTTTAGAATTTAGGGGATAAGGAGTTAAGGAGTCAAGTAGTTAAGAAGATTATACTAATATCCTTGTCACCTCGTCAACTTGTCACCTCGTCACTATAAAAAATTATTCATCATGAAAATATCAGCTTTGTTAGCTGCTGGCTTATTGTTGCTGACTACAGCTTGCCAGCAAAAGAAAGAAAAATTGTTGTTGGGTGGTTCCGGATGGAACAAAGTAGTTATCCTTGATAAAGAAACTAAAACCATAGAATGGGAATATCCTTTGGAAAATGGATGGGAGTGTAATTCCGTAGCAATGACAGACAACGGCAACATATTGTTCTCTTATTCAAAAGGAGCAAAACTTGTCACTGCGGATAAGAAAGAAATCTGGAATATTCCGGCTCCTGAAGGTTGTGAGATGCAGACAGCAAGAATCTTGCCGGACGGAAATTTCCTTCTCGCGTGGTGCGGAACTCCGGCAAAAGTAATGGAAGTGAACTCAAAAGGAGAAATCATTTCCGAAACCTCATACGAAACAGGCATTGAGCAGGCTCACGCCCAGTTCAGACAAGTAAATAAAAACAAAGAAGGAAATTATCTTTTCCCTCTGTTTGCAACATCCGAAGTTCGCGAAGTCAATGCGAAAGGCGAATTGCAGAAGTCTGTTAATGTTGGCGGAACTCCTTTCAGCCTGATGTTCCTTCCAAACGGAAATTATCTTGTGGCTTGTGGCGACGGTCATAAATATGTGGAATTGAATTTTGCTACCGGCGAAATAGTAAAATCTGTTGAACAGAATGATATTGAAGGAGCAAAATTGTTTTTTGTAGCCCAATTATATCCATCTTCAAACGGAGGTTATTATATTTGTAACTGGCAAGGACATGATTCCTCTGCGACTGAGGGTAATTATCCTCAGCTGATTGAAGTAGATAATGACGGAAAGAAGGTTTGGGAGCTGAATGACAATGCAACCTTTGGTATGATATCTTCAGTTTATGAGTTTTCAAGATAAATAGAAACCTTTGAATTTTCTTCCGAGAGTAATTCATTTTCCTTTCGGAAGAAAATTGAATTTGTTCCGAAAGAAAAACAAATTACATCCGAAAGAAATTGACACTTCCTTCCGATAGAAAATTAAGTGACATAATACCGTTAAAAACATTATAATATCATGGGAGTAAAAGAATATTGTTCAGGATTGCAGCATATAGGCATTCCGACAAATAACATTAATGAAACAGTTGAGTTTTACAAGAAATTAGGTTTTGAAGTAGCTTACACCACACGTAATGGTGATGAAACTGTTACTTTCCTTCGTATGTATGACTTGGTTATTGAAACTTATGAAAATAATCAGGCGGTAATGAGAAGCGGAGCTATCGACCATTTTGCGATTAATGTGAAGAATATCGATTCCCTTTTTGAAGAAATAAAGGGAATGGGTTTTGAAATGTTGGACAAACAGGTAAATTCCCTTCCTTTTTGGGAGAATGGGGTTAAGTTTTTTACAATACTCGGACCAAACAAGGAAAAGGTTGAATTTTGCGAGTATTTGTGATTTATAATGAAATATTGATGAAGATAGGGGAATGAGCATTGTTCCCTTATCTTTATTTATTGAGATTTTTGTGTGTGCGATTATTTTGTATATATAGTTAAAACCCGAATTTAATGAACCGTTTGTTTTTTATATTACCGATATTGATAGCTTTCCCTGTAAGTTGCTTTGCTGAATCAAACACGGATTCAGAAGCAATAGTGAAGTATGTGAGTTTTTTTCTTAACATATTATTTTTGCTGGCTGGAATTTTAGCTTTTTATTTCTTTAATAAAAAATGGAAAGCTGCTCAGTTTGACAGAATGCAGAAAGAAAAACTGAAATTTTTCTCGGACCTTTCGTATGAAATTAGGACACCTTTGACAATGATAATGACGCCATTGGCAAAACTCATTGCTAAGGGAGACAATCCTTCGCTTTTGCCTACATATAATATTATGTTCAAGCATTCCAATGAATTGTTGCAACTGATAAACCAGATAAAGGATTTGTATTATCTGGAGTGCAGAAAAAAACATATCTATGTTGAAGAAATGAATTTAACGCGATTAATTTCAAAGCTGAAAGATTCATTTGATATTCTTGCAGAGGAAAGAGAGTTGGATTTTAGATTTCAATCTACTCCGGAAACAATTATAGGTTATGCTGATAGTGAGATATTGTCGAAGATACTTTTTAATCTTATTTCTTCAGCAATTAGCAGGACAGAAAGGGGAAGTGTAAATATTGAAATGTCATGTGTAGACAAATCTGAATTAAAGATTAAGATTAAAGATACAGGTACGGCAATTTCTGAATATTCGCAGAAGTTGATGTATGAAAAATATTTTAGTGTGGATAAAGTAAATGAAGACCTGACAATAAAATCTACATTGTTACTTCATTTAACAAATAAAATTGTGATGCTTCATCATGGAAAAATAAATACCCAAACTGATGAAAAAGAAGGAAATTTGTTTGAATTGACTATACCGATTAACAAGGATTCTTATACACAGGAAGAACTTACAAGGAGTAATGAAATTGATGCAGAGTTCTCAACAGCTCCTGTTTTGAACTTAAGTATTAAATCATTCTCAAAAGAATCAAAGAAACGTAACCGTAAAGATTCAAAGGTTAAAATGCTTGTTGTAGAGGATAATCCTGATATACGACTATTGTTAAGAGAAGAGTTTTCGGATGATTATAATATTATTGAGGCAGAGAACGGAAAGGATGCTTTATATAAAACTCTTGAGTTTAATCCTGATATTATAATAAGTGATATTCTTATGCCGGAAATGGATGGAAAAGAGTTTTGTAAGAAAATACGGAATAATGAAAGTACCCAGTTGATACCAATAGTTCTACTTACTGCTTGTTCTTCAATGAATCAGCAGGTTGAAGGTCTTCAGGTTGGTGCAGATGCATACGTTACGAAACCTTTTGATTTGGATTACCTGCGAGCTGTGGTAAATCGTTTGTTGCAGTCAAAAGCTCAAAGTCGGCAACAGGCAATTGCTGAATCTGATGATAATAAAGAAGAAGACTTGGATAATGAGCCTTCTGTTATGGATAAGGTTATTTTGGATAATATAAATAAGCTAATACAAGAACATATTGATGATTCAGAATTTTCGGTTGAGACACTTTGCAAAGAAATGTCGTTAAGCAGAACTCATCTTAATAGAAAAGTAAAAGAACTTACAGGCGAGTCTCCTGCTTCATATATTAAACAGGTTCGTTTGAGAAAGGCGGCAATCCTTTTGAAGAAAAAAACACTTTCTATTTCAGAAATTGCTTTTATGACTGGTTTTTCTTCTCCGTCTTATTTTAGTCAGGCTTTCAGAGAATATTATGGTATGACACCTAAAGAATTTGTTAATCATAGATAGTCTATTATATGTATAAGATTTATATGTAGCCAATGAATTTTATGTGTAAATAATGTCTTTTTAACTAAGACTTCCTTTTTTTAATTTAAATGGTTCATTTTTGATGGTTTTTTGGTTCGAAAACAACATTTAGAAAGTAAAATATAAAGAGAATACACTGAATTTTATATTTGAAGCATAGGGATATAGATACATTTGTGTTACAAATATTACCTGTTTTTAACATAGTTTTTAGAATGTGGTATTTGTAAACATATTAATGTAAATCTTAAATCCTATGCACATGAAAAGAGGAAGATTAGACTTCTTATTTAGGAAAGGATGGCTAACAACTTTGTTACTCCTTAATGTTTTTATCAGTTTTGCTCAGAAAACTGTAAATGGAGTGGTGGTTTCAGCTTCGGACAATATGCCGCTGATTGGTGTAAATATTGTGGAAAAGGGAACAACCAATGGAACAGTTACCGATATGGACGGTAAATTCTCAATTAGTGTTGCTGACAACGCTCAGCTTTTGTTTTCCTACATCGGGTACATTGAACAAACATTACCTGCAGAAGAAGGAATGAAAGTTCTACTTAAAGATGACACTCAATCTTTGGAAGAGATTGTTGTTGTAGGTTATGGTGCAGTTAAGAAAAAAGACCTTACAGGTGCAGTATCTTCTGTTCGCCGTAAAGATATGGGCGATTTGGCAGTGTCAAATGTTGAGCAGATGATTCAGGGACGTGTTGCTGGTGTGGAAGTAATCAACAACAGTGGTCTTCCTGGTTCAGGAACTTCTATCAAGATCCGCGGTGTTGGTACTTTGTATAACTCTGACCCTCTATATATTATTGATGGTATGCCTGGTGATATCAACTCCGTTAGCCAGTATGACATTGAAAGTATAGAAATTCTTAAGGACGCATCATCTACTGCTATCTATGGTGCTCGTGCTGCAAATGGTGTAGTTCTTGTAACAACAAAGAAAGGACGTTCTGGTAAGGCTACTGTTAATTTGAATGCTTACGTTGGCGTTGCTCAGGCAGCAAAGAAAATAGATATGCTTAATGCTAGTCAGTATATTGACTTGGCATTGGAAATGAATCCGAACTTCTTCAAAGATGCTAAGCGTTTCGTTCCAACATCTGAAGGAGGTTTGGGATATGATGAAGCTTGGGCTCGTACAGACAGAAATAATATGCAGGACGAAATATTCCGTTTGGCTTTGCAGCAGGAATATCATATGAATATTAGTGGCGGTAGTGATAATGCTGTATACAGTGTTTCCGGTTCATATACAGATCAGGATGCTATCACTGAAGGTTACAATTATAAACGTCTTAATATTCTTGCAAACAACGAATTTACTATTCATAAGTATGTGAAGGTCGGCCAGAACTTGACAGTCAGGAGAACTGATACAGATGGCGTTACTCCGGACTTTACAGCTGTTATGAACTATGCTCCTTATATGCCTGTGGAAGATGCTGAAAACAGTTGGGGTTATTCAAAAACATCTTCTGTTTTGGATGGTGGAAACGACTCATTCAACCCGATTACAATGTTGAACAGGAATCATTCAAATAAGAAAAGTACTTTCATTCGTGAACAGGTTTATTTGGAAGTATCATTCCTTGATATGTTTAAATGGCGTACTCAGGCTCAGTATACAAACTCTTCAAGCAATGATTTGACTTATAATGAATATTCTGAGAACGGAGATATTATCAATAAAGCAAGTATAAATGATTCTTATTCGTATAGCCAGAGTGCAATGATTGAGAACTATTTGAATTTTACTAAGGAGTTTGGTGTTCATTCAATTAATGCAATGATTGGTAATTCTTTTTCTTCAAGTAAATATAACAATGGTCGTTCAGCAACAATCGCTGGTTCTGCTTCTGAGGAAATGGATTGGGAGAATATGGAAGTATTGCTTGTTAACAAAACTCCAAAATATACAGTTTCAGGAAATAATACATGGCATAGTGCTTATTTGTCATACTATGGCCGTATTAATTATTCTTTGATGGATAAATATTTGCTGACATTCAATTATCGCCAGGATGCTTCTCCTAATTTCTCTCCATCAAACCGATGGGGTCGTTTCCCTTCTTTAGCTTTGGCTTGGAAAATTGATGAAGAAAACTTTATGCAGTCATTCGATGATTTGTCTCAGTTGAAACTTCGTTTGAGTGTTGGTCGCTCTGGTAACGACCGTATTGCAAGCTATGCTTATCTTGCAAATCTGTATTCTGGTTCTGGAAATAATATCGTATCAGCTATAGGTGTTAATCAGGGACAAGCCTTTGGAGTTACAATCAATGGCTTGCCTGCTACGGATATTCGTTGGGAAACAACAACTTCATATAATTTAGGTGTTGATGCTGGTTTCTTTAATAATGCACTTACTGCTTCTTTGGATGTTTATACAAGACAGACAGACGGTATTTTGGTAAAAGTTCCAATTCCTGGTTCTTCAGGTATCGACCAGTCACCTTATCAGAATGCGGCAGAGGTTGAAAACAAAGGTTTTGATTTCTCTATCGGTTATAACAAACAGATTGGTGATTTCGGATTCTCGGCATCAGCAGTTGTAGGTTTCAATGATAATAAGGTTCTTTCATTGGGAGCAGGTGAACCTATATCAATGGCAAGCCAGACAATTGGTTATCTGACTCGTACGGAAGTTGGTCATTCTATTGGGGAGTTCTATGGCTATCAGGTTGACAAAGTTTTGTCTACAACAGCAGAGGCTAATGCTTATAATGAAAAATACGGACAAAATGCTGCAGCTGGTGATATAGCATTCAAGGATATAGCTGGTCCAGCTGATGAAAACGGTAATCCAACTGGTCCTGATGGAAAGATTGATGACAACGATAGAACATTCATAGGTAATCCAGCACCGAAATGGAACTACGGTTTGAATATTAACGCAAACTACAAGAATTTCGATATGCAACTTGGATTTACAGGTGTAGCAGGAAACAAGATTTTTGATTTTGCTGGAATATATGAAAGACAAGGTATGCGTCGTTTGTTCAATCAGTCTGCTGATATTCTTGACCGCTGGCAGGAAGAAGGAGACGTAACAGATATTCCAAGAGCTGTTATTTCTGACCCTAACAACAACTTGCGAGTTTCGGACCGTTATATAAAGGATGGAAGTTATCTTCGTCTTAAGAATTTTACTATAGGTTACACAGTACCGTTTAAATCAAACGAAGTGATTGATAAGCTTCGCTTTTATGTGACAGCTCAGAACTTGTTCACTATTACAAAATATGATGGTTATGATCCAGAAATCAGTTCTCCAAGCAGCTGGAATGCTGATAGCTATAATCTGGAAAGAGGTATTGTAACAAAGAGTAATATGTTACCTATACCTCGTACATTCCTTTTGGGTGTTCAGGCTACATTCTAAATAATATTTTATGTATAAATGTTCTTGAATACCTTTTGTAATTGTAACAAGAAGTGAGATAATAGATTAATAACATTAAATTCTGATTATTATAATGAAAAATATAGTATATGCAGCCATTTTAGGCTCAGCTTTATTATCAACCGGATGCAGCGAGAGCGTGTTGGATCTTAAGAATCCGGCTGAATATAATGAGGATACATATTATAAAACACAAAAAGAATGTCAGGAAGCAGTTCTTTCATGCTATTCAGTGTTTACAATGGCTCCATTCTATTCCCGTGAGTGGTATTATATGTTTGATCTGATGTCAAACCAGGCAGCAAAAACTGAGAAATTGTCAGGACTTGCGCAGTTCGGTATGTTTGTTTTCCAACAAGACAACAATGAAGTACGAACATTGTGGGAGGGCCTTTACAGAATGAATATGAGAGCACTTGTGGCATTGGAAAAAGTATCAGCTTGGGAAACCAAGTCTGAAGAGGAAAAAACTGCTCAGTCTTATTTTATTGGTGAGGCTTATTTCTTCCATGCATGGGCATATTACAATCTTACTGAGCTGTTTGGCGATGTTCCTTATCATGAGTCATGGCTTTCAATCAAGGAAGAACCGGCTAAGCCACGTATGGCATATTCTGAAATACAACCGAAAATAGAAGCTGCTCTTAAGGAAGCCATAAAATATTTGCCAGAAGAATGGGATGAATATAATCTTGGGCGTATTACCAAGAATGCAGCAAGAACTCTTTTGGGTAAGCATTATCTGACGCTTGGTAAGAATGAGGAAGCTGTTGATATTCTTTCTCAAGTCTCCGGTGTAACTTTGTCCTCTGATTACTGTAGTTTATTCGACCGTGGAAATCATACAAATCAAGAGATTATTTTACAGGTTCTGCATAAAAACTGGGGTAGAGGAGAAGGAAGCCCTGAATATGTTTTTGGTGGAAAAGAATCTTGGGGAGGAAAGTCTACAAACACAGCGAGACATTTGGAGTATGGATTTAATGATTGGCATAATGTTTATGTACCGGATGCTTCTGTTGCCAAATTCAAATATTCCATCAATGGAAAATCGGATTATATAGATCCGCGCGGAAAGATGATATTTTATGGTGATGGAGTTCTGGGTGATGAAGATTTTGCAGGAGGAGCTTTCCCGTATATACCATATAACGGAACTCTTGCCTCAGGTTTCCAATGGAAAAAATATTGCAGTTATGAAACAGAAGAACATATGATAATGGATAATGGTGATATTTCTTCTGTATTATTACGCCTTGCAGATGTAAAGCTTATGTTGGCTGAAGCATATATTGCGTTGAACCAGTATGACAAAGCATTGAAAGAAATCAATGAAGTACGAGAGAGAGTTGGTGCAGAGAAATATAATAATATTACTTCTGCAAATGCTTTTGAAATTTTGAAACGTGAAAGATATATTGAATTATATGGTGAGCAGCAATATTGGTTTGACCTCATTCGTTGGGATCGACTTGGTAAGATGGATATGATGTCTGAATTACCAGAGGGAACTAATCCTAAGTATAAAAAATTCCCAATTCCTATCACTGAAATAGATGAAAATCCTCAGATGATTGTAGAAAATGGCTGGAATTAATTGTAAATATTTCTTATGATTTATTTATGTAGGGCTCGAATCTTTATTAATAGGATTTGAGCCCTTTATGTTTTTTATCAAAAATCAAAATCTCTTTGTTATATAGGTATAATTTATATAGATTTGAATTCTTAAATTATTGTCTGTAATATAGTTGTTAACTAAATAAATTATGTTATGAAAAAAGTATTATTAATATTATGCTCAATTTTAGGCTTTTCAAGTTGTAGTTTTTCTGAAAATAAAAAAGAATCTATGATAGACAATAGTACAGTAAAAGTATTTGACCTTAACAGATTTGTTGGTAAATGGTATGAAATTGCACGCTATGAACATAGGTTTGAGAAGGGTATGACTCATGTGTCTGCAACCTACACTTTACTTGATAATGGAAAAATTGAAGTATTCAATCAAGGAATTAAAGATGGTGAGAAGAAAGAAATCAAGGGAAAAGCAAAACAGCCTGATCCATCAGATCCTGGAAAGCTTAAGGTATCTTTTTTCCTGTGGTTTTATTCTGATTATTATGTTATGGAAGTAGATGACGACTATCAATATATGCTTATCGGCAGCAGTTCTGATAAATATCTATGGATAATGAGCCGTGAAAAATTTATGGATGATAAATTGAAAGAAGAACTGTTGGCGAAGCTCAAGTCACGCGGTTATGATACAGGACGGTTAGTGTTTGTGGAGCAAGGAGAATAATGTAACCATACAAAGATAGCTCCGGGAACAAGAATCATCACGGCAGTTACTAACAGCGCTGTTTTTAGAGAATAAACATCATTCAGCCAACCTACAAACGGCGCTGTTATTGCAAACATAAGACGAATGATGAAATTTCTTATGGAAAGGACTGTTGCCCTCATTTCTGAAAATGTCATCTGATTGATGTAGCCTTTAAGTATAGGAGTGGCGAAACCTCTGAAAATATAGAATACGAACAAGACCGCAAGTCCTGCATACGTTAGGTTGTAGGCAAGGGCAATATATCCTCCAGCTATTGTCAGAAGAATTAATGTGTTCATTTTGTTCATACCAAAATATTTTTCCACTCTATCGGAATATAATGCTGCTACACCTACAGTAAGGTTAAGTATAGTCCATATAACGCCAAACCACTCAGTCGGCGTATTCAAATGGATTAATACAGGCTGAACGAACCACGCCATCATAAGAGTAGCGGCACCGATAATGCCGGAATACATTATATTATAACATAATTTTTTGTTTGTAATCAATGAGTATTTGACAATACGTATTATCTCATGAGCCGGATTTTGAATCTTGCCCTGTGATGTAAATTCTCTTAGAGCAAATGCTGCAGGAATACCAGAGAACGCAATTAATGATTGGGCGTAAAACGGATATCTTAAAGAATATGCGGCAAGCAAACCTCCGAAAATTCCGGCTATGGCTTCAGCAAAATTCCCTATCATGGTGATTCTTCCTTCATATCTGAGATACATATTTTCTTTGTTGTAGTGCGCTGTTGTGTCGTAGAGCAAGGCTGAGTCTGCTCCGTTTACCATTGTTTGGCCTATACCGAGTAAAAGCTCAGCAACTACAAAAGCATGAAATGTTGATGTGAAAGAATAACAAAGATATCCGAGGAAAAACAATATACAGCCTAGTATGAGAGTTTTTCTTCTTCCCCAAACATCCGCTATATATCCTGAAGGTATTTCTAAAGCTACAGCAGCAACTGAATAAATACTTTTCAGGATGAAAACATCTTGTAGCCCCAATTTGTGCTCTTCATAGAACAAAACTATTATAGGCATTACCAATGTGAACCATTTTGATAGCTTAATTATGTAAAGTGAAAGAAGATTACGCTGCATAATGGAAAAATTATTATTTTCAGCGTGCAAAATTAATGAAAAAGTTGTTTCTTTGTACAGAAATGTTAATCTAACTAATAAATTTAGACCATGATTTGGAATGAAACAATTGAGTGCATGAACCGCGAGGATATGCGGAAATTGCAAGGTATAAGATTGAGACGGGTAGTTGAACATGTTTATCATAATTCCTCTTTTTACAGAAAGAAAATGCAGGAATTGGGTTTGACTCCTAATGATATACAGACTATAGATGATATAGTCAAGCTTCCTTTTACCGTAAAACAAGACTTGAGGGATAATTATCCATTTGGATTGATGGCTGTTCCGATGTCAGAGATAGTTCGCCTACATGCTTCTTCAGGAACAACTGGTAAACCTATAGTTGTAGGTTATACGCGTAAGGACTTGTCAATATGGGCGGAAGTCGTTTCACGTTGTTTGACAGCATACGGTTTCAGTAAAAATGATGCAGTACAGGTTTCTTATGGTTATGGCTTGTTTACCGGTGGACTTGGGCTGCATGGCGGTGTGGAGAATATTGGTGGAACAGTTATACCGATGAGTAGCGGTAATACTCAGAAACAAATACAATTGATGCATGATTTTGGAGCAAAAGGTTTGGCTTGTACTCCTTCTTATGCGTTGTATCTTGCTGAAACAATAAGGAAATCAGGAGTGTCTTTGGACGAGTTTCAGCTTCGTATTGGAGTATTTGGGGCTGAACCATGGACTGAAAATATGCGTAAGGAACTTGAAGAGAAGTTAAATATAAAGGCATATGATATTTATGGTTTGACAGAAATATGCGGTCCTGGTGTTGGTGGAGAATGTGAGTGCCAGAACGGAACACATTTGTGGGAAGACCACTTTTTCCCGGAAATTGTTGATCCAGTTACATTACAGCCTGTAGAACCTGGACAACAAGGTGAACTTGTTCTGACAACTCTTACCAAAGAAGGTATGCCAATGATTAGGTACAGAACTCGTGACTTGACGACTTTGAATTATGAAAAATGTGATTGTGGACGTACAGCCGTAAGAATGGGTAGAATTATGGGAAGAAGTGACGATATGCTTATTATTCGTGGCGTAAATGTTTTCCCGTCTCAGGTAGAATCAGTAATTTTGGAAATGCCGGAATTCGAAGCTCAGTATCTTATTGTTGTTGACCGTGTCAATAATACAGATACTTTCCAGATTCAGGTTGAAGTTCGTCCGGAATATTACACAGACGAGATGAATAAGCTTTTGGCTTTGAAAAAGAAAATTGCAAACAGAATACAAAGTGTTATTGGCTTGCAACCGGATATTAAGATTGTTGAACCTTGTACAATTGAAAGAAGTATGGGCAAGGCTAAGCATGTGATTGATAACAGAAAATTAGTTTAATTAATAAAACTGGAGGTGTTTATGTTAATCAAGCAATTATCTATATTTTTGGAGAATAAACGCGGACGTTTTACAGAAGTAGCTAAAATCCTGGGAAATGCTGGAATTAATATGACAGCTTTTACTGTATCTGAAAATTCAGATTTTGGAATATTACGTCTTATAGTTTCTGATACTGATAAAGCAATTCAGGTATTGCGTGAACATACATATGCTGTGAGTATTGCTGACGTCGTATGTCTTCATTGCCCAAACCAACCAGGAGCATTAGCTAAAGCTATGGAAGTCATAACTCAAGCTGGAATTTTCGTGGAATATATGTATGCTTTTTCACAGGGAGAAGCTGCAAATGTAATTATCCGTCCGGATAATGTGGAACGCTGTGCTGAAGTATTAAAAGAAAATAAATTGGAGCTGATTGCTGCCAGTGAACTGTATAAGTTGTAAAACATTATGCATTTCATTTCGTTTATTCAATAGGAAATATTATCTTTGCACGCTAAATATACGTTGAATGAAGAAGATTGTTATTTTATGGTTGATGAGTGCTGTATTGTTCACTTCATGTGGAGAATATAACAATATATTAAAAAGCACAGATTATGAATTGAAATATTCATATGCAAAGAAATATTTCAATGCGAAGCAGTATTCAAAATCTGCAACATTGCTGGATGAGTTGGTGACAATCTTTAAGGGAACAGCTCATGCGGAAGAGTCTCTTTATCTGTTGGCTCAAAGTTATTACGGACAGAAGGACTACCAGACAGCTGCTGAATATTTTGAGACGTATTACAAGACTTATCCAAAAGGTGAGTTTACAGAATTGTCAAGATTTTATTCGGGATATGGCTTGTATTTGGATTCTCCAGAGCCTCAGTTAGATCAGTCTCAGACATATAAGGCAATAGAGCAGTTGCAGCTTTATTTGGAATATTATCCACAGAGTGAAAGAGCAAAAGAAGCACAGCAGATAATGTTTGAACTTCAGGAAAAACTTGCTTTGAAGGAACTGATGGCTACTAAACTCTATTTCAATCTTGGAACTTATATGGGTAATAATTACCTTTCTGCAGTTATTACAGCTCAGAATGCTTTAAAAAATTATCCGTATTCCAAGTACAGAGAAGAATTTATGTATCTTATTGCTAAAGCAAAATATGAGTTGGCATTAGTCAGTGTGGATGAAAAATTGCAAGGACGATACAGAGATGTTGTTGATGAATACTATAATTATACTAATGAATATCCGGAAGGAAAATACTTGAAAGATATTCAGAAGTATTATGATTATGCAAGTAAACGAATAACTGATACATATTAAATTTTCAATATTACAACAGTATGGATTACAGAAAAACAAACGCTCCTTCAAATACGATTACTCGTGATATGATGAGCTTATGCGAAGACACAGGTAATGTATATGAAACAGTAGCGATCATTGCAAAGCGGGCTAATCAGATTAGTGTTGAAATGAAACAGGATCTGGAAAAGAAACTCCAAGAGTTCGCCTCTTATAATGATAATCTGGAAGAGGTTTTTGAAAACAGAGAACAGATTGAAATTTCTCGCTATTACGAGAAGCTTCCTAAACCAGTGTTGATTGCAGCTCAGGAATATCAGGAAGGAAAAATTTATTATAGAAATCCGTCTAAGGAAAAGAATAATATTTAAAACTTGAAAGACATTGTTTTTAATAACAATAGTTTCAGGTTTAATTGTAAAGTGAGCAATCAGAGATGATAATTTCAATGTTCGTTCGGACTATATTATTATCAGTACTGGTTGCTCACTTTTTTGTTTTGTATGAATAACCTAAAATAATTTCATTATGCTACAGAGAATACAGACTGTTTATTTATTGTTGATTGTAGTTCTTATGACAGCTACTTTGTTCTTGCCATTGTCCGCATTACAATTAGGAGATAATTTTTATACTTTTGATGCATCTGGTATTTCTACTTATTTAGTTGAGCAACCGGAATTGCTTTATCCTGCATGGGGTTTGTTTGCTCTTACAGCTGTTATTGCCATCGTTGCTTTGGTTACAATATTTTTGTTTAGAAAAAGAATCCTTCAAATTCGATTGTGTGTGTTTAATGCATTATTGATGTTGGGATTTTATGGTTTCTATGCTTTTTTGTTGTTCTCTATTAAAGGAGAATTAGGTGATGAGCTTTCTGTTACAGGTAAAATAGCCTTGACATTTCCTTTCATAAGTATAGTCTTGGATTATCTTGCCATAAGAAATATTGGTGCAGATGAGGCTTTGGTTCGTTCTTTGGAAAGATTAAGATAAGGTTAAAATAGAATATGTGACATAATCAAATTTTACACGAGGCTGATGTCGCAGAATGCGGCTCCGGCCTCGTGTTTTATTATGTTGTATATAGAGATTTTATTAAATGGAAGATTTATTTTAATAATAATGCAATATTAGATAATACTATTATTTCCCAAACTACCCTTATTAAATTTGTCATGTTAAATATCATGTTGTCTGTATATGTATTTATATCAATAGATTAATGCTTATTATAGTTTTTATCAATCATATGATTGATTTATTCAATCGGCATAATCTTGCTTATATTCTTAAACTTTCTCATCTTTGTAATGCGATTAGAAAAATACAGTTTAAACCAATATTAAAATTATAAAGTTATGACAAAGAAATGGATTTGCACAGTATGCGGTTACGTTCATGAAGGTAATGAAGCTCCAGATTTCTGCCCACAGTGTAAGCAGCCTAAAGAAAAGTTCAAAGAATTAGTTGAAACAGAAGGCGCTTTGACTTTTGCTGACGAACACGTTATCGGTGTAGCAAAAGGTTGCGATGAAGAAATGATTAAGGATTTGAACGCTCACTTCATTGGTGAATGTACAGAGGTTGGTATGTACTTGGCAATGAGCCGTCAGGCAGATCGTGAAGGTTATCCTGAAGTTGCAGAAGCTTTCAAACGCTATGCATGGGAAGAAGCTGAACACGCTGCTAAGTTCGCTGAATTGCTAGGTGATGTAGTTTGGGATACTAAGACTAACTTGGAAAAGAGAATGAACGCAGAAAGCGGTGCTTGCGCTGATAAGAAACGTATTGCTACTAGAGCTAAACAGTTGAATCTTGATGCTATCCACGATACAGTTCATGAAATGGCTAAAGATGAAGCTCGTCATGGTAAAGGTTTCGAAGGTTTGTTCAACCGTTATTTCAAGAAATAATCCATATAAGTAATATATAACTCAACAGAAAGCTGTCTCAAAATAGAATTGAGACAGCTTTTTTTGTGTTTTATAATGTTTTATATTTAACTTTATCAAGAATAACAATTCGAGTATAATTTCCTTATATCATTATTTATGCATACATTTGTAATTTAACAACTGAAAAAATGAAGGCTTTGGCACAGAAAATAAAATGTAAGACTTTTACACTAAGTAATGGTTTGACTGTTTGGCTGAATGAAGATCATCATCAGCCAAAAGTGTTTGGTGCCGTTGTGGTCAAAGCCGGAGCTAAGGATTGTCCTAATACAGGAATTGCTCATTATTTTGAGCATATAATGTTTAAGGGAACAGATAAGATTGGGACTGTTGACTATGAGTCGGAAAAAGTCTATCTTGATAAAATTGCTGAGAAATACGATGAATTAGCTGTTGCAACAGACGAACAGCAGCGTGCTCAGATTCAGCAAGAAATAAATAAGCTCAGTGTCAAAGCCGCTGATTTTGTAATACCGAATGAATTTGATCGGCTAATATCAAAATATGGTGGAACAAAACTGAATGCTGAAACTTCAATCGATTTCACCTCGTATTATAATGTTTTTTCACCTCAGTATCTTATGCAATGGCTTGAGATTAACAGTGAGAGATTTCTGAATCCTGTCTTCAGAATGTTCCAGAGTGAACTTGAGACGGTTTATGAGGAAAAGAACATGTACGGAGATTATATTGGTGGTCTTTCAATGGAGAGATTGAAGGAAAGGTATTTCAAAGATCATCCTTATGCTTATCCTATAATTGGCAGTACTGAAAATTTGAAGAATCCGAGATTGTCGGAAATGCGCCGTTTTTTTGAGAAATACTACGTTGGTCCAAATATGGGACTTATCCTGTGTGGTGATTTTAAAACGGAACAGGCTCTTCCTATGATTGAAAAGGCTTTTTCAAGAATACCAAAAGGTGAGCCAATATCCAGAATTACCTATCCGCTTCCGGAATTCAAAGGTCGCGAGACTTTCTTTCTGAAAGTACCAGTTCCATTTGTTAAGATAATGGTTCTTGGTTTCAGAGGCGTTCCTGCTAATCATCCGGACGAAGTGGCTCTGAAGATTATATCATCTTTGTTGAACAACAGTAATGGAACTGGTTTCCTTGATAGGCTCGTAGTGGATCATAAAGTTCTTGCCGCAACTGTTATCAATGAGCAGATGAATGATGCAGGTATTCTGGCAATTGTAGTTATGCCCCGAATGCTTTTTCAATCATATTCTTCTGCAGAAAAAAAGGTCTGGAATGAGATTGAGAAACTGAAGAAAGGAGAATTTTCTGACGAGTTCTTCCAGAGCCTTAAGCTGGAACAGAAAAGAAATTATACTTCTGCTCTGGAAGATATTTCTTCAAGAGCGAGAGTTATGATGAATATATTTTCCCAAGGAAAAACCTGGAACGAATATCTTTGTGAGATAGAGAGAATTGACGCATTAACAAAAGAAGATATTGTGAATGCTGCTTGTCGCTATTTTACGGAAGATTATTTGCATGTGTTGAAGAAAACCGGGCAATATCCGAAGGATGATTTATCAAAGCCTGATTATGCGCCTATTGTTCCGAAGCATCAGAATGAATCTTCGGCTTATGCTAAGGAATTGGAAAAATTGCCGGTTGAAGAATTGAGCCCGCATTTCCTTACAGCTCAGACTTGCGGTATGCAAATAAAGGACCTGACTCCTTATGTGAAATTATATGTTACGGAGAATCCGGTCAATGAGATTTTTTCCCTTGATTTGCTGTTTTCTATCGGCTCAATTTCTGAACCAAGATTGAAGCTGATGGCAAATTATTTGCAACATCTCGGAACCACAGAACTTTCGTTTGCAGAATTCCGAAGCCGTTTGCAGTCTTTGGGAAGTATTATGACTTTCGAAGCAAACGAAAGGAGTTTTGTTGTGCGTATAACCGGATTCGACAATAATTTTTCGGAAACATTGCTTCTTGTTTCTTCTTTCCTGAAGCAGGCTAAGCCTAACGATAAGAAACTAAGGCATCTTGTGGACGAAATAAGGGTTGTGGACAAGTCTTTCAAGCAATCGGCAGACAGTATGGCACGTGCCTTGCTGGAAAAAATGATTTATGGAGAGAAATCCATTTATCTGAATAAACCATCCGTGTCTGAAGTGAAGAAGATGAAAGGAGAAGATTTGGTTTCTCTTCTGCATAATGTCATGACTTATGCCTGCGATATTCATTATTGCGGAAACAGAAGCAGGGAAGAGGTTGAAGATCTTTTGCTTCGTCATTTGCCATTGGGTGATATCGTTAACAAATCAATATCTCCTTGTTTAAGAAAACTGAAATCATATAAGAAACCTCAGGTCTTTTTCTACGACAAATCTGATATAAGCCAAAGTATTATCGGAAGTTTTGTTTGTGGTGAGACATTGCCCGAGCAGCGTGAGCGTTTCATCGCCAATATGTTTACTGAATATTTTGGCGGAAATATGAATTCGGTGTTGTTTCAGGAGATAAGAGAGTTCAGATCATTGGCTTATAGAGTTTCCGGACGTTTCCAGCTTCCGTCCAGACAACATATTGAGCAACCGGGATTTATGCTTGGCTTTTTGTCAACGCAATGCGACAAAACTATTGATGCAATGTCTGTTTTGCAAGCTTTGATAGATGATATGCCTTTGTATCCGGACAAGCTGGATGCCATCAAGCAGTCAATTCGTAATGAAGTTAACAGTATGTTTCCTTCGTTCAGAGATGTTTCTCTCCGCTGGGCATTTTATAACAAAGAAGGTTTTGAGGAAGATCCGAACAAGCTCATGATGGAAGCAATTGACAGTTTTTCATTGTCTGATATATTCAACTTTTACAAACGTCACCTCAAAGGACGTCCGGTTAACTATGCCATAGTTGGTAACCGAAAGAAAATAGATATGGAAAGACTATCTTCTTTTGGAGAGATAGTTTACATGAAGGACAAGGATGTTTTTAAGTAGTAATATCCTGCTATTTGATAATTGACTTGGGTTTGAGAGGTTAAACTTGTAATAATAAGTTGACGAGTTGACAAGAAGGCGAGTTGATAAAAGTTTTTAGATAATAATATTTGTGGTTATAAGTGTTTTAACCTTGTCAACTTTTAAGTTGAGCAACTTGCGAAACTTAAATAATAGATTAATCCATAATATATAAATATGTATAGTAAAGACGAGCTAAAGAAACTTAAAGTAGAGTTTTGGGAAAGCTTTGCCGCTTATTGTGAAGTTCAGCCATATTTGCGCCGCCGTCGCAAAATGTGGGTTTTATATAATACCAAGGTAAAAGGGATGGAGCTGAAGTTCGACGTCAACAGAAACGGAGCTTACGTAATACTTGAAGTTAATCACCGTCAGGAAGATGAAAGACTAGAGGCTTTTGAAAAACTTACTTGGTATAAAGAAGTTTTAGAGAAAGATTTTCCTGAAGGTTTGATTTGGGATATTTGTTATACCAGAGAAACCGGGAATCAGGTGGCGCGTATATATACTAAGAAAGAAGGTATAGATTTCCACCGTCGCTCGGATTGGGGCGAATTCTTCTCTTTTATGGCTAGACAGATGTATTTGTTGGAAAGGAATTTTATGAGTATTGCTGAATATCTGAAAGAAGTATGAAAGGTTTGTTTGTTGCACTGGGCACATTTGCCTTATTTGTTTCATCCTCCTGTTCGAATTTGAAAGAGCATAATATATACATTACAGAGCCGGGAGTAAGCAAGGAACTTGCAGAGTTCAGAAAAACACACTTTCTGGAAGTAAAGTATGATTTGTCTTTCAGAATTCCTGAAAGTAAGGAAGAACCTGTCGTCGGAGTAGCCAAACTAAGATGGATTCAGGATAAGCCTGAGCCATTGATGATTGACTTCCGTGCTGATTCTTCTCAGATTGAGTCGGTTGTGGTAAATGAATCGCCAATTAAGTTTGGTGTTGTTAATGAGCATATCGTTTCTTTAGGCAATAAATCAGTTACACATGCCGGAACGAATGAGGCTGTGATAACATTCAAAGCCAACGACCAGTCTTTGAATCGCAGGGATGAATTCCTTTACACATTGCTTGTGCCGGACAGAGCAAGAACGCTTTTTCCGTGTTTCGACCAACCTGATATCAAGGCTAAATACTCATTATCTCTGGATATTCCTATCAGTTGGAATGCTGTTTCTAATTCCGCAGTTTCTTCATTGGATACACTGTCTAGACCAGGAAGAAAACTTTTGTCGTTTGGCGAGACAGAGCCATTGAGCACTTACTTATTCTCATTCGTTGCAGGAAAACTTAAGTATGAGACGTTTACACGTGGAAATCGTTCGATAAGCCTGTATCATAGGGAAAATAATCCTGAAAAAGTTTCTCAAACACCGGTTATTGCTTCACAGGTTTTTGATGCTTTGGAATGGATGGAAAATTATACCGGTATAAATTATCCTTTCAGTAAATATGATCTTATCGTTCTTCCGGGTTTCCAATATGGTGGAATGGAACATACAGGAGCAACATTATATGCAGACCGAACTATCTTTCTGAATGAAAATCCTACGTTGAACGAAGAACTTGCCCGCAGCTCTTTGATAGCACATGAAACAGCGCATATGTGGTTTGGTGATTTCGTAACAATGGCTTGGTTTGACGATGTATGGACTAAGGAAGTTTTTGCCAACTATTTCGCTTCGAAAATGGTTCAGTCAATGTTTCCGACAATAAATCATCGTCTGAACTTCATCCAGGACTATTTCCCGCCTTCATATTCGGAAGACAGAACTGCTGGTGCTATGCCTATCCAACAACCATTGGACAATTTGTCGAATGCAGGCCTTATATATAGTAATATTATATATAACAAGTCGCCTATTGTGATGGAAAAGCTGGTTCAGCTTCTTGGTGATGATGCTTTCAGAAAAGGCATACAGGAATATTTGAATACTTATGCCTATGGCAATGCTACTTGGGATAATCTGATTTCGATTTTGGATAAGTATACTGATTCAGACCTTGAACAGTGGAGCCATATATGGGTGAAGGAAAACTGCATGCCTACAATTCAGGCGCGTTGTGAAGATTCGCGGCTTGTTGTCAGACAATCTGATCCGCAGGAAAAAGGACGTTTGTGGCCACAGAATCTTAAGTATATCGTGAAAAATGGTGACAAAGAAGCAGAGCTTAATGTCTGCATGACATCAGATACATCAGAAATCATTGTAGATTTACCTTTTGAAGCAGGAGAGAAGTCTGTTGTTATTCCTAATGCGGACGGAATAGGGTATGGATATTTCCTGATTGACAATTCTGAAGCTGACGCGTTGTTTAATGTTTTGGATACGGCAAGCTCTGAGGTGCTGAAAGGTTCTGTTCTTATTACATTGTTTGAGAATGTAATCAATAAATCCATCTCGTCAGAGAACTATATCAAATCCATGCTTTCATATATTCCGAAGGAAAAGAACAAGTTGCTTTATACAATGGCATTGGGATATATGTCGCAAGCTCAAACTCTGTTTCCTGTGAACTCTGAAATTGTGGAGAAAGCATTGATGGGTGAGATTACGAATCAGCAGGACAAGTCACTCCGTTTGCAGGCTTTCCGTAAGTATGTCAGTCTGTCCGGCAGTAAGAATGCCAATACATATATATATAATGTATGGAAGAATCAGAAAGCTCCTCGCGGATGTTCTTTGTCTGAAAACGATTATGTGAATATGGCATACGAACTTTCAGTGAGAATGCCTGATGAATATGAGAATATAATGAAGACACAGACTGCAAGATTCTCGAATGCCGACCGTCTGCAGGAATTTGAGTTTATATCTCCGGCTGTTTCGCCGTTGGAATCTGTGCGTGACAGCGCCTTCAATTCATTGCTTAAAGCGGAGAACAGGCGTGTTGAGCCGTGGGCATCGTTAGCTTTGAGATATCTTAATCATCCGTTGCGCCAGAATGAAGCGGTAAAATATATCAGACCGGCATTGGATATTCTTCCTGAAGTTCAGAAAACGGGAGATATATTTTTCCCAACAGCGTGGTTGCGTGCTCTTTTGTCCGGACATCATTCGGAAGCAGCAAAGAGTGAGGTTGATGCTTTCCTTAAAGAAAATCCAGATATGAATTATCTGCTGATAAGCAAGCTTAAGCAACAGGCTGATCATTTGTATAGATGATGGAATAAATATGGGAGAAAAAAGCTCGTAGTGTTTCAGAAAAAACATAACTATGTTTTGGGAAAAACATAACGAGCTTTTTTTGAAAAGGTAGTATCCTTTTTGGGGGAGAACTATTTTTCTGACTGAAAGATTCGTAATCGGAAAAAATCCGAAATATGTGCAGAAGCGCTTTCAAAAAGTTCTGAAGATATTTTTTGTAGGTCCGACCCCGCGAAAGAATATATATTGCCCCACGGAGAAATATATACGGACGTATTCGGTAATGGGGTCGGATATATTTGAGAAGGTAATATAACTCAAATTTTATTACAAGTCAAAATTCAAGAATATTAGTCAGCAAAAATTTCTTTCCTTAAAAAGAAATATTAACTTTGCAAACTGAATAAAAGAAATTTTTAGTGAACAGAATATGATTAAGATTACATTTCCGGATAATTCCGTAAGAGAATATGCTGAAGGAACAACTGCAATGCAGATTGCAGAAAGCATCAGCTCACGATTGGCTCAGGATGTCTTGGCTGCAAGTGTGAACGGTGAAATCTGGGATTTGACTCGTCCTATAAACGAGGATGCAAGTGTAAAACTGTTCAAGTGGGAAGACCCAGAAGGCAAGCACGCATTCTGGCATTCAAGTGCCCACCTGATGGCTGAAGCTTTGCAGGAGTTGTACCCTGGAATCAAGTTCGGTATCGGTCCGGCTATTGAAAATGGATTCTACTATGATGTAGATCCGGGTGAAGGAGTTATTAAAGATAGCGATTTTGCAACCATCGAGGCAAAGATGATGGAGCTTGTTGCCCGCAAAGAAGCTATCGTACGTCAGGATATCACCAAGGCTGACGCTTTGGCTATGTTTGGCGGAAGAAACGAAGAATACAAAGTTGAATTGATCAACGAGTTGGAAGATGGAACAATCACCACTTATACGCAGGGTGCATTTACAGACCTTTGCCGTGGTCCGCATCTTCCTAACACATCATATATCAAAGCCGTAAAAGTTCTTAGTGTTGCTGGTGCATATTGGCGTGGTGATGAAAAGCGCAAACAGCTTGTTCGTTTGTATGCTATCACATTCCCTAAGAAGAAAATGCTCGATGAGTATTTGGCTATGCTTGAAGAAGCAAAGAAACGTGACCACAGAAAGATTGGTAAGGAACTTGATTTGTTCATGTTCTCTGATACTGTAGGTAAAGGTTTGCCAATGTGGTTGCCAAAAGGAACTGCTCTTCGCTTGCGTTTGCAGGATTTCTTGCGCAGAATTCAGGCACGTTATGATTATCAGGAAGTGATTTGTCCTCCAATTGGAAACAAATTGCTTTATATAACTTCCGGACATTATGCTAAATATGGTAAGGATTCATTCCAGCCAATCCATACACCGGAAGAAGGAGAAGAATATTTCTTGAAACCGATGAACTGTCCTCATCACTGTATGATTTTCAAGAATTCTCCTCGTTCATACAAGGATCTTCCTTTGCGTCTTGCTGAATTCGGTACAGTTTGCCGTTACGAACAGAGTGGCGAGTTGCACGGATTGACACGTGTAAGAAGCTTTACTCAGGATGATGCGCATATTTTCTGCCGTGCAGACCAGGTTAAGGAAGAATTTTTGAATGTTATGGATATTATTTCTGTAGTGTTCAAATCAATGAATTTCGAAAACTTCGAGGCTCAGATTTCTTTGCGTGACAAAGTGAACCGTGAAAAATATATCGGTAGTGAAGAAAACTGGGAAAAAGCAGAACAAGCAATCATCGAAGCTTGTCAGGAAAAAGGTCTTCCTGCTAAGATTGAATACGGTGAAGCTGCATTCTACGGTCCTAAACTTGACTTCATGGTTAAGGATGCTATCGGCCGTCGTTGGCAGTTGGGTACAATCCAGGTTGACTATAACTTGCCAGAGCGCTTCGAACTTGAATATACAGGTGAGGACAACCAGAAACATCGTCCGGTTATGATTCACCGTGCACCGTTCGGTTCAATGGAACGTTTCGTTGCTGTGTTGATTGAACATACTGCTGGTAAGTTCCCATTGTGGTTGACTCCGGATCAGGTATGTATTTTGCCTATCAGCGAACGCTTCAATGACTATGCAAAGAGTGTAGCAAAAGAATTGAAGAAACACGATATCCGTGTTCTTGTTGATGACAGAAATGAGAAGATTGGACGCAAAATTCGCGACAATGAGATGAAAAGAGTACCATATATGCTTATTGTAGGTGAAAAAGAAGCAGAAAATGGTGAAGTTTCTGTAAGAAAACAGGGCGAAGGTGATAAAGGTTCAATGAAAATTGCTAACTTTGCAGCGCTTTTGAACAGTGAGGTTGATGAAATGATGAACCGCTGGTAAAAAAGTGACATATAAAAACAAGTAATAACTTAAAAAAGGAGAAAGAAATCATTTTTGATGAAGAATGACAATCCGAAAGAGCAGTACAGAATTAACGAACGTATTCGCGTTCGTGAAGTTCGATTAGTCGGTGACAATGTAGAGCAAGGTGTGTATCCCACTTCTCAGGCACTGAAGATCGCCGAAGAACAGGGTTTGGACTTGGTTGAGATTTCACCTAATGCTGCGCCTCCCGTTTGTAGAGTGATTGATTATCAGAAGTTCCTGTATCAGCAGAAGAAACGTCTGAAAGAACAGAAGGCTAAATCTGTCAAGGTTGTAGTGAAAGAGATTCGTTTCGGACCTCAGACTGATGATCATGATTATGATTTTAAATTGAAGCATGCCAAAGGTTTCTTGGAAGAAGGAGCAAAGGTTAAAGCTTATGTGTTCTTCAAGGGACGTTCAATCTTGTTTAAAGAACAGGGAGAAGTGTTATTGCTTCGTTTTGCAAATGACTTGGAAGATTACGGAAAAGTTGAACAGATGCCTTTGTTGGAAGGAAAGCGTATGATTATCATGCTTACACCAAAGAAGGCTGGTGCTCCGAAATCTGCTAAAAAGCCTGCAGCAGCTCCTGCAAAGGAAGAAGCTGAGAAAAAAGAAGACTGAGAAAAAATGTCCGAGGCTGCAAAGCCTCGGATAAACTAAAGTTTAATTAATTAAATATATTTGGAAAATGCCTAAGATGAAGACTAATTCCGGTGCCAAAAAAAGATTCGCTCTTACCGGAACAGGTAAAATCAAGAGAAAACACGCTTTTAAAAGTCACATTCTAACAAAAAAGACTAAAAAGCAGAAGAGAAATTTGACTCACACTGGTTTGGTTGCAAACGTAGATGTGAACAATGTAAAGAAAATGCTTTGCATGAAGTAATTTTTAATTAGCGAGTTTTTTACAAGATTTTTATTAACCGAATTTTTAGCAAATTAAGTTCATCCTTCGGTTTGAAGTGATGGCGCTAACATTCAAAACAGATTAGAATTATGCCTAGATCAGTAAATCATGTTGCTTCAAGAGCAAAAAGAAAGCGCATTTTGAAACTTACCCGTGGTTATTACGGTGCTCGTAAAAACGTTTGGACAGTAGCCAAAAATACATGGGAAAAAGGTTTAACTTATGCATTCCGCGACCGTCGAAACAAAAAACGTAACTTCCGTGCATTGTGGATTCAGCGTATCAATGCTGCAGCTCGTTTGGAAGGTATGTCTTATTCTCGTTTGATGGGTGCTTTGCACGCTGCAGGTATCGAAATCAATCGTAAGGTTTTGGCTGACTTAGCAGTTAACCATCCTGAAGCTTTCAAAGCAATCGTTGCTAAAGTGAAGTAAGAATTAAATTCTTAGGATATAAAAAGGTTGTACGAGAGTACAGCCTTTTTTTATATCGTTTAAGAGAAACAAAATTATTGTATATTTGTCTTTGTAATTACCGGGAAATTGAAAAATAAAAGAAACTCATCTCAGCTCATACGTTTTGTCATTATCGGAACATTAAATGCTTTGATAACTGCATTGGTTGTTTGGATAATGATGGAGATTTTATGCTTCAATTATTTGTGGGCTAATGTTGCCGGGTATATTGCAGCATTAATAAATAATTTCTTTTGGAGCAAGTATTGGGTGTTTGCTGTTGGAAAAGGCTCTTTTTTGAGGCAGTCGTTGTTATTTTTGGTTGCCTTTGCTTTTGCCTATTGTTCCCAGTTCCTTGCGTTGCTGCTTATGGTTGAGGTTTTAGGTTTGAATGAGTATGTTTCACAATTCCTTGGTCTGTTCGTTTATGGTGTAGTAAATTTCGTTTTGAATAAGAAAATTACATTTGTTGACAAACGTATAAAAAATAGATTGCAATGACAGAGGAAGTAAAATCAAAGCTTGTTGCATGGGCTGCAGAGTTTCATAATTCTAATTTTATCCCTGCTGACCCGGTTCAGTTCCCTCATAGGTTTGAGAAAAAACAGGATATAGAAATTAGTGGACTGTTGACAGCTTTACTTAGCTTTGGAAACAGAAAACAGATATTGAAAAAAGCGGAAGAATTGCATGCTTTGATGGGAAAATCTCCGTTGGAATATGTCAAGTCAATGAAATGGAATGATGATTTTCCGGCAGATAAGCGAGTAAGTTTCTACAGAATGGTTTTCTATTCGGAGATGAATGTTTTTTTCAGCAAACTTTACAATGTATATACAAGTTTCGATTCGTTGGAAGACTGTTTGAATAGCTTTGCCGGTTCTCCGATGGATAAGATATGTGCTTTTATGGGAGTATCAAATAAAAGCCCACAAAAGAAGCTGAATATGTTTTTGAGATGGATGATTCGCCGCGATTCAGCTGTTGATTTTGGAATTTGGAATTCATTTTCTCCATCAGAACTGATAATACCACTCGATACGCATGTTTGCAGAGTAGCGTTTGAACTTGGCCTAGTTCCGACAGAAACATTTTCATTAGGAAACGCCAGGAAAATAACCCAAGCTTTGAATGAGATATTTCCCGGCGATCCATGTTATGGAGATTTTGCTTTGTTCGGATACGGAGTTAACAATCCAAAGTAACTTCGACAGGGCAATGGTCTGAACCGAATATTTCCGTATGAATTTTTGCATCCGACAGTTTATCCTTTAATCTGTCGGATACCAGAAAGTAGTCGATACGCCAGCCTGCGTTTTTCTCTCTTGCTTTGAATCTGTATGACCACCACGAATATATATTTCCCTGTTCAGGATAGAAATATCTGAATGTGTCGATGAATCCGTTGTCCAGCAGAATTTGGAATTTCTCTCTTTCTTCGTCTGTGAATCCTGCATTTTTTCTGTTTGTCTTAGGATTCTTCAAGTCAATTTCTTTGTGAGCAACATTCAGGTCGCCACACACGATTACAGGTTTGTTTTTGTCGAGAGAAAGCAGATATTTGCGGAAATCTTCTTCCCAGGTCATTCTGTAGTCTAGTCTTTTTAGTCCGTCCTGAGAATTTGGAGTATAAACAGTTACCAGATAGAAATTATCCATTTCTAATGTAATGACTCTTCCTTCGTGATCGTGCTCGTCAATTCCTATTCCATAAGAAACGGAGATAGGTTTATGTTTTGTAAAGATAGCAGTGCCAGAATATCCTTTTTTTTCTGCATAATTCCAATAAGATTCATATCCTTCGAACGAAAGGTCAAGTTGTCCTTCCTGCATTTTAGTTTCTTGCAGACAGAAAAAATCAGCATCCAGTGTTGCAAATGATTCTCTGAACCCTTTGTCACAGCAAGCTCTTAGTCCGTTAACATTCCATGAAATCAGTTTCATAAAAGTGGGATGATAATGTTAGTTATTAATTACATATATTTATTTCTATACAAATATAGCGAAAGGCGAGTGCAGAGCAAAATAAAAACTTGTTTTTGATTTTGCTCCGCAGAGCGGCATCTTATATTATCTGAATATAGAGGAAGGAGTAAGCTTGGGCAAAATATAGAAGTATAAAGAATGGAAGTTTGTGATATTATCCGAATATATAGTTAATGTTCTAAATTACAAGAATATTGTAATTGGATACTGATTTTTATTTACAAATCATAATTAATCACATGGAATTTTTATTGTGAAAAAAACAATATTTCTTTTGCATATTAAAAAATCATGCTTATCTTTGCAGCCGTTATCGCGGAAGTAGCTCAGTTGGTAGAGCATAACCTTGCCAAGGTTAGGGTCGCGGGTTCGAGTCCCGTCTTCCGCTCAAGAGCAAAAGAGATATTTGTTTTATTGAGCCCAGGTGGCGGAATGGTAGACGCGCTCGTTTCAGGTGCGAGTGGCTTTGCGGCTGTGCAGGTTCGAGTCCTGTTCTGGGCACTGTAGTTTCTTTTGAAGCGCAGATGGTGAAATTGGTAGACACGCTACTTTGAGGGGGTAGTGCCGGTTTCGGCGTGTGAGTTCGAGTCTCATTCTGCGCACATTGTAAGTGTTAATAGGATTGTCTGTACACGTAATAGTGTATGGGCATTTTTTTTAATATATACTTTTTGTTAATTTTGTTTTGAATAATAATCTGTCTAATACATAATATTTATGGAAAAAGAAAAGAAAATCGGACATGCCAGAGTTGATGTTGCCGACGTGCTTCGAGGTTTGGCAGTTATGGGAATTATAGTTCTTCATTCTATTGAACATTTCAATTTTTATTCTTATCCAGATACATCTACCCAATGTGATTTCCTTAATTTTACAGACAAAGCCGTTTGGGATGGTCTGTTCTTTATGTTTGGGGGAAAGGCATATGCGGTTTTTGCTCTTCTTTTCGGATTTAGCTTTTTCATACAGGATGACAACCAAAGAATGAGAGGAAATGATTATCGTTTGCGTTTTTGCTGGCGATTGGTTCTTCTGTTTATGTTTGGAAATCTAAATGCTTCATTTTTTACGGCTGAAGTTCTCGTACTGTATTCGTTAGTAGGTTTTGTTTTGGTTCTTACAGCTAGAATGTCTGACAAGAAACTACTTATATTGGCTGCGATTCTGTTGATTCAGCCATTACCTTTATATTATACAATAAGAGCAGCATTGGATCCTACATATATACCAGCAACTATTCCTACCCGTGAATTATGGGCAATGACTAAGGAATCACAGCTCACAGGTGATTTTATTAGTACATTGAAGACAAATCTATGGGAAGGTCAATTGGCTAGTTTAGCTTGGGCATGGGATAATGGACGAGTATTCCAAAGTGCGGCTTTATTTATACTAGGTATGCTTATAGGTAGAAACAGGCTGTTCCTGAAAGAGAAGTTGTCTGTATGGAATAAAATATGTGCAGCCGCTATTATTTCATTCTTCCCATTATACGGGCTTTGCAATATGTTGCCTGGTTTCATAGAAAACAAAGGACTTTTGACTCAGCTTACTTTGATATTGAAGTCATTGTCTAATTTCGCATTCATGCTGATGCTTGTATCCGGAGTATTGTTTATGTATTATAGAACTAATATGAAGTCTGTGCTGGATAAAATAATCCCTTATGGAAAAATGAGTTTGACAAACTATATTGTCCAAAGTATATTTGGTTCGTTTATATTCTATAATTGGGGATTGTCTTTGCATGATGACTTGACAATTACAGCAAGTTGCTTTGTTGGTATAGCATTTTTCTTCGTTCAATTGAGTTTCTGCAAATGGTGGATGAAGCATCACACTCACGGGCCATTGGAATATATATGGAAGCGTGCAACTTGGCTGAAGTAAATTTGTTGCATCTGAAAAAAAACAGTAATTTTGATTTAGTAATAAATTGGATACTGAATGAAAAGGCTTGTTTTTTTCCTGTTAACTATATTCCTACCCTTTTCAGTTTCTTCTCAGACAGTTGGATTGGTCTTAAGTGGAGGAGGAGCTAAAGGAGCTGCACATATTGGAGTTATCAAGGCTCTTGAAGAGAATAATGTTCCTATTGATTATGTTACGGGAACATCTATTGGAGCTATTATTGGAAGTTTGTATGCAATAGGATATACTCCTGATGAAATGCTTGAGTTGATGTTGTCAGAAGAATTCGGTTATTGGCAAAAAGGAAAAGTAGAAGATGATTATATGTATTATTTTCGAAAGCCAGATGCAACTCCCGAATTCTTCAATATATCTCTTGATTTTTCAGATTCGTTGCATATTAAGACAAATTTCCTTCCTCAAAGCCTTATTGACCCGATACAGATGAATCAGGCTTTTATGGGTCTTTATGCTCAGGCTTCAGCAAAAGCAGGCTGGAATTTTGACAATTTGTTTGTTCCCTTCAGATGTGTCGGCTCTGATGTTTACAATAAGAGAGCCGTTATATTCAAAAATGGAGATTTGGGTGATGCTGTCCGCGTGTCTATGACTTTCCCAATGGTATTTAAACCAATATGGAAAGATAAAGTCCCATTGTTTGATGGTGGTATTTATGATAATTTCCCGGTTAAACCTATGCAGGATTCTTTTAATCCTGATTTCATATTAGGTTCAAACTTGTCAAGTGGTCCGAATAAACCATCAAATAATTTGTATAGTCAGCTAGAGGCTATGATTATGCAGGATGGTCAGAAAGGAATATCCGAAGAGGAAGGAGTTACGGTGCGTTTCAATTTCCAGGATGTTTCTTTATTGGATTTTGACCGTGCGGAGGAACTTATGGAAATAGGTTACAAACGTACTATGCAATTGATGGATTCCATCAAGAAACGTGTGCCTCGTGAACTTCCAAAAGAGGACTTGGCAAGAAGGCGTAAAGAATACAGAGATAATCTGCCACCATTGGAATTCCGGAATATTTATATTACTGGTGTTACTGAGGCGCAGAAGAAATATATCGAGTCGCAGCTGCACCGCGATATAAATGGAACTTTCTCGATGGAAGAATTTAAGAAAGCATATTTTAAGATGCTTGCATATTCAAAGATAAAGGAGATAGTTCCTCATGCAGTTTATAATAGGCGTAACAAGACTTTTGATCTTTATCTGGATGTCAAGATGTCAGAAGAAATCGATATAAATTTCGGAGGTAATATTTCTTCTCATCAGGCAAATCAGCTTTATTTGGGGTTAGGTTATAAATATCTAGGCCGATTTGCATCAAATTCAAAAGCTGGTTTTCATGTCGGAAATTCTTTTAGTGGAGTTTTGTTGGATGAGCAGATTTTTCTTCAGACACGTATTCCTACATATTTAAGATGGCAAGGAGTATTTTCATATAAAAAATATACAGAGACACAATCTTTATTTTATGAAGATGTTGTTCCTGCTTTTATAAAGCAGAAAGAACTATATACGAAACTCACTCTCGGTTTTCCTTTCCTGAATATGGCTAAGGCAGAGATTGGTTTTGCTTATGGCGTGCTTAACGACTATTATTTGCAATCAACTGATTTATCATTGTCAGATTCTCAGTTTGATCATAGCAGGTATGATTTGTTCTGTGGTTCTTTGCATATCGAGCATAGTACTCTTGATGCAAAACAATATCCTATATCTGGTGAAGAAGTTAGTTTGACGGCGCAATATGTTACGGGGTTTGAGAATTATGAGCCATCACGCTCTGAGCTATTAAATTTGTTCAGCCGGAAAACACATACTTGGTTACAGATGAAAGGTCATTGGGAAAAGTATAGTAGTTTGGGTAAGAACTTTAAATTAGGTTATACTGGAGAATTAGTTGTTTCCAGCAAGAACTTAATGGAAAACTACACAGCTTCCATACTTCAAGCTCCGGCGTTTACGCCAACGCCCCATAGCTCAATAGTTTTCAATGAAGCATTCAGAGCTAACCAGTATGTTGCTTTAGGATTATCACCGATTTGGAAATTCAATGACATGTTCCATCTTAGGTTTGATATGTATGGTTTTTCTCCGTTATATGAAATTCAGAATCATTCAGTAGTATATAATAATTCAGTATTGAATGTTGCTAAATATGGTAAATTCATGCATTCTTTCCAATATATGGGTGAGTTAGCTTTGGTTGTAAATCTTCCTGTAATAAGTCTTAGCCTTTATGCAAACGGATATAGTTATCCGGATAATAATTTCAATTTTGGACTTAATATTGGTTATTTGATATTTAATCCAAAGATGTTGGACTAATTATCTTTTGAGAAAGAAGTAGAAATAATAATAGGATCACTCCTTGTATGACTTAAGAGTGATCCTATTTTATTTTGACACCGAACTCTTTCGTATTTTGAGAGTTCATTAATTTTTCTTTTAGATTAGATAATAGCTTTTCTTATTCTAATCAGTTTTTCCAGCAAACCTTCAAGCAAATCAAGTTGAAGCATATTTGCGCCGTCTGATTTAGCAATTGATGGTTGTGGATGTGTTTCTATGAATAATCCATCTACACCAACAGCAATTGCAGCTTTAGCTATGGTTTCAATCATTGAAGGTAAGCCTCCGCTTACACCTGAAGTCTGGTTTGGTTGTTGCAATGAATGAGTAATATCCATTACTACGGGATAACCAAAAGACTGCATTTCCGGAATACCTCTAAAATCAACAACTAGATCTGTATAACCGAATGTTGTACCTCTTTCTGTAAGCATTACATTTTTATTACCGGCATCTGCGACTTTTTGAGCGGCAAACTTCATAGCTCCAGCAGAGAGGAACTGTCCTTTTTTAATATTTACAATTTTTCCTGTTTTGGCAGCAGCCACCAACAAATCAGTTTGTCTGCATAAAAAAGCCGGAATTTGCAGAACATCAACATACTCAGCAGCCATATCTGCTTCGTGAGTTTCATGAATATCAGTGACTGTTGGTATATTGAAAGTTTCTCCTACTTTTCTTAGAATTTTCAAAGCCTTTTCATCCCCAATTCCTGTAAATGAATCAAGTCTTGAACGATTCGCTTTTCTGTACGAACCTTTGAATACGTATTTTATATTGTGTCGTTGTGCTATTTCAGAAATCTTCTCAGCGATTCTCAGAGCCATATCTTCTCCTTCTATTACGCAAGGACCTGCTAGAAGGAAAAAGTTTTCTTTGTTTCTCAAATCTTCAATTGAAAGCATAACTTGTTTATTTATTATTTTATTAAGTCCAGAACCTTCTCTATTTTTTCTTCTGTTGGAAGCGTAGCATCAATCCAATGTATTGTAAAGCCACGTCTTTCCATCCCACGAAACCATGTCATTTGACGTTTTGCAAACTGATGGATAGCTATTTCAAGTTGTGAAACCATGTCTTCGTAGCTTAACTCCCCAATGATATATTGTGTCAGGAATTTATATTCCAGTCCATAATATATCAAATCTTCAGGTTTAACACCTGTGTTAAGGATGTTTCGGACCTCATCCACCATGCCTTCGTCCAAACGACTTCTTAATCTTCGTGATATTTTTTCCCTTCTCAGCTCTCTTTCGATTTGTACACCAATTATCAAGCTGTTTATTGGTTCATATTCGTTCTTATCCGGAGCTTGAGTTTTGTAGTATTCTTCAATTTCAATAGCCCTAATAGCCCTTTGTGCCGAATCTACATCTGTTTTATTGTGTAATGTCTTATAGCTTGAAAGAATTGTTTCAAGTTCTTCTAAAGATTTTCCTTTAAGACTATTTCTTAATTCCGGATTAGGAGGAACATCTAAAAGCTTATAACCTTTAAGAACGGCTTCGATATACATCCCCGTTCCTCCACAGAGAATAGGTAATTTCCCTTTATCTTTTATACTATTGAAAGCCTTGAAGAAATCATGCTGATATTCGAATACGTTATATTTATATCCTGGTTCACAAATATCTATAAGATGGTATGGTATCTGTTTACCGTTTACAATGTAATCAGCCAAATCTTTACCAGTTCCAATGTCCATTGAGCGGTAAATCTGACGTGAGTCACCACTGATAATTTCAGTATCAAGCCTTTCAGCAAGAGCTGCGGCAAAAGCTGTTTTACCGGAAGCCGTTGGTCCCAGTATTGTTATCAGCTGATAATCTGAATTATGTTTTGTATCGTTGTTCATCATAAAACAAAGATAAACAAAAAAAGCCGCATCCAAAAGGATGCGGCTTTGAAACTATATAATCTTTATAGATTAGCAGTTTACAGATGCCATGTGAGCGATCAAATCCAATACTTTGTTAGAGTAACCGATTTCGTTGTCATACCAAGAAACAACTTTAACGAAAGTATCAGTCAAAGCGATACCAGCTTTAGCATCGAAGATAGAAGTGC
>CALCST010000031.1 GCA_937894065.1 uncultured Parabacteroides sp. | reverse complement strand
GAGTCTGGTCCGTGTCTCAGTACCAGTGTGGGGGACCTTCCTCTCAGAACCCCTATCCATCGTCGGTTTGGTGGGCCGTTACCCCGCCAACTGCCTAATGGAACGCATGCCTATCTATCAGCGATAAATCTTTAACAAATATCTCCATGCGGAGCCCCTGTTTTATGCGGTATTAATTCATCTTTCGATGAGCTATCCCCCTCTGATAGGTAAGTTGCATACGCGTTACTCACCCGTGCGCCGGTCGCCGGCAATAGTTGGCAAGCCAACTATCCCGCTGCCCCTCGACTTGCATGTGTTAAGCCTGTCGCTAGCGTTCATCCTGAGCCAGGATCAAACTCTTCGTTGTTATAAATTGTTTATGTCTTATGCTCAAGATTCCGTTACTTTTCGATTTATCAAGTATTGACGGTATTTATTCTCAAAATACTTGTACTACTTGTTGATATATGTAATATTTTCAAAGAACTTAGTCGCTATCGTTATTTTTGATTGCGGTTGCAAAGGTAAGAACTTTTATTTTAATCTTCCAAATTTTTTCGGAAGTTTTTTTGTTTTTTTCTTCAGCTTTCGGAATTTTGAGGATTCCTACACTCTGAAGATTCAATAAAAATTCTCCATTTGTTCATCATTTATTACCGCTATCTCTCTCGATTGCGGATGCAAAACTAATACATATTTTTCAATTGCGCAAAATATTTTTCATACTTTTTTCACACAATTTACAATACAGCTTTATATTCGACTATAAATCAACACATTTAAAAGTATCATTTTTTTACTTCAAAGCGCTTCAATGCTATTTCAAATATCAAGCTTGACCGTATTTATAGATGATTCCAAGATATGCATATACACTTTCTTTTTACTTTCCGGAGAATATACAAAACCTTCCACTACGATATAATCACCTTTTATTTCGTCTTTAATAAAATATGCAACAAAAGGTCCGCCCATTTTATCACCATGCATTTTCCATAGTCCTCGCATTACAAAACAATCACGGCCATCAATCTTGGACTTATCAATGTTTACCGGGAAAAATTTCTTTTCTGTTTGCATATATGAACCAGGGAACGCTCCAGGCAAATTTATTTTCAACACCGAATCCCTTAAAGAAACCAATTTATCTTTTATATCTATAGCGCCATTTTCTTTCAAAGATTTCAATCTATACACCAACATATCCATTCTTCCGGTAGGAGCATCATTAGAAACCCAGATAAAATCATCCCCTTTACGGAAAGCACTCATATCTTCAGGCGCACACAATCTTATTCCAAAATAAGAATTAACCAAACTGTCAACCCAAAAACTATGATTATCTTTCAAGAAAGAAGTATAGCGCAATCTTTCCTCCTTAACAATCTCCTGCAAAACAACATTAGGTTTCCCATATATTCTCTTTTCCAATTCCTCAAGCGTAGGACTTTGTAAGTTTACCACCAGCTGTCTTTTAGCCCACACATCATCTTTCTTAACAATAGACGCTTTTGTGTATAATGCTGGATTGATATCCAATATCACTATATTTCGCACATAACGCATCAGACCAGTAAAATCCTTCGCGCTGCAAACCATAAGTTTTGTTGTAGGTTCCGCCTGCGGCAATGAAGGATAAGCCTCGGTAAGTTTCATTTTCAAGCTATCAACCAGCGGACTATCCGAAAACTTTTCATCAACAACCAACAAAGTTTCAAATGGCAACCCGGAAGCACTCTGAAAAGCTGCTATACTTTTAGAAGTAGAATTTCTACAGCCCGAAAACAGCAAAGCTAAAAACGACAATGCAACAAATAAATTATACGCTTTCATAAGATACAAGTTTTTGTTTTGTGCAAAATTATGCAGCAAAACATAAACCTGCAGATAACAACACCGGACAAACACATTAGCAAAGAAACTACTATTATTCAAATCCTTACAGCATTAACACCAGCCCCAAACAAATACAAAACCAGACAATCACAAAAAGAAAATAACCGAAAAATTATCTATAAAGAAGCACAAATTCATCCAGTTCTTCCGATTCTTTCAAGAGCAAACGCTTCTTCAATCTATTCCTGGACTTGGTCAACGCATCAGAAGTATTATTGAAAACGATAAGCTGCTGCTTTCTTCCAATTCCCCATTTAATCATGCAGCATAATTCCTGATCATGTAAAGTCAAATCATACTTAAGGTTTAAAGACGTTAGAAAGCCTCCAAATACTTCGTCAGAAAAATGCAGAAATTCATTCCATTCTTTTCTGGACAAAGAAAGAGATTGAGGATTTTCATTAATATTCCGAACCACGTTTATTCCCCATTCATAAAAACCATCAGCTTGCAACTCCTTTATCTGCTGTTCGCAAACAAGCAGTTTCTGTCTGAATAATTTCAACTGCTTTTGTTTTTCATCATAAAGCTCCGATTTCTGTCTGGCATCTTCCAGCTCTGAAGAAAGAACATTAATTTCCTTCAGATAAGAAAACCTCTCTTCAGCAAAACGAGACAAATCATTTTTACGACTCTGCAGTTTCTGCTTACTGGAATTTATAGAAGATAAACTCTTGCCCTGTCTCAAACCAAGCCTGTACGATAAAACAACTGCCAGAAGAAGTACCGGCAAATAAAGGAAAGAATAAACAAAGTCCCATTCCATAATAGTTTAACCTTTAAGACTGTGAAAGCTATATGTAAAAAAAGCCCTCCTGCTTTCGCAGAAGAGCTTTTCGTTGTGCGGCTGAAGGGACTCGAACCCCCACGCCGTGAAGCATCAGATCCTAAGTCTGACGTGGCTACCAATTACACCACAGCCGCATTGATTTCGAGTGCAAAGGTAATCATTTTTTTATTCCCTCCAAATTATTTGCCAAATTTTATTCGATTTTTTTTGAAGAATCATTACCTGTATTCTTTATATACTTTATTGCTTCCTCTATTATAGTATCCTTACCTTTCTCTTTATCAACATCTTTCATAGAAACATAGACATCCGGTTCAATACCGAATTCCAGTTGTTCTTTCTCAACCCCTAAAGTTCTACTTCCTGAAAAACGGACTGTCCAGCCATTAGGCAATTCCGAATTAAAAGGAAAACCACTTCCTCCACCGGTCTTATCACCCATAATCAGAACTTGAGGCAAAAGACGCATTGATTGCACAAAATCATTAGCAGAGCTATAACACTCTCTATTTGTCAGAACCACAACCGGACGATACCAGCGTGAATGTTCCGTTGCCTCTGTCAATGTCAAAGGATAAGGCTCAGAAAAATCATTATGTCCTTTACCTGTTTTATGTTGAATATATCCGGTAGTTATTGTTCCCTCAACAAATCTTGCTGCTATACGTTCGGAGTAAGTAAGCGTTCCACCGCCATTTCCACGAATATCTATTATCAGGCCCTTACAATCCTTAAAGGAATAAATAACGTAATCCAAATTTGTTTCACCTACGCCACTCGAAAAACTAGGATAATAAATATAACCTATCTCCCCGTTTTCCAAAGTCTTATATTGCATTCCTCCAGCTATTCTGTAATCAGTTCCCAGATAATTCTCCAATATTTTAGAATCAAAATTATCAGGATAATCCTCATACCAATCCCAATATCTGGAAACATCAAAAGGAGACATCAAATTTGTATGACCGTCTTTCAGTTCCCGCAACATATCACCCATCAAGTCGAACAGCTCGAACTGATTCATCGTATCCGTCAATTGCACAGAATAACGGTCGTAAACATCATCCCAGTCAACTTCCTTATATTCAAAGAAACAATAATTCTCATCCAATATTCGCCATAAAGCATCAAAGTTTTCCTTTGGCGAAGGAGTATATTCAACTTCCTTCTCGCAGGAAACAAATAGCAATAGCGTCAACAAACAAAACAGCTTATTTCTCATATAAACATAAGTTTAGTCATAAATACCTTTACACTGTCCGGCAGAGCGGTTACGCTTCCCTCCTATTGTAATAAACTCTTTTACAAAACCGATAACAAAATAACGGGAGTTCAAATGGCTCTGTATTCCGTTGACATCCAAATGATACTGGCTGCCCATATAACCGGCGCGCAGAGTAATGAAAGGAAGCGGTATATCTACGGTTAAAGTATTCTTTACTACAAATTTATTATGGAATGAAGTAAAAGGAACAACTCCGGACGAATTGCCCAACTGGAATATCTCGTAATAAGACTGGCCATATTTAGGCGAAAACAATACTCCGGCAAAAGGCAACTGCAACTGATAGCGCAAGAACAGCGGGAGTTTTCCTATTTTGAAGGAATAAAATGCCATCCCGGACAAATTCAAGTCCAAATCAGCTTTTGCTGATGCCGGATTATTTGATGATTGTATATTATATATTCCACCAAGCAAAACATGAGCTGAAGCTCCGGCTAACAGCCGCAAGCCAGGAAGAACAGGGAAATCATAATGATACCCAAGAGTATAGTCAATAAATCCGGCATATTCCCTCAATGTTCCTGCAGGATTAAGAGTTGAAGCATAATCTATCTGAAACAACTGCTGGCGTAATATACGACCATCACACAGTTTCGTATATTTCATGCGCTCGTCGGTCACACGGAGAGCAAAGCCGGAATAATTCATATTACTACCCGGAGAAAGATATGTATCCATTATATTATATCTTCCCACACCAATCATCGTCGAGGCATTGAGCGAACGTGGCAAATCCGAAGTCCCATCCTGCGCCTCAACACTAAAACAGGAAAATAGAAATGCCATTGCCGACAACAACAAAACCCACCTGTACTTCATAATCAGAACAATTTCATCTGTCCGGTTATCTCATCAATAATATCCGAAGGAGATTCTTCAGTGATTTCTCCTTCCTGTTCATCACCATCAGGCAATACGTTTTCGGAATCATCTTTTGCCTGTTCTTCTGTTTCTTCAGGTTTACGGATTGACTCCAGTTCGTTGATTGTCTCAACACTATATGTTGTAAGTCGTTTTCCTTTTGCCTTGAATCCCTTTATCAGTGAGAACTCATCGGCATCAATTATCAACGGCTCACGGAAAGCATCATTGCCACCAAACACAACTTCGAAACGAGGATAAGCCTCATCGGTAAGCATCAGAAGCTCGTTCTTCGGATTTTCGCCAACGAAGTTCTGTTTTCGGGATGTTGCCTCAAGCGCAAATCTCTTGATATAAGGATATTTCTGGTCGGCATCATAAACTATTGCCGTCCATATTTTCGACGGATTGAATTTCTCGATTGTAAGAATATTCTTCTCATAATGATTACTCAAGTCGAAACTTGTAGTATAGAAATCTCCGTTCTTGAGGATTACAAGGATAGAATCGCTGCTTTGGAATTCTCCGAGCTCTTCCCCTCGTCCGTCGTAATTCAGGCGAAGCACATCCCAGTCGAACCAAACCATGCGGCCGCCCAAAGTGGAGCTTCCGCGCTGCTTCAACGAAATCTTATGAACTTCTGCCTTTGTAAGCACATTACCTATGGAAGTTCTGGATTTGATAGGCACTGTGCTGAAATCTTTCTCGAACACAAGCAGACGCTGGCGAGGCTTCGGCTTAAGGATAACTTTCACAGTTTCTGCCTCTCCATTAGGATTCACACTGAAATATAATATGCGTGAACCTTCCGTTCCCTTTGTCAAATCATATTCTCGCTCGCGCGCCAAAGCAGTTATGGCAAATCTCTTGATAAAATTAGTGCCCTGCTTTCCGTCACGATAAATCACATTATATATTGTACGAGTATCGTTTCGCTTGAAAATATTCAAATAAAGTATATCCTTGCCGACAAACATCTTCTCGCTTACACGAACCACTTTATACGAACCGTTTCGGTAAATAATCAGAACATCGTCGATATCCGAGCAATTTGCCACAAACTCGTCTTTCTTCAAACTTGTTCCGATAAAGCCCTCTGCACGGTTGATATACAGTTTTTCGTTTGCCTCGGCAACTTTGCTTGCCTCAATCATATCGAAGCTTCTGATTTCTGTCACACGCGGATAGCGGCTTCCATATTTCTCCTTCAAGCGGAGGAACCAGTCGATTGTATAATCTACTATATTGGCAAGATGACGGTTTATCTCCTCTATCTGTTCCTTTATCTGGGCAATTTGTGCGTCACATTTATCTGAATTAAATTTCAAGATACGTCCCATCTTGATTTCCATCAGTTTCAATATATCATCACGAGTCACCTCACGTATAAAAGTTGGCTTGAACGGCTCAAGACGACTGTCGATATGTGCCACTGCCTGGTCCATATCTTTTGCCTCTTCAAATTCTTTATCCTTATATATTCTTTCTTCGATGAATATTTTTTCCAACGAAGCAAAGAAAAGGGTTTCGGACAATTCTGCTTTTTCGATTTCAAGTTCCTGACGAAGCAGACCCAATGTGGTGTCGGCAGAATGGCGCAACACGTCGCTTACGGAAAGGAAATGCGGCTTGTCGTCCTTGATAACGCAGCAGTTTGGAGAAATGCTTATTTCGCAATCAGTAAATGCATACAATGCGTCGATTGTCTTGTCCGACGAAACTCCCGGAGCAAGATGCACCAGAATTTCCACATTCTTCGCAGTGTTATCATCAACTTTCTTGATTTTAATCTTTCCCTTATCATTGGCTTTAAGGATAGATTCGATAACCGACGAAGTTGTACGTCCGTAAGGAATGGCACTAATCACCAAAGTTTTGTTGTCAATCTTTCCGATTTTGGCACGAACCTTAACCGAACCGCCACGCTCACCGTCGTTATACTTGCTTACATCAATATATCCGCCTGTCTGGAAATCAGGATAAAGAGTAAATTCCTCGCCACGGAGATATGCAACCGAAGCATCCAAAAGCTCATTGAAGTTATGAGGCAATATTTTTGAAGACAAACCTACGGCAATACCCTCAACGCCCTGTGCCAGAAGCAAAGGAAATTTGATAGGGAGAGTAACCGGCTCACGATTACGTCCGTCATACGACAATTGCCACAAAGTTGTTTTAGGATTGAAAACTGTTTCCAATGCAAATTTGGACAATCTGGCCTCGATATAACGAGGAGCAGCAGCTCCGTCGCCCGTCAGAATGTTACCCCAGTTTCCCTGGCAGTCAATCAGCAAATCCTTCTGCCCAAGCTGAACAAGAGCATCACCAATTGAAGCGTCGCCATGCGGGTGAAACTGCATTGTGTGACCAACGATATTCGCCACCTTGTTGTAGCGTCCGTCGTCCAGTCTTTTCATTGAATGAAGGATACGTCTCTGCACAGGCTTCAAACCGTCGTTGATATGAGGCACAGCACGCTCAAGGATTACATAAGAGGCATAATCCAAAAACCAGCTCTGATACATTCCGGACAAGTGGTGAACGACTCTATCGTCGGACTTAACCGGTGCTTTATAATCAGAATGAGCATTGCTATCCGTCTCCCCGTCAAAATTTTCCTGGTTATTATTCAACGCATTTTCATCAGCATCTTCGTTCATTGAGGTAATTTCGTCTTCGATATCTTCAGGTCTCATATTATTAAACAAGCCAATTTTCCAAATTTGGTGTAAATATACGAATTTTCTTCCAACTGTTACCCTAGTATCAGCATGTTATAAGTATAATTACCTATTTTACCGGAATAACAAAACGCCTTTTTTGAGAAAGTTTTTGAATTTAGTAAGAGTAAAAAATCTCAATTTTCCAATCCGGAAACCCATATTTGGGTTATATATGGACCATGAAAGAAACTATGCAAATTACAGGGGCAAAGCCCTTATGTATATAATACTACAAATCAAGCAATTACATTTTCACGATTTTTCAGCGGTCTGGAAAACTTTTTTCATAATATATGGAACAAAAATTTCATCTAGATGAAAAATAATTTTCATAATATATGGAAAAAGTTTTTCACATATTATGAGAAAAAAGTTTCACCAGCATAAAAATCAGATTTATGGGAAAATCATGGCAAGATATTATCTTTGCAATATTCACTTAAACCTAAATTTTATATTTATGATTACACTGAAAAGAATTAGAAAAGCAGACGAGCAGATTTTGGAAAAACTTACGGAACTTTATATTATTTCGTTTCCGGAGGAAGAAAGAAGGACTATTCCTCAGCTGAAACGAATGATTGAAGAAGTAGAGGAAATGAATTTCTGCGCAATCGAACTTGACGGAAATCTTAGCGGACTGGCGGTTTACTGGAATATGGGAGAATTCTTCTATATGGAGCATCTTGCCGTTTTCCCGGAAATGCGTAATCACAAAATAGGACAGAAGGTTTTGGAATGGTGGAAGCAGAATCTGGACAAGCCTCAGCTTTTGGAAGTGGAACCGCCAACCGACGAAATGACTGAAAGAAGAATTAACTTCTATCGCCGCAACGGAATGGAAATATTGAATAAAGAATATATCCAGCCAAGTTATAAGAAAGATGAAGATTCCTTGCCGTTATGGATTATGGGAACTGAAAATCCAGAAAAACTGGATGAATATATAGCGGATATCAGAAGAGTTGCCTATAAAGAAGCACTCAGGTATATTTAAGAGACAAGGTTTCAGAGACGAGTTGACAAGGTTATTAAGTATGGACAACCCAAGAAAAGTATAGAAAAACCTCGTCAACTCGTTAGCTTGTATCTTGTTTCCTGCAATCAAAGTTTTGGAAAACTTTAATTATACAAATACGAATTAGGTAGCAAAAAGCAAGCTATTTGACAAAAAATCATTTACTTTGCAATTTGATTAAACAGATTATTCTATAAAGTTCTTAAGTCTGTCAGTTTGCAAGTTTTATCTTATGGGAAAATCATATTAAAGTATAAAACTTATAAACTCACAAACTCAAAAACCAAACAACTAAAGACTTATGGCACAAGAAGATGTATTTAAGAAATTAGTATCACACTGTAAAGAGTATGGTTTCGTATTCCCATCATCAGAAATTTATGATGGTTTGGGCGCTGTTTACGACTACGGACAGTATGGTGTGGAGTTGAAAAACAATATCAAGAAATATTGGTGGGATAGCATGACCCTGCTGCATGAGAATGTTGTAGGTATCGATTCAGCAATCTTTATGCACCCGACTATTTGGAAGGCTTCTGGCCATGTCGATGCTTTCAATGACCCATTGATTGACAACAAAGATTCAAAGAAACGTTACCGTGCTGACGTTTTGATTGAAGATCATCTGGGCAAAATTGAAGAAAAAATAAACAAGGAAGTGGCTAAAGCAGCAAAACGCTTTGGAGATGCTTTCGACGAAGCTCAGTTCCGCGCAACAAATCCTCGCGTTCTTGAACACCAGGCTAAGTGGAACGAAATCCACGAACGTTATTCAAAAGATATGAACGACTCAAACTTCGAAGATTTGCGTCAGTTGATTTTGGACTGCGAAATTGTATGTCCAATTTCAGGAACTCGCAACTGGACAGAAGTTCGTCAGTTCAACCTTATGTTCGCAACAGATATGGGTTCAACAGCCGACGGAGCTATGAAGGTTTATTTGCGTCCGGAAACAGCTCAGGGTATTTTCGTTAACTTCCTGAACGTACAGAAAACAGGACGTATGAAGATTCCATTCGGTATCGCACAGATTGGTAAAGCGTTCCGTAACGAAATCGTAGCTCGCCAATTCATTTTCCGTATGCGTGAGTTCGAACAGATGGAAATGCAGTTCTTTGTTCGTCCGGGCGAAGAAATGGAATGGTTCAAGAAATGGAAAGAAACTCGCTTGAAATGGCATAAGGCTCTTGGTTTGGGCGACGAAAAATATCGTTATCACGACCATGAGAAATTGGCTCACTATGCTAATGCTGCAACAGATATCGAATTTGAAATGCCGTTCGGTTTCAAGGAAGTTGAAGGTATTCACAGCCGTACAGACTTCGACTTGAGCCAGCACGAAAAATTCTCAGGAAAGAAAATTCAGTATTTCGATCCAGAGTTGAACAAGAGCTATACTCCGTATGTAATCGAAACTTCTATCGGTGTTGACCGTGTGTTCTTGAGCATCATGGCAGGTTCATACTGCGAAGAGACATTGGAAAACGGCGAAACTCGTGTTGTTTTGAAATTGCCTGCAGCTTTGGCTCCAATCAAATTGGCAGTATTGCCTTTGGTTAAGAAAGATGGTCTGCCAGAAAAGGCTGAGGAAATCATCAACATGTTGCGCTTCGACTTCCGTTGCCAGTATGACGAAAAAGACTCAATCGGTAAACGTTACCGTCGTCAGGATGCTATCGGTACTCCTTATTGTATCACTGTTGACCACGATACATTGAAGGACAACTGTGTGACTATCCGTTTCCGCGACACAATGGAACAGGAAAGAGTTCGTATCGAAGATTTGCATAATATCATTTCTGAGAAGGTTAGCATGAAGAACCTTTTGAAGAAAATTACAGAATAAATAAGATGAGAAAATTTTTGAATTTAACATGGCTTGTTCTGCTCTTCGGAATAGTCCTGGCATCATGCAACAAGGATGATGACAATGTTCTTGCTGTTGACGAAGATTGGAAAAAAGCGAATGGTGAGGCCTTTACATTGCGAGGGCTAAACCTGGAAAAGAGTGGTTTCAAGAAGTTGGATTCTCAAAGTGGTGATGGTTATATTCTGTATCGTGTAATCAAAGAAGGAACTGATACAACAAGAATTTACTACACAAGTACTGTAAAGGCTTACTACAAAGGTTGTCTTATCAAAGATGAAGACGGTAATTTGATTGAAGACCTTGATTCTGTACTTACAAAAGGTGTTGTATTTGACCAGAAAATGGATGAAGAAGGATATGACCCGGCAGAATTTGAGGTATCTGGTGTAGTTGACGGTTGGTCAACAGCATTGCAACACATGCACGTTGGCGACCGATGGGAAGTATGGATTCCATATCAGTTGGGATATGGAGTAACAGGTGATTCTAGAGGTGAAGTTGATATTCTTCCATATTCAACACTTGTGTTTGATATGGAAGTTGCCGAAATTACTGAGCAGTAATATTCCATCCGAAGGATAAAACATAAAGGAGACACAGACTACAGAATATAATAACTCTGTAAGGTCTGTGTCTCCTTTTTTATTATTAAACTTTATTTATTGCTTATTTCTCTCTTTCTCCAAAATATTCTTCAAGCGCTCTACTACTTCTGGATTCTGAGCTGCGACATTATTCTTTTCGCCGATATCTTCTTTAAGATTGTATAATTGTTCGGCTTTGTCATTTCCCAACTCTGTGTTTGTTTCTTTCGCATAAGCTGCGCCTTTGCTTGGTTTGATATATTTCCAATTGCCATCAGAAACAGATAAAGAACCGGCTGCTTCGATAACATATTCACGACCTTTGTTGTCTTCGCCTAAGAAAGCAGACAAATAATCTTTACTATCTGGTGCTGCCCCTGGCTGAAGTTCCTTTCCTACCAATTTTGCCATTGATGCATACAAGTCAATATGAGAAACCAAAGCATCGGAAACCTTTGGCTGAACTTGTCCCGGCCAGCATACAATGAAAGGAACACGTGTTCCAGCCTCGAAGTTACTGTATTTTCCACCACGGAACTCGCCCCAAGGTGTATGAGCGCCCAACAGTTCAACAGCCTGATCCTGATAACCGTCATCAACAACCGGACCGTTATCACTTGTAAGGACAATCAAGGTATTTTCCATCAAACCGTTTTTCTCCAAAGCTGCTATAATCTGACCGACAATCCAGTCGAACTGAAGCAATGAATCTCCACGTGGTCCCATTCCGCTTTTTCCAACAAATCTTGGATGCGGGAAACGTGGAACATGAATGTCATTTGTTCCAACATATAGGAAGAATGGACTTGACTGGTGTTTATTTATGAAATCAACAGCCTTTCCGGCAATACTGTCTGCAATAAATTCATCTTTCCATAAAGCAGATTTTCCTCCTTTCATATAACCGATACGGGAAATACCGTTGACAATTGCCATATCGTGACCATGACTAGGTTTAAGATTTGTCAACATCTCAGGATGGTCTTTTCCCAAAGGTTCTCCGGGAAAAGGTTCTTTATAGCTTACGGCTATCGGATCATTCGGATCAAGATTAACTATACGCTGGTTTTCCACATAAACGCAAGGCACACGGTCGCCGGTTGCTGCCATAAGATAAGAATAGTCGAATCCGATATCCTGAGGTCCGGGAGTTATAAAGCCATTCCAATCCTGACTTCCGGCTTTATCACCCAAACCAAGATGCCATTTGCCAATTGCACCTGTTGTGTATCCACATTCGCGGAACATATCTGCAATTGTTGGCTGCTCAGGGCGGATTATCATTCCGGCATCACCGGTTGCAATTCCTGTATCATTACGTCTCCAGGCATAATGTCCCGTGAAAAGAGAATATCTTGAAGGCGTACTTGTTGCCGCCACAGCATGAGCATCAGTAAATCTTACTCCGGCATTTGCCAGCTTATCTACATTTGGAGTGTTAATTGTTTTTGCTCCGTTACAACTCAAATCTCCATATCCTATATCATCTGCAAGGATAAAAATAACGTTTGGCTTCCGATTATTCTGCTCTTCAACCTTATTCCCCGAATTGCAGGATAAAAGGAAAGAGGAAATTGCCAAAGGTAAAATTGGTGTCAGTTTCATAATATTATATTGATTATTTAAGTTTCTATAGTTGCTCAACTTTCTTGTCAACTTGTTTCCTTGTTAACTCGTCATCTGAAAGTCGAATTTGCGAAACTTTTAAGATTAATTCCTAGAAATTATTCAGTTTCAATGCCGTTGTGTCGTTATACTGTTTCTGCAAACTTACCAGTTCGTTCTGAAGCTGCTTAGTTATTTCCTCGTAGCCGGCTTTACCATATAAGTTATTCATTTCCGAAGGATCTTCTTTCAAGTCATAAAGTTCCCATTCATCTATATCATTATAGAAATGGATAAGTTTATAACGGTCAGTTCTGACTCCATAATGACGTTTCACAGCATGCTCTGCCGGATATTCATAGAAATGGTAATAAAGCGACTTGCGCCAATCATCCACTTTCTCACCTTTTAGCAATGGCAAGAATGATTCTCCATGCATATCTTCAGGAACTTCAACTCCGGCAAGATCCAGAATTGTTGGTCCATAATCTATATTTTGGACAAATTCATCAACGTCGCCTTTCTTTCCTCCTGGTAAACGGACAAACAAAGGAGTGCGGAAAGATTCTTCATACATAAAACGCTTGTCGAACCAGCCATGCTCGCCCATATAGAAACCTTGGTCTGAAGTATAGACAATCATAGTGTTTTCAAGCATGCCTTTATCTTCCAGATAATCCAATACACGGCCGATATTACGATCTATGGAATGAATCACACGCAAATAATCACGCATATATTGCTGGTATTTCCATTCAGCAAGTTTCTTTCCCGACAGTTTTGCTTCCTTGAATTTCTTTATAATCGGATCGTAATGTTTATCCCATGCTGCTTTTTCTTCCGGAGTCATGCTATCATACATACTACGTCCGGCTTTTTCCAAATCTCCGGAATGTATTTCGTTCTCCTTATCCGCAAGTTTAAGGTCATAAACCAAATCCATATCTTTGATTATACTCATCTCCTGCTCTGCAGCAGCACGTCTGCCTTTATAATCGTCATAGAAATTTGCCGGCAACTCAAAAGTTGTGTCACTGAAAAGTTCCAAATCCTGCAAATCAGGCATCCATGTGCGGTGAGGAGCTTTGTGATGCAACAACAGACAGAAAGGCTTATTCTTGTCTCTGATATTTTCCATCCAGTCAATGGCTTTGTCTGTAATCACATTCGTTGCATAACCTTTAGATTCTATTTTCTCTCCATTCTTTATAAACGGAGCATTATAATAGATTCCCTGTCCGATCAATATTTCCGAATAGTCAAATCCTGTCGGTTCAGAAGTCAGATGCCATTTACCAATAACCGCAGTTTCATATCCGGCTTTCTGTAACAATTTAGGAAACGTCTGTTGGCTTCCATCAAAAACCGCACTATTATCTGTGAAACCATTAGCATGACTATGTTTTCCTGTCAGCATACAGGCACGACTAGGTCCGCTTATGGAATTTGCCACAAAACTGTTAGTAAAACGTACACCTTCGTTTGCTATACGATCAATATTAGGCGTATTTATAAATCTCTTGTCATACGCACTGATTGTCTGATATGAATGATCATCCGACATTATATAGATGATATTCATAGGTTTCTGCGCCTTTTCCTTTGATTCTTTCTGTGTTGAGCAGGAAGAAATGGCTAATGCTGTAATTGGGATTAATAGGTAGTTTGGGGACATGATAAATCTATAAAATTTCAAATTATATTCAGAAAGAACTAAAAAGCCCATCAAATATATATGAAATATTTCATCTCTAAGATTAATTTTCTTATAAAATAGGGAAAATTCTATTTACATTTTTGAATCTTCCCTATTAATAAAAATTTAAGCGACAGTAATTCTTGGCATACATAATGGTTCTTTTTCCAATTCTGCATGCAACATTTTCAATAATAACTCTGATTTTAATATTTGATAATCTGGCTTATCCCATAAATTAACTAATTCTTTTGGATCTGATTCTAAATCAAATAATTCACCATAAGATTGATTCATATATATAGTCAACTTATACCTATTATCAACATAACTTTTAGCATAGAACTTAGTAGGTTGAAAATGATTCTCAACCAATACATGATCTCTTACAGAATCAGTCAAACCCTTCCAAACATCTTTTTGATCTTTACCTGTCATAGACATTGGTTGAGGTATTCCTGCTATACTCAAAAATGTTTTTGCCAAATCAACTATCGACTGCATTGATCTGGAACGCGTACCAGGTCGAACACAATCTGGCATAGCAACTATCCAAGGTATCCGTATCAAATCTTCATAATGATGAATAGCTTTAGCTGTCAAGCCGTGTTGTCCCAAGAAATGCCCATGATCTGTAGTGAAAACAATAACAGTATTTTTCACCAAATCAAGTTCTTCCAGTTTGTCTAGTATTTTTCCAATATAGTGATCCATCATCGAAACCATACCAAAATATGTTGCCATATTTTTTGCCTTCTGTTCTTTCGTCTGTAAATGGCAAGCTGCTCCATGAACCCAATGAGGGCGATCCTCTCCATCTTCTTTCAAATATGAAAAATCAGGATTCCTTTGTTGTGTCAAAGCAAAATGAGGAGGTTTGTCATCAAATTCACCAGGAGAAAATTCTGGGACAATCATATCTTCCGGTTTATACATAGAGGCCCATGGTTCAGGAACAAGATAACTCGGATGAGGGTCAAAAAAACTTGCCCACAAAAAGAAATTCTCATTATTCTTTTTATACTCATCAAGCAATGCATTTGTCCTTTCTGCAATCCAGGCATTATAATGATATTTTTCAGGAATATTCCACACATGATGCTGAGGTTCTGAATTACCAGTTGGCTTACTAAACCAATCTCTCCAATTCTTTGCCCCGTTATCTTCCATCCAAATCGCATAATGCTGACCAACATGTGCTTCATCTGTATGATTCCTGCAAAGTTCAATATGTTCAAATCCATAATATGGACCATTAAACTTTCTCCAAAAATCCAAGTCTTGCAGAACTGGATACGCTTCACATGAAGGATATTCTTCTGTTCCTTTCAATGGTTGAAAATGAGCCTTGCCAACCAATGCAGTACGATAGCCATATTTACGAAAACAATCACCGACTGTCAGCTCTGACTCTGATAATTTCATACCTAGCGACCAAGCTCCATGCTGACTGGCATATTTCCCGGTAATCATAGAAGCTCTAGTTGGCGTACTTGTCGGATTCGGACAATAAGCGCGATCAAAAATAATACCCATTTTTGCCAAACGATCCAAATTTGGAGTCTTTATATTCGGGTCATTATAACCCATACACATATAATGATGCTGATCGCTGGTTATAAATAATATATTTCTACCACTTAAAGAAACATCGTCTTTAAAATATTTTTCCCCTGAAAAATACTTTTTATATTCTTCATCTAAACGATAATCTATATAACTTAAATTTTTTAAATCATAATTCTTATTACCCTCTACAGCTAAAGAAGATACAGCAGAAGTACTAAAACATCCAACTGTAACAATTTTAATAAAAGATCGTCTTCTCATAAAATTCATTTAGCATTAAATGTTTTTTTAAAAACAACCTTACCATCTAAAGTTATTATTGATATATCTATTTTATTTTGAGATATATCAGCAGATAATGCACTTTCATTAGAATTAACAACTATAGGAAATTTTATCAAACTACTAGGTTCTTCAAATATAGTTTTATGTAAATGACCACACAACATTAAATCTACTCCTAACTCATTTAATACAGGAACAAATTTTTCAAGAACTTCTTTTTGACCATGCCAAATGTTTATAGATTTTGATGGTGGCATATGAGCAATAACTATTTTAAATTTTGAACTAGCTACTAATTCATTATTTAAAAGTGTTTTTAACCATTCTTTCTGCTTTGTTCTATAATTATCATAATCTGTTATGCCACTATATTCTATATCAGAATCAGGTTTATCTTCCCCTGTATCTAAAATAATAAAACATGCAGGACCTTGTTTAAATACATAATATAGATATGGTTCATTAGGTGAAAAATACTGTTGAAATGAAGTAGCAAACTCTCCTCTTGTTTCATGATTTCCTCTTGCATAATACATTGGCTTTTCTGAAGCAAATAATGAAACTGTTTCATTCATAAAACCAGAAAAAAGAGTTTCCTTATCCTTAAATTCTGAAACCATATCACCATTATATAAAATGAAATCTTTATTCTTATAATCTGCATTACTAAGAAGTGTTGGTATAATTTCACTTCTACCATGTATATCATTTAACATAACAAAAGATGTTTCATTTTTATGATAATCACTTGTTGTAAATTTCAAAGCCCCTTTCCTAAACACATCTGTAGCTACAACATCACCATATTTGACATTAATTCCACTATGAGACAAAACTTCCTTTGAATAAATCCTATACCTATATGTGGTTGAAGGCTGTAAGCCTTCAACCTTTACTACATGAAGTTGAGAAGTATTTTTTACACCATTTTTTGTATCAAAATATTTAATACGTTCTTCTCCATAAAAATGTGTTCCATCATCAGGGGCTAATTCTACCCAACCAACAGACGCTTTATCAGATTCCCATACAATTGTAACTTCATCAGATTTTACATTTTGCAAATATGGACCATATAATATTTTAATTTGTGATTTTGCCACAAAAGAAAACATTATACATATAATCAAAATATAATATTTAACATTCATAACATATATAATTAATAACCTTCATTTTGTACTAAATTAGGATTAACATCCATCTCTTCCTGTGGTATCGGTAATAAGAATTGTTTCTTATCAAAATAACGAACTTCGACAAGTTGGTCTTCTCTTGGTGCATTAATATCAATTTCTGCTCTTAAATCAGGGTTTGATTCAGTAATATTAACTGTACCACAAAAACGTAATAAATCACCCGGTAATACTGTTTCAATTACTTTTTTACCTGTTTTAACCCCATTGTTATATTCATCCCATCGAATTATATCTTCATATCTAAATCCCTCGCCTGCCAATTCTATTGTTCTTTCTCTTCTTACTAATTCTCTTATACTTGACTGATTATTATATTTAGTTCTATCTACTTTTATATGACCACCTCTTAAACGTAATTGATCTATAATATTTAAAGCCTCTTGTAAATCTTGATTCAATTCTACCAAACATTCAGCTTTAGTCAACAAAATCTCAGCATAACGAATTATTATCGGACAAAGAGCATCATCATTCATTGATGTTGAATATTGAGATTGATTAGGATACAAATATTTTGCCCATAACATTCCTGTATGAGAAGCATTATCTGCTGCAAGATAGTAGTCTTTATTACTACTTCCGTCTGCCAAATATTTATCTAAAGTATTAAAGATTCGAGGAACATTATTTCTACCTATCCAGTCTAATCCAGGATAAATAACTGTATTTTTCAATCTTGGATCACGATTATAAAATGGATGTACAGGATCATACCCTGAGCCTTCCTCATATATCATTTTACCATTAGACATTTCAAACATATCTACCAAATTTTTAGTAGGACTATATGAAGCCCAACCCCCATCTGCATTATTATAAAAACGAATTACATCTGTATATGCTGAAGTCGTTTTAACATGTTCATATGTACATATTATTTCTTTAGAATTCTGACCATTCATTGAAAACATATTCAAAAAATCCTTATCCAACTCATATTGCCCAAGAGCTATTACCTTATTAGCATAATCCAGAGCTTCTTTATAATTTCCCCATAACAAATTGAACCTAGCTATCATAGAAAGAACTGCACCTTTAGCTATTCTTCCTTTTTCTTCGGGTTTCTCACTTATATTATCAGCACTCCATAACAAATCTTGCAAAGCGAAATCTTTTACTTTATCTACAGATTCTCTTGGTAATTTAGATTCTTCAACTGTCTCTGGAACAAAATCCATAATAACAGCATCACCATACCAAGTCGCTAAATAAGCATGACTATACCCCCTAATAGCTCTTACCTGTGCTAAATAATCTCTTTTTTTATCATCTGAAATTTCACTTGTTGGAACTTTATCAATATTTTCAATAACAAAATTACATCGTCTAATTGTTTCATATTGTTTCCAATAATTAGGAGTTGACGCTGGGGATATACTACCTCGTCCCATATCTCTCATATGAGATGCATTTGTATAATTAAAACCTATATCAGAATAACTATCTTCGTAAAATAAAAACTTTGAACCTAAATAATTATTTACCCACCAATTATAAGCCGCTGTTACTGCAGCATCAACATCTTCTGAAGTTTTCCAATAATTATTGGCTGTTAATTGATCTTTTGGACTTAAATCAAAAAAATCATCACATGAGGTTAATATATTTAAACCCGAAAATAAAATAACAAATGTTAATATATTATTTTTCATATTATTCAATTTTTAAAATGTCACATTAATACCAAATGAATGAGTTTTACTGATAGGATAACCATTTAAATCACCAGATGCCGATTCTGGATCAGCATTAAATGGTAAATTATCTATAGTAAATAAATTTTCACCTGTATAATACAATTTTATATTACTTACTCCTAACTTACCTAACAGCTTCTTTGGCAAAGTATAACTAAAATTGATGTTTTTGAATCGAACATAATCTGTATTCATACACCAAAATGAAGAATAACATTTATTAGGAGCACTAACAGAATTTTCCTCCAAAAACATTCTAGGCCAATCTGTATTTTTATTCTCTGGTGTCCAAGCATCTAACCAGTTTGTACTAGGATGAGAAGTATCTCCAATAAAAGATCCAACAACATCTCTTGTAAAATAGCGATTTGTACCTGTAACACCTTGTACAAATACAGACAAATCAAAATTCTTCCATCCTGCATTTAGTGTAAGTCCATAAGTAGTTTTAGGTTGTTGAGAACCTTTAACAACACGATCATCAGGAGAAAGCTTTCCATCACCATTTGTATCCTTAATTTTCAAATCACCACCTTTAAAAGGAACAGACCATGGATTACCATACTGTTTCTCATAAGCCGCTGCTTCTTCATCACTTTGGAATAATCCATCTGCTTCATATACATAAAAAGATTGAAATGGATGCCCAATACGATTAATATTATAACCATCTATTATTTCATTGACACCAGCCAAATCTAACAATTCATTTTTATTATATGAGAAATTAGCATTTACCCCCAAACGCCAATCATTATTAAATGAATGATGCCAGCCTAAACTTACTTCTATACCACTATTGCGAAGACTTCCTTTATTATCTTGATATGTACCAGAAATACCAAAAGTATATGGAACAGGAATATCCATTATTATATCGGTTGTCTTACGATTATAATACTCAGCACTTAATATAAAGTCATTTAGAAAATTAGCATCAAATCCTATACCCCAATTTATAGATTTTTCCCATGTAATTGTTGGAACTTTATAACTAACCATTGTTATACCTTGATGAACAGTACCACCAAAAGGATAATTCTTTCCAATATACAATGTTGATAAAGCTGGATAATAATCATCTACTGCATCTTGATTTCCTAACAAGCCCCATGATCCTCTAATTTTTAAAGATTGCAACCAATCTTTTGTCTTATCCATAAAAGATTCTTCAGACAATCTCCAACCTAATGAGAATGACGGAAAATATCCCCACCTAAAATCCTTAGCAAAACGAGATGAAGCGTCTGCTCTAAAATTTGCCTCAAACAAATATTTACCTTTATAATCATAATTTACTCTACCAAAATAAGATAATAATCCTAGTTCTCTTGAATATCCTTCATTTTTTTGAGTTGCAGAGTCTCCACCATTTAAATCAGTAATATCACTATTAGGGAAACTTTTTCTATAAGCTGATACATACCTAAAATCATACTTTTCAATTTTATAACCAGCCATTAATTTCAAGTTATGATCTTCCAAAAATGTTTTATCATAATTTAATAATGCATCTAAAGTATATCTACTCCATCTTTCAATTTTTTCAGTCAATTGATCAGGACCATGATAGTTTACATCATCATACCAACATTCCTTTCTATAATCCTTTGTTTCTTTCAGATCATTAACATATGCACCTTGTAAAGTAAATTTAAGACCATCAGCTATTTGATAATCAAAAGCCAAAACTCCTGTAAAGTTTTGTTGTAAATAATTTATCCGACTATCAATATCAATCCAAGCAGCAGGATTACCATCTGAAATTGAGCCATATGAACCATCTTCTTTTTTATAAGGAATCCATGGAGCCATTCTATTAGCTTGCCAAATAAATTGACTTGAACCTCCTCCATAAGATGCATTTGGTGAAGAATAATTGTTATTGATAAAAGCCATATTCGTCCTCATCGTAAACCTTTTAGAAAGCTTTATATCAAAGTTTGTTCTTAAATTGAACTGTTGTCTATCTGAATTTTTTAATGTTCCTTCTTGTCCTAAAAAACCTGCAGATGCCATATATTTTACATCATCAGTTCCACCACTAACATTTAAATTATGTTTATGCATGAAACCTGTACGATATATATAATCAGTCCATATCGTATTAGGATGTCCATAAGGATCACTTCCATCTTTAAACAATCTTAAATCTTCTTCAGTAAAACGAGGACTACCTCCATTTGATGTCATTAAATCATTGTATAATCTTGCATAATCATAAGAACTCATACGATCTATCAATGTCGCAACATTTGAAAAACTTGCATTTCCGCTATATGAAATAGTTGGTTTTCCTGTTTTTCCTCGCTTAGTAGTAACCAAAATAACTCCATTTGCTGCTTTTGAACCATAAATCGCAGCAGAAGCTGCATCTTTCAATACTGAAATTGATTCAATATCATTTGGATCTAAGGAATTAAAATTACCAGTTTCAATACCATCAACCAATATATATGGATCAGCTGTATTCAAAGTACCAACACCTCTGACACGAATTGTAGAGCCATCACTACCAGGAGCACCAGAACCAGAAGTTACAGTAACACCTGGAGTTAAACCCTGAATAGCTGAAGATACATTGGTTACAGGTCTATTAACCAATTCATCATTATTTATAGTACTTACAGCACCTGTAAGATTTACCTTTTTTTGAATACCATAACCAACAACAACAACCTCTTCAAGCTTCTGAGTATCTTCTTTTAAAGAAATTGAAAATGAATTTTTACCTGTAACAGGTACTGATTGTGATAAATATCCTATATAAGAAACTTCTAATACTGCACCTTCAGGAACTTCAAGAGTAAACTTTCCATCCATATCAGTAATCGTTCCGTTTGTAGTGCCTTTCACCATAACATTAGCACCAATAACAGGGATACCTGAAGCATCAACCACAGTTCCTGTGATTTGCTTTGTTTTTCCACTTTGCTGAACAGAATCTTCTTTCCTATTCATAAGTAGAATATTATTTCCCTCAATTGCATAGACAATATCCGTATCGGAGAAAATACTATTAAGAGCTTCATCTACTGTAATATCTGAAGCATCCAATGTTACCTTATTATTAAGGTTAACTTTTTTATTATACACAAAAAGATAATCAGTCTGTTCTTCGATTTGTTTAATAATCTCTTTGGCTGATACCTGATTTGCTGAAATATCAACACGAATTGTTTGTGCATCCATAGGAGCAGCAAATGTTGAAGCAATACATACAGACCCTAGAATCGATGTAATTTTCATAACTCTAAAAATGTGCTTAAATTCGGTTAACAACAAGGTGTTAGATACCTTGATCAACTTTTTTTTCATAACTTTGTAATATTAGAAATTTGCAACTCTGTTAATTATTTGTTTTCAGAAATTAGCAACTTTTAAGTCCCGGAAAATGTGGCAGCATTTTTCCGGGATCTTATTAAATACACCTTATTCTAATTTATCAATACAAATAATTTATTTAATTATTATCTCATTCTTCTCATTATCCTTAACATATCTGAATCTATGCTCAAGCTGTAAAACCTTAAGAACTTGCTCAACACCGTCTTTCGAACGGAACTTTCCCGTATATCGTTCTGTTTTCAATCCTGTGTTTTCAACTCTTATGTTTATATCAAAATACAAAGACAATTTTGTCATTATATCTTGAATAGACTCATCCTTAAAGCAAATCAAACCTTCTTTCCATTTGAAATAGTCATTATCAACTATCGCTGATGATAAATAATGGTTATCTTTTATCTTTACCTGTTCTCCCGGTTTCATTCTGTAAACTGCAGAATTATTCGGGCTGTTCAATTCAACACTTCCTCGAAGCAAAGCTACCTCCGACTCCGATTGTTCCGGATATGCTCTAACATTAAATTCCGTACCTAAAACCTTAACATCTATTTTTGATGTATGAACAACGAATGGTGAATTTTCATTACGCTTAACATCAAAATAAGCTTCACCTTCCAATTCAACTGTTCGGCTCTTACTATTGAAAGATACCGGATATACCAAGCGTGAATCTGCGTTCAACCATACTTTTGTGCTGTCCGGCAACACAACTTCCGCCCTCTGGCCTGCCGGAACAATCAATGTCTGATAATATTCTGGTGTATCAACAGTTTCTTTATTCATTGAAGACCACAAAGCCTGACCGCCTAATACCAATAAAACTGCCGCCGCAATTTTAAGCAAGTCATATTTAATAGAATTTGGTAAAAAGAACCTTCTACTTTTCTTTGCACTTGCTTTCTCTTCTTCCTGATTCATTACAGTTATATTGTAAAGCTGGTGCAAAGCCATAAATTCTTTTACGTTTTTCTCGTCTTCGTCAAGCCATTCAACTACTTTTTCTGCCTCAACATCACTAATATTACCGGATATGTAACGGTATAATAAATCTTTATCCATTATATTCTTTTTTCCGTTTCTATATATTAAGACAATTCATGAAGAGACATCCCTAAACAAAAAATGAAGAAAATAGAAAAAATTTTATTTTAACATATTTATTTTTCAATCACATCATTCATTAAAAATTATATCGAATAAGGTTTTAGGGTAATGACAATTATTAGCCCTATTCCTTATTCGATATAAACACTATTATTCTTTTAAACTCCTTAGAATTATAATATCTTTCTTGTAAAAGAATAAGAACACCCAGACTTTGTATCCAAATCATATTCATAAACTCGTAATAATAAAGGATATTGAGGTTGTATTTGGTCTGAAACCAACGGTTCCTTTATATTAGCAATTTTATAAAACGGATTTGGATTCTCTCCTTTAGCCTCAACTAGTCCTTCACCTTCCAGTGGAACATACGAACGTATACGCAAAAAGCCTCCCAAACGTGAATGTATCTGTACCGAAGATAATTGACCTCCGTTCCAATCAATATCTACAACAAAACCACCACGACCAACCAAACCTTTTACATATCCCTGTTGCCAAGCATCTGGCAAAGCAGGTAATAAATGTAAAGCACCGTCATGACTTTGTAATAACATTTCAGCGACTCCTGAAGTATAACCAAAATTACCATCTATTTGGAAAGGAGGATGTGCATCCAACATATTCGGATAAATACGTCCTTGGGGATATTCATTTTTCCATTCATCACCAGGCAGCAGTTCCAATAAATGTTTAATCATTTCAAAAGCATGATTTCCATCCAACAAACGTGCCCACAGATTTATTTTCCATCCCATCGACCAACCAGTAGCTTCATCACCACGTTGTATCAATGTATTCTTAGCTGCCTGAAACAATAAAGGGTTAGAATAAGGAGAAATCTGATTACTTGGATAAAGACCGTAAACATGTGAAATATGACGATGCTTGTCTTCTGGATTATCTACATCCTCAAGCCATTCTTGTAGTTGGTTATATTTACCAATCTGCATAGGTGGTAAATGGTTCAACATTTGTTTTAAAGAATCCTGATAAGACAAGGAACCATTCAATGCTTTTGTAGCATCTAAAGCTTGGCTTAAAACATCAAACACAATCTGGTTATCCATTGTACATCCAGCTGTAATAGTAGATGCTTGTTCTGTATCCTCACCTCCAGGTCCATGTTCTGGAGACATAGAAGGAGCACACACCATCCATTTATAATGTGGATGTTGAATCAAAAACGACAAATAAAAATCTGCTGCACCTTTCAAAATAGGATAAATATCTTTCAAGAAATTTATATCTCCTGTATATAAATAATGTTGCCACAAATGAGTGGAAAGCCAAGCTCCTCCATTAGGCCATGTCCCATAAAACGCACGATCCACAGCTCCTGTTATTCTCCATAAATCAGTATTATGATGGGCTACCCAGCCATTAGCTCCATACATAATCCGAGCTGTTTCCCGTCCAGTTATAGACAAATCACGAATCATATCAAATAAAGGTTCATGTGTTTCTGTCAGATTCGTTACTTCTGCGGGCCAATAATTCATTTCAGTATTGATATTTATTGTATATTTTGAATCCCATGGAGGTAAAAGCATATTATTCCAAATACCCTGTAAATTTGCAGGTTGTCCCCCTGGTTGAGACGAAGATATAAGTAAATAACGACCATACTGGAACATCAAGGCAACCAAAGGTAAATCATTTACTTTATGGAAATTTGCAATTCGATTTATTGTTTCCTCTTTTTCCGAATCACTTTTACCCAAATTAAGAGAAACACGGTTAAATTGAGCCTGGTACATAGATAAATGCCCTTGTAATGCATCTTCATATGTCTTCTTCATAGCCACTTCCAACTGCCTTGAAGCTCTTTTACTCTCATTTGCACTTACAGTGTGATAATCAACAAAATTTGTTGCTGCAGTTACATAAAGTGTCACCGTATCTGCATCTTGAATATGAATATATTGATCGTCTATCCACATCTTTCCACCTTTTACAAGTGCTTGAGTTTGTGTTTCAGCCTCAACAGCACCTTTGATGCCTTCATGGTCTGTTCCACAGCTACGCATAATAAGCTTCTTTCCTTGATGTCGTACCTGATGTTCTAATGGGGATTCATATCCAACTTTCAGATCCAACATACCGGGCTTATCTGATGTATAACGCAATATAATCACTGGATCGACCAATGATGCAAATACTTCACGACTAAATTTTGTCTGGTCTACTTTATAACTTGTAGTAATAATTGCCTTTTCCAAATCTAACTCACGATAATAATCTGAAGCTTTTGCAGTATTTTGATTGTGAATCACCAAACTACCCAAAGTCAAATAAGGCATACCGTGTGAGTTAGTATAGAAAGTCTTATCTATCAAATCCTGAGCCTCAAGATTCTTTCCTGAAAATATCAACTGACGAACCTCTTCCAAATTCTTATGGGCTTCCGGATTATCATTACGATATGGACCTCCAGCCCAGAAAGTTTCTTCATTCAATTGAAGTTCTTCTTTATCGACTCCACCATATACCATTGCCCCTAATTTAGAATTACCTATAGATAAAGCTTCTGCCCATCTTTCTGCAGGTGCTTTATACCATAACTTCAACTGACCTTGAGAAGAAAAAGGAAGGAAAGACAAACTAATCCATAATATATATGATTTTAAGGTTTTCATGTTTTTTACTTATTTAGATTAGAGTTTATACGGAATAAAATATAGGATGCTTATTACTAAGCACCCTAAAATCTTATTCAATATATTATCTATTTATTAATCGTTACAAATATAATATCACACGAAGTTATAAGTAACTAGATATACCAATGTTAATAATATCAACCTGGAATATCACCGACTTCCCACCATCACCGTCACAAAACTCAACCCCGGCATCTCAACAACAACCTTTCCGGATTCAACTTTAATTGATTTCAGTTCCTCCATTGAGCGTTCTGAGTTGGTTACATAAGCACGGCATGAAGTAATATTTTCTGGTAAGCCGGTAACGATGGCTTCACAAGCGGCGCCATTATTTACCAAGTGAACTGCATATTCACCTTTGGAAATATTACCAAATGCTGTAGCATTCACTTCTTTCTTGTCGCAATTCAAAGGAATAGCGAATGAGTTTTCAGGAGTTGATGCCAGCTGTTTGATGTTCCAGAAACGCTGGGTCGGACGCAAAGGTCCTTCACTGCCGAAAATTCCGTCGCCCCAAAGAAGTGAATAGTCAGAAGTGAGCTGCCATTGCAAGATAGACAATGGTTGGCAGATGGCGCAAAGACGAACATAAAGGTTGATTTCGTAGAAAGCAAATGTTGATTCGCCAAAGATTTCCGGATAACGCCATGCTGCTGCATCCGTACTTCCCTCGCCTACAATCAAAGGTTTGTTTATTTTCTTCGAAATATCTGCCCATCTCTTCAACGTAGCATCATCACATCCTCGCCATGAATGGAAAGAGACTGCTCCGATATATTGCCAAACTGATTTATCATTCAATGCGGCATCAAGGAAACTCAAAGTTGTTGCATCTGAATTATCGCCGAGAAGAAGAGTCGTTGACAATCCGCGTTCAGCCATATAAGCTCCGAAACCTTTGATAAAGCGGGCATGCTCTTCGGCTGTGAACAACACATCAATACCCAAATCAGATTCGTTGAACGAGAACATCACAGTTTCAACTCCATATTCTTGCTTCAAATAAACAAGATAATCAGCGAGCGACTTATATATCTGCTTTTCTTTCTGTGGATTCAGACGATAAGCCTGGATACCACCCTTGCGTTTGTAATCCTCCGGTTTGCCATCTATTGCCCAAACAGGCGGGAACCAGCAACTTACGATTACCGGCATACCTTTTGCCTGTAAACGCTGTGCCATTTCCATCGAACGGCGGACGTGCTCGTCAAGATTACCTTTTCTTGCTTCGGCAATAGGGTCTGTTGTTTCATCCGGCTGCCATTTCTGCCATGGCATTTCCACACGGCCATAGGCAACTCTCATATTCTGCAAGCAATAGTCTATGACTTTAGGGTCGTTCTTAGGATTCTGCAAACGGAAATTTCCGCCCATACCCATAAACAGTCTGCCCGGATTCTGCAAATCCAATGAAACATTTACTGCTGTATTGTTTATTTCACCATCAGCAGAAATCTTGAATTTCAAAGTTTTTTCCGAACCACGGCGAACTCGGTCCATCACAGGAATATAAACTACCTTGTTTCCGTTTTCATCACGGACGAAGGCATTTTTCTTCTGCTTCAAGCTGAGTTTCAATGTTCGTCCTTTGCCGTTAATCTGGATTTCCCGTCCGTTGTCCACTATCACACTGCCATAACGGGGAGATGGCAATTCCATACAGAAATAAACTGAAGCTCCCGGCAGAACTGTGTCACTTTTTGCAGTGAGAACCACCTCGGCAACACCTTTCTCAGTGTCACTGACCTGCTGATGAAGCGTCACTCCACGTATAGGAGTCGTAACTTCCTGCATATTTCCATCACGGTGATACTTTGGAAAAGATTGTCTTTCTTTTCCACTGATTTCCATTTCTCCTCCAGGTTTACCTACACGCAGAGAAGACTCAAATTCCATAAGCTCGCCATCCACACGGATACCACTCATATTTCCCCAAGCCATAACTTCTGTCTGCGCAGACAAAGAAGTGGCAGAAAACAAGGCGAGCATAGCCAACACACACTTAAATTGTTTTCTCATGATTTTAAAGTTTACATTATATAAATAAGGATACGACTGCTAAACTACAATTTTTCATTGTGATGAAACTTTTTTTCCACATATTATGAAAAACTTTTTCCATATATTATGAAAATTATTTTTCATCAGCATGAAAATTTATTTCCATATATTATGAAAAAAGTTTTCCAACCCCCAAAAATATCCTGAAAATGCAAATAACAATGAATCAGAACATTACCCTAAATCGTAATATTCGACATATTCGTCAAATTTGAATTCGGACTTTATTCCGGATTTTTTCAACATAGAGATTATGGAATTCTGTTCGTTTGGACTGATAAGTCTTTCCTTTTTAAGACAGCGATAATATGTTGATAGACCAAGATAATGTTTCATTATCCGCTTTGCAGCCAAAGCTTCGGCATAAGGCATAGAGTTAAGCATCATATTAAAACCTTTGGCAAACATTTCCGGTTTGTCAAGTACAAACATTTCACAGTTTTCCCCAGTTAAAGGAATAATAGACACAGGATTAACACTTGTCACCACTTTTCTGGAAGCTGGCACATTCGAAGCCACACTATATCTAAGGCATTCAGCTTTACGTGTGCATTTTTCATTGAAGCAATGAACAAAAGATACAGGGAATTTGTCGTAATCTAGAATTTCATTCATAATATTATTAGTTTTTAAGTTTGTAAGTTTTTGAGTTTACAAATCAGCTAAATAATTTCCTTGAAAAAGAAAAGTGCCATAGGTAAATAATCCTTCAGAGAAATACGCAGTTCCTTAAGGGCTTTAGTGATGTGATATTCCACAGTTTTTGATGAGACACCCATCTTTTCGGCAATTTCCTTAACCGACATTTGCTCATAACGGCTCATACGGAAAATGCGTTGTGTCTGCTCTGGTAAAGAATTGAGAGTTTCATTAATGATATGATTTATATCATCTGTATAAATAGTCGATGGGTCACATGCCTCAAGACTCATTATACGATAGTTTATATCTCTTATCTGAACAGAAGATATATTCTCCATCACCTCAAGTTTGGTTTCCTGACGCTTCAGGTAGTTCAGCGAACGATTACGGAGAATTGTTATAAGCAAAGCCAAAGGATGCTCAACCGTTTCCGTCTTCATCGTTTCCCACAACTGTATCAAAGATTCGGATGTAATATCTTCAGCAACCTGGTCGTAGCGTACATAAGATTTTACGAACATAAATGAACGCTTATAATATAATGTATATATATCGCTAAAACTCATCATTGCCGACATACTACTTCCCTTTTTAGCTAATGTTCCACAATGTTAGTAAAAAGAAATTGTATTTACAAATTATAACAGATACAAGTTAACGAGGAAACAAGTTGACAAGGGAAAGAACTCTTGTCAACTTGTTTATGAAGCTTACTTACTCAAGAAGTAATCCAAATCCGGTTTCACAACATTTCCTTCGAAATCCACAGGATAAAGAGCGCCTTCTTTTTCAAGACGCGCAATCATCGTCTTCAACATTTCATTTCTCTTTGAAGGATTTGTTTCTGAAAGTTCATTCTTCTCAAACGGGTCGTCTTTAAGATTATAAAGAAGACACTCTGGACGTTCGGGATGTTCTGGATTATAATAATAAATTATTTTCCAGTCGCCTTCACGATAAACAGTGAAATAACTTCCGCGATGGCTGTGCGGGAAATGCATAAGGAAAACATTTTCTCTCTCGGCAGAACTGTTTCCCTGAAGAAGCGGCTTAAGATTCTGTCCGTCCACAGCATGAGATTGCGGAATCTCAGCTCCACTCAAAGAAGCAAGCGTAGGATAAACATCCATTATCGTTCCCATCTGAGTTTGTACTTTACCGGAAGCAACCGGGAAAGCTTTTTGCAATTTGTTTTTTGCATTTGGTTTTGCCCACGAAATGATGAATGGCACTCGCATTCCACCTTCGAACTCCGTACCTTTCTTTCCACGTAAAGGAGCAGAAGAAGCATATTCACGTGCCGGTCCTAAAGGAGCATCACCGCCATTATCACCAAGGAATATTATAAGAGTGTTTTCGGCAACGCCTTTCTCAACAAGATAGTCCATTATTTCGCCAAGGGATTTATCCATTCCTTCCACTAAAGTTGCAAATGCTTTTGCAGCATCGCTCTTCGAAGCATCACCTTCGTAGTGCGAAAGGAAACGCTTATCCGCCATAAAAGGAGCATGCAGGGCATAATGAGCCATGTTCAGGTAGAAAGGTTTTCCTTCGGCTATAGCTTTATCCATTTCAGCTTTGGCTTCAAGGGTCAATGCATCGGTCAGGAAAGTTTCCGAACCATGATATTTCTCAAGTCCTGGAACAGCTCTTGGTTTATATCCGGCAATATTTCCATATCCTTCCTCGCCAAGATAACTTCCAGGCTGTCCAATAGACGAACCTGCGATATTTACATCGAATCCTATATTCTGAGGAAACTCACCTTCACTGCCAATACATCCGAAATGAGCCTTTCCTACATGTATGGTTTTATAACCTTGAGTATGCAATAAACGCGGAAGAGTGAAAACACTCGAATCGATACCTTTCCAGTTCCACTCACGCGGTCCGTATGGAGTTCTGTTGTTTGATTCGGAATTAATCCAGTTTGTAGTTCTGTGTCGGGTAGCGTTTTGTCCAGTCATCAATGAAGTGCGCGATGGCGAACTCACACTCTGAGCATAGAAAGTAGAGAAACGGATTCCCGTTTCGGCAAGTCTTTCCATATTTGGAGTTCTGTACCATCGGTTAAGAGGCTGCTCTATAGGATTGCCGTTTTCATCAACTACGAAAGGAAGTGATGTATCCATCAATCCCATATCATCAACAAGGAAGACAATAATATTCGGTTTGTTCTCGGCGTTTGCGGCAATTCCGGCAAATGATAATGCCGCAGCCGAAATGATAGTGCTTACTTTATTCATAAGAGATATTCTGTTTTATTGATTTATATGAAGAAATTTCAAAGGAAACACAAAGTGAATGTCATCAAAATTTCCGGAGTTAACAAAATTGACATAACAAAGCAAAAATATTAAAATTGAAGATTTAATCACTAATTTTGCCTCGTTTTTATACAGACAGTCATGAATAATATTCTGCCTACAAAAGAATCTTCCAAACTGTATCACATACTTGCGATACTAACTGTTGGTGTTTGGGGAACAACATTCATATCAACAAAAGTTCTTATCGAAAATGGTTTGCAGCCACACGAGATATTTCTTCTCCGTTTCCTTGTTGCCTACATCGGCATTTGGTTTATTTCTCCGGCAAAACTGTTTGCCAAGAGTTGGCGAGACGAATTGCTTCTTCTTCTCTCCGGCTTTACGGGAGGAAGTCTTTATTTCCTGACTGAAAATACGGCTTTGAGTTATACGCAAACTACAAATGTTGCATTTATTATATGTACAACTCCGCTGCTGACAACAATGCTGTCGCTGCTAACCGACAAAGAAGAGAAAGTGAATCGGCCGATTATTGTTGGTTCGGTAATTGCATTAATCGGAGTTGCCCTGCTTATATTCAACGGCAGCTTCGTGCTGCAACTTTCTCCTGCAGGAGATTTGCTGACACTTGCTGCAGCATTGTCGTGGTCGGTCTATAGTCTTATCATAAGGAAACTGTCGGGAAGATATAATTCAGCATTTATCACCAGAAAAGTTTTCTTTTACGGATTGCTTACTGTTTTGCCGGTATTTCTGCTGAAGCCTTTCAGTTTCGCTGCGGAAGGTTTTGCCAATCCTGCTGTTTGGATGAATCTGGCTTTTCTTGGAGTGTTGGCTTCGCTGGTTTGTTTTGTTGTGTGGAATATTGTTCTGAAGCAGCTTGGAACAATACAATCGTCAAACTATCTTTATCTGAATCCGCTTTTCACAACCGTAGCCGCTTCGATGTTTCTGGATGAAAAACTTACGGTTTATGCTATTGGCGGAGTTGTTCTGGTTCTTCTCGGCGTATTCTTTTCCACAAAAAAGTAATATGTCATTAAATTGTAACCAAGCCTAAACCTTTCTGAAAAGTAGATGCTGTTACTTTGCTCTCGCAAAAGAAAACAATATCTGATGAAAAAGAGTTTATTAATTCCGGCTTTGTTAGTTTCAATGTTCTGTCAGGCACAGACAAGAAACGAAATACAGATTCCAGACCTGAAAGGTTACGAAACTCTGAAATGCGATTTCCATATCCATACAGTTTTCTCGGACGGAACAGTTTGGCCAACAGTGCGAGTTGACGAAGCATACAGAGAAGGACTTGATGCTATTTCTCTAACTGAGCACATCGAATATCGTCCGCACAAGGAAGATATAAATGCAGCTCACGACCGTTCATTTGATATTGCAAAGAAATATGCTGACGACAGAAATATCATCCTTATAAAAGGTAGCGAAATCACTCGTTCGATGCCGCCGGGACACAGCAATGCCATATTCATTTCGGATGCTGATGCCTTGGACAAAAAAGAATATAAAGATGCTTTCAACGAAGCAAAGAAGCAAAATGCTTTCATATTCTGGAATCATCCGGCATGGGACACACAGCAACCGGACACAACTCTTTGGTGGGACGCTCACACAGATTTGTTGAACAGCGGATGCATGCATGGTATTGAAGTTGTAAACGGGAATTATTCCCCGGAAGCTCACCAGTGGTGTCTGGACAAGAAACTTACAATGATGGGTAATTCTGATGTTCACCAGCCAATACAGGCAGATATTGATTTTGCCAAAGGCGAACACAGAACAATGACACTCGTCTTCGCTAAGGAAAGAAGCGAGGCGGGAATACGCGAAGCTTTGGAAAATCGCAGGACAGCCGTTTATCATCAGAACAATCTAATAGGCGAAGAAGTGTTCCTGAAAGAGATTTTCGAAAACTCCATTAAAATTGAATCAATAAAAAGAAATGGAAACAGCGCAAGAGTTACATTATATAATGACTCTGACCTGGAGTTCAATCTGAAAAAGACTGAACACGACAAAGATGTTATCTATTTCCGTGAATACACTATAAAACCGCACTGCAAACACACAATATCTGTTCGCTTCGAAAACAACAAAACGCAAGGCGATGTAAACTTCGAAGTGACTAATTTGTGGATTGCACCGGGAAAAGGTTTAACCTATAGCTTTAGACTTTGAAAAACATCACATATATTTTTCTCTTAACAAAGCGTAAATGAAAATTCTAGCTCTTACATTTACTTAAACGCACATACATTTCATTTTCCCTGGCCTTTAAACCAACCAATGAAAAAGGCATAGCTGCAAAACCGGAAAGCACAAAAGCTCATGGGTTTGCAGCTTTTTTATTTTTCTCGTCTGTATAAATAACTTACATTTGCAGCCATAAGACTAAACTTCTTAAAAAATGGTATTGAACTATATATGGATTGGATTCTTTCTGATTGCTTTTGTGGTGGCAATGGGAAAGCTTGTTTTTCTCGGAGATACAAATGTGTTCACTGAGATTATCAATAACACGTTCTCGTCGGCAAAAACAGGATTTGAGATTTCAATCGGTCTGACCGGCGTACTTTCTCTCTGGCTCGGCATTATGAAAATCGGAGAAAAGGGTGGAGTTATCCAAGCTTTCGCCAAACTTGCTTCTCCTGTTTTCTGCAAATTGTTTCCGGAGATTCCAAAAGAGCATCCGGTGACGGGTTCGATATTCATGAATCTTTCAGCAAACCTGCTCGGACTTGACAATGCTGCGACTCCGATGGGATTGAAAGCAATGCAACAAATGCAGGAATTCAACAAGGATAAAGACACGGCAAGCAATCCGATGATTATGTTTCTTTGCATAAATGCATCGGGGCTGACACTGATACCAATCACTATTATGATGTATCGTGCCCAGCTTGGCGCGGCAAATCCTTCGGATGTGTTCCTGCCTATTATGCTGGCAACTTTCACTTCAACACTCGTTGCGATTCTTGCCGTATGCTTCAAACAGAGAATAAATATTCTACAGAAGAATCTTATATTGTTTTTCGGCGGTCTGATAACATTAATCGGAGGTTTGGTAGTTCTGTTCCGCTCAATGCCGCAAGAGGAAGTTTCTCTTTATTCCACAGTTTTTGCCAACACTCTCCTATTCTCTATTATTTGTGGATTTATTGTTAGTGGCATCAGAAAACGTATAAACGTTTATGAAACTTTTATTGAAGGAGCAAAAGAAGGATTTCAAACAGCAATAACTATTATACCATATCTTATAGCCGTGCTAGTGGCAATAGGTGTGTTCCGAGCTTCGGGGGCGATGAATTTTGTGATTGATGCAGTAAGATTTTGTGTGGAAGCAGTCGGACTTAATTCCGATTTTGTCGAAGCCTTGCCAACAATGCTTATGAAACCATTGAGCGGAAGCGGTGCCCGCGGGATGATGCTTGACGCGATGAATACTTACGGAGCGGATTCGTTCGTAGGCAGACTGGCTTCAATAGTTCAAGGTTCGAGCGATACGACTTTTTATGTGGTTGCCTTATATTACGGAAGCGTCGGCATACGAAATTCACGATACACAGTTTCATGCTCTTTACTGGCAGACCTTGCCGGAGCGCTGGCTTCAATTGGTCTGGCTTATCTGTTTTTCGGAAGCTGACGAAACAGAAAAGACATTTATGACTACATGACTAAAAATTAAAGATGGAAGAAGAACAAAAAGAAGATGTCAAAGAGGAAATAGATTATGACATCAGATGGAAACAACGATTCAATTATTACACTAAGGCTTTTGGCAGACTGACCGAAGCTATTACTATTATTAAACATGAGCCGAATCATTTTCTGCTCCAGGCAGGACTGATACAGACATTTGAGTATACGTTCGAACTCGGATGGAAAACATTGAAGGATTATCTGGAGTCGGAAGGGTTTCATGTTTCATCGCCAAAGCATGCAATCAGAAAAGCTTTTCAATGTGGATTCATTTCTGACGCCAAACCGTGGCTGAAGGCTTTGAACGACCGAAACATGATGGCACATTCCTACTACGAAGATGTTTCGCTTCATGTTGTTTCGGAAATACAAGACAAATATTATGACCAACTAAAAGAACTTCACGAATGGCTTGGGAATTTGGTAACACAGGATTAGACAAGGAAACGCTGAAAGAAATTCATAGAATTTTATACAGCTTCCCCAAAGTGAAGGAAGCTGTATTATTTGGCTCGCGAGCTAAAGGCTGCCCTAAGAAAGGCTCAGATATCGACATTGCCATTATCGGAGAGAAAATAAATCTGGATGATATATCTACAATTCTGGCAATATTCGAAGCATCTCTTATTCCTTTCATGATAGATCTTGTTGACTTTAGAGGAATAAAAAATGCAGGATTGAGATCGCACATTGAAAGAGTTGGAATCACAATCTACAGACGCGACCTGAATATGGCAAATTATTTCTTCAACTGATGCTGACGGATGAAATCAATTGCTAGCGGGAAACCTGCGCGGCACATTGTTCCGTGGTCGAAACCGTCGAGTTCGTAAATCGTAACATCAGGATGACCGACAAGTTTTAGCATTCTCCAGAAATAGGCTGTCTCCTCGTATCTGCCAAAGAGCTCTTTTTCTCTGTCGCCGGAGATTATCAGAATCGGTGCGCAATCTTTTCTTACATGATACAGAGGAGCAGTCCTGTCAATAGTTGGTTGCAATGGTTCCAGGCCTTGCTCCTTTCTGGTGGCAAAGTGTGTTATGACCTGACCGCTGAAAGGAATAATTCCTGCTAGCAAATCTGCATCTACATTATATTTCTGCAGCCACGATTTATCCAATCCAATCATATTAACCAAATATCCTCCGGCTGAATGTCCAGCAATATATATGGAAGAAGTGTCACCTCCATATTCTCCAATATTATTGAAAACCCATGCAACTGCAGCAGCGGCATCATCAACAATCTCCAAAGTTTTCACTTGTGGCGACAAACGGTATTCAACACCTACAACTATCAAACCTTCTTTCAATAATTCTTCTGGAATTTCACGGCTACCTCCTGTAAGTCCTCCTCCATGAAACCAAACCAGAACCGGAGATTTTGCTGCACCTTCAGGACTGGCAATATCCAACCGGCACATTGAGTCGGCATAAGCATTGGGCATTTGCGCACGATAAGGAATGTTGCGCTTGTAAACATAATCTGAAGCTTGGGCTGTCAAAACAAACAGACAGCAAAGCATGGTTAACCAAAGTAATCGTTTCATATCATAAAAGTTTATTGTTAGACAAAATCATATACTCTAAGTTCTGAGACTTGAATCATATTTCAGTTAGCACTATTATCACTCAACAAAGCAATATTCATTTCTTTGCTCAAAGATAAAAAATCACACAAAATTATAGAAGATTTGAAAAGCAAAACGAAATAGATTAATTTCGCAGAATCAAACTTCAAACAAATAAAAAGATGGCAATTTTTTATTATTCCGAAGACATAGAACTTCCAGCCATAAACCAGGACGCAGTGAGTGGATGGGTAAGAAAAGTGGCGGAAACACATGGAAAAAAAACCGGAGATATTTCCTATATTTTCTGTTCTGATGAAAAAATACTGGAAGTAAACCGTCAGTATTTGCAGCACGATTATTATACGGATATTATCACTTTCGATTATACTAGCGGGAATAAAATATCCGGCGACCTGTTCATAAGCTTGGATACTGTGAAGACTAACGCTGAAAAATTCAATACAGAATATAACGAAGAACTTCACCGTACAATAATCCACGGAATTCTTCATCTTTGCGGAATAAACGACAAAGGTCCGGGAGAAAGAGAAATTATGGAAGAGAACGAAAACAAAGCTCTTGCCATACTTCCAGAAGAATGTAAGTGATGACAATACATATTATATATTCCAAAATATAGGACCGAACCTGCCGGCGCGTAGGTCCGGTCCTACGTTTAAATATATACGGCCCCACGCGAATTTGGGTTCGGCCCTGCAAAAAACGGATTCGAAGCCTCCAAAACTTTTGTTCGAAGATATTTCATACCACAAACCACAAACACTGCTACCCGCCGAGGATTCCATAAAAAAGAATAAGAGCAATGGTTGTCTGCTACATCTTAACTATCTTTGCAAAAGAATAAAAAACAGAAAAATATACGATGATTTTCAATTACGATGTAATAGTTGTAGGAGCCGGACATGCCGGTTGTGAAGCAGCAGCTGCGGCAGCTAATCTAGGCTCGAAGACTTTGCTCATCACAATGGACATGAACAAGATTGCCCAGATGAGTTGTAATCCGGCTGTTGGTGGTATTGCAAAAGGTCAAATCGTTAGAGAGATTGATGCCTTGGGCGGACAGATGGGTATAGTGACAGACCGCACAGCCATCCAATTCCGTATGCTCAACAGAAGTAAAGGCCCTGCAATGTGGAGCCCGAGAGCGCAAAGCGACCGTGCCCGTTTCATCGAATGCTGGAGAGGTATTTTGGAAAACACTCCTAATCTGTCCATATGGCAGGATATGGTTCACGAGCTGTTGATGGACGGTAATCGTGTTGTTGGTGTGAAAACAGGAATGGGCGTGGAATTTCATGCCGGAGCTGTTGTTCTGACAAACGGAACTTTCCTGAATGGATTGATGCATATCGGACGTACACAAATAAAAGGTGGACGAATCTCCGAACCTGCGGCGACTGGTTTGACTGAGCAACTGGTTTCTCTCGGTATTAAATCCGACAGAATGAAAACGGGAACACCTGTTCGCATTGATGCTCGAAGCGTTCATTTCGATGAAATGGAAGTGCAGCCAGGAGAAAATGATTTTCACAAATTCTCCTATATGGATAACGTACATCGTGAGCTGAAACAACTATGCTGCTGGACTTGCTTCACAAACGAACGTTGCCATGAGATTTTGCGCGAAGGTTTGCCTGATTCTCCTCTTTACAACGGACAGATAAAAAGTATTGGTCCGAGATATTGCCCAAGTATCGAAACTAAAATTGTAACATTCGCAGACAAGACACAACACCAGTTGTTCCTGGAACCGGAAGGTGAAAACACAACAGAATTATACTTGAACGGTTTCTCATCTTCTCTCCCGCTTGATGTTCAGCTTCGGGCTTTACAGGCAATTCCTGCATTCCGCGATGTTCAGATATTCCGTCCGGGTTATGCAATAGAATACGATTTCTTCGACCCGACACAATTAAACCATAATCTGGAGACAAAGCAAATCAAGAATCTTTTCTTTGCCGGACAGATAAACGGAACAACAGGATATGAAGAAGCAGGCGGACAAGGTTTGGTTGCCGGAATAAATGCTCATATTAATTGCCACGGCGGAGAGCCTTTCATCCTTGGACGTGACGAAGCATATATCGGAGTGCTTATCGACGACTTGGTGACTAAAGGAGTTGACGAGCCATATCGTATGTTTACTTCAAGAGCTGAATACAGAATTTTGCTTCGACAGGATGATGCAGATATGCGACTCACAGAAAAATCATACAATCTTGGTTTGGCAAAAGCAGACAGATATAGATTGCTAAATGAGAAAAAAGAGAGCCGCGATGCGTTGATTAATTTCTGTGCGAACTATTCAATCAAACCTCAATATATAAATGATGGTTTGGAAAAGCTGGGAACAACTCCCCTTGCTCACGGATGCAAACTTGAGACTTTGGTTCTTCGTCCGCAGCTCAACCTTACAAATCTTGCAGAATTGATTCCGGCACTCAAAGCAGAGTTGGACAAAGTTCCGGAAAGCAGAAAAGATGAAATTATTGAAGCTGCAGAAATCCTGATAAAATATAGCGGCTACATTAAGCGCGAACAAGTAATCGCAGACAAAATAAACCGTCTGGAGAATATACGAATCAAAGGCAAGTTCGACTACATGTCTATCCAATCATTATCGACTGAAGCCAGACAGAAGCTGACGAGAATAGACCCGGAGACGATAGCTCAGGCAAGCCGAATTCCAGGCATATCTCCTAACGATATAAACATCTTGCTGGTCCTTCTCGGCAGATAAACCTCATATGTGTTCCACGTGAAACATTACTTTAACAAGAACACATAACTTGCTGATAATAGCATTTTAAACTAGAAAAAAGTAAATGAACAAAGAATCTGCGGAACATATAAAAAGCATATTGGCAGTAATCCCGGAAAAGCCGGGATGCTACCAATACTTCGACAGCAACGGGACTATTATATATGTCGGAAAAGCTAAGAATTTAAAGAGGCGTGTATCTTCCTATTTCAATAAAGAGCACGACAGCAACAAGACAAAAGTCCTCGTAAAACAAATCCGGGATATAAAATATATTGTTGTAGATACGGAAGAAGATGCCCTCCTTTTGGAGAATAATCTTATCAAGCAATACAGGCCGAGATACAACGTCCTCTTGAAAGACGACAAGACTTATCCGTCAATTGTAGTAAAGAACGAATATTTTCCAAGAGTATATCAAACCAGAAATATCGTCAGAGACGGCTCAAGATATTACGGTCCCTACCCTTCAGTTTACACAGCAAAATTAATGCTGCAATTAATAAAGGAACTTTATCCGATTCGTACTTGCAAGCATTCGCTGACTCCAGAAAGTATTCGCGAAGGCAAATATAAAGTCTGCCTGGAATATCATATAAAACGATGCAAAGGTCCGTGCGAAGGTTTGCAAACTATGGAAGAATACCAGCAAAACATTTCCGAGATAAAGGAAATTCTCCGAGGTAATATTTCTCAAGTAAGCAAACTTCTTTATGACGAAATGCAGAAACTAGCATCGGAACTAAAGTTTGAAGAAGCGCAGAAAGTAAAACTTAAATACGAAGCTATCGAGAATTACAGATCAAAATCTACAGTAGTTCCTCCGATGCTTCACAATCTGGATGTTTTTTCTATTACGGAAAACGACAATTCTGCATACATTAATTATATGCATATTGGTAATGGAGCAATCGTTCAGGCATACACTTTCGAATATAAAAAACGTCTTGAAGAAACTAAGGAAGAACTTCTGGCTCTCGGTATCGTTGAGATGAGAGAAAGATTCAAAAGCCGGGCAAAAGAGATTATTGTTCCGTTCGAAATAGATATAGAAATGGAAGGCGTCAGCTTTACCATTCCACAACGGGGAGACAAAAAGAAATTGTTGGAACTTTCGGAGATGAACGGCAAACAATATAAAATAGACAAGCTGAAACAGGCAGAAAAATTGAATCCGGAACAGCGAAACACAAGACTTCTGAAAGAGATTCAAGATGCGTTACACTTACCAAAATTGCCTGTTCATATCGAATGTTTCGACAATTCAAATATTCAGGGAAGTGATGCCGTTGCAGCTTGTGTTGTATTCAAAATGGCGAAACCATCGAAGAATGATTACAGGAAATATAATATAAAGACAGTTGTCGGTCCTGACGATTATGCTTCAATGAAAGAAGTTGTCCGACGCAGATACAGCAGGGCAAAAGAAGAGAATCTTCCTCTTCCGGATTTGATTATTACCGATGGCGGAAAAGGACAAATGGAAGTTGTCCGCTCAGTTATCGAAGACGAGCTTAATCTGAATATACCGATAGCAGGTTTGGCAAAAGACGGAAAACATCGTACAGCAGAACTTTTGTTTGGCTTCCCTCCCGTTACTGTTGGAATGCAGCTTAACAGTCCGCTGTTTCATTTGCTCACCAGAATGCAGGACGAGGTTCACCGGTTTGCCATCTCGTTCCATAAAGATAAGCGAAGCAAAAACCAGACACGCTCGGAACTTGATACGATAAAAGGTGTTGGCGAAAAAACAAAAACAGCTTTGCTGAAACACTTCAAAAGTGTGAAACGTATCAAAGAGGCTTCATTTGAAGATCTCAAAGAAGTGGTTGGTGAAGCAAAAGCAAAAGTCATAAGAGAGAGTTTATCTAAATAATTAAATTGATATAGGAAAACATGAGAACAGTTATTCAACGTGTAAAATATGCTTCCGTTACTATCGACGGAAACTTGAAATCTAAAATTGGAAAAGGATTACTTATTCTAGTTGGTATTGAAGACAGAGATACACAGGAAGACATAGACTGGCTTTGCAAGAAGATTTGTGCGCTTAGAATTTTTGACGATGAAAACGGTGTAATGAACCGTTCGGTTACTGACATTGACGGAGAAATTCTTGTGGTAAGTCAGTTTACTTTGCACGCTTCAACAAAGAAAGGTAATCGTCCTTCATATATCAAAGCTTCGAAACCTGATTTTGCAATTCCGATGTATGAGAAGTTTTGCGATGAAATGAGCATTAATTTAGGCAAACAAGTTCAGACTGGAACATTCGGTGCAGATATGAAAGTTGAACTTTTGAACGATGGACCGGTAACTATTTTGATAGATTCGCAGAATAAAGAGTAGTAACAGATACGAGGGAACAAGGGAACGAGTTGACAAGGTTATTATCTTAGATTCTATAAAAACCTTGTCAACTTGTTAACTCGTCAACTCGTCCCCTAAACAAACATCTATGTCAGAAATCACATTAAAACAAGCTCAGGAAACCGTGGACAATTGGATAAAAACTTACGGCGTCCGATATTTCAACGAGCTTACGAATATGGCAATACTTACTGAAGAAGTAGGTGAAGTGGCAAGAATTATTGCCCGCAAATATGGCGAACAATCCTTCAAGGAAAGTGACAAAAACAAAGATTTGTCCGATGAAATGGCTGATGTATTATGGGTTTTGATATGCCTCGCCAACCAGACAGGTATTGATCTTACAGCTGCATTCGAAAAGAATCTGGCAAAGAAAACTCAGAGAGATAAAGAAAGACATATAAACAATAATAAACTACAATAAGATTATGGAACAATTTCAAGATTATGAAGATTTGGGAACTCCTAAATCTGACAAATATCACGAATCATTCGCGAAATTTGAAGCTGCAGGAAGTGATGAAAAAGTAGCTACAGCCGTAACTACTATTCTTGATAAACATGCAAGAGAGAACTTCACTCCGGAAGTCTTGAAGAAAATTCATGGATGTATCGACCTTACAACACTTACTTCTATCGACACAAAAGAAAGCGTGTGGAAAATGGTTGAGAGTGTGAACGACTATGAAGGAACTCGTCCTGATGTTCCAAATGTGGCTGCTATCTGTGTTTATCCAATATTCGTGGAAACAGTAAAACAGGCTTTGCGAGCTGACAAAGTTCATATTGCTTCAGTTTGTGGCGGCTTCCCTGCTTCACAGACTTTCACAGAAATCAAGGTTGCTGAAACTGCAATGGCAGTTATGGAAGGAGCCGATGAAATCGATACAGTTATCAATATTGGCTATTTCCTTGAAGAAAACTACGAAGAGCTTTGTGATGAATTGGAGGAAATCAAATCAAGTTGCCGCGAAGGAAAGATGAAAGTAATCATTGAAAGCGGAGCTTTGGTAAGTGCTGAAAATATCCGTAAAGCTTCTATTCTTGCTGCATATTCTGGAGCTGATTTTATCAAGACTTCAACAGGCAAAGGTTATCCTGGAGCAACTCCGGAAGCTGCATATACAATCTGTAAAGTTATCAAGCAATATCACGAATTGACCGGAAATAAGATTGGTATAAAGGTTGCTGGCGGCATAAGAACTGCAGAAGATGCTGTGAACTATTATACAATTGTAAAGGAAATTCTTGGTGAAGAATGGTTGAACAGCGACTTGTTCCGTATCGGTGCAAGCAGCCTTGTTCAGGATATTGAGAAAAGACTTGGTAAATAAAAACTGCTGAGAACATAAAAAATAAGTTGACAAGATTCAAGATTTATCACTTGCATTCTTGTCAACTTATTTTGTTTAACGAATAGATTATTTCTTTCTTTCGATTACATATTCTGCCAAATCCTTCAAACCTTGTCTTGCCGGCGAATCTTTCAGAGAATCCAATTCTGCCAACGCTTTGTTATAAAATTCTCTCATTCGGGATTCAGCATATTCGATTCCACCTTTTGCCTTGGCAAACTCAATCAGAGATTCAATATTTTCAGTAGTGAAATCTTTTTCCAAAATTATGCGGCGGAAATTCTCAGCTTCTTCCCCACCCGACCGTAATGCATATAATAAAGGAAGAGTAATCTTTCCTTCACGGATATCGTTGCCTGTTGGTTTTCCGATATTCAAATCATGGAAATAATCGAATATATCGTCTTTAATCTGGAAGCTGTACCCTAAATATTCACCAAAGCGTTTCAGGACTTCTATTTCGTGTTCTGTTGCATTAGCAGAAATTGCGCCAATCTCAGCACAGGCAGAAAGTAGTGTTGCGGTCTTCTTGAATATAACCTGCATATAACAGTCTTCATCAATTATGCTTTCATCTGCTGTTTCAAGTTGCTTTATTTCTCCTTCGGACAAGTCTCTTCCCAAATTTGAAACTATACCGATAATACGCAAATTTCCTGTCTGTATTGAACGAATCAAAGCTGTTGAAAGAACATAATCTCCAACTAAAACAGAAACACGGTTATCAAAAATGGCATTCAACGAAGGAACACCTCGGCGTTGTTTTGTCTCATCAATTACATCATCATGTATCAATGTTGCTGTATGAAGCAATTCCAGAAATATGGATGCATTTATAGTAGAATCGTTTACTCCACCGCAAGCTTCGGCAGAGAGCAGCACCAACAATGGCCTTACATGCTTTCCGGTAGAATTCAATATCTGCTCAATGGCAGACTGAAGCAGACGAGTCTCACTGCGAAGAGATGATTCAAACTCTTCGTTGAAACGTGCAAATGCAGCTGCTACCGGTTCCTCTATTTTACTTCTATCTTTCATAAAAATATCAACGATACGCAAAAGTAGCAAAAAGTATCGAGTAAGCTAGTTTTTTTGTACATTTACCGAAGTTTGTCACACAAAAACCTATTCATAAGAATGAAATTACTCCTTATAGATGCTTATGCGCTTATTTATCGCTCATATTATGCGCTGATAAGAAGCCCTCGAATCAATTCGAAAGGTTTCAACACTTCGGCTATTTTCGGATTTGTGAATATATTGGAAGATGTTCTCAAAAAAGAAAATCCCAGCCATGTTGCCGTTGCTTTCGACCCGAAAGGACCGACTTTCCGTCATGAAGCCTTCGAACAATACAAGGCTCAGCGCGAAGAAACTCCCGAAGTAATCAGACAATCTGTTCCTATTATCAGAGATATTATCGAAGCATATAATATACCAATTCTTGAAGTTCCGGGATATGAAGCTGACGATGTTATCGGAACTATATCCAAACAAGCTGCACAGAAAGGTTTCACCGTATATATGATGACGCCGGATAAAGACTATGGTCAGCTTGTCGGTGATAATATATATATGTATAGACCTAAGCACGGCGGCGGATATGATATTATGGGCGTTCCGGAAGTGTTGGCAAAATTCAATCTTTCTTCTACGGAACAAGTAATAGATTTGCTCGGTTTGATGGGCGACAGCTCTGACAACATTCCGGGTTGTCCTGGTGTTGGCGAAAAAACAGCACAGAAACTTCTCGCCGATTTTGGTAGTATAGATAATCTTCTTGCGAACACAGACAAACTGAAAGGTGCACAGAAAAAGAAAGTGGAAGAAAATGCTGAGCAAATCCGTTTCTCAAAATTCCTTGCCACAATCAAGACTGATGTTCCTATTGAATTTGATGCTGACTCTTGCAAAAAGCAAAATGTTAATGAAGATAAACTAATCGAAATATATACTGAATTAGAATTTAGAACTTTTATTAACAGATTTAAACAAGAGCCGCAGAAAGAAGTAAAATCTGGTCCTGTTCAAGGCTCACTTTTTGCCATTTTTTCGGACGAAAATACGGAAGCTGAAAAAAAATCGAGTCTCGCGGACTTAAAATCCACTCCTCATACATATCATATTGCTGATAATGAGGAAGAAATAAGCAAAATTTGCTCAATTTTGGCGAATCAGAAATTTTTCTGTTTTGACACGGAAACTGACGGAATCGACCCGCTGACTGCAGAATTGGTAGGAATGTCGTTTTCTATCACCAAAAATGAAGCTTGGTATGTTCCTGTTCCGGCAAACAGAGAAGAAGCGACGAAAATTGTTGCCCGCTTCTCTCCTGCCCTGCAGAATCCGGAAATTCAGAAAATCGGTCAGAATATAAAATTCGATATTCTTGTTCTCAGAAAATATGGAGTGAAAGTTGCCGGTCCACTTTTCGACACAATGATTGCGCACTATCTGCTAAATCCGGAACTTCGTCATAATATGGATTACCTTGCGGAAACATATTTGAAGTATAAAACTGTATCAATCGAAGAGCTTATCGGTCCGAAAGGAAAAAAGCAGGGAAACATGAGAAATGTTCCGCTTAATCAGATTTCGGAATATGCTGCAGAAGATGCAGACATAACCTTGCAACTTAAAGATTACTTCGAACCTCTGCTGAAACAGGAATCAGTAGAAGATTTGTTCCATAATATTGAAATGCCTTTGATTTATGTACTGGCAGAAATGGAAGCAACCGGTGTAACTCTTGATACATCTGCTTTGAAAGAATCTTCTGAAATTCTTTCCGGCCAACTTGTTTCATTGGAAAAGGAAATTCATGAACTTGCCGGTTTGGAATTCAACATCAATTCACCGAAACAGATTGGTGAAGTTCTGTTCGACAGAATGAAATTGGATGAAAAAGCAAAGAAAACAAAAACCGGAGGCTACAGCACTAGCGAAGAGGTTTTGGAAAAATTACGTTCAAAGCATCCGATTATCGGAAAGATTCTGGAATATCGTGGTTTGAAGAAATTACTGAGCACTTATATTGATGCTCTTCCGGAACTTATCAACAAAGAAACCGGAAAGATTCACACTTCATTCAACCAGGCTGTAACTGCTACAGGACGATTAAGTTCAACTAATCCGAACCTGCAGAACATTCCTGTCCGTGATGAAATGGGACGTGAAATTCGTCGTGCCTTTACGGCTGATAATGATGACTGCATTTTCTTCTCTGCCGACTATTCGCAGATTGAACTTCGCATTATGGCTCATCTTAGCAACGATGCTCACATGGTTGAAGCTTTTGTCAGTGGCGAAGATATTCATGCTGCAACAGCTGCTAAGATTTATAATGTTCCGATAAATGAAGTAACCAGCGATATGCGCCGAAAGGCAAAAACAGCAAATTTTGGTATTATCTATGGTATTTCTGTTTTTGGTCTTGCCGAAAGATTGAATATTCCACGCGCAGAATCAAAAGAATTGATTGACGGATATTTCAATACTTATCCGGAAATACGAAAATATATGGATGAAAGTATCCGCGTTGCCAAAGAACACGGCTATGTTGAAACTATTTTCAAGCGTAAACGTTTCCTTCCGGATATTAATTCCGGAAATGCCGTTGTCCGTGGTTATGCCGAACGAAATGCCATAAATGCTCCAATTCAGGGAAGTGCTGCCGACATTATTAAATTGGCAATGATTAAAATACATCAAAGATTTGAAGAAGAAGGCCTAAAAAGCCGTATGATTCTGCAAGTTCACGACGAATTGAACTTCAATGTCTATAAAGATGAATATGAAAAGGTGAAAGAAATAGTTCTTGATTCTATGGAAAATGTCATCAAACTTCGTGTTCCTCTGATTGCAGATTACGGTGAAGGCAAAAGTTGGCTTGAAGCTCATTGATGTTCATTTATATACAAAACCCCAAAGGCACAGGAGTATGTGCTTTTGGGGTTTTATTTTTTTCAATATATATATTTTTTTATCTCAACTTATCCATCAGTTCACATTTGCCTTCAAATAATCTTCAAGCTTGAAATCCTTAAACACATCTTCTTTACCCGGATTAACCTCTTCTATATGCTGATATACAGAACCCTTTTTCTCAATAAAACGAGATATGAATCTGCCTATTTCCGGCAAATGTGTCTGCATCGGTGTATCCGCAATTTCATGACTGCAATTTCGGAACTGGAAGAATTGATGCGGAACTTTCAGGCTATCCAAAGAAGCATCTATTGTTGACGAACCATATAATCCCATCTGACCGATAACTGCCTCTTTAAAAGGAACAATGCTATCCGCATCTCCATGGAACAACAAACAAGGTGCAGGCTTTGATGCCCATTTCAATGGTCCCGGTGAACAAATGGCTCCGGCAAAAGATATCAAACCTGCGTATTTGAAATCCTTAGGCAAAACAGCCTCATTCACAAATCCATTGCACAAACCATAAACAGCTTGCGAAGCTGTTATTGCTCCGGCACTGGAACCACTTGCAATAATCATTTCCGGATTTATATTCCACTCTGATTTATGTTGCAAAACGAAACTTGTGGCACAATAGAAATCACTTACAGCTGTCTGGATTGCATTCTGAAGTAAAGGAATATAATCTTGAGGCTTTTCTATTTTTACAGAACTTATATTGCTTAAAGTTGTTCTATAATCCGTTGAAATAACAACATAACCTTTATTGGCAAGATAATGAAAATAAGGTTCGTAAGAACTTCTAGCCCTGTCTCCTCCTCTGAAACCTCCGCCGAAAGCAAAAACTACGGTTGTACGTGGCTGTTGGCTAACTGGTTCTGACATTTCATATTTGTCAAGATACAAAGTATCTTTTCCATAAACAGCATAAATATAAGTCTGTTTTTCTATTTCTGAAGCTTTTGATATTTGGGTAAATCCAAATAGAAAAGATAATGTAAACAGGAAAAATACGGCTCTCATAACTACCTGAATTATTGTTTTATTATTATATAGAATTTATATACGAACAAACTTAATAAAATTTTTCCGTATTAGCTCCATTGTTATTTAATATACTATAAAACAGGCTATTATATTTTCAGTACAATTTTATACTTTGGAAAACTTTTTTCATCGGGATGAAACAAAAATTCCATATAATATGAAAAATAATTTTCATATTATATGGAAAAAGTTTTTCACCTATTATGTGTAAAGCACAAATGTTAATTCAAATTCAACACACTTCTTTCAGCGGCCAAAGCAGCAGATGCAGGAGTAGATTTGCGAGTGCAATATTTGAACTCAACAGATTTGTCTCCGCTATAAGATTTCCATTTAAGTTTCAAATTAACTGTTTCACCTTTTGTATCAGGCAAACTGTCCAAACGGAAAGCTACCAAACCATCAGCCATCGGACCATAATTATTACCGAAAGCATTGTGGCGGAATTCTACTTCATACGGATTTTCAGGATTCTTGCCCAAAAGCAAATTTACGAAATGCTTCTCTCCTCTTTCTGTACGGAAGCGAAGAGTAAGATAACCATCTTCGGCAATTGTAACCCAATCGTTTACAATTTCTACAGGGTCAGTTCCATAAACAGAATCATTCTGTAGGCCCAAATCCGGAGCGATTGTTTTAGTAAGAATACTATCCATCCAGTTGATATGAACTGCCTTTGTATATTCTCCACTTGGTTCGTTTACTTCCTCAAAGTTTACCAATGCACGCACTTCTTTTGTTCCATAAGGAGAAGAAGTAACATTTACCGGCAACAATGTAGTTGTGTCGTCGAGCTGAAGGAAATAAGTATCTCCTCCGTCAACAGGTTTCACTGTTACCAAAGCATTAGGCAACAAATCAGAATAATGATAATTGTCATCGTCCTTCAAACAAGACTGAAACATCATCGTAGAAGCCAGCACTCCCAGCATCAATACACTTTTTCCTAAATTCAATAAATTGGTTTTCATAAACAGATATTATTAATTTTCAAGTTTATCCAGTCTCGATGATTTTCCGAAACTTTCTATATTATTAAATGCAGGAAATGCTGAAAATGCTGCATGAAGAGGAAAAAATTTATTGAAAATAATATCAATGACAGATAATCAACGAATCAAAAAAAACAAGTTGACAAGGTTTTTACGATTTTACCTTGTCAACTTGCCTATAAAGTCTTGTCAACTTTTAAGTTTTGCAATTGCAAAACTTAAATCAATAAACCATTATTTCGTCCATAAAGAACCAAGCCGGATATCCAACTCCATAATGCCAGCTAGGACACATTCCAAGAGTTTTTATATCAACTTTGATATATCTGGCCTTGACAGGAGAATCCACAGCAACTTTTCCACGAACAAACTTAACCTTCGGGTCTCTATCTTCAGCAAACTCAAACGAACCGAAATAAGAGAATGTCTGATTATTTGTGGAAACGCTGTAAGTTCCGCCTTTTGGTAAAAGAATCCATCCGCCCAACTGATGAAGAAAATCAATCTCAATGCTGATGATTTCTTTCTCCGAACCCAAGTCAACAACAAAACTTGCATCCTTTCCTTCCCAGCCAACCCAGCTTTCCACGAATGTTGTTCCACCAAATAATCCGTCAGTCAATGCCGTATCACCCAACGCCTTATATTTATCGCTCGGTGGAAGAATCCATCTTACTGAAGCTCCTGCTGCAAGATTTACCTTTTCAGAAGGCAGGAAACGTTCTTTATAAAGTTCATAGTATTCTGCCGGAGGATTATTTCTCTCGTTCAAAGTCTTAACTCCGAATTCTTCTGATATAGTTTTGAACAATTCAAGTTTTGATTTTACCGTCTGCATATCACGTTCCGGATAAGTTCTGAGTATTTCAAGTTCCGAATATATCAACGGAAGACGTGAAAGTCTGACGTGGTCGAGATACAATTTATTATCAGCCACAGCAGCTTCTGCCTTATCAAAAAGTTCGTTGTATGTTTTTATAAGCTGCGGGCAAAGCATTCCGTTTTTGTGTGATATAGGAGAATCATAAATCCACAGCGGCTGATGACTGGCAAGCAAAGCTCCTTGCATTATCTTGTGATACTGATATAGATAAGGAGTTGCATCTCCATAATATCCTTTCATAAAGCTGAGCATAAGAGAGTCAGCATCCTGATAAGGATTCCACATAAGCTTGGCAATCATGTAAGCACGCATTTCAGAGAAATCACCTCCTTTGATACCATTCACCTGAGAGAAATGCATCGTAACGTTATGCTCCTTGAAAAGCTGTATATTCTTCTGTATAATATGGAAATTAGGGAAAGGAGAAACAATATTGTCGAAATTGATTCCATAATCCCACACAAAAATATTATCAGATATTTCGGACCAACCTTTAAGAGCACGCATAAATTCCTGTCCGGAAGCATTGTCTGTCAGTGGAACTTCACGTTTGCAGTCAATATCGCAAAGCATAATGTTCACATTTGGCAGTGGCTTTGTATGCTTTGGCGGCTGCATTGAATAAAGATAAGCAAGAGTAGAAAATTCCTTATCTGGAAAACGCTCTGCCAGCTTATTCATGAAACGGATTATATTTCCTGAAGGAGAACCTTCATATTCATCAACTTTCTTACATTCATCGCAAGTACAGTTGGTGTGATTTCCATCATTCTGACTTACAGATATAGTACGCATTCCGGGATTTGCCTTGAAAATAGAATCCAACTGCTTCACGGCTGCGTCAAACACTGCCGGATTAGTCAGACACCACTGGCTATGATTGCCCGGACGATGTTTACCATTGATAAAGGAATAATATTCCGGATGTTCTTTTCCGAATCGTTCAGAAGGAAGAATACGGTCAAATGTATGAACCCACATATTATTAATGAAAGTCTCATTCGGTTCTTCCAAGCGGAACCATAATTTATAGACCGGATCTTCATTACCGTAACTGAAGGTCTGTCGGTATCTGAAAGCAGGAGTTTCTGAGTGATTTATCTCCGGAATTGAGATGTTAGGATTCTGGCTGAGTGTATATGTTTCATAAGCATAATACTGAACTCCAAGATATTTCTCAAGCAAAGTAACTACACCATAGATAGCACCTTTATCTCCGCCGGACATAATATGAAGACAACCATTAGAAGAAAGAAGCTGAAAACCGTCTTCTCCAGCTTTATCAGTTTTCTCACCGATAATAATATCGCCTTCTTTCCATTTGGAAGTTTCTTTAATCTTAAGCTCTACTCCGCTTATTTTCAATACGAAATCCTTAAGAAGATTTGCAGCTTTCAAGTTTGTTTCGCTGTCATCAACAACGATAATTCTCGACAAAGCTTTCCCGTTTTCAGTAATATTTATCTGTGCCTTTAAAGCAAAGACACAGATAAATAACATATACAGTAATGATGTTTTTCTGATAAAAGACATATGGTTGGTTTATTTATTTTTATTTCTTGCACAAGCTCCAGGCTTTTTCAACTGCCTCGTTGATATTACTGCAAACATTATCAGCACCAAGGCAATCTTCAACACCTGATTTAGTCAGAACTTTATGGACATTTTCATTTACACCTGAAAGAATGATATGTATATTCTCTGACTGCGACATACGAATCAAACTTTCCAAGTTGTGCAAACCTGTAGAATCCATAAACGGAACACGGCGCATACGGATAATACGTATATTAGGTTTGTCGCCCATACGGTTCATAATATCATCAAATTTATTTGCAACACCGAAAAAGAACGGACCGTCGATTTCGTAAACCTCAACACCTTTAGGCAAGTTCAGTTTTTCTTCTTCGTGATATATTTCACCTTCATCAGAAAGGTCTATTTCGTCAGTAGTAACAGAAACGTGAGTAGTTTCAGCAACACGTTTCATAAACAAGAACATTGCAATAAGCAAACCTATCTCTATTGCGATTGTAAGGTCGAATATAACAGTCAGGAAGAATGTCACAAGCAAAACAGATACGTCACTCTTTGGATTCTTCATCAGAGACTTGAATGTACGCCACTGGCTCATATTATATGATACAATAACCAAAACACCAGCAAGACAAGCCATAGGTATATGTTTTGTCAAAGGGCCGAGGAAAAGAAGAATCAACAGCAAAACAACAGCATGGATAATACCGGCAATAGGTGTTTTACCTCCGTTGTTGATATTTGTCATAGTACGTGCAATAGCACCAGTAACAGGAATACCACCAAACAAAGGAACAATGATATTTGCAGCACCCTGAGCAATAAGCTCTGTATTTGAATTATGCTTGTCGCCTGTTACACCATCTGCAACTGTAGCAGAAAGCAAAGATTCAATAGCTCCCAATATTGCAATTGTAAAAGCAGAAGGCAACAACAGGTTGATAGTTTCCATATCAAACTGAATTGGAGCAGGCTGTGGCATTGAAGCGTTGATAGTGAATCTGTCGCCAATAGTTTCAATTCCTGTTACTCCAAAGAAAGTACGAAGGCAATATACAGCAATTGTCATTACGATAATTGCAACAAGCGAACCAGGGATTTTCTTTGAGAACTTAGGAGTTATGGCAATAATTATTATACTTAAAATACCAACAAGCGAAGCCATCCAGTTAATTGTCGGGAAAGCTATTACATATTCTATCCATTTTGAAATGAAATCGGCCGGAACCTTTTCCATTGTCAATCCGAATAAATCTTTAATCTGAGTAGTGAAAATAGTAAGCGCGATACCACTGGTGAATCCTACTACAATTGGATAAGGAATAAACTTGATAACTGTTCCCAGTTTCAAAGCTCCCATTATTACCAGCAAAATACCGGCAACAACTGTTGCAATAGCTAAACCTTCAAGACCGAAGTTTTGGATTATACCATAAACAATTACGATAAAAGCACCTGTAGGTCCTCCAATCTGAATAGAACTACCACCTAATGCAGAAACAATAAAACCACCGATAATAGCAGTTATAAGTCCTTTCTCTGGACTAACACCTGAAGCAATACCAAAAGCAATGGCTAGCGGAAGGGCAACAATACCCACAATAATACCGGCCATAAGGTCGGTCATAAATTTCTCTTTGGAATAATTTTTCAGCGCAGAAACTAATTTCGGCTGAAAATCTAATTTCATACTCATTTTCTTTTGCCTATTTTTTATTTTTAAAAGGTTGCAAATGTATGAAAAAATATATAAATATTCAAGAATATCTACAACTAATTTTGTTTAGTTTCAAGCAGTTATAACCAATAACTAAATAAACAATCTGTTTCTGTAAATATCTTTTACAAAACATTTATTCATGATATAAAATTAACGTAGAGAATAAAGAAGTATAAAATAAATTATTTATGTATATTAGCAGAGTTAGCTCTAATTTAAGTATATATCGCAAAGCTGTATGAAAAGGTTATTATGCATTTCAATCATATTATTTGTTTTCACATTTATGACAAAAGCACAATCTACAAATAATTATACAGAGCCTGTTCTAACAGGAGAAACAGCTCATCGTATAGCTGCGGAAGCCTTTGATGAAGCAAACCGCAAAGGATTTTTCATTACAGTTACTGTTGTTGATAAATCAGGGCAAATTCTCTCAGTAATCAGACATCATAATGCAGGTGTTCATACTTTACAGGCAAGTTATAAGAAAGCATATACGGCTTGTTCTCAAAAAAGGGAAACGGGAGAAATAAGGAAAGGTATAATGGAAGGAAAAATTCCGGAAGACATCAGATTTTTAGACAGTAATTTTTCTGTTATGGACGGTGGAATTCCTATAATTATAGAAGGCATTGTTGTAGGTGGAATTGGAGTTGGAGGAGCTCATGGAAATAATGATACAGAAATAGCGAGAACAGCTATCGAAAAGCAACTTTAATTCAATGAATATCAAAGCTTTTATCAATCATATAATCTACTGGAATATCTATAATAGATATATTCAATTAAGTGATAGAAATTATCATTCAAATAAATAAGAATTATCTGAAAACAAATAAATACTTTTGCAATGTCCAAAAGAAACAAAGGGACAAGCACAAAAGAATTAATAATTACATAAAAATTAGCGTTATGGGAAAAAGTATTAAAGGAACAAGAACAGAACAGAATTTGTTGAAATCATTCGCAGGTGAATCACAGGCTAGAGGTCGTTATACTTACTTTGCTAGTGTAGCAAAAAAAGAAGGTTACGAACAGATTGCTGCTATTTTCATGGAAACTGCTGAACAGGAAAAAGAACACGCAAAACGTTTCTTCAAATTCCTTGAAGGTGGAATGGTTGAAATCACAGCATCTTATCCTGCAGGTATTATTTCTACAACTAAAGAAAACCTTGCAGCAGCTGCAGCAGGTGAAAATGAAGAATGGACAGAACTTTATCCTGAATTTGCAAAGATTGCTGACGAAGAAGGCTTCCCTGAAGTTGCAGTTGCTTTCCGCATGATTTCAAAAGTTGAAGCTGAACACGAAAAACGTTACCGCCAGTTGTTGGCTCGCGTTGAAGCTGAAAAAGTATTTGAAAGAGACGAAGAAATTTTGTGGCAGTGCCGTAACTGTGGTTTCGTAATTGAAGCGAAGAAAGCTCCTCAGAAATGTCCTGCTTGCTTGCATCCACAGGCATTCTTTGAGCCAATGAAGCAGAATTATTAATTATATAAGGTGACAAGGTGACGAGTGAACAAGATACAAGGGGAAAATCCTTATTTCTTGTCAACTCGTCACCTTGTTTTCTATAGCATTACAAACTTCTTACCTTAACATTGCGGAACCAGATAAGAGAATTGCCATGTTTGCCCTGCAAACCTATATAACCTTTAGTAGGAATAGTTGAGAAAGGTTTAGGCAACCAACTTGGAATATCACTTCCATCAGGATTCTTAGTTCCTGAAGTCCAAAGGTTCATATCCATATCAGTAACTTTCTTGCCATTTAGAATAACAGATATATTCTTTCCCTTACAACGTATTCTCATATGATTCCATTCTCCCGGTTTCTTAACAACTTTATCTTGTTTTGCACCTAAGTGACCATAAATGGCTCCACACTTTTCATAAGGTTTGCCATTTCCCCACTTTTCACAGTGATCATCAGCAATCTGAATTTCCACAGAATTAGGAATCCAATCTTTTATATCAGTGCAATAAACAACAACACCACTATTTGTTTCATGATCTGTCTTAAATTCCAAATCCAATTCAAAGTTTTCATATTCTTCAGTAGTCCAGATTGATTCATCCTTTACAGCACTCAAGACACCATCTTTCATGCTCCATACTTCCGGATTATACTGAGCCTTCTCCAAATTATCACCAAACAATAATTGCCATTTGTTATCTTTGGCAAAGCTGAATGTTGTTGTGCACAACAAAAATGATAAAGCAAATAAAATTCTTTTCATGGTATTAAATTTATAGATTTGTTTACTTGTTTTTCTTCACAGGAGGATAATCAAGTGTGTAATGCAAACCTCGGCTTTCTTTTCTTTCCATTGCCTGGCGTGTGATCAGATAGCCTACATTTATCATATTACGCAATTCACATATTTCACGTGAAGCCTTGCAGCGTTTGAACAATCTTTCTGTTTCTTCATAAAGAATATCCAAACGATTCCAAGCTCTTGTCAGACGGAGATTGCTTCGTACAATACCAACGTAGCATTCCATTATCTGATTTACTTCTTTCATACTCTGCGTAATAAGAACTCGTTCCTCGTTTGTAATAGTTCCTTCATCATTCCATTCAGGAATATCTGTGTTATATTCGTAACGGCTGAATGTTTCCAAAGCATGTTTTGCTGCTGCATCAGCATAAACGATTGCTTCAATCAGTGAATTTGAAGCCAATCTGTTTCCGCCATGCAATCCTGTACAAGAACATTCACCCAAAGCATAAAGGCGGCGGATGCTTGACTGTCCGTTCAAATCAACTTTTATACCACCACACAAATAATGCGCTGCAGGAGCAACCGGGATATAATCTTTAGTAATATCAATTCCCAAACCAAGACAATGCTTGTAAATATTAGGGAAATGTTTCTTTGTTTCTTCAGGATCCTTATGAGTTACATCAAGATAAACATGGTCTTCACCACGTGTTTTCATCTCATTATCAATTGCACGAGCCACTATATCACGTGGAGCAAGAGAAAGACGAGGGTCATATTTCTGCATAAACTCCTCTCCTGCCAGATTTCTAAGCACTGCACCATAACCACGCATTGCCTCAGTTATAAGGAAACAAGGACGATCACCCGGATTATAAAGTGCAGTTGGATGGAACTGAATGAATTCCATATCTTTCACTGCACCTTTGGCACGATAAACCATAGCAATTCCGTCACCGGTAGCAACCAAAGGATTTGTAGTGTTACGATAAACAGCCTCGCATCCGCCTGTTGCCATAACAGTAACTTTTGACAGGAATGTATCAACTATTCCAGTTTCTTCATTTAAGATGTAAGCACCAAAGCATTTGATTCCAGGAGTATGACGGGTTACGATTATACCCATATGATGCTGAGTTATTATTTCAACAGCATAATGATTCTTGAAAACAGTAATATTTGGATGTGCCTCAACAGCTTTAATCAAACTTGTCTGTATTTCGGCTCCTGTATTATCTTTATGATGAAGAATACGGAATTCGGAATGTCCGCCTTCTTTGTGAAGGTCAAATTCACCTTTTTCGTTTTTGTCGAAATTAACACCCCATTCTATAAGCTGTTTGATTTGCGATGGAGCTTCACAAACTACCTTTTCAACAGCTTCTCTATCGCTCAGCCAATCACCGGCGATCATTGTATCTTCGATATGTTTTTCGAAATTATCGACAGCGAGATTCGTCACTGAAGCAATACCACCTTGGGCAAAGTAAGTATTAGCTTCTTCCATACCGGCTTTACAGATAAGAGCAACTTTTCCTTTATGTGCTACTTTAAGAGCAAAGCTCATTCCGGCGAGTCCGGAGCCGATTACCAAGAAGTCAAATCTTTGTACCATCTTACTTAAATTTAAAGTTAGACAAAGTTATTATTTTTTTTAGTTGTTTGCTAAAAGTCAATATTGTTTTATTAAATCAGTTGACAAGTTGACGAGAAAACAAGTTGACAAGAGTTTTTAGGTAATCAGCTGTGAATTGATAGATATTTAACCTTGTTAACTTGTTTCTGAAACCTTGTCAACTTAAAAACAAAAAGGAATTAAAAGAAACCAGACCACAATCAGCAATCCATATTTCCTTTAACTCCTTTCCTGTCAACTCGTCTTCTAAAGCCTTGTCAACTTATATATTTACACATTGAAACGGAAATGCATAATATCACCATCCTGAACTACATAGTCCTTACCTTCAACGCTCATCTTTCCGGCTTCTTTAACAGCAGCTTCAGAACCATAATTTATATAGTCTTCATATTTAATCACTTCAGCACGGATAAATCCTTTCTCAAAATCTGTGTGAATAACACCGGCACACTGAGGAGCTTTCCAACCTTTGTGATAAGTCCATGCACGTACTTCCTGAACACCGGCAGTAAGGAATGTTTCAAGGTTAAGAAGCTTATAAGCAGCCTTAATCAAACGGCTGACACCTGATTCTTCCAAACCTATTTCCTGAAGGAACATCTGACGTTCCTCATAAGTTTCGAATTCAGCAATTTCGCTTTCTATCTTAGCCGCAACAACCAAGATTTGTGCATTTTCATCTTTTACAGCTTCACGAACTGCTTCAACATATTTGTTTCCGTTTACTGCACTTTTTTCGTCAACATTACACAAGTAAAGTACAGGTTTGCTTGTCAAAAGGAACAACTCATGAGCTATTTTCTGTTCTTCCTTAGTTTCAAAAGTTACAGTTCTCGCACTCTTTCCCTGTTCCAAAGCTTCCTTATATTTGCAAAGAACATCATAAGCCAGTTTAGCCTGTTTGTCTCCGCCTGTCTGAGCCTGCTTTTGAACTTTTGCAATACGGCTGTCAACAGTTTCAAGGTCTTTAATCTGAAGCTCTGCATCAATTATTTCTTTGTCACGAACAGGATCAACAGAACCGTCAACGTGAACAATATTGTCGTCATCGAAACAACGCAACACATGGATGATAGCATCTGTTTCACGTATGTTTGCCAGGAACTTGTTTCCCAAACCTTCACCTTTGCTGGCACCTTTCACCAAACCTGCAATATCAACAATTTCCACTGTTGTAGGAACAATACGCTGAGGATTGATTAATTCAGCCAATTTATTCAAACGTTCATCTGGAACAGTAATAACACCTACGTTAGGTTCAATAGTACAAAAAGGAAAGTTTGCCGACTGAGCTTTTGCATTTGACAAACAGTTGAAAAGAGTAGATTTACCAACGTTAGGCAAACCTACTATACCACATTGTAGCGCCATAATTTATTTTGTTATTTATTTAAAAACAAGATTAAAGTAAACAAGGCTTCAGAGACAAGTTGACAAGAAGCATTAATGAAAGTTGAAAGTTTAATATTAAAATCCTTATTCGCTTGTCAACTTGTTTTCTTGTAAACTTTGTAAACATTAAAGCTTTGAATTCTGCAAAGATACTAATTTTTATGAACTTGAGGAATAAGAGATTTTGTCTTAAAACAATAGATTAAGGATAAAAAATCTATTTGTAAGTAAATATAACTAGTAAATAGACAAATCAATGCTTTGTGCTTTCAAAATGTCATTGTATCTTTGTATCATTAATAACATAGAGCAGAACACAAAAGAAAAATGATGGAAGAAAAAAACAAATCAATATTATTAATCTATACTGGTGGAACTATTGGTATGATAAAGAATCAGAAAACCGGTGTTCTGGAAGCTTTCAATTTCGAGCATCTGAAACAGCATGTTCCCGATTTGGAAGACTTGGATTGTAATATTTCTTCCATCCAATTCAAGAATCCTATGGATTCATCTGAAATTGGTCCGGATTCGTGGGCTAAACTGGCTAAAATCATAACCGACAATTATAACGATTATGATGGCTTTGTTGTTCTTCACGGAACTGATACAATGTCATATACAGCTTCTGCTTTAAGCTTTATGCTCGAAAACCTGAGCAAACCTGTTATTCTTACTGGTTCGCAGCTTCCAATAGGTGTTTTGAGAACTGATGGAAAAGAAAATCTTGTTACAGCAATTGAAATAGCTTCGGCAACCGAAAACGGCATGCCAATAGTTCAGGAAGTATGTATTTTTTTCGAGAATTATCTGATGCGAGGAAACAGGACTACTAAAATAAATGCGGAAAATTTCAATGCTTTCCGTTCCTACAATTATCCACCGCTTGCTCAGGCAGGAATAACTATACATTACAATACTCATTTGATGTATCGTCCTGTTTTAAGAAGACCTTTGAAAACTCACTATCAGTTTGATAACAACGTAATGTTGTTGAAAATATTCCCGGGCATGTCTCCTCAAATGTTTGGGAACATGCTTAATACTCCAGGAATCAAAGGCGTAGTGCTGGAAACTTTCGGCAGTGGAAACGCTCCAAGCAAAGAATGGTTTCTTAAGCTGCTTAAAGATGCTTCAGAACGCGGCATCGTTATTGTCAACATCACTCAATGCCATACAGGAAGAGTTGAAATGCATCGTTACGAAACTGGATATAAAATGTTGCAGACCGGTGTTATAAGCGGATACGACAGCACAACGGAATGTGCCGTAACAAAGATGATGTTCCTTTTCGGACTCGGTTTGTCTTCTTCAGAAGTGAAAGAATATATGGGTTGTTCGCTTGCTGGAGAAATAACGGTTGATAATTGAGCAATAAAAATAATAAAACACAGAGTCACAGAGATACAGAGTTTATTTATATTCAGTAAATTTCTCTGTGACTTTGTGTCTCTGTGTTTTTAATTTACTTGAACAATTTCTTCTAAAAACAAAAAAGTTCCGATTCAATTAGAACCGAAACTTTCTGTGAGTTGTCTCACGAGGATTCGAACCTCGACAGACAGAACCAAAAACTGTAGTGCTACCATTACACCATGAGACAATCCGATGCTTATCAAAAGCGATGCAAAGATAATACAAATATATTATCCTTGCAAGGCTTTAAGCAAAATTATTTCACTATCAACAAATAATAGTTTTTCTTTCCTCTCTGAACAAGCAAATATTTACCGTCCAACAAAGCATCTGTTGTGATAACCATATCAACATCAGCAACCTTTTCCTTGTTTACGCTAACACCACCGCTCTGGATCAATTTTCTCATTTCACCTTTTGATGGGAACACATTTGCCTTTTCAGTACACAAGTCTATCAATTTGATACCGTTTTCAACATCTGCGCGTGAAACTTCAAACTGAGGAACACCGTTGAATACGTCCAACAAAGTTTCTTCGTCTAGTTTCTTCAATGAATCAGAAGTTGCGTTACCAAAAAGAATATTTGAAGCCTCAACAGCAGCATTATAATCTTCTTCAGAATGAACCATGATAGTAACTTCCTTAGCAAGACGTTTCTGCAAAGGACGCAAATGAGGAGCAGCTTCCTGTTCAGCAATCAAAGCTTCAATTTCTTCTTTTGACAAGAATGTGAAAATCTTGATATATTTAGCAGCATCAGCATCACTCACGTTTAGCCAGAACTGATAGAATTTGTAAGGAGAAGTATATCTGCGGTCCAACCAGATGTTTCCAGATTCAGTTTTACCGAATTTTCCACCGTCAGCCTTAGTAATCAACGGACAAGTAAGAGCGAACACTTCCCCACCGTTTGTGCGGCGGATAAGCTCAGCACCTGTTGTGATATTTCCCCACTGGTCCGAACCACCCATCTGAAGCTTGCAATTCTTTGTTTCATAAAGGTGAAGGAAGTCGTAACCCTGAAGAAGCTGATAAGTAAATTCAGTAAAAGACAGACCATCGCGAGCTTCACCGTTAAGACGTTTCTTAACAGAGTCTTTTGCCATCATATAGTTTACAGTGATATGTTTACCAACTGTACGGGCAAAATCCAAGAAAGTGAAGTCTTTCATCCAGTCGTAGTTATTCACAAGCTCAGCTTTGTTAGGAGCGTCAGATTCGAAATCCAAAAATTTGCTGAGCTGCTTTTTGATGCATTCCTGATTGTGACGCAATGTTTCTTCATTAAGCAGATTACGTTCTGCTGATTTACCGGAAGGGTCGCCAATCATACCTGTCGCACCACCAACCAAGGCAAGAGGTTTATGTCCACAACGCTGGAAGTGTCTAAGAATCATCACACTCACAAGGTGACCGATATGCAAAGAATCGGCTGTCGGGTCAATACCTACATAAGCAGTAACCATTTCCTTCTGCAATAATTCTTCTGTTCCTGGCATCATGGTATGTATCATCCCACGCCATGTTAGTTCTTCTACAAAATTCATCGATTTAAAAATTAGTTATATTTTCCGTTTATTTGATTCTTAAAGTGTCACTGTCCACCTAATATGCTCATTTGGACTGGCATAAAACTGACAGTACGGCAAAGATACGACTTTTTGATATAGATATATATGTTTATTTGAAAATATAATTTATTCAGGGGACAAGATACAAGAAGACGAGTTGACAAGGTGTTAATAAATATACCTTGTCAACTCGCCCCCTTCTTCCCTCGTCATCTAAAAAATCAAAGTCCAAGCTTTTCCGAAATATCAAGCATACGCTTTATCGGTCTGATTGCTTTTTTCTGAACTTCCTCATCTACGAATATTTCTGGCATTTCGTATTTCAGGCAGTTATAAAGCTTTTCCATCGTGTTCAATCGCATGAAATTACATTCATTGCAAGCACAAGTTGAGTCTTCCGGAGGAGCAGGAATGAATTCTTTGTCCAGACATTGCTTGCGCATCTCGTGGATAACACCGCTTTCTGTAGCAACGATGAACTGTTTCTTGTCCGACTTAACCGCATGTTTCAACAATGCAGCTGTTGAACCAACGAAATCCGAGATTTCAACAATATAATGTTTACATTCAGGATGAGTGATAACTTCGGCTTCCGGATACTGCTTCTTAAGCTCAAGAATCTTTTCGAGCGAGAATTGTTCGTGAACATGGCAAGCTCCGTTCCAAAGCAACATCTTGCGTCCTGTAATACTATTTATATAATTACCAAGGTTTCTGTCCGGTCCGAAAATAATCTTTTCGTCAGCAGGCAAACTTTCAACAATCTGGCGGGCATTTGTCGAAGTCACCACAACATCAGTAACAGCCTTCACCGCAGCCGTTGTGTTTACATACGAAATAACAGTGTGACCCGGATTAGCCTTTATGAACTCTTCGAATTCAACAGCCGGGCAACTGTCGGCAAGCGAACATCCGGCATTCAAGTCCGGCACCAGCACTTTCTTGTCCGGACAAATGATTTTTGCAGTCTCACCCATAAAATGAACACCACAAAGAACAATAATGTCAGCAGTTGTCTTTGCAGCCCACTGAGCAAGAGCCAGACTGTCGCCCACAAAGTCTGCTATGTCCTGAATATCTCCTGTCTGATAATAATGAGCCAGAATAACCGCATTCTTTTCTTTTCTCAATCTGTTGATTTCTTCTTTCAGGTCGATTCCGCCAGGAACCGGAACGTCCATATAACCTATTGACTGTTTCTGCATAATATTATGTATATATTTATTTTATCCTACTTTAAAATAATAAGTTAACAAGGATTATTAAAACACTGAAGTCTCAGAGTCACAGAGTTTTCTTGTCAACTTGTTTCTGAAACCTTGTCAACTTTTAAGTTGAGCAACTTGCTAAAGTTAAATCATTTAATTGCAAATTTACATAAAACTCTCCTATTTTCGTGACCTTAAACAACAGGAGCAATACTTATTTACTTTAAACACTGTATTCCAGCCTTTTGCATTTCCAACAATTTTTCCTAGGTTGAAAAACTTTTTTCATCCAGATGAAAAATAATTTCCACTCGGTTGAAAATAAATTTTCTTCCGTATGAAAAAACTTTTTCAATAGTATATATTCAAACGTGGCAAAACATATAAGTTTTCATTACTTCAGAAAGAACACATCACAATCCACAATTCAATATCAACCATTATATCATTATATATCTTTTTAATATTTTCTTTTTTAAATGAAATGATGAATATGATAGTCTGTTGAAAGTGTTAAAACATTTGATAACTATTTCTTGCATATAAAGTTATTAAATGATATTCACCGCTTATTAAAAAGAAACTAACAATGCGTTTATTTATATATATACTGTTTTTCTTATTGTTATGAACTTTATTACATATATGTTGAAAAACATATGTGTGTAAAAGTTAATAACTGAAATGATGTTTATTCTGTGTATAAACCATGTGGATAGTTTGTAACAAATAATGTAAGTTCTTATTTGGAACATAAAAAACATAGCTTGTATGTATAAGATTCCGGATAATGCAAGATTTATTTTTCATTTTATGTTCACTAGTTATTAATAGCTTTTCAACGGGGTTTAAACAATATTTCCGTACTTTTGCGGAAAAGAAAATAATATGCGCAAATTAAAGGTAACAGAAATGAACAGGCTTACTCCTGAGGAATTCAAGGAGAGCCGCAAACTTCCTCTGGTTGTGGTACTTGACCATATCAGAAGCCTTAATAACGTAGGTTCGGTGTTTCGTACTTCGGATGCGTTCCGTGTGGAATCAATATACTTGTGTGGCATAACTGCTTGTCCTCCTAATGCTGAAATTCACAAAACTGCACTCGGAGCTGAAGAAACAGTTGATTGGAAATATTTCAATGATACACTTGAAGCTGTTGAAAACTTGAAGAAAGATGGTTATACTGTTTGTGCAATAGAACAGGTCGAAGGCAGTGTAATGTTAGATAAGTTGCAGTTAGACAAGGATAAAAAGTATGCGATAGTGATGGGAAATGAGGTAAAAGGTGTTCAACAGTCTGTTGTTGACAAATGTGATATGTGCATTGAAATACCTCAATATGGAACAAAACATTCGCTGAATGTTTCTGTAACGACCGGAATTGTTATTTGGGAGTTTTTCAACAAGATGAGTTTATAACTTGGTTGACAAGGGAACAAGGGGACGAGTTGACAAGGATATTAATATATATTCCTTGTCAACTCGTTTCTTGTTAACTCGTTATCTTGTCAATTTGTATCTGAAATAACTGAAAACAGAGGGTTCGTTCTTATTTCCAGAGTGTATTAATCCAGGTCGTGGCACTCTATCCCATCTTATAAATTCCTTACAGTCAATAGTTTTATCTGATACGCAAACCCATTTGCTGTTGTCTTCACTGTAATAGAACTTCAATAATGAACCTTTTTCAACAGTTGTTTTAAGATAAATATCTTTATTGTTGAAAGGTGAAGAGAAAATAACAGATTCTTTTCCGTCAACTACTTTTCTGAGTTCGAGATTATTGTTGTTAATTCCCCATGAAATCATGAAGTTATCATCTCCATACCAGGTGAGACCTTTCGTGTTGCTTCCTTTGTTTAAAGTATGTGTTTCGTATGAATATTCAGAACTTGTGGGACGCAGACAAAAAACTGAGCCGTTCTTTGACTTATCTTTCATAGTTCCTGAAAGATAAAGCTGTCCTTTGTTTAATTCTGCTTTAACATCAGAGAAAGGAAAATTCCATGTCCAATCATATTTTAGGCTTTTACCATCGAAATCATCATAAAAGTCTTTCACCGGCATTTGACTTATACCTTTGAATGGTAATGATTGTTTCCTAACAGCCAACTCTCCTGTTTTGAATTTCAGCCATTTATCTTTTGTTACTTCCAATTCCTGCAATATAGGTTGGCGTCCGTTGAAAAACATATCTCCGTTGAGATAAGCGTGGCACATGAAGAATATTCGTCCGTCGTCGGTTGTTACACCTGTTCCGTGTCCACAAGATTTATAATCACCTTCGCCGCCGTGGAGAATTGGATTTCCATTATAATTTTCATATAAGCTGTCGAACTTCTTTGAGCGGGCAACGCAAACATTGTAGTCGCTATTATATCCGCAGCAAGAATTGGCTGCATAAATCAGATAATAATAATCATCTTTCTTGAATATATATTGTCCTTCGATTCCTGTACGGTTTTCATCTACAAGCATGGTGAAAGGCTCACCTTCCAGTCTCAATCCGTCAGCGGAAAGTTTGCTTCCAAGAATTTCTATAGGTCTGTCGTCCAGACCATAAGCTTTCCAGGTGATGTAAAGTTGTCCGTTATCATTAAATATAAAAGGGTCGATAGCTTCTTTCCCGAAACGGACAACTATACCGTGGTCGGTAAATTTTCCTTCCGGAGAATCAGCTGTTGCCACACCAATGTAAGATATATTGGTAGCTTTCTCACGTGCAGTGTAATAACAGTAAGTTTTACCGTTTATAACAAACAGTTCCGGTGCCCAGAAAGAGTTGACAGTCCATTCCGGCTGTTTGTCGAAAATATGTCCTATTTGTTTCCAGTTAACCAAATCATTTGATTTGAAAACAGGATAAAATGGAGCCCATTCAGTTGAAGTTCCTGCCGCATAGTAAGTTCCGTCAATTTTAATCATTGTTGGATCAGGAATATCTCCATGTATAATTGGATTCATAAAATAATTTGAATCCGTTTGCTGTGCGTTAGTTGTAAGGCTGATAAGGCCGATAGTTGCTGTTAATAGTATGTTCTTCATGATAATTTATTTGGAGTTGAAAAGGCTACAGAGACGAGTTGACAAGTATATTGATATATAATTCCTTGTTAACTCGTCAACTTGTTTCCTTGTCAACTGATTCACAATAATCCGTTTTCCACAAGCACCACAATTCTTTCCGTCATCGCATCCTCACCTTTCGGATCATATTCAGCTTTAAGGCTGGCACCAAACATTCCTGCAAAGAAATTCCAGAAACCGGCGCGAAAACTGCCAAGGAAAGCTTTTACAAGTTGATAACTGCTTTGATTACATTCCCTGTCTATCAGCTTGATAAGTAGTTTTCCCTGCGAGAAAGTAAGTTTTTTCAACTGTGGTTTATATTCGGCAAAAAGCTCTTTTTCCATCCTTTTCAAATGTTCCTGCTTTGATTTCTCGTCCGGCAATGTTTCTATATATTCATAAGTCTCAATAAGAGTTTCATAAACCATTTTAGCATAAGGAAGAGTTCGTTTTACGTCTCTCACAAGCTTCCAATATTTCTGTTCCTCTCTCCTGTTTCTGAACTTTACTTTTGGAAAAACATACACTTCCCTAAGATTTACTATAGCAACAGTGTCTTTACCATCAAGATATGCACGATTATATCCTTCCGGTAAAACATTCATTCTTATAGGTTTATTCTGCTCCTGAGCCATTAACCAACAAGTTGTCAACAGCATGAATGCCGAATAATATATCTTTCGTCTTTGCTTCATTGGTTGCAAAAATAATCAAAGGGTGTAAATCTTGTAGAATAAGTTTGTTAATAACTTGATAAATCTATGATAAATACTACTTTTGTGAGTATATAAGTAAGAGATAAGTTAAATATAAATCTCTGTATTGAATAATCAAAAACCAATTACCGGCTATGAAAAAGAAATTCTTCCTTTTTATTGCTGCACTGCTTTTATCCGGCAATGTGACAGGCTCAGAAAATATCCGTCTTCCCAATATCCGTTCTATGGCATTAAGCGGAAATGGAGTTATGTTTTCAACGGAATATAATCCGGCTATCCTTTCATATCAGAAGTCTAAAATACTTGATATATCGTATATTAACAGATATATGGTGAAAGAGTTGGGTACAGTTTCACTGGGTTTTCAATATCCTAATGATAAGTTATCAACAGGTCTTTATATATCTTCTTTCGGTTATGATGAATATAGGGAAACAATGTTTCGTGCAGCCTTTGCCAAATCATTGGGCGAGCATTGGTCTTTAGGCATAGCTTTTCAGTATTATATCCTTCAGTCTGCTTTATATGAACACACGCCTTCACGTTTGTCAACAGATATTGGCGCTGTTTATTCGCCTGTGGAAAAACTGTCGATAGGATTGTTGATAAAGGATTTCCCGTCTGTTTCTGTTAATAAAGAATCAACTGATAATGAGATATTAAAATATTGGGATTTTCTGTTAGGTTTCAAATATGATGTTATCAACAATACGTTGATATCCTTTTATTGTGGAACGGACAGCGAATATAGATTAACAGGCGGAATAGGTATGGAATATCTGGTAAAAGATATTTTCCATATTCGTGGCGGATTATGTATTGCTCCTCTCCTGCCAAGTTTTGGTTTCGGAATTAGACTGAAATCTTTCTGCATTGACACTTCTGTAATTTATCATTCTGTATTGGGCGCTTCGCTTGGTGCCGGTTTGTCGTTTCACTTCTAATAATATAGTTATGAAAAAGCTGTTCACAATCTTGTTTATATATATGTTTATATCCAGTTATAATGCTGAATCTCAAGAAACTTATTCTGTTGATAAGTGGCAGGAATATGTTGAGCAAATAGCCGAAGAAACCGGAGATGAAGCCAAGGCTGAAGCATTATACACAGAACTTTCCTACTTAAGTGAAAATCCATTTGATTTGAATACTGTAAGCGATGAACAACTCAGGCGCTTGCCTTTCCTTTCGGACAATCAGATTTCATCTCTTATGGATTATAGGAAAAGATACGGGAAAATGCTTTCCATATATGAACTGCAGGCTGTTGATAATTTCGACTGGCAAACGATTTTGCTTATTCTTCCTTTTGTGAATATATCGGATAATATTGTTGATAAAGCTCCAATAACTGTTAGGAATATGTTGAAACAAGGACGCAATGAATTGCAAATCAGATATGATAAATGTTTTCAACAGAAAAGCGGATATTGTTCATATTCCGACAGTATTCTGGATAAATATCCTAACCGAAAATATCTGGGCGAGGCTTTTTATACTTCTGTAAAATACTCCTATGCTTATGAAGATAAGATTCAGGCCGGTTTACTTGCTGAAAAAGATATGGGCGAGCCTTTTTGGAAACCTGTTCATAAAGGATATGACTATTATTCGTTTCATTTGCTTTTGCGGGATTTCAAATGGTTGAAAACTCTTGCAATAGGTGATTATAAAGTTTCGTTCGGACAAGGACTGGTTATAAGCAACGACTTCTCTCCTAGCCGTTCAGCCCTTGTCACTCAGGCTGAAAGACGAAACAATGGATTCCGCAGGCATTTTTCAACAAACGAAAGTGATTTTTTCCGTGGAGCTGCAGCTTCTGTATCTTTCGGCAATTGGGATTTAAGTGCATTCTATTCCTGCAGACGCATAGATGCAGCTTTGGAGAATGATACTTTTCCGTCTGTTCAGACAAGTGGCTTGCATCGTCTGCAACGCGACTGGGATAAACGCAAAACTGTAGTTATGCAGACTTACGGAGGAAATATCCGTTTTGCTTTGCCGTCGTTTCATATTGGAATGACTGCTGTGGGATATGATTTTGGCGGTGATTGTTTATATCCTTCTCTCCAACCTTATAATCTTTTCTATTTCAGAGATAAAAGTAATTTCAACATTGGTGTTGATTATATGTTGAAAACCTCGTGGGCTAAGATATATGGCGAAACTGCCGTTTCTCGGAACGGAGCGTTGGCAACTCTCAACGGTTTGCAGCTCTCGCCTGCTTCATACATTACGATGCTGCTTCTCCACCGTTATTACGACCGTAAATATCAGTCCTATTTCGGAAATGCTTTTTCACTGGGTTATGTTCAGAACGAACAGGGATTTTATGCAGGATTACAATGGAGCCCGTTTCCTTATTGGAAATTCTCCGGCTATGTTGATATTTTCCGTTTTCCCTGGTTGAAATATCAGATTGATTATCCGTCGTCCGGAAAGGAATATATGACACAGGTGGATTATTCGTTCAGTTCACGGTTATCAACATATCTCCGTTATAAATATAAACAGCGCGACGGAAGCAACACTCAGCAACGCCTCCGTTTCCAGTTGTCGGTGAATGCCGGAAACTGGACCTTACGTTCGTCTGCCGACGGAGTTTTATATACTTCTGCTGATAACGAACGGAACAAAGGCTTTATGCTGTCGCAACGTGCAGGATGGAAGAAAGAAAAGTTTCCTTTTCAGGCAGATATATATTTGGCATATTTCCAAACAGACAATTATTACACACGCATAAGTTCATATGAGAAAAACATACTTTATGCCTTCTATATGCCTTCGTTTTATGGCGAAGGTTTGCGTGCGGCATTGACTTTCCAATGGAATATTCTCAAATCTCTGAAACTTTCCGTAAAGCTGGCGCACACATATTATTCGGACCGCGATGTTATCGGAACAGATACAGAGGAAATAAAGGGAAATAACAAAACAGATTTATATGCTGTTTTGAGTTGGAAATTTTGAGAAAAGGCGTACATTTGAATAAAAATACAAGCTTATGTCTACTATTATATTTGATAAAATTGTTTACGGTCCAATCCACAGCCGCCGTTTGGGCATTTCCTTGGGAATGAATTTGTTTCCTACAGATGGAAAGCTCTGTACATTTGACTGTATTTATTGTGAATGTGGTTTTAACAAGGACCACAAACCGCGTCTCTCTATGCCGCGTCGCGAGGAAGTAAAAAAAGCTCTTGCCGAGAAACTCGACGCTATGCGTTCCGAAGGTCTTGTGCCGGATGTAATTACTTTTGCCGGAAACGGTGAACCAACAATGCATCCCGATTTTGCCGGAATAATAGATGATACTATTGCCATACGCAACGAGCATTGTCCGTCAGCTAAGATTGCTGTTCTTTCAAACTCAACAATGCTTCATAAGGAAGAAGTTTTCCAGGCTTTGTGCAAGATTGAGGATAACATAATGAAACTGGACTCTGTCCTGGATAAACGCATCAGACAAATAAACGATCCAAATCAGCCGGGCTTCTGTTTCGAAAAGTTGTTGGAAAACCTTTGCCGCTTCAATGGCAAACTAATTATACAGACAATGTTCCTGCATGGAGAAAGAGACGGAGAGTCTGTTGATAACCTTACCGACGAAGAAATATCAGGCTGGATTGAAGCTCTGAAGAAAATCCGTCCGTCAAAAGTTATGATTTACACAATCGACCGTGAAACTCCGTTGAAAACTCTATCAAAAGCTACTAAAGAAGAGCTTGATGCTATTGCCGAAAAGGCTAGGAGAGAAGGGTTTGAGGTTTCGGTATCGTATTAATAAAGGGAACAAGTTAACAAGGGAACAAGTTGACAAGGATATAAAAGGAATTTTATTTTCTGTATACCTTGTTCCCTTGTCAACTTGTTAACTCGTCAACTATATTTTGATATAAATTCTCTTCTTATACAACCAATATCCCGGAATCCAGTTCAGCAAAACAAACAATACTGCCCAAACCAGAGAGCCGAAATAATTTCCGCAAAGCGGCACTAATACATCACTGTAAAAGTATGACTGGAAACCACGCAACAAAGTGGCAAGAACTGCAGCCTGAACATAAAGATACAGAGGATTGATACCGAACGACTCGAAGAACAATGTCCAATTCTTACGCTTGTTGATATCAATAATCCAAATCAGCAATCCGAGCAGGAGAGAACCAAGTCCGCATGTTGTAAGCACAAATGTGCTGCTCCATATTTTCTTGTTTATGGGGCAACCATAGCTCAGCAACATTCCGGCAAAAGCAAGAATTGTTCCGAAAATAAAAATGTTGCGTACAATCAGCTCGTTGTTCTTCTTTCCATCCATAATGAGTTTTCCGGCATAGAAACCAAGCAGGACGTGGCCGATACTTCCCAAACAGCTCAACAAACCTTCAGGGTCGAAGGCAATGACTGTTCCGTCAGCCATAGTGTCGCGATACATATGAGATGCTCCGAGAACAGCTCTGTCAACAACTGCTATCAAGCTTTCCGGAGTCAAAGTTGTGCTGTCTGTTGCTCCCAGAAGTATTGCATAGAACAACAGAATCGAAGCTGCCACATGAGGGATATATTTATGATTGATTGCAAGTCCGATTAGCGAACCAAAGCCGTAAGCCAGTGCCAGACGCTGCATTACTCCCAATATTCTCAGGTTTTCGAAATGACTGAAACCATTGTTCCACAAATGATTGAAAAGATTCAGACCAAAGCCTACAAGGAAAATCACAATTGTGCGACGAATAATCTTAGTCACACTTTCCGATGAAAGTTGGAAATTATATTTCTTCAGCGAGAAAAACATTGAAATTCCCATTATAAACATAAAGAATGGGAAAACAAGGTCGGTAGGAGTGAAGCCGTCCCATTTAGCGTGCAGAAGCGGTGCATAAACGTATTCCCACGAACCTGGGTCGTTTACCAGAATCATTCCGGCAATCGTTATGCCTCGCATAACGTCCAGCGATAGTAATCTGTTAGTTTGTGTCATGATATTTTTGAATTAAGTTTGCTTGTCAAAGATAGATTATTTTTCCGAGTTTGGGAAAAATACGGAATTTCATTGTGGTGGAAAAGAAATTCCATAATATGTGGAAAAAGATTTTCATAATATATGGAAATAAATTTTCATTGTGGTGAAAAAAGTTTTTCATAATATATGAAAAAAGTTTTCCAACACATAGAAATATGATGAAAATGTAAGCCCTTGATTTTCTTGAATAAATGATAATATGAATTTGATAGTTTGATTTAGATGTTAAAAACATGAGATATTATATAATAAATACCTACCTTTGCAGCCGATTTGGTGTTGTATGTCTGAAATCTCAGTCATACAATGAAAAGGGAATCAGGTGAGAATCCTGAACAGACCCGCTGCTGTAAGCTCTTTTGGATTCTTCGGGCATATCTTTTGCCACTGTCTGGATAGCGACGGGAAGGCGTCACGAAGAAGGAGCAAGTCAGAAGACCTGCCAAGTCCTCGATTATTTGTCGGAAAGCTTTCGGGATACAAAGCAGACAAACATCTGAATAGGTTATTTCAAATTTACGCTGTTGAAAAACTTACATTCTTGTTCGTTTATTTTGTTTATATCCGGGTTTTCTGTGCTTTTTTTACGGAAAATAAATTGGTGATGAGACATATAAACATTTTATTATTCATTTTTTTCACGTTGTTCTCCAGTCTGAATGCCCAGGAGAAAGTCAGTCTTTCCGGTTTTGTGAAAGACGAAGGGAAGAATCCTGTGGCTGTAGCTGCCGTTGCCATTGAGAATACTTCCATAGGAACATATTCGGATGACAACGGGTATTTTGAGATAAAAGTTAAGCCGGGAACATATACAATCCTTGTTTCGTCGGTTGGTTATGAAACTTCAAGTCAGAAAATCAGCATTAAAGAGAACAGGAGAGTAGATATTGTTCTGAAAAGCGGAACTGTTGATTTGGATAATGTTGAGGTTTATGGAAAAACCAAGAGCCAGAAACTAAAGGAAGGTGCTTTTTCTGTTAATGCGCTTGATGTGAAATCACTCACTACTTCGGTAAATAATATCAGCTCGATTGTAAACAAGACAACCGGTGTCCGTATCCGTGAAGAAGGCGGTTTGGGTTCCGATTTCGAACTTTCGATAAATGGAATGTCCGGAAACTCTGTCCGCTATTTCCTCGACGGCATGCCTCTTGATACGAAAGGTAGCGGAGTTTCTCTAGCCAATTTGCCTGTTAACCTTATCGATCGCGTTGAAATATACAAAGGAGTAGTTCCAGCCAGTCTTGGAGCCGACGCTTTGGGTGGAGCTATCAATATTATAACTAAAGAAGAAAAGAAAAACTATCTGGATTTATCCTATGGAATAGGTTCATTCCATACTCACAAGGCAGATTTGAATGCTCAATTTGTTGAAAAGAAAACCGGACTTCTTATTCGCCCGACCATCGGTGTGAATTATTCGAAGAACAACTATATGATGAAAGGTGTTGAGGTTTGGGATGAGGAAAGCCGTAAGTATGTTGCAGTTGACCGCCGCCGCTTTCACGACGACTATTTCTCTCTTCTCGGACAGATTGAAATGGGAGTTACAAACCGCAGCTGGGCAGATTTGTTCTTTGTTTCTGGTTCGTTCTCGAAAGTAGATAAAGAACTTCAGACTGGTTCAACGCAGAAAAAGGTTTATGGCGAGGCAGAGTTGTTTTCGCATGCCTGGAATATTTCGGCACGTTATCAGAAAAAGGATTTCCTTGTTGATGGACTTCAGTTTAATGCTTCTTTTTCACATACGTGGGATTATTCTCTGACAGTCGATTCTGCTTTCCGCAAATACGACTGGAATGGAAATTATATTGAAAGTTCGAGAAATGAGATTACGGGAAAAGACCGTTCGCTGCGTCATTACAACCGCCCGCTGACGATTGCACGTGCCAATTTGAACTATTCTTTCAACAGACATCATTCTCTTAATCTGAATTATTTGCTCAACAGAACAGGAAACGACCGTTATGATGAAATCGATACTGAGTTTGAGCCTTCTAACGATATATTGGCAAAACATATACTGGGATTGTCATACAATCAGTCGTTTTTCTCGGGAAAGATGGAAAACACTTATTTCATAAAGGATTATATAAATCACCTCGACATCCAGCAGCAGGATTTGTCATGGATAACAGGTTCGGACGAAGTTCCTTCCAAATCAACAAAGAATCATTTAGGATACGGATTGGGAAGCCGTTATTCATTGCTTGATGAGCTTGCCTTAAAACTGTCGTATGAACATAGCGTACGTTTGCCTTTGGCACGCGAGCTTTTGGGTAATGGAACAACTATTTATCCAAATATCGCCTTGAAACCTGAGAGCAGCAACAATGTGAATCTTGGAGCTTTCGGCACAATGCTCCTGGCTCCGGAACATATGCTTTATTATGAAGTAAACGGATTCTACAGAGATGTGAACGATTATATCTATGCCGTGATTTCCGAAAGCGAGGGAATGATGCAATACGACAACGTATCGAGTGTAGATATCAAAGGCGTTGAAGGTGAGGTGAGATACAATTGGGGAGATTTCCTTCAGGCAATAGTTAACTGCAGTTATCAGGATGCCCGCGACAAGAAGAAATACAGAGAAGACGGAAAGCCTTCGATATCATATAACAACAAGGTGCCAAACAGACCTTGGCTTTTCGGTAATGCCGAAATAGATTTCACTTGGCGAGATTTGTTTGTTAACGACACTAAGTTCCGCTTAAGCTATGATTATCAGTATGTCCACTGGTTCTATCTCACATGGGAAGGATATGGAGCTTTGGAAACAAAATCAAGAATTCCTACTCAGCATATTCACAGTGCGCGCCTCACATATTCATGGGCTAAGGAAAGATACAATGTATCACTTGAATGCAACAATATATTTGACAAAACAGTTTACGACAACTATATGCTCCAGAAACCTGGACGTTCGTTTTTCTGTAAGTTCAGAGTATTCATAAACTAAATTATATTATAAATGAAAAAGTTACAATTATTAGCCTTTACATTGGCTACAGCTTTGTGCGGTTCAATTTTCAGCAGCTGTTCTGAAGACGATCCTGTAATTGATAATCCAAACAAAGAAGAAACAGAAGAAACACATTTTGATATTTGGGTTGGAATCGGTGAAACTGGTGGTATGGGAAAGGAAACAACTCTTCTTGTAAAGGGTTTGACAAACCTTTCTGAGCAGACAACAATCGACTTCAAGAACGACGGAGCCGATGTTACAGCAGATATGGACCAGGAATCAATAATCAAAGGCAAGTATTATTATCAGGTTGCAAATTCTGCTGACAGATTCGTTAAGTTCCAGATTGTTGGCAATGAGTTGAGAAGAATTGCAGAGCAGCCTTTCGTAAAGAATACATATAAAGATCGCCGTTATACTCACGCTTGGATTGATGATAACACATTGGTTATTTTGGCTGCAAATGGTTCTGCCAACAAGATTCTGTGGACAAAACTTAATGCCGAGGATTTGAGAATCATTGAAGAAGGCGAACTTTCTTTGGTTTGTCCTGAAGGTGACAAGTTCAGTACTTCTGGTCTTGCAAGATACAGAAAATCTGACAATAAAATCATTTATTTCTTTCAGCATAAGAATGAAGAAACAAACTTCTATGCAGCTTTCATAAATCCTTCTGATATGTCTGTTGAGAAAGAAGTGAAAGAAGACCGTGCGGACCAGATGGCAGGAACTGCTTATGGTGAGTTGTTGCAAAACAAGATGTTCTTTGATGAAAACGACAACTTGTATCTTGCTTGCAACAACAGAATACCAAACTCACCAAAGACTACTTATCAGTATGGCCGTCTTCTTCGTATAAACAAAGGTGAAATGGATTTCGATAAATCATATCTGGGTTATAACTATGACCAGGGAAAACTTGTGACTGTTGATTATCTTGGTAACAACAAGGCTTTGCTTTATATTCAGGACCCTGTTCATTGCGGTTTGGGTGAAGATGCTTGGGGAAGCAATTACAACTGCTACTACGCTGTTCTTGACCTTGCAACAGACCAGAAAACTGAAATTCAGGCAGACGGAAAGAACCTTCCTTTCTGTAGCGGAACATTCTCTCAGCGTTCATATGTAACAACACAGCATGCATATATTGGAGTTAATCCGGAAACTTCTGCTCCATGTGTTTATGTATATGATATCAACTCTGGTAAAGCTACAAAAGGAATTACAATCACAGAAGGTTATGATTTCAGCCGTTTGGTTTTGATTGATAATGATAAATAAAAAGGTTACAAGAAAACAAGTTGACAAGGTTAAAGTTGTATCAGCTTTTCCTTGTCAACTTGTCTCTGAAACCTTGTCAACTTTATATTCATTCTACCTTGTAACTAACAAAAGCAAAATGCTTGCTATCCGGCGACCATGAATTGACATTTATAGTTCCTTGTCCGCCAAATAATTTTACAATTGTCTTAGGTTCACCACCTTTAGCCGGCATCAATCGCAATTCAACATTTTTATTAGCCAAGTGCTCATTAGGTTTTAAGTCGCCTTTCCTGTAAGCAATGAAAACAATCTTTTCACCATCGGGAGATATATGCGGAAACCATGAATTACGTTCTTCATCAAAAGTCATCTGAGTTTGCTCTGAACCGTCTGCTTTCATTCTCCACACTTGCATAAGTCCGCTTCTCACAGAGTTGAACCATATATAATTTCCGCATGGAGAATATTCAGGTCCGTCGTCGAGGTCGTCAGCCGTAGTAAGTCTTTTCTCTTCACCACCGGCAGCAGGAATTGTATAAATATCGAAATTGCCATTTCTTTCGGCGCAATAAGCCAGATATTTGCCATTGGGACTCCAGCCGTGAAGATAACTAGGAGCCATAGGTGTTATTAATTGAGGAGAATCAGAACCATTCAGAGGAAGAACATAGATGCGGGATTTATGATCCTCTTTTGTTCCATGGCTGATAGCAATCTGCTGTCCGTCGGCAGAAAGAACATGGTCGTTGTTGCAGTTTGTAGCAAATCCGGTGTTTATGATTTCCGGTTCGCCGTTTCCATCGGCTGGAAGTCTGAATAACTTACCTTTGCTGTTGTAAATTAACCATTTCCCGTCAACAGTCCAGTTTGGAGCTTCAACAAGATAAGGGAACTCCTTAATGACTTTTCTCTCTCCGGATTTTATGTTTATAATTTCCAGAAAACTATGAACTTTATTCTGTGCAAAAACACTTCCACACAATAATAATAGAAAGGTAAACAAACTGATTTTCATAATATTATTTTTTAAATTTACAAGGCTTCAGATACAAGTTGACAAGAATTAAAGTTATATCAGTTTTCCTTGTCAACTCGTCAACTAACCTCAGTTACTCTTTAATCTTCATAATCTGATTTTCAAAGTCATTTTTATCGCCTTTAGCTTTGTTTCTGACCTTGCTTCGGTAAATATATATAGTATTTATAGAATATCTTAAGAATCGCGCTATTTTATTACTGTCAGATATCCCAAGTCTAATTAGAGCAAATATTCTTATTTCCGTACAAAGAAGTTCTCCTTTTTTAGGATAAATCTTTTCATCATCATTTAGCAGATTATTGAATTGCTCAACGAAATTAGGATAAAGCTTCAGGAATGTTTCGTCAAAGCTTTTATAGAATTTCTCTCTTTCCTCTTCGATAAACTGCTCAGATTTAATAGCCTTGAAAAGTTCATTGATTTTAGAGTTTATGGCAAGTTTGCTCAACGAACGCCTGTAGTCTTCAAGCTTGTCCAAATACATAGTACATTGATCCAGATAATAAGCCAGATATTGCTGTTTTACCTGATTCAATTGCGAGAGCTCTTCGTTTGCTGCAGAAAGCTGAATATTTACATTACTAAGAGCTTTTCGTGCATCTGCAAGTTTACTATTTTGTTTTTTTACATACATAATAGAACTTCCAAGGAAAAGAATAAGTATTGTAATACCAGTGAACAGACCTTTTTTAATGGTATTATTTCTGCTCTCTTTTAGTTTATAAGCCCGGTCGATAATAGGATAGATGCTAGTAGTTTCAATTGTTCTTAATCTGGCATTACATATTACTGCATCATTCATTGAGCTTGTCAGATAACGGTAAGCTCTTACAATGTCTCCGTTTTCGTATAGAATAAGAGCAAGTTTGGGAAGAGCAACATACTCTCTTATTGAAAGCTGCAAATCATATATTGCTGACTGTATAAGGTAATACAAATAATTGTCATCATCTCCAAGTCTTTGATAAGCTTCAGCAATATTATATGCGAGCATACCTTTTAACCTTTTGTTTATAGTCGTATCATTGAATTGTTTTTCAATCTCTTTCAAAGATTCTTCATGTTTACCTTCAGTTCTTAATTTGTCTGCCAATAATAGGACATAACATTTACATTTAGTCTGATCGTAAATATAAGTCATAGAATCCTGATAAAGATTCGCTATATCTCTATATCTTTTCCTTTCATATTGGCTTAAGGCATAGTCAGACATATATCCGTAAATATTTCTGGATTGAACATAGTAGGTAACGAGCTGGGATGTTTTGGTTAAGCGGTCACGTTTTATAGCATTTAATGTTTCAACAGCCTCTTTATACATACCCATCATACTCATAACTTCAGCCCTTTTTAAAAGTATATCTTCTATAGAGCCAATATTGGGATTCTTGTGTAAAAGATATTTTTGTTGGTTGACATAAAAAAGAGCAGAATCCATTTGATATTTATTGAAAGCCTCAAACAAATCTCCATATATTTCATATTTCTCATAAATATTTTGAGTATTGCGTAGTTTTTCATGAAGATTGTCAATTTCTTCTTCTTTCATTTGATTGTATTTCCATTGCTTATTAAGCGTATTATCTAATTCCTTAAGACTGTTGTTTATTCTTGAGGAATTATCAGCTTTAATATTAAATATAAAGGAAATGATAGTTATTATGACTAAAACGGCTTTCATATGTATTTGTGCTTTTGTTCGCAAATTTAATTAATTTGAGTTTGTTTGTAGGTTTTATATTCTATAAAAAAGCTTATATCATTTATATTTTTATTAATAATATTTTTTAGATATATACTGATTATTAATATTTTATGTTTATTCAATCTTTATAGAATATTTATATAAAATGATGTAGTATTCCTTTTTCTATAATTTTACATTGAACATAAATAAATATCCAAAAAGATAAAGGATATAAATGATATGTTTTCTGACATATCTTCATTGCTAATATGACGTTTTTCGTATTAATCTTTAGGTAAAAAGGTTTAGGTTATTTTTTTCTTCTTCTTATTTACGTTTTTCCCTAAATTTTCCCAGTATATTTTTTAGATTTCATAGTGTGTATATTATTTCTGTATAATGTTTAAGCTATTTTGAATTTTAGCTTTAATTTATTGTATTATTTCTTCTACAAATTATAAACTGTCTTTTTATATATCTATTTCATATACTATTAAAACAATTTGTTTTATATTTTTATATTCATAATTATTGAATAAATATACTGTGTTTTATCTCTATTTTATTGCTGATTTATGTATATATAGTTTATATTTTTTAGTATATAGATTATATATAATATGTTGTTTATTAGTAATTTATTATTTATATATGTTTATATGAAATTTATAAGATAAATCATTATATTTTTATCTGTATATTTTTGCCTGTGTAATTTAATGAGCAAGAAAAGTAGTAAAAGTAAAAACACTATATTTTATACAGTATTATTTCTAATACCATGAAAATATACAGTATATAAAATAATAATATTTCAAGGGATATTAAATAGTAATTTTATATTTTCCCATATAAAAAAAGACGATAAAGGTTTTTGTAATTGATTTAGTGCTAACTGTAATTGTATCAATAAGTTGATATTTTAGTAGGTTAATTTTGTGTATGTTCTTCTTGTGAAAGAAGGGCATACATTTTTTTTATGCATATATGTGATTTTGACAAAATGTAAGAGTAACATATTTGCTATTATGTTTTTTCATTACCTTTATGGCAAAAAAGTAAAAATGGATAGAGTTTTTAAATCTAAAGTGGGACTTTGGTATCACTTAATTTTATTTCTTATAGGTTTTTATGCTGTTAAATCCTTTATCATGGGAGCTTCGGCATTTGTTATGGTATCATCATTACTGGTTTTTCTTGAATGTATACATATACTCTTGAATACTTGGTATAAAATAACAGCTGATGGAGAATTGATAGTTCATTGCAGTTTTTTCCCTGAAAAGAAAATAGCAATTGAAGAAATAACAGCATTGGAACCGACAAGTACTCCAGTATCTAGTTATGCTTTATCTCTAGACAGATTGGTTGTATGGAAAGGAGAGAAACCTTGGTTAGTTATTTCTCCTTCGCGAAAAGCAGAATTTGTCAAGGTTTTGCAGAAGATTAATCCGGAGATAGAGATAATGGAGTAATTATTAAGAAGTAAAGGAGTTTTTTAATTGAAAATTAAAAATTAATACTCCGTGTTTAATCCTTGTCAACTCGTCAACTTGTTAACTCGTCAACTAAAACTTATTACCTTATAAACTTATAAACTAAAAAATTATGAAATACGACGTAGCCATAATTGGAGGCGGTCCTGCCGGTTATACAGCGGCAGAATTAGCAGCTAAGAACGGTTTGTCAACTGTTCTTTTCGAGAAGAATGCTCTTGGTGGTGTTTGTTTGAATGAAGGTTGTATTCCAACAAAAACACTTCTTTATTCTGCAAAGACATACGACAATATCAAACACGCATCAAAATATGCAGTATCTGCAGAATCGCCTTCATTTGATTTACCGAAAATAATAGCCAGAAAAAACAAGGTTGTGAAAAAACTGACTGCCGGTATTAAGATGAAGATGAAAGAAAACGGCGTTGAAGTCGTTTCCGGTGTTGCTGAAATTAAGCGTCGTGATGATGACGGCACAATTACTGTCCTTTGCACCGATAATGAATATCAGGCAGCGAATCTTCTTATTTGCACAGGTTCTGAAACGGTTATACCTCCAATACCAGGATTGAGCGAAACAGAATACTGGACTAGCCGTGAAGCATTGCAGGCTAAGGAACTTCCTTCATCATTGGTAATAATTGGCGGTGGTGTGATTGGTATGGAGTTTGCATCATTCTTCAATAGTATGGGTGTTGAAGTTCATGTTGTTGAAATGATTGATAAAATTCTTGGTCCGATGGACCGTGAGTTGTCGGAAATGCTTCAGGCTGAGTATGCAAAACGTGGTGTCAAGTTCTATCTGAATTATAAAGTGACAGCTGTAAACGGTACTGAAGTTTCAATAGAGAAAGATGGAGAAACAACAGTGTTGACAGGCGAAAAGATTCTGTTGAGCACCGGACGTCGCCCTGTGACAAAAGGTTTTGGCTTGGAAAATCTTTCATTGGAACCGTTCCGCAATGGTGTGAAAGTTAATGAATATATGCAGACATCACTTTCAAATGTTTATGCTTGTGGTGACATTACTGCTTTTTCATTGTTGGCACATACAGCAGTCAGTGAAGCAGAAGTTGCAATTGACCATATACTTGGAAAGTCCCGCAAAATGAGCTATAAAGCTATTCCTGGCGTTGTATATACTAATCCTGAGATTTCCGGAGTTGGCAAGACTGAAGAAGAACTTCAGGCAGAAGGCGTTCCTTATACTGTTAAGAAAGTTCCTATGGCATTTTCAGGACGTTTCGTTGCCGAGAATGAAATGGGAAATGGCGTTTGCAAATTAATCCTTTCGGAAGACGGAACTCTGATTGGCGCACATATGTTGGGAAATCCTTCTTCTGAGTTGATTGTAATCGCTGGAATTGCGATAGAAAAAGGAATGAAGGCAGAAGAAATCCGTTCTTTCGTATTCCCTCATCCTACAGTAGGAGAGATAATTAAGGAAGGGCTTGTGTAATATAGAGACAAGTTGACGAGTTGGCAAGGGAACAAGGAGATAAGGGTTATTTTCCTTATCAATCTGCTGCCTTGTCAACTCGTCAACTTTTTACTACTTTTGCACGTTACAATTCAAAACGAAATTAGTGTGGCAAAGATAGTTGAAACACCTTTAATGAAACAGTATTTTGACATTAAGGCAAAACATCCTGATGCAGTATTATTGTTTCGAGTAGGCGACTTTTATGAAATGTATGGCGACGATGCAGTTGTCGGCGCCGAGATTTTAGGTATTGTTCAGACAAAGAGGGCAAACGGCGTTGGCCAGTCTGTTGAAATGGCAGGATTCCCGCATCATGCCTTGGATACATATTTGCCAAAACTGGTGAGAGCCGGAAAGCGTGTTGCGATATGCGACCAGCTGGAAGATCCTAAAATGACAAAGAAGCTGGTTAAGCGAGGTGTGACCGAACTTGTAACTCCCGGTGTTTCAATCAACGACAATATACTTAACCATAAGGAAAACAACTTCCTTGCGGCAATTCATTTCGAGAAAAACAATGGCGGCATAGCCTTGCTTGATATTTCAACAGGTGAATTTCTTACAGCAGAAGGAACACCGGACTATTTGGATAAACTTCTGAACAACTTTTCCCCTAAGGAAGTTCTTATTGAGAGAAATGAGAAGAAGCATTTTGAGGAATGTTTCGGACCTCGTTATTTCACATTCGAGCTTGACGACTGGGTTTTTACTTCTGAAACAGCTCACGAGCGACTTCTGAAACATTTTGAAACCAAGAATCTCAAGGGTTTTGGTGTGCAGCATCTGAAACTGGGCATAATTGCTGCCGGTGCAATCCTGCATTATCTCGATATAACACAGCATACACACATACAGCATATTACATCTCTTTCACGCATCGAGGAAGACAGATATGTGAGATTGGATAAATTTACGGTCCGCAGTCTTGAGCTTGTATCGACGATGAATGAAGACGGAAAGAGCCTTCTCAACATTATCGACAAAACGATTTCTCCGATGGGTTCGCGTATGCTCCGCCGTTGGATTCTTTTCCCGCTTAAGGATGTGAAGCCTATTCACGAGCGTCTGGATGTGGTAGATTACTTTTTCCGAAATCCGGAGATTAAAGACCTGTTGGATTCACAGCTCGAGCAAATAGGAGATTTGGAGCGAATAATATCAAAAGTTGCAGTTGGAAGAGTTTCTCCGCGTGAGGTTGTCCAGCTGAAAGTGGCTTTGTCTGCCTTGGAACCGGTCAAGGAAGCATGTATGAACAGCGGCGAACCGACTCTTTGCAGAATTGGCGAGCAGATAAACCTTTGCCAGCTTATACGTGACAGAATAGAGAAGGAAATCAACAACGACCCGCCTTCACTCATAAATAAAGGCGGAGTGATAGCCAACGGTGTTAATCCCGAATTGGACGAACTCCGTTCAATTGCTTATTCCGGAAAAGACTATCTTTTGCAGGTTCAGCAGCGTGAGATTGAGCGAACAGGAATCCCAAGTCTGAAAATCGCGTTCAACAACGTATTCGGATATTACATTGAAGTACGCAATACGCATAAGGACAAAGTTCCTCAGGACTGGATAAGAAAGCAGACACTGGTAAATGCCGAACGCTACATCACCGAAGAACTCAAGGAATATGAAGAGAAAATCCTTGGAGCCGAAGAGAAAATATTGTCTCTGGAATCACGTCTATTCAATGATTTGGTGCTTTGCCTCACAGAATATATTCCGCCAATACAGTGCAATGCAAACCTTGTTGGCCGTTTGGACTGCTTGCTGTCGTTTGCAAAGGTTGCCGAGGAAAACCGTTATATCCGTCCTGTAGTTGACGAATCAGATATAATTGATATCAAGGCTGGACGACATCCGGTTATTGAAAAGCAGTTGCCTCTCGGCGAGTCTTATATATCGAATGATGTATATCTTGACGAGGACAGTCAGCAGATAATAATAATCACCGGACCGAATATGGCGGGTAAGTCAGCTTTGCTTCGTCAGACAGCACTGATAACTCTTTTGGCGCAGATAGGTTGTTTTGTGCCTGCCGAAAGCGCCCGAATCGGAATAGTTGACAAAATATTTACCCGTGTCGGTGCTTCCGATAATATTTCCGTAGGCGAATCAACCTTTATGGTCGAGATGAACGAAGCCGCAGACATTCTGAATAATATGACATCGCGCAGTCTTGTTCTTTTTGACGAGCTCGGACGAGGAACCAGCACATACGACGGAATCTCAATTGCCTGGGCAATAGTTGAATATATACACGAACATCCGAATGCACATGCCAAAACTCTTTTTGCTACTCATTATCATGAGTTGAATGAAATGGAACGCTCATTCAAGCGCATCAAGAATTATAACGTGTCGGTCAAGGAAGTAGGAAACAAGGTGATATTCCTTCGTAAACTTGTTCCGGGCGGAAGTGAGCACAGCTTTGGTATTCATGTGGCAAAAATGGCAGGTATGCCGAAAAGTATTGTTGGTAGAGCCGATGAAATATTGAAACAGTTGGAACGTGAAAACCGCCAGGAAGGAATTTCCGGTAAATCCGTGAAAACAGCATCTAAATCAACATCGAAAGACGGCGGATATCAGTTGAGTTTCTTCCAGCTCGACGACCCGGTTCTCAGCCAGATTCGTGACGAGATAATAAATATTGATGTCAATAATCTTACTCCGCTTGAAGCATTGAACAAGCTCAATGAGATAAAGAAAATAGTTAAAGGGTAACAGTAAAAAAGAGAACAAGTTGACAGGAGATAATTTCCTTGTCAACTTGTTCCCTTGTTCCCTCGTCAACTTGCTTTAGCCGTTATTTTCTGAATATCCTCAATCGTGAAATTCCCCGTAATTCTTATAACCGTAAACTCATCAGGTTCGGAAACCAGCATCAAAAGCTCCTCAATCAGCTCTCCTTTTTGCTTGGTGTAGAAGAAAACAGAGTCACCATCATCTTTTACCCTCATCAGCTCAGTATAAGAACCGGTTATTTTCTTGAAATCATTTTCCATTTCCTTTGCTGTCTCCCTTTTCTCGCAGGATAAAATCTGCATGGAATTTATCTTTTCGGACATATTCTTAAGATTCAAATCCTCAATATCCAGTGATGGAATCATCTTGAACATAGCCTTTGAGATATACACAGAAGTAACACCATCTTTTTCTCCGTATTTTTCAAATAATTTATCCTGAGCAATACAAACGGAAGAAATCATCAGGCATAATGCCATCAAAATATATTTTATTCTCATTGTTGATTTGTTTTTGTGTCGTTAATACTGTTGAAAATATTATTTATTTTTTTGATATGTCTGTCGGCTGAATTTGCCTTATCCAGACCTTTGTTGAGCTTGGTGGAGATGAAACACAAAGTCTTTTCCGCAGTGGCTGCAGCATCCTGTGGATTTGTGAAAGTGTCGGCAATCATTACTTCCTGCTGCCTGTCATTTCCATCAAATTGGATGAGAGCCAAACCCAACAGAAGAGAAGCCGCGATTCCGCCAGCCCAAACCCACATACGTCCGATGGAAGTTTGCTTTTTATTGTCGTTTTCCAGATTGTCAATATACTGTTCCAGACGCATCGACAAGCCTTCGGGCAACTTTCCCTCATCTTCCATTGCCTTTTTTATCAAGTTGTCAATATCTTTCTCGTTCATGGTGCATATAATTTTTCAATTCTGTCTTTTATCTGTTTTCTGGCTCTCGACAGGAGAGTCCTTATATTGTTGTTACTTAATCCTGTAATTTCTTCTATCTCCTCATACGAACATTCCGCCATGCTGTGAAGCCGGACAACCTGTTTCTGATTTTCGGGCAACATATCGATTGCCTTTTTCACCTGTTTCAGTTTCTCCTTTTCTTCAAGCTCCTTTGCCGGCGAAACCCCGCTTTGCAAATCAAAACAACTCTCAATTTCAACTTCCGTGCGGTTTGCCTGTGCAGAGCGGAGATAGTCCAGACATTTATGTTTCAGCACTGTTATGCAATATGCTTCCGGATTCTCTATGTTTTCCAGTTCGTCGCGCTGATTCCAAAGTTTGCAGTATGTTTCCTGAAGCAAATCTTCAGAATCTTCACGGCTGCCGGTGAGCGCAAAAGCAATTCTGTACAGTTTAGGATGAAATGACAGGAATTTCTTTTTGAATTCCTCAGTTTTCATCTTTGTGTTCGTTGATTACTTTGTTTATATCTTCCGGTTTGATTTTACCTTTCAGTCTAACAATAGCGTTATCGTCTCCCGAAGTCAGGATAACCATTTCCTTTATATAGTCTTTTTCCATCTTTACGAGAATTCTTGTACGTTCGTCATCTTCATTGCTCGAAATCATGGTTTCATATTCCGGATCTTTCAGTTCCGAAACTGCTTTGCAAAACTCAGCTCCGATGTTTTCGCTACAATCTTCAAGGTCGATAACTTCGATATTGTTCACACCCATAGTTTCGGTAAATAGAGAAGCAAAGCCCATTGTCATTTTTCCGATATGAACGGAAGTGGTATTCTCTCTTTTCGCAAACTGTTTGAACAAATCGTCAACAGTATTCTGACCGTATGATAACTCGCTTATTGCAAGAAATGAAGCAATTATAATAAATAATTTTTTCATGACATTTTAATTTATTCCTGGTTATACGTTTTTTTGAAGTCTTGCCAACTTCTCAACTTCTCTTTTCTTTCTATAGCTATTTGAAAGTTTCATAATAATGACGAATCTGGTAAATGGTTTGTTACAAAATAAATGATGTTTTTTTTATATTTTCTTGCTTATTATTCTCTGAATGTTTTATGTTGTTGAAAATAAGTATATAATTGGAAATATATACTTGGGGTTAATAATATTATAATGTAAATTAGATGGTTCTAATGTTTAATTCTAAATTGAGAAAAGATTTAATAATTTATTCAACTTATATTTTGAAAATCAGTCCTATATATTATATGTAATATAATATTTGATAAATAAAATTAGAATTTTTTATCTGAATATATTGATATTTAAAATATATTATTAATTTTGTCAAATAAAGATATTAGCAACCTTTAATCTAAATTTATAATTTAAGATTAGTTTTATGATATACTAATTAAAGAAGCTTTGTTTTTTATCTTAAAACAATACTAGTATTATTTGGTATATAATAATTGATCGTTATAAGCAACCTTATATTAACTTTAAATTTAATTTTAGTTCATGGAAAAGAGAATAAGTGGAAATCAGGGAAAACCTTGCTTTTTGCATAAATTTGCAAACGGTGGGGGAAAAGTGTTGTGTATCACTTGTTTGTCTTTAATGCTGTCGCCTAATTATTCTTTGGCAAGTACAGTAAATACAAATAAAATAGGTGAAATATTAGAAGTTCAACAATCATCAAAAGTATCCGGTGTTGTAAAAGATACTAAGGGCGAACCTTTGATGGGGGTAAGTATCGTATTCAAAGGAACTACAGTAGGTACTGCAACAGATTTGGATGGTAAATTTGAGCTTGAATTACCATCAGATAAAGGAACATTGGTCTTTTCTTATATTGGTTTTAAAGCTAAGGAAGTTGCATATTCTGGACAGTCTACTTTGAATATAGAATTGTCAGAAGATTCTGAAGCTTTGGATGAAGTTGTGGTTGTAGGTTATGGTTCATCTGTTAAAAAGGACTTGACAACAGCTGTAACAAGTGTAAAGAGTAAAGACTTCCTTCAGGGAGCTGTTAATGATGCTATGCAGATGATTGATGGTAAAGTTGCTGGTGTTACAGTAAATAGTACAGCAGCTTCAGATCCTAACTCTAGCTCAAGTATTCAGGTTCGTGGTGCGTCTTCATTAAAGGCTGGTAATAGCCCGTTGATCGTAATCGATGGTATGCCAGGTGGTGATTTACGTAATATCGCACAACAAGATATAGAATCAATTACAGTATTGAAAGATGGTTCAGCTGCAGCTATTTATGGTTCTAGAGGTGCTAACGGTGTAATTTTGGTTACTACAAAACAGGGTAAGGCTGGAAAAACAACTATTAGTTATGATGCTTATTTGGAACATGATTTCGTAGCTAGTAGACCAGATGTTTTGGATCCTGATACATATTTGGAAAAAGTTACAGGTGCTGTCGATCATGGATATCGTACAGATTGGTATGATGAATTGATTAATAAAGATAATTTTGGTCATAACCACAATATAGCATTGGCCGGTGGTAGTGAATCTACAATCTTCCGTATTTCAGCTAATTACAAGCAGAAAGAAGGCTTGGATATCGTTTCTAAACGTAAAGAATATGGTTTGAGAGGTAATTTCAAGCATGTCACATTAGAAGATAGATTGGAAGTTAGTGGTAATATCTCATATCGTATAGCTGATGAAGATTATACTGATTATGGTTCATTCAAACAGGCTGTTCAGTTAAATCCAACATATAGTGTTGATGAGATGGAAGCTTTCCAAGGTTCTGGTGGTTATACATATAATCCTATTAAGAATTTGACTGAAAGAGACAGAGGAGCTTTGCAAGAATATTCAATGGTAGATTTCAATATTAAGTTGAATATACTTGAAAACTTAAATACAGAGTTGAAATTGGGTCGTCAAGGTCATAATAAGAAAGAACAAGACTATAAATATTCTACATACAGAGAATGTATTGATGGTGGATACAATGGTCATGCTTACATAAAACAGGAAAACTGGACAGACTGGACTTTGGAATGGTTGGGTAATTATGAATTTACAATAGGTAAGCATAACACAAAAATCATGGGTGGTTATTCTTATCAGGAATTCAATTATGAAAACTTAGAGGCTCAAAATAGAAACTTCCCTTCTGATGTCTTTTTGACAAATAACTTAGGTGCAGGTGACTATGAAAAAGTTGATGGTCGCTTGGGTATGGGTTCTAATAAGAATCAGGAAAAGACTATTGCATTCTTGGGACGTGTGAATTACAATTACAATGATTTGTTCTTGTTTACTGGATCTTTGAGATATGAAGGTAATACAAAATTTGGTGCTGATAATAAATGGGGATTGTTCCCTGCTGCATCAGCTGCTTGGCGTGTATCAAAACTTCCGGTATTTGAAAGTAGTTCAGTTGTAGATGATTTGAAAGTACGTTTCTCTTATGGTGTTACAGGACGTTCTGGATTCGATAAATATATATCACTGGCAAAATATGCAGGATATGGTGATTACTATAGTGACAGATTTGGCTGGATAAAAGGTTATGGTCCTGGAAACAATCCTAATTATGATTTAGGCTGGGAAAAACAGATATCTTATAACTTAGGTTTCGATTATACTTTATTTAATTCTCGTTTGTCAGGTAGTTTGGACTTCTTCATCAGGGATGGTAAAGATGTAATTGGTGATTATAAAGTTCCATTACCTCCATATTTGCATGAAAGTATTACAGCTAACGTAGGTACAACTACATCAAAAGGTTTTGAATTCCAGGGAAATTATGATGTTGTTAGAACAAAAGATTTCTCTTATTCAACAAATGTAATGTTGTCTTATACTGCATCTAAGTTGAAATCGTTCTCAAATGAGAAATATCAGTTAGGTTATATTGAAGGAGATGGTTTCCCTTCTCCAGGTAACCCTGGTTCTGCTCAACGTTTGCAAGATGGAACACCTATTGGTTCTTTCTATGGTTTCCGTTATGCCGGTGTTGACGAGAATGGCCAGATATTAATTTGGGAAAAAGGCCAGGAAGGTGGTACTACTAAATTAGGTGCTGATGGTAACGAACAGGATAAAGTTTATTTGGACGGAACCGGTGTTCCAAAATGGGAGCTTTCTTGGGGTAATACATTTACTTATAAGAATTTTGACTTTTCATTCTTCTTCCGTGGTCGTTTCAGATATAAAATCATGAATCAGTATGAAATGTATTACGGATTACAGGTAATTGCTGTTGATAATAAGTTAACTTCTGCTTATGAAGAAAATGCTCATATTAAAGGTCCTAAAGTAATTTGCGACTATTTCTTGCAGAATGGTAATTATCTACGCTTGGATAATATTACTGTAGGTTGGACTCCAAAATTAAAGACTAAGTGGGTCTCTAATTTAAGATTGTATGCAACAATGAAAAATGTGTTTACATTGACTAAGTATACAGGTGTTGACCCAACTACTGTTACAACAACTGGTTTATGGCCGGGTATTGGCGGTATGGATGTATATCCAACAGCTAGAAATCTGACATTTGGAGTACAAATTAGTTATTAATTGATTATAAGAAATTAAAGATATGAAAGTTTTTAAATCTCTTTTGTGTACTGTAGGTATAGTTGGAGCTATGAGTTTGGCTTCTTGTACTGATTTGACAGAGAATATATATTCTGAACTAACAAAAGATAATTATTATACAGACCCTCAATCAGTTGAATCTGCAGTTGTACGTTGCTATGAACATAGTGATAATGTTACTTGGCGTGGTGATATTTGGAAACTGCAGGAATTGACTGCAGACCAGTTTGTATGGACTCAGAAAGGTCGTCATGGATATGATGATGGTATGTGGATTCGTTTGCATGAACATAAATGGAATTATATCCAGCCGCAAATTAATGGAGCATGGGTTAACTCTTATCAGTGTATTAGTCAGATTAATACAGTTTTAAGAGATATGAATACTATCGATTTTTCAGCAATCGGTGTTTCTGAAGAAGATAAAGCTGCTTATTTTGGTGAATTGAGGGTTTTGCGTGCATGGTATTATATGTTCTTGCTTGATTTCTTTAGGCAGGTACCTATTGCAACAGAACAACAAGGTTCTGAAGAAATTGTAGCTCAGAGTCCAGCTCAAGATGTTTATAATTTTATTGAATCTGAAATTAAGGAAGTTTTACCTTCTTTGCCAAAAGAAAAAAGAATCGGTCGATGGACTCAAGGACCTGCTGCTGGTTTGTTGGTTCGTTTGTATTTGAATTCTGAAGTTTGGGTTGGTCAGAATCGTTATTCAGATTGTAAACAATGGGCAGAGGATATTATTGCTGGTAAATATGGTACATATAGCATAAATCAGTCTGATTATAGAGATCCGTTTAGATCTGGTATCAATGATTATGAATCTCCTGAAAATATGTTTGAATTCTGGCATGATAGAGGTCGTTTGGAACAACAAACAATGTGGTCTGATGTTATGCATTACACAGCTGCTCAAACAATAGGTAGTGATGGAGGTGGTAATAATGGTATATTATTACAGCCATCAAGAAATTTCCAGGGTGAAATTTATCAGTTTGCAAGTGGTTTGGGTAATCCTTTTGAAAAATATGCTGACTGTGACTATAGAAAGCAGCCTTTCCGTACAACAGATCCTAAAGGTGGTTACGAAGGATTTTTCTTGAGTGGTCCACAAATGCAATATGATGTTGCAAAACAATATGGATTTACAGATGTGATGGTTAATGGTACAGAAGAATATTCTGGGGTTCCTTTGGTTTTTGTTGACCAGGTAGGCCGTTTTTCTGAACAGGCAGAACTTAAACAGAATGCAGGAGAAAGTAATGAAGCATATACTAAGCGTAAAACTGAGTATATGAAAGAAGTTGCAAAACGTGGTTATTTTATTTGTAATGATGAAAATGTTATTGCAAAAGGTTCACAAGTTACAACTGGTGAAGAAAATTCAGGTATACGTTTCAACAAATTCCCTTATTTACCTGATCATGATGGATTATTCCGTTCTCAGTCAACACCTGAAATGCGATTGTCTGAAATTTACTATTCTTTAGCAGAATGTTATTATAGAGAAGGTAATAAAGCAAAAGCTGCTGAACTTTTGGACTATGTTCGCGTAAGAAATTATCCTAGTGAAGAATGGAGTAAATATAGCTATGTTCAGAATTTGGATAAGTTGACAGATAAAGAATTTTTGGACGAGTATGGTAGAGAATTTATAGGAGAACGTCGTAGACGTCCTGACTTGATTCGTTGGGGTAAATATGGTGAAGAATGGTGGAATAAAGAAAAAGATCCTAATGATGGAATCGAAAGAACTTATTTCCCAATACCTCAGAATCAGTTAAATGCTAGTCCAGTGTTGAAACAAACTACACCGGGTTGGGAATGATATAAAAAATGAATATTTTTGCAAAGCTGTGTCAGATTTTTTCTGGCACAGCTTTAGTTGTTATTAAGCACAAATAATATAATATCATGAACTTCTTAAAATTAACAGCATGTTTCTGTGTTTCTGTAGCAACGGCATTTGCTCAAAATTCTGTTGTTGACAGAGTGAATCCAATTATCGGAACAAATGGAATGGGACATACTTTTCCCGGAGCCTGTGTTCCTTTCGGACTAGTTCAGTTGAGTCCGGATACCGACACAATTCCTCACAACATTGATGGAAAATATCAGCCAAGAGCTTACGAATATTGTGCCGGTTATCAATACAAGGACAGTACAATTGTGGGATTCAGTCATACTCATTTCAGCGGTACCGGACATTCTGATTTGGGTGATATTCTCGTTATGCCTACAAATGGAGAATTAAAACTTAATCCTGGTACGGCAACTGATCCGGACAGTGGTTATCGTTCACGCTTCTCTCATTCAACAGAAATCTCACGTCCGGGTTATTATGAAGTGATGCTTGATGACTATGGAATCAAGGCTCAGCTTACAACCACAAAACGAGTAGGTGTTCATAAATATACATTCCCGAAGGATAAGAAAGAACAGCGTATTATTCTGGATTTGATACATGGTATCTATAATTATGACGGAAAAGTTCTTTGGGCTAATCTAAGAGTGGAGAATGATACACTGGTTACAGGTTATCGCATAACAAATGGTTGGGCACGTACCAACTATACTTATTTCGCTATGTCTTTCTCAAAACCTATTATTAATTATGGTTGCGAGGAAAAGGCGAAAGTTGACTATCGTGGTGGCTATGGTAAATTCAATATGAAAGAGAATTTCCCTGATATAGGCGGCAGAAAGATTGTTGCTTATTTCAACTTTGATTCAAGCCAGTCTCAGGAATTGGAAGTGAAAGTTGCTCTTTCAGGTGTCAGCACAGAAGGTGCTTTGAAGAATTTGCAGGCTGAGGCTTCTTCTTATGATTTCGCACAGCTTTCTGATAAGGCTAAAAGTACATGGGAAAAATCTTTGTCTGTGTTGGATGCAAAAGGTAGTGACGATCAGCTGGCAATGCTTTATACTTCGTTATATCATACAATGATTAATCCTTGTGTATATACAGACGTGGACGGACAATATCGTGGTATCGACCATAATATTCATAAGGCTGAAGGGTTTGAAAACTACACCGTATTTTCTGTGTGGGATACATACCGTGCGTTGCATCCGTTGTTTAATGTAATCAACCGCCAGGTAAATACTGATATCGTAAAATCAATGATGAAGCATTGCGAGCAGAGTGTTCATCATGCTCTTCCTGTATGGAGCCATATGGGTAACGAAAACTGGTGTATGATTGGTTATCATTCAGTGTCTGTTCTGGCAGATGCTATTGCAAAAGGTTTGCCAATAGATAAGGATGAAGCTTTGAAGGCTATGGTGAGCAGTTCAACCATTCCATATTATGACGGAACTAAGGAATATATGGAAAAAGGTTATGTACCGTTGGAAAGAAGTGGAAGTGCTGCTTCTCTTACATTGGAATATGCATATGATGACTGGACTATTTATAATACAGCTCTTATAGCAGGAAATAATAAGATTGCTGAAACTTATAAGAAGAGAGCAAATAATTATTCTAATGTGTTTGATACTTCATTGGGTTATGCTCGTCCGAGAATGAACGATGGCAGTTTCAAGAAAGATTTCAGTTTGTTGAGTACTCATGGCGAGGGCTTCATTGAGGGTAACTCGTTGAACTATTCATTCTATGTTCCTCAGGATGTAAACGGATTGATTAAAATGATGGGCGGTGAAAAGGCATTTGTCGGTAAGTTGGATTCATTGTTTACTATGCATTTGCCTGATGAGTTCTTCGCGCATACAGAAGATGTTACCAAAGAAGGTTTGCTGGGTGGATATGTTCATGGAAATGAACCAAGTCACCATGTTCCTTTCCTTTATGCCTGGACTTCACAGCCTTGGAAAACTCAATATTGGCAGCGTGAGATTATGAATCGTATGTATCGCAACAATATCGATGGTTTGTGTGGTAACGATGATTGCGGTCAGATGTCGGCATGGTATATTTTCTCAGCAATGGGATTCTATCCTGTATGTCCGGGAACAGATCAGTATGTTCTTGGTGCTCCATATCTTCCTTATATAAAAGTAACTCTTGAAAACGGTAAAACATTTGAAGTTGTAGCTGAAAAGATAAGCGACAAGAACAGATATGTAAAATCTGTCCGTCTGAATGGAAAGCCTTATACAAAAGGTTATATTACCCAGGATGATATAATGAATGGCGGAATATTGACATTTGAGATGACTTCGAAACCAAACAAGAAGCGAGTGTTTGAAGGAGAAGACAGACCGTATTCTATGACTAATTGAATTAAATTTCGCAAGCCCAACTTCCAGATAATAAGTTGACAAGAAGACAAGTTGATAAGTGTTTAATAGTAAAGTTGCAAGTGTTTTGACCTTGTTAACTTGTCTCTGAAACCTTGTAAACTTTTAGTTGAGCAACTAGCGAAACATAAAATAATTGATAATTTGAAAAATATGAATTGTAAATATATATTGGGAATTTTCCTTGTTTTAGGAGGATTGATTTCATGTAATGATAAAAAAGAGTCGGATGAAGTTGTGGAAACAACAACAGATATGTGGGCTGACTATAATGTAGGAGACGTTGATTTTAAAGATTTATCTCCTGAAACAAAAGGTTCGGCTATTTATCATGCTATTGTTCCTAATCCGGAAAAATATATAGCTGAACAGGCAAGAAAGGTGTTGAAAACTTTATATTTCTCGCCTGAAGACAGTATTCCGGGTATAGAAACTATATGTTATAATCTTAAGGATTATGATGGCGTTTCTGCCAAGAGTGGCGAACCTCCTGTAATCACTATTGATTATAGCACTCAATGGGTTGAAAAGAGCTTTGTAAATAACGATACAGCCAGAGTGGATTATGAAACACGTGGTGTTCTTTATCACGAGCTTACTCATGGTTTCCAGCTCGAACCCCAAGGAATCGGCACCTATGGCACAAACAAAACATTTTGGGCAATGATTGAAGGTGTGGCTGATGCTGTTCGTTTGCTGAATGGTTGTTTTAAACCTGAAGACAGACCTAAAGGTGGCCATTATACTGACGGCTATAAAACAACTGGATTTTTCCTTGCATGGCTGACAGATAATAAGGATTCAGATTTTCTAAGGAAATTCAATCAAAGTACATTGAAGGTTATACCTTGGTCTTTTGATGGAGCAATAAAATATGCTTTGGGTGAAGATCAGAGCATTGATGCTTTGTGGGAAGAGTATCAGAAGGCTATGGGGGATATTTAGTTGACAAGTTGACGAGTTGACAAGAAGACGAGGTTACAGGTCTCAATTGTAACGGAGTCCTACCTAAATAAAAGCTCTGAAGGAACGGCAATAAAATACAATTATTCCGCTTCTTCAGAGCTCTTTTTATTAATCTCAATAAAATATCTCTGTGACTCGGCTTCTCCGTGTTTTTTATTATCTTTACATCATAATATCAAAATCTTAATTCTATGAAATGGCTTGATTTGTTTTACTTCTCAAAAGGAGAAAGAAGAGCGTTGATTCTTCTTCTGTTCTTAGTTGCTGGAGCGTGGATTACAGTTGTTTTCACAAGGAAAACCGAATCCGGACATATGGCACATTATATTTCATCTAAAGATTCCATTATAAATAATGACACTGTAAGATTGAATGATAGAAATCTGAATCAGAAGACATCGGCATTCAAAAAAGAAAGGCGTGAATTTTATAAACCTTGGGTTGGTCCTAAAAAGGGAAATTCGTCTTATACAAGGAAGTTTGCGAAAGGAACAGTTGTAGAGATTAATTCGGCAGATACAACTGTGTTGAAAGGAGTTCCAGGAATAGGCAGTACTTTTGCCAATAGAATTGTGAAATACAGAAATCTGCTTGGAGGGTTTTGCCATATTGAACAATTAAAAGAAGTATATGGAATAGATGAGGCAAAATATGAGTTGCTGAAAGATTGGTTTAGTGTTGATACGGCGAAGATTTCCAAAATTCAGATAAATATTCTTTCGGCCAAAGAATTGGCAGCCCATCCTTATATATCATTTTCTCAGGCTGAAGTAATGCTGAAACTAAGGAAAAGAAAAGGGAAAATAAAGAGTTGGGACGAATTACGTTTCTTGGAGGAATTTCAGGAAGATGATTACATCAGACTTTGCTCATATATTTCTTTTGATGCAGAATGATGAATATATTCATCAAAAATGGAATAAATTGTTGCATATTTATTATTTTTGCGTTCAAATTATAACAAATGAATAATAATTGGAAATCTAGAACATCTTTGCTTTTCGGCGAAGACAGGATGAAATACCTTTCCGATTGCCATGTTTTGGTTGTTGGGCTAGGTGGAGTTGGTGCCTACGCTGCAGAGCAGATATGCCGTGCTGGAATTGGTAAAATGACGATAGTTGATGCCGATACGGTCAATGAAAGTAATATAAACCGTCAGCTTCCGGCTTTGCACTCAACGATTGGTCAACCAAAGGCTGAAGTTGTGGCAAAAAGACTTTTGGATATAAATCCGGAGCTTGAACTAATCGTAAAAAACGAGTTTTTGCGGGACGAGCGTACTGAAGCTATATTGGATGAAGCTAAATATGACTTTGTTGTTGATGCCATTGATACATTAAGCCCTAAGGTTTTTCTTATATATCATGCGTTGCAACGACATATTCCGATAGTTTCCTCGATGGGAGCTGGAGCGAAGGTGGATCCGTCGCAAATAAAGATTGCTGATTTGTCGAAGTCATCAAATTGCGCGTTGGCAAAAGCTGTCCGTAAGCGCTTGAGAGGAATGGGAATTCAGAAAGGTTTGCCTGTGGTTTTCTCAACTGAGATGGCAAATCCGGATGCTATTATAGAAGTTAATGACGAAGAATGTAAGCGAACTACAACCGGCACTGTATCATATATGCCGGCTACATTTGGTTGTTTTCTTGCGTCTTATGTCATAAGGAATATTTAGAGATATGATAAAAGCAAATAATATTACAAAAAGCTTTGGCTCTCTGCAAGTGCTGAAAGGCATTAATTTGGAGATTCAGGAAGGAGAAGTGGTTTCGATTGTAGGACCAAGTGGTGCCGGTAAAACAACCTTACTTCAGATTCTAGGAACATTGGATTCACCGGATAATGGTGTCCTTGAAATCAATGGAACTAATGTGATGAATCTTCCGGAAAAGGAACTTTCGGCATTCCGAAACAAGAACATAGGTTTTGTGTTTCAGTTTCATCAGCTATTACCGGAATTTACTGCTTTGGAGAATGTCATGATTCCAGCTTTGATTGCAAAGGAAAAAAGTTCGTTGGCAGAAAAAAGGGCTAAAGAAATATTGGATTTTCTGAAATTGAGCGAACGAATGTCGCATAAGCCTTCGGAACTTTCTGGAGGTGAAAAGCAAAGAGTGGCAGTTGCTCGTGCACTGATTAATAATCCTGTAGTAATTCTTGCAGATGAACCTTCGGGAAGTCTTGATACAAAAAACAAAGAAGAGCTTCATTCATTGTTTTTCGAGCTGAGAGACAAGATGCAGCAGACTTTCGTCATTGTAACTCACGATGAACAGTTGGCAAAAGATACAGATAGAGTGATTCATATTAAAGACGGATTGGTTGTCCGCGAATAACAAGTAAAAAAGTTATGGCTAAAAAGGAACGAGTTACCTTTGGTAGCAAATTGGGTGTGATATTAGCAACAGTTGGTTGTGCTGTTGGATTGGGTAGTATATGGCGTTTTCCTTATATGGTTGGTGCCAATGGAGGAGGAACTTTTCTGTTCTTTTTCATGTTGTTTACCATTCTTCTTGGTTTGCCTATAATGATTACAGAGTTTTTTATAGGTCGTCATACACGAAGCAATGCGGCAGGTTCGTTTAAGAAACTGGCTCCTGGAACGAAATGGCCTTTGATTGGATATAATGGCGTTGCTGCGGCATTCTTAATATTGGGATTTTATTCTGTAGTTTCAGGATGGACATTGGAATATATATGGCAAGCTTTGAGTGGTTCGCTTTCTGATAAAAGTACGGCTGATTTCGCTGCTGATTTCAAAGGCTTTTCCACATCAGTGTTCCGACCAATAATGTGGACAATAGTTTTTATTGGTCTTACTCATTATATCATAGCTGCAGGAGTGGAGAAAGGTATTGAACGTGCGTCTAAGGTTATGATGCCTGCGTTATTTATTATACTGTTGTTACTCTGTGTACGTTCGTTGACATTGTCTGGCGCAAAAGAAGGATTGGCTTTCTTTTTCCTTCCGGATATGAGCAAGGTGACTTCGTCGGTTATCTTAAGTGCGATGGGGCAGACGTTTTTCTCATTAAGCATCGGTATGGGATGTTTGATAACCTATTCTTCATATTTTAGCAAGGATACGAATTTGCAGGGAACGGCGTTTCAGGTTACGGTAATTAATACTCTGGTTGCTATTTTGGCTGGAATATTGGTTTTCCCTGCTGTGTTTAGCTTTGGAATTGAGCCTACAGCCGGGCCGGAACTGGTATTTATCACTTTACCTAATATATTTGCTCAGTTGCCATTCGGAAATGCATGGTCATTTATTTTCTTTATCTTGCTGGCGTTAGCTGCTCTTACATCAACTATTTCGCTTCATGAAGTAGCAACGGCTTATGTGCATGAGGAATATCATATTACTAGAAAGCAGGCTGCGTGGGTTGTTTCGTTTGGTGTAGCTATATTGGGTATAATAAGTTCGTTATCTTTTGGTGTTCTGAAAGAATATACGATAGGCGGACTTATTTTCTTTGATGCTCTGGATTATCTGACTGCGAAGATTATGATGCCGCTTGGAGGAATGTTGATTTGTATTTTTGTCGGTTTGAGAATAGATAATAAAATCCTTAAAGCTGAGCTTACAAACGAAGGAAGTATAAAATTCTACTTCTTCCGTTCTTATGCGTTTTTTATTAAGTATATTGCTCCTATAGCAATTGCTTTGATTTTCCTTAATGAACTTGGATTAATGAATATTTTCTTGAAATAGTAGATAAAGGTTTCAGATACAAGTTGACAAGAGAATATAAAAAAGAAGACACACTTATCAGTCATTTGAATAAGTGTGTCTTCATTTTTGTATTTCCTAAGTTTTTATTCGGAGTCTCTTTTTTTCTCTTTATCTGTTGATTTGGATTTTATCTTTATATGATCAAATCCTTTTCCGTAAACACCAATTACAGCACTTTGGGATACAAATGCATCCGGGTCAATATCTTGAATAAGACGGAAAATCATATTTGATTCTCTCTTTTTAGCAAGCACGAACATCATTTTAACACCTAAACCTGTGTAAAGACCTGTACCATCAATAACTGTTACGCCTCGATGCATGTCTTTATTTATTCTATGACCTATTTCCTCATAATGCTTTGATATAATGAAGAATTGTACAGACTGTCGGTTACTGTTTACTATCTGGTCAAGAACGAAACTGCAAATGAACAGTGTAACATAGCCATATACGACTTTTTCCCAGTCCTGCAGGACAAAATAACTTGAGGATATGATAATCATATCACAGAACATTATAACTCGTCCCAATGATATATCTCTGTATTTATTTACTATGGCTGCAACAATATCAGTTCCTCCAGTACTACCATTATAAGATAGTGCAACTCCAATACCAGCTCCACAAAATGAAGCACCTAGAACGCAAGCCATAAATGGCTGATCGCTTAGAATATGGAAATTACTTGTCCATTTTTGAGTTACTGACAATAAAAACGTTAATACAAAAACAGCAAAAATAGTTTTGATACTGAACTTAAAGCCTAAAATTTTCAAGGCTAACATAAGAAGGATTGCATTCAAGCCAAAATAAACATATTGAACAGGCAGCTTTATTGCAAAATATACTACAGAAGCAATACCCGGAACTCCTCCTGTGGTAATGTCATTAGGCAGTAAAAAAACTGTCCAACCAATACAATACAATATCATACCAAATGCAATCATAACGTAATCTTGCATTTCTCTTTGGAGATATTGGCGGTTCGTTAGTTTTGATAATTTATTATTCATTAGACAAAGATGTTAAAACAGCGGCAAAAGTAATGAAACAAATTGAATTTTCAACAGATAGGTATATGCATTTTATTATAACTTACTTAAGTTTTGCAGGTAGTTCAGCTTAAAAGTAAACAATGCTTCATAGACAGGTTGAGAAGGTAAAAACAAATGTTACTTTACAATTAATAATCTAATAGTTATTGTCAACTTGTTAGCTGAAATTTGAGCTTGCGAAACTTAAGTAAATATGTACCTGAAAATATAAATGAAAAATACTATCTTCGCATAATTAACGAGAAGGGAAATATTATGCTTCAATTATTTGACAAAGTGAGGAAAACGGTACTTATTTATCGGTTTCTGAGATTTCGTCGTGGTTTTGGTGTTCATTCACCATTCGCCTTTAATTTAATTACAAAGGTTATAGATGAACGCTGTCCTTATTATTGTTTTGACCGTATTGATATTATACGAAAACAGATAAAATACAAATCTGAATATAATTACAAATCGTTGATAAAAGTTTCCCACGGAGAACTTTTGTTCAGACTCATGAATTATATAAAACCACGTAAAATATTACAGATTGGTGGAGATTGTATATCTTCTTTGTATTATAATGCATATTCTTCCGGATTGCAAAGTGTTTTAATAAAGGAAGATAAGAAGGATGCTGAATTGTCCGATTGGGCTTTCTCTAATATGAATATAAAACTGGAGAAAAAAATCGGAGAGTATTCGCATACTTTGGATGAAGTATTTGAGGATATTCCAATATTTGATTTTGTTTTTTTTAACTGCTCTGATAATTCAAATTCTATTTCTGAATTGTTTAATAAATGCATCAAGCATATTCATCCCGATACAGTATTCGTTATTGAAGGAATACGTGACAATAAAAACATGAGATTGTTTTGGAATGAGATGAAGAATACATCTGAAGTAGTTCTTACTTTTGATTTGTATAATATAGGTTTTGTCTTTTTCAATAAAAGATTACACAGGAAGGATTATATAGTTTACTTTTGATAATAAATAAATACGAACGATAATATGAAGAAAAGTTTGATTTATACCGGAACTGGAGATAAAGGAACAACTTCTCTTGTTGGAGGACAACGTGTTCCTAAATCTCATCAGCGCATTGAAAGCTATGGCACAATTGATGAGTTGAATTCTTTTATAGGATTACTGATAACATCATTGGATAGTCAGGAAGATGCTGATTTCTTATTGTTTATTCAGCATAAATTGTTCACTATAGGTTCTTATTTGGCAACAGACCAAGAAACAACAGAGCTTAAAATAGAAAGTAGAGTTACGCCTGAAAGTATAGAAAAACTGGAAAGGGAGATTGATCGTTTGGATAACGAACTGCCTAAGATGAAGAGCTTTGTTTTGCCTGGCGGATGCCGTTCTGCTTCTTTGGCTCATGTATGTAGAACTGTTTGCCGACGTGCTGAGCGCCAGATTTATCGTCTTGCTGAAGAACATAAAGTTGAAGAACCTGTTCTGGTCTTTATGAACAGATTATCTGACTATTTATTCGTTTTAGCGCGAAAAGAATGTATAAATCAAAATGGCAAAGAAATTATTTGGGATTATACTTGCATCTAAAAAATAAAGTTCTATTTTTGCGTGAAATTTGAGAACCTGACTGTTAACTCAGTCATTTAATACTAAAAACAATATGTATTGGACATTAGAATTAGCTTCTAAACTAGAAGATGCTCCTTGGCCAGCGACCAAAGATGAACTTATTGATTATGCACAGCGCTCAGGCGCTCCGTTGGAAGTAATCGAAAATTTGCAGGAAATGGAAGATGAAGGTGAAATATATGAATGTATGGAAGATATTTGGCCTGATTATCCAAGTAAAGAGGATTTCTTTTTCAACGAGGAAGAATATTAATTAGAAGATAGTTTGACACGAGGAACAGGAAAATATTTTCCTTGTTCCTCTTTTTTTATGTCCTAAGAATATGACTGTTTCCTACATTTCATTGAGAAGCCGGAAAAATTGGGCAACATGATATCCGTCTGCCAATCCGTGGTTCAGCTCAACAGAGACAGACATTTCAAGCTTGTTCCCTGTTTCCGTTAGTTTTCCTGTAGTAATTCTAGGTATAGACTGTCCTTTGGCTAAATTTCCGGCATGGCTGATATCAGTGAAATCAATCCAAGGAAGTGGAGAATAGTATATTAAATCCATCCTTGCTTCTTCTTTACCCAAACATAAACCTGAGGATTCCTTGATTCTTTTTACTTCTTTCTTTGCTTCAGATACAAAGTCTTTCCTGTCTTCGTAATAATTGAAATATCCGAATCCAAAGCTTCCGTTTTCTCTTCCTATTGTTGAACTTGCACTTATTGTGTCATAAATAACTACATTTTCATCCTCAATTCTGTATCTGAATTCCGGAATGGCATTAACTGCTCTAAGGATTTTGTGAAGAGAATAGAGCATAAAAGATTCGCCGTCTTCTTTTGCCTGAATATAACATTGGGAAAAATCAGCTTTTGCTGTTACACCCAGGAATGGATTGTCCATCATTCCGAAGAAATTATAATACTCTTTTCTTTCCCAGTTTTCAATGTCAATGATGTGCTTTGTCATAATATTATAATGTGGTATTTTATACAAAAATAAGTAAAGGCGGATACAGAGCATTATAAATACGAAAAATATTGCTATCTTCGTTAAGATGAAATTAAAGATAGTATTAGATGTCAGAACTTAAGCCAAGCGGCTTCTTCTTTATTATTAAGCTTTTCTCAAAAGCAGCAAATAAATTTTTCTCAAATTGTTTTTTATGAATTCGACTGACTATATGGCAAAACATATAAATAGTAATTCTACAGAAACCTACAAAGGGCATATTGTTGATATTACCGGAAAATCTGTATTTCCTGGAATAATAGTTGTGAAAAATGGAGTGATCAGTGATATAATCCGTATAGATTCGGTAGAAGAAAATGCACCTTATTATCTTCCGGCTTTGACAGACGCTCATATTCATATTGAAAGTTCAATGATGACGCCTGTTAATTTCGCCAAAGTGGCTGTTTGCCATGGAGTAATAAATGCTGTTTGCGATCCTCATGAAATAGTAAATGTTTTAGGTATTGCAGGTTTGGATTTCATGATAGGTAATGCAAAAGATTCTCGTTTCAAATTTTTCTTCGGACTTCCGTCGTGTGTTCCATCATCTCATCTGGAAACGGCAGGTGCAAATATTGACGCAAATATGACAAGGGGATACATACGTCGGGACGATATATACTTTCTTGCAGAGATGATGAACTATCCTGGTGTAATTGCTCAAGATAAAGAGGTTATAGGTAAAATAGATGCAGCACTTCAGGCTGGGAAAAAGGTTGACGGCCATGCTCCGGGAATAAAAGGAGAAGACCTCCGTAAGTATGCCGAAGCCGGTATATCTACAGATCATGAATGTTCTACCATCGAAGAGGCGCGTGAAAGAATCAAGAATGGAATTAAAGTTATTGTAAGAGAAGGTAGTGCTGCCCGTAATTTTGATGCTCTTTATTCAATTATTTCAGAAAGTCCTGAGATGGTGATGTTGTGTTCTGATGATAAACATCCGGATGATCTTGTAGCGGGGCATATTGATGCATTGGTGCGTCGTGGCATAGCAAAAGGAATTTCAGTATGGGATATTCTTCAGGCTGCATGTATCAATCCTGTAAATCATTATAAACTGCCTGTCGGGTTGATGAGGAAAGGAGATAATGCTACTTTCATTGCCGTAGATAATCTTGTGGATTTTAATGTGGTTTCTGCAATAATAGACGGTTATTTGGTTTATGATAGTAAAAATGGACTGATAGATCATAATTTGACAGTGAATGATAGCATAAATGTTATGCCTAATAATTTTGAGGCAGAACCGATAACTCTTCAGGATATTTTTCTTGATACATCGAAAGGCTGTGCAAAAGTCATTGTTGCCGTTGATGGAGAGCTTCTGACTGATAAAGAGATTGTTCCAGTTGAGGAATTGTCTGATCCGGAAATACAGAAAATAGTTGTTTATAATCGTTATGGAAACGGCAAGCCTCAGGTAGGATTTATCAAAGGATTCAATATCAGCAATGGAGCCATCGGTGCAACAATTGCTCACGACAGTCATAATATTGTGGCTATAGGTTCTTCAGACCAGTATTTAGTGAAAATCATTAACGCTCTGATTGGATATAAAGGCGGTGTAGGCGTTGTTTCGGATGATGAAACAGATATTTTTCCGCTACCGGTTGCAGGTCTCATGTCACATGAACCGGCAAATACTATTGCCGAAAACTATAATCGTATTAATGCCAAAACAAAGAGTCTTGGATGTAAATTGAAAGCCCCGTTTATAACCATGGCATTTATGGCATTACCGGTTATTCCGGAACTGAAACTAACAGATAAAGGTTTGGTTGATGTTTCGCGTTTTGATTTTGTAGATGTAATAAATTGAGTTTTCCCAAGTCGTAAAACTTGGGAAAACTCAATGATTATGGACTATAGTTTCTCGGGCTTTTACTTTGCCGGACTCTTTATCGCTTATTGTCCGGAAGCTAAAAACCGATGAAACTTAAATTATTAATACAATCATTGATTGATTTTCTTTATTTCTTTTGCCGGAACTCCACCGACAATTGTATTTGCCGGAACATCTTTGGTTACGACTGAACCTGCAGCAACTATTGAATTATCACCTATGGTTACACCTTGCAGGATTGTTGAATTAGAGCCAATCCAAACCTTTTTACCGACAATGATTGGAGCAGGAATCATCGACGCTCGTTTTTCAGGGTCAAGACTATGATTTAATGTTGCGAAAACAACATTATGCCCAATCAGACAATCATCTCCCAGCACTATTCCTCCGTGGTCCTGGAAATGGCAACAAGCGTTTATGAATACATTTTTCCCAATTGTGATATTTTTTCCGAAATCAGTATAAAACGGAGGGAAAACACGCAGTGTTTCATTTATTTCCTTTCCGGTTAGAATGGAAATATATTTGCGAATTTCTTCCTGTGTATGATAACCACTGTTAAGCTCGAAAGTTATTTTGCGTGCTTCTTCGCTCTTCTCGTTCATTAGAGCATAAATATCATCATTGTCAAGCGGTTTCCCTGCTTTGACATGCTCAATAAATTCTTCCAAAGTCATATTACAGCTAGATTTTATTTTATATTCTTTCCCATTTCATATGCTTCTTTTAAAGCAGGCTTTCCGTTTATCTCACCTGGAAGCCAAACACCTCCGCAGAATACAGAGCCTTTGATTGTAGGATTTTCCAGACAATCCAGGAAACCTTTGAAGCTTACTATGATTCTGTCCATAATGCTTGGATCGTCTTCTGCAGCAGCTGCCAGAAAATAGAAATCTTTGTTTTTCATTTCTGTATATGGTCCACAGCAACGGTCAATTAACGTTTTCATTTGAGCGCTCATTGAATAGAAATATACAGGTGTTGCCATTACTATAGTGTCGGCTTGCAACATCTTTTCTATTATTTCAGCAGCATCGTCTTTTTGTGGGCATGGCTTTTTATCTTTGCTACATACGCTGCAACCTAAACATGGATGTATTGATTTGTCTCTGAGGAAAATTTTTTCCACAACATTTCCGGCATCAATTGCTCCTCGCATAAATTCATTTGCCAACGAATCTGAATTGCCATTGCGGCGAGGACTGGATGATAAAATCAGGACTTTCTTTACCATAGCTTATAAGATTAATTTGTTATAGCAAAGTTCGGAAAAGATAGATTTTTTATGGTAGATGAAATACAGAAAAAATGACCTAAATTACAGAATATTTACCGGGTTATATTTCCTCAAAAATACATCCGAACCTAAGTCGCCGTGGGACCGTAAATAATCAGAAATATATACGGCCCCACGAGGAGATACATCCGGACCCATTTTACACCTCTTTCCACTAGCATTCTATTCCGCGAAAGATGTCCCTTAAACCTACGCATTTCCAATAACTTTACCGTATTTTTCTGTTTATCACATTTTATTAGTAATTTTGTATTTGTAAAGTTACTTAAGTTTTACAAATTACTCAGTATAAAGGTTGACAAGGCTACAGATATAAGTTGACAAGGTTAAATAACAGTTATATTGTACTTGAATTATCTATAATATCTTGTCAACTCGTTTTCTTGTTGACTCGTTAACTGTGGAATTTGAGCTTGTGAAACTTGAGTTTTATAATATTACGGAAAAATATACGTTATTGTAGTATAATATATACAAAAGTGACGGCACAGGAGATGAAAAGATTAATATGTTTTATATTTTTAGGACTGCTAACCAGTGTATTAGGAGTGAAAGCCCAGTATGATGCAGCCTTAAGTCATTATTTCCTTGCCACAAACTATTATAATCCGGCAGCAGCAGGTTCAACTGAGGATATGAAAATCCTGGCACTTTTCAATCAACAGTGGTTAGGATTTCCCAATGCAGCGCGTTCTTTCTTCGTTACGGCTGATATGCCTTTTAAAATAGGAAAAACGCAACATGGCGTTGGACTTAATGTGTTCACAGAGAGTATAGGTTTGTTTCAGAATACTCATCTTGGATTGCAATATGCTTATAAATACAAACTTTTTGGCGGAGTTCTCAGTGGTGGACTTCAAATAGGAGTGGTTAACCAATCATTCAGCGGTGATAGTATTTATATTCCATCCAGCGACTATCATCAACAGGTTGACCCGGCTTTCCCTACAACCAAAGTGCAGTCTATGGCTTTAGACATGAATGCAGGTTTGTTTTATACACATAAAAAGTTCTATGCAGGAATAGGTTTCACTCATATTAACTCTCCGGTGCTTGAGCTCGAGGAAAATATATATACTTACATAGGAAGTGTGTTAAATTTAATGGGTGGATACAATATAACATTAAAAAATCCGTTATATGAGTTGCAGCCGTCTGTTTTTCTGCTTACTGATTTGACGAATTTTCATGCGGATATAACAGCAAGGCTGGAATATAATAAAATGTTCAGTGGAGGTTTATCTTGGCGAATAAGCGAATCTGTCGGCTTGCTGCTTGGAGCTAAACTGGGAAGATTTCAGGTTGGATATTCTTACAGTTATCCTACAACGGCAATACGAAAGGTCACAAGCGGAAGCCATGAAATTGTTGTTCAATACAGGCTTAAGCTGAATAAAACGAAAACAGGTAAAAACAAGCATAAAAGCGTACGTATATTATAGTATATGAAAAAATTATTAGTAGTACTAATAGCTGTGGCGTCGCTGCTTACATCATGCGGCAAGTCTCTTTCCGGTGGAGGTGGAGAAGTTGTAGGTGTCAGAGGTATGGCTTTTAACGAGCCGGCGCCTTATGGTATGGTTCTGGTTAAGCGTGGTGCTTTTGACATGGGACCATCTGATAAAGATTCAATTTGGGGTATAAATCCTGAAACAAAAGGAATTTCCGTTGATGCATTCTGGATGGATGAAACGGAAATAACAAATGCAAAATACAGACAATTTGTATATTGGGTGCGCGACTCAATTATCAGAGAACGTCTTGCCGATCCTGCTTATGGAGGAAATGACTTGTTCAAGATTACAGAAGATAAATATGGCGAACCTGTAACTCCGCATCTTGACTGGAGCCGTCCTATTCCTTGGAAGAGAGCTAATGAAGATGAAATACGTGCTATTGAAAGTGTGTATTATACAAACCCTGTAACAGGAGAGAAACAGCTTGACCCAAAGCAGATGGTATATAAGTATGAATGGTATGACTACACTTCAGCAGCATTGCGCAAGTATCGTCTGAACCCTGAGGACAGAGTGCGTAACACAGATGTCAAGGTTGACCCGAATGAGGTTGTTATGATATCAAAAGATACTGCTTATATTGATGATGAGGGAAATATCGTTAATGAAACTATAACTCGTCCGTTGAGTGGTCCGTGGGATTTCCTTCATACTCGCATGGTGAATATTTATCCTGATGAAACTTGTTGGGTGAATGATTTCAACAATGCTTATAATGAGCCGTATATGAGAATGTATTTCAGCCATCCGGGATATGATGACTATCCTGTTGTTGGTGTTTCATGGGAAATGGCGACTGCATTCTGCGTTTGGCGTACAAATTTATATAAGCAATCTTTGGTTTTGCCTGCCGGACAGGTTATCGAGCCGTTCCGTTTACCAACTGAAGGAGAATGGGAATATGCAGCCCGCACAGGAAAGAATGAAAACAAATATCCTTGGGCTGGAGATGATTTGCAGAGTGGAAAAGGTTGTTTCCTTGGAAACTTCAAACCTGGCAAAGGAAATTATACTGAAGACGGACATTTGATTACATCGCGTGTTGCTTCGTTTGCAGCAAATGATTTCGGTTTGTATGATATGGCTGGTAATGTTTCGGAATGGACATCAACTGCCTTTTCTGAGTCAGGTCCGAGTCAGATGAGTGATATGAATCCTGAGTTACGTTATAATGCAGCTAAGGAAGATCCTTATGCAATGAAGAAGAAGGTTGTTCGTGGCGGTTCATGGAAGGATGTTTCCCAGTTCATACGTTCAGATATGAGAAGCTTTGAATATCAGAACGAAACACGTTCATATATCGGATTCCGCTGTGTGCGTACACAAATCGGTTTCTCAAAAGGAAAGAAATAAGAAATGATTGTCCGGCTAAATAGGTTGGACAATCTTTATCATAAAAATATCAGACAACATTAAAACATATATTATAATGGGAAAGAAATATAGAAGATATAAAAACATAATGGAAATGTTCCTTTCCAGCGAAAAGGGAAAGCGAGTGTTGAATTTCTGCTATAGCTGGGGCGCTTCTATTGTAATTATCGGTGCATTGTTCAAACTTTTGCACTTGCCATACGCAAATCAGATTTTGTTTGTTGCGATGCTTACTGAAGCTGCCGTGTTCTTCATATCAGCTTTCGAACGTCCTGGAGATGAATATCATTGGGAAGATGTGTTCCCTGTTTTGAAATCAAAGAACCCGCTTGACCGTCCGGATTTTTCTAAAGGAGATTCAGGTTTGAATAGTATTGTAAATACCGGTGGTACAGTTATAAATATGCAAGGAACAGCTTCAACTGTCAGCGGTGCAAATGCTGCGGCTTCTTTAGGTTTGAATGTAACAGAAGAAGATACAAAGAATTTGTCTGACAGTATCAAGAAACTGAGTGGCGCAGCCGAACAGATTTCAAAGATGGCAGAGCTGACTGAAGCTACACAAAAATACTTGGAACAGCTTTCAACAATGGCTGAACAGATGGAACAGTTCAAGCAGGTGACAACTTCGCTTACTAACGTCTCTTCAACATTGCTCAACTCTTATCAGCATATTACTGAAAACTCAGATGATATAACTCTCAACTCTAAAGGTTATGTTCAGCAGATGGAATCTCTGAACCGCAATATGAGTGGATTGAATGCAGCTTATGAAGCTCAGATGCGTGGAATCTCTATGCAGCTTGAAAATCTTGAACAGATAAATGCAAGCATAGCAAGAATGAGAGATATGTATAACGGTTCAGTTGTTGACAGCTCTGTTTTCAAGAGTGAGACAGAAAAAATGACTCAACAGCTGGCACAGTTGAATCAGGTTTATTCAAGACTGCTTCAGGCGATGACTGTAAATATGGCTCCGCAGCAACCTATGTATCAGCAGCCAATGTATCAGCAACCGCACTATGGAGCGAATTATCAGCAAAATCCATATGTTACTCCACAGCAGTAATATTATAAGATAGAAAGGAATAAAATGGCAGGAATATCTAATAATCCGAATTCGCCTCGTCAGAAGATGATTAATCTGATGTATTTGGTGTTTATTGCAATGATGGCACTGAATGTATCGTCAGAGGTCCTCGATGGCTTTGAATTGGTGGAAGATAGTTTGCATGCTTCTATCGACAACTCTGTTCATCGCAACGAGATAGTTGCCGATGCCTTGAATTCAAGCTATGAGAGTAATCCTGAAAAGGTTAAGGAATGGTATTTGAAAGGCAAGGAAGTAACGGATAAATCCGATTCTTTGTTCAATTATATTCAAGATTTGAAAGTTCGTATTGCCAAGATTGCAGATGGTGAAAATGCAAATGTAAACAACATTGAGCATAAAGATGACCTGGAAGCTGCAACAAGGGTTATGCTGGCTCCTGTTTCAGGAGAAGGAAAGAATTTGCGTGAAGCAATAGATTCTTATAGAAGTTTCTTGAGTGAGATGGTTATTGATTCTGCTATGACAACGGTGATTGATGCTTCTCTTTCAACAAAAGCTCCTCGCAAACCTGGACTTAATATCCGTAAATGGGAAGAGGCTTTGTTTGAGAATATGCCGGTTGCTGCTTCTATCACGTTGCTTACTAAAATGCAAAGTGATATACGAAACATAGAGGGTCAGGTGCTCAGCTATTTGCTTAGCAGTGTTGATATGGGTGATTATCGCGTCAATCAGATAAAGGCTCAGGTAATACCGGAAAGTCAGATTGTTATGCGTGGCGGACAATATAAGGCTAATATTGTTTTGTCGGCTGTCGATTCAACAAAGAGACCTTCGATATTTGTCAACGGCAAACAGTTACCTGAAGATAAGGAAGGATTGTTTACTGTAACTGCAGGTTCAACAGGTACATTCCCTATCGAAGGATATATACAGATGCCTAACAGTGAAGGCATAATGGTGAAATATCCGTTTAAGAGTGAGTATTTCGTTACAGAGCCTAGTGCTACTGTTGCTCCTACTTTGATGAATGTTCTTTATGCCGGAATTTCCAATCCGTTAAGAATTGCTGTTCCGGGCGTTCCAAGCAGTAATGTTACTGCAACAATGACAAACGGAACATTGACCCGAAATGGAGATGTGTGGGAGGCAAAACCAACTACTGTAGGTAAAGAAGCAGTAGTTTCAGTGAGAGCCAGAATGGCAGATGGCAGAACAGTTGAGATGGCTCAGACATCATTCCGAGTACGTGCATTGCCAGACCCAATGCCTTATATTGAATATAAGGATGCAAACGGAAATGTCAAGAAATTCCGTGGTGGTAAGATGTTGAAACGTGATTTGGTCGGTGCCGATGGAATTATGGCAGCTATCGACGATGATTTGCTGAATGTGCCTTTTACGGTTTTGAGTTTCGAGCTAACATTCTTCGATTCTATGGGAAATGTTATTCCTGAAGTTGCTCAGGGAAGAGAGTTCTCTCAGCGTCAGAAGGATTATATCCGTCGTTTGGCTCGTGGTAAAAGATTCTATATTACCAGAGTTCTGGTAAAAGGTCCTGACGGCAAGGAACGTACTATTTCACCAATTGAAGTAATAGTGAATTAATATACAGTATATTCGATAAGAAAACAATGAATATGAAGCGTATTTATTACATAGCATCTCTTGTGGCAGCTTTGTTTACCTCAATGCCTGTTATGGCACAAGATGATAATTCGTCTGATCAGAATCGCCGAAGAACACCGGTGGCTTCGCGTGGCGAACGTGCAAAGGAAGATGACAATAAAGGCCTTCCTGAACTGACAGTGCGTGCTATTGATTTGAACGAACGAATGACTCAGGATATATCAAATGCCCGTTGGATGCGTGTTATATATCGTCAGATTGATTTGACCAAAGAAGCCAATGCTCCTTTGTATTATCCCACTCAGCCTATGAACGGACAGATGAATCTGTTCTCAACCATATTTCAACTGATATGTGACGACAAGCTGGATGTGTATGAATATCTTGACGGATATGAAGATTTCAGTGAATCACGCAAGGTTGTGCTTAAGGATTTGCTTGATAGATTCCATATCTTTTATGATGAGGTGCCGGCGAAAGGTGATAAGCCTGCATCTTTCATAGTTAATGAAAGCGATATCCCTTCTGCTGATGTAAAGTCTTATTATGTGAAAGAAGCCTGGTATTTCGACCAGCAGAATTCAGTATTCGATGTGAAGACTTTGGCTATTTGTCCTATTCTTACATCAAATGGAGATATAGGCGAGACAACAATGGCTATGTTCTGGGTTCCTTATGAATCTATACGTCCTTATATAAATAATACTTATATCATGACATCAAACACAAACAATGTCATGACGTTTACTTATGATGATTATTTCCGCAGACGTATGTTTGAGGGTGATATTATCAAAACTCAGAATTTGCTGAATCAGCCGCTTCAGGCTTATTGCCCGACTCCAGATTCTTTGAAAAAGGAACAGGAAAAGATAGAAAATCAGCTTGTTACTTTTGAAAAATCCCTTTGGATGCAGCCTGATACTACAGCTGTAGCTGCAAATAGCAAGGATGCAAAGAAAGCAGCCAAGAAAGAGAAGGAAGTAGCGGAGAAGAGCAAGGAAAAGGAAACTAAGGTTAAAACTAAGGCTCCGAAACCTGCAAATACAACTCCGACTCGTTCGGTGCGACGCCGCAGATAAAAAAGTTTTTTCTAATAATATTTTCTTCAAAAAGGTCGGTATCTTTTCTCAGAAACATTACAGTATTTCTATAAAAAGATACCGATCTTTTCTTATTTATATATTTTCCTAATGATAAGATGCGCTTCGGTAGAATCAATCAAAAACAAGTTTATGATTTGTCTCGACGCTCACCTTTCACTATCTTTGTAGCAGAATTTTATTTACCAATAATATAATAGAGAAAGAATTATGATTACATCAGACCAACTACACGATGTGTTGGAGCGCGAGCAGGCGCTGAGGGGGTATCTTTGACATCGATGGTAAGACCATCCAGCTTGAAGAAGAGGAACTTCGTACACATGACCCTGGTTTCTGGGAAGATGCAAAGCGTGCTGAAGCACAGATGAAGAAGGTTAAAGACCTTAAGAAATGGATAGAACTATATAACGAAGTAAAGGGCGCAGCTGAAGAGTTGCAACTTGCTTATGAATATGTAAAAGAAGGTATAGTTTCTGAAGAAGAAGTTGACCATAGCTATAATCATGCATTGGAATTGGTTGAAAATCTTGAGTTCAGAAATATGCTTCGTGAGGAAGCCGACCAGATGAGTTGTGTTCTTAAAATCAACTCCGGTGCTGGTGGAACTGAAAGTCAGGACTGGGCTTCAATGCTTATGCGTATGTATATGCGCTGGGGCGAAAGTAATGGATATAAAGTTACTATTGCCAACTTGCAGGAAGGTGATGAGGCTGGTATAAAAACTGTGACTTTCAATATTGAAGGTGATTATGCTTTCGGATATTTGAAGAGTGAAAACGGTGTTCACCGTCTTGTTCGTGTTTCTCCTTACAATGCTCAGGGAAAGCGAATGACATCATTTGCTTCTGTTTTCGTAACTCCTCTTGTTGACGATACAATCGAAGTGAAGATTGATCCGGCTGCAATTTCATGGGATACATTCCGTTCCGGTGGTGCTGGTGGACAGAACGTAAACAAGGTGGAATCCGGTGTGCGTTTGCGTTATCAGTTTAAAGATCCTTATACAGGAGAAGAGGAAGAAATCCTTATTGAAAACACTGAAACACGCGACCAGCCAAAGAACCGTGAGAACGCTATGCGCCAGTTGCGCTCAATCTTGTATGATAAAGAATTGAAGCATCGCATGGCAGAGCAGGCTAAAATTGAGGCTGGAAAGAAGAAAATCGAATGGGGTTCGCAGATAAGAAGTTATGTGTTTGACGACCGTCGTGTGAAAGACCATCGTACAAACTATCAAACATCTGATGTAAATGGTGTTATGGATGGTAAAATTGATGGTTTTATCAAGGCTTATCTGATGGAATTCGCAGCTTCTGATGCTGCTGAAAAGTAGATTTTTCAAAATAAATTTGCATAATTCAATAATATGTTGTAATATTGCATCCGATTTCAGAGGGCGATGTTCCTCTGAATCCCGGTCCTATAGCTCAGTTGGTTAGAGCACCTGACTCATAATCAGGGAGTCCTTGGTTCAAGCCCAAGTGGGACCACCTCTGAAAATTAAGGCTTTACGATTAATCGTAAAGCCTTTTTTGTTGAGGTGTACTAACAATTGTACTAACAGTTTGCTTTTTGGGTTAGTATTGTGCTTATATGGTAATAGAGAGTAATTGAAAGAAATTACTGCTTGGATTCTATGTAACTTTCAATCTCGGATCGATATACTAATACTTTTCCACGATTGCCTGTCGGTTGATGGTAAGGGAAAGATGGATTCATTTTTCTCCACTTTGGATCCTTTATGCGGCGCGGTAGACCATACTCTTTTATGGCTTCATCTAATGATAGAATATCTTTTTTTGTTTTGATATTTTTTTCTACCGCTTTAGCATAAGTATTTGTTGGGCTCAAATATTCTGAGTTATATACTCCTCGGATAGTTTGGGCAATTGACTCAAAGTCTAGTATGCTTTCCTCTATTATTCTTTTTTTCTCATTTTCGCCGCACTCTAAGCCTGCAATACCTGCATATATACAGTATCGTAGTCTCTCCATAGGCATCTTTCCGTATAGTTCCTTGTATCTATAGTATGCCTCAAAAATTCTTATTAGATCATTATTTCCAATATTCATATATATTATTTTTTTACAAAAATGCAACTTTATATGGAAAAATCAAGTTTATAGCCAAGAGAATTATAAATTTAGTAATTATTGATATATTGAATAAAATAAGAATTGTTATTTGCTTGTGGAATAACTTTTTATGGCAAAAAATCCTCATTGGGAGCCCCCCTTGTTATAGGGGGTCCTCAAAAAGGTATCTAAATGGCTTCAAGGATGGAGTGAGTTGTACCTGCCTCTCTGAATCTGATTAACCTATATGTGAAATACAAAAAACATTCAAATAAAAACTCTCTAATTGTGAATAGATTATGAGATAGCACTATGTGGTTTATACTTATATAATCTTTGAGATGATGATGTCTTAGGTTTAATTCCATACGATATAGAGGTTGGTTTGAGTTCCTTTTATGCCATTTCAATATATAGTCCTTATGGCTATTTTCTTTAATTTCTTTTTGCTTGTCGTAGGCTTTCAGCGTAAAGCCATCTTTGTCGGCTTGCTTTATATACAGGGATAAATCCGTATATCGGTCTAAGTTCCCCGTGTGGTAATACCCTATTGTAGGGTGATTATCTTTTCGCGGAAGGACTTTTCCGTTGAGAATGGTATCAATGTTTTTATTTCTAATAATTCGTTTGATGGCTTTGGGTGCATTAGTGCTCGTGTCAAAGTATATCTCAATTTCGGTTATATTTCTCAGTTCTAAACCAAGTAGGTCAGAAATGTATTCTCCGTAGATCACTGAGCTAACATGTGGATAGACCTGTTTATAGAGTGTATGATTTTCGAAATATATCCATCCTAGAGTAGATTTCTCTTCTTTATCCGTGTATCGGTTATATTTTAATGTTCCAAATGTTTGCCATGTTAGACCCTCTCCATTTGGTGCGTCCCATAATGATAAAATCAAAAATGAGTTCTTGAAATGCCCGCTTTCTATCCGTTTTAGCTTAATATCTCCCAAGTCTAGATATGTGTCTTCTTCTTCAATATCATGAAGGATCGAATCCGTGGAGATGTTGTAACATAGTGTTAGCTTGTCTACGCCGATCTCATAATATGGTCTTATCATAGAGTTGGAATTTTTGTGTTCGGATTATTTTTTTCTTTATTATCCTTTATAGCCTCTGGATTCGCTGTAGGGATAGTTGACCAGTACTTTTTCATGCCGTCGCTAATCTTCTTACGTGTCTCTTCACTCTTAGCCCTGTTCCTCATTGAGTTGCTGATTTTTTCTTTTGTCGTCGGACTTAAGTTTCTTACAATTCTTTTCATATTATATTTTATTTTTATATATAAATATACGGTATAGTATGAAAGAAAAGTATAGTTTAAAGTTATTTTTTATGTTCTACAATATAAAATCTGAAAAGCTAACCGTGTTGTATACTTACAATAGGGCGGTAATTAGTTAGAGTTCGAGTGCAAGGTTCTGATTAACAGAGCTATATGTGTTAAATATGGGTTTGCCATCTAGCGCATAGATGAGTACTATGCGTGTCTGAGTATATATTATTATCTCATCTATTGAGATATGTTGCTATTGTCCTCAAAGGGACGGTCAGGAAAGAAATCCGAAAACGAACATTTGAAGACTTTAGCTAGCTCGTTGAGGTGATTAATATTGTATTTAGCCCGTCTCTTGGGGTTCTCGCAGTCTCGAATAAACGATTGACTAACATTGATATAGTCTGCTAGTTCTTGCTGAGATAGATTATTGTCTATTCGCATCTGTTTAACTTTTTGAATTATGTAGTCCTCTAACTTTTTCATGCCTAATAATTTAGGCAAAGAAAAAATTTCTGTTAAAATTCTTTGAGCGTACATGTACGCTTTTTACCTTTGCAAAAGCATTAATTAATAACTAAATTATATTGCATTATGAAAAAATTAGTATTTTTATTCGTGAGTTTAGTCGTTTGTTGTAATTTGGTGGCTGCCCCAAAAAATGAGAAAGCAATTAGTGTTAACTTAGGGTATGGATCTGGTAGCTTCCACAAGTCTTTTAAGTTTGGAGCTGAATTTAAGTACAACATCACAGACGCTATTCGTATCGCCCCAGGTTTTGACTATTTCTTTAAATCTGATGGCATAGGATTATGGAGTGCGAATGTAAATGGGCACTATTTATTTGATATCACAAGTGTAGAAGGCTTGAAGGTTTATCCATTGTTTGGTTTTACCCTGTTAGGATCAATGGGTGATGGTGTAGATATGGGCGATATAGATTATAGCGATCTACCAGGTTATGAGGAATATATAGATGAGGAGGTTGATGGTGGGGGAAATGCGACAAAATTCGGTTGCAATCTTGGTGCTGGTATTCAATATCCTATATTAGATAATATAGATCTTGGCTTTGAACTTAAATATCAGTTTGTCAAGGACTTTGATCAATTTGTTTTAGGCGTAAATGTGGCATATATATTTTAAACTAAATTAAATAATAATGAGAAAAATAGCTAATTTTATTTTTTTGTTTTTGTCTTTGTTTATAGGTTTAACTAGTTGTAGTAAAGACGAAGGTGACGCTGGATTAGATGATTCAATTATTGGCAAGTGGCAATTGCTATCAGTTTCACCAAATGAAATGGCTGTAGATTATGACGAATGTGAATTTCAGGGTTATGTAGAGTTTGAGTCAGATGGAACATATTCAGACCATCGTCCATGTGGGGTTAGTGATATTGGTGGAGGTAAATGGAAATTGAGTGGAAATAATTTAGAGATTACTTCTGATATACTACCAATACCATTTAAGGCTTCTATAGAGATAAGCGATAATACGCTAATAATAACTCAAAAGGCCTTCTATTTTAATGACGAATGGGAGCAAGTAGATTGTATACTACAGGAAACATATAAGAGGGTTCAATAACCCATTATAAATAATATCCATCATTAATAACATAATGATGGATATTATATTAATTTACAGATTAAATTCAGCTTTAATCCGTTGAACTGTGCTAACAGATACGTCGTGGAGTTTAGCAGTTTTGCGTATGCTTGTGCCTTTTTTAAGCTCTCTAATTACTTGTTTATATTCTTCTGCTTTTTGTTCTTTACCTTTTGTACTTCCTTTTTTGCGTCCCATCTTTATGCCTTTTTGTTTAGCCAATTCACGACCTGAATTAAGACGAAATGCTATGTTTTTTCTTTCCATTTCAGCGGCAAATCCAAGACAACTTATATAAATTGCCATCGTTGGCATAACTTCTCCTTTCTCGTTCAAAATCTGTAATCCTTCTTTCTGAAAGAATACGTTTATAGAATTATCTACACAATACTTCACCGTTTCGAGCACTTCCCATATTGCACGACCGAACCGACTTAACTCACTCACCAAAATTATATCAATTCCATTCTGTTTAGCATAGTCCAAACAGGCCAAAAGCACTTCACGCTCTGCATTCTTTTTTGCGCCACTAATTTTTTCAGAAAATACTTTCTCTACTTTATAACAATTAGCAGAAGCATAAGCCTTCAAATCCTCAATTTGTCTTTCTGTATTTTGTCTGTCAGATATTGAACTAACGCGAGCGTATATAACTGCTTTCATAGACTGGTGTATTATTTAGTTATTAAATCCTTTATTTACTGAAACAAAGGTAAATATTTTCTTTTAAGTATTCAAATAAATCAAAGATTAATTTGAATACGAAATATAATTGTATTCAATAACGTATATAGATTTATTTGAATACATGTAAAAGTTGAATACATTCCATTCAGTTCTATAGCTTTTTGAACGATTGTAATTTTTTCTCTTTTAGTTCATTATTTTTAATTTGGTTGCTATTCGATATGCTGTCTATGTAGCCTTGTGTCGTTATAATATTTGTATGTAATAGATTTCTACTCATGATTTCTATAGGTATTCCGTTATTGATACCATGTGTAGCATAGGTGTGTCTTGCTGAATAGAGGCTGAACGGCTTTATCCCTATTCTTTCACAAATACTTTTGATACCTTTATTTATGTTTTTGTTGAGGTTTTTTTTCTTAATGTCTTGTTGCTCTATATCCTCATCCTCAACGCCATCCAAGAATCTAAGGACATATTTGTTGGGCTGGGATGGATCTATTGTACCATATTCTTTTAAGATGTAAAGAGCAATATCCATCAATTGTTTTTCTTGTATTTCTTCTTCGATAAATGTATTACGAATTTTCCATCTTCCGACGATTAGCTTATTGTCCGTTGTGATGTCCCTGTTTTTAATTCTTATAATATCTGCAAGATTTAGCCCATCAAGAGCGTAAGAGAGAAAGAAAAAGTTGTAACCAAGTTTTTCCTTGTAATTTTTAGGGGTGGCATTAATGAAAAGTTGAAACTCGTCTTCTGTCAGAGCGATATTTGCGCTCTTTTTGCAGGCGAGTTTATATTTGTTTTTCCCGAATGGATATTTTGCTTTATCAATGTAACCCTTATCAATTGCAAAGTTATATACAGCTCTTAATCCTCTCATATATATGGCAATAGTGGTGTCTTTGGTTTCTTTATTTCTGCGCTGAAAACTTTGTTCTTTGATGTACTTGGCTAATTCCTGTAAAAAATCCACTGTTATATCGTACAATTTAGTATTGTGTTTGAACTGTTCAATCCATTGCAATAAGATGTAATATATATTCTTAGTATTTGGGCTAAATTTTTTATTTTCGTTATTGAAATATTCTTCATATAACTCCCTGATGGTTCTATTGGTGTATTTCCCTGATATTTTCTTTCTGCCCCATGCTTCTTCTTTCCATGCTGAACGGAATAGTTTCCAAGTGAAGTTTTCGCCTAGCTCGTCTATGATGTTTTGGGCTTTTTGAAGTTTGGGTCTGATCTCTTCAACGGCTTCTTTGTATGCCTTATTACGCTTTTGATAATCTTCTTTTGAAATTTTAACACTTCCACCCAAGCTTTTCCGATCGCTCTTTCGGTTGAATGTGACTTGTAATTTCAATACCCTTTTGTCTGCCTTGGAGACAGGATCAAATATTAGATTTGCAGAGGCCTTTGTTTTCATTTTGCTTGTGTTTATATATCGAACAAATTTAGTGAATTTATTGGTATGTACTAACAATTGTACTAACAATTTAAGATTATTGAGGTTAATAGACGATAATTTATTGTAATTATATTTTGTATAAATAATTGATATATAGCATAATATGCTATTGTTGGTAATTTATGATAATATATTTTATAAGACTCATAATCAGGGAGTCCTTGGTTCAAGCCCAAGTGGGACCACAAAAAATTACCCCGAAGTTCTGAACTTCGGGGTTTTTTGTTTTATTCTGTTATTACTGAAAATTCACCGATTGAAACTTGTGGAACATCGTCAACAGAACGAACATTCACAAATCTGATTTCCTTACCGTTTACCGGAGCAAACAAGATTTCCTGTTCTATTGGATTAGCCTTTATATTTGAGAATTCGCCGGAAGAAACGAGCTTGCCGTCAACATACAGCTGATATTTTGAAATATGTCCACCGGAAAATCTGTTCTGATCCGGAGTATAGCGGAATCCTTTCAATTTATATGCTTTATCTAGCGAAATTGTTATTTCCTGTTTTTTCTCAGGCATAATTACGCATGTACGTCCATTTCCATCAAATAAGTTTTTAGGCTCTTTTGATTCAGGATATACCAAAGTATATGCTGTTGAAGGAATATCGAATTCCTTAAAGCTTATTGGACTATATTTGTCGAAAGTCTTGTCATAAGCAATAGCTTTTATTGTTCCTTTTTTGGAGAACTCAATGTTGCCATTATATACATTTGATTCTTTTTTTGGTTCAGAGCCATCAGTAGTGTAATAAATAATAGCATTTGCATCACCGGATTTTATGCTTACCATATTATTCTCATCGCGTGTAATAACAGGTTCTGTAATCAAAGCCGGAGCAAGATAAGCTTCTACATTATTTATGCATAGCGGACCTCTTGCGTCACGGAAATTAACACGTAACTTCTTTGCTTTTACAGTTTGGAAACGCACGATACGTTTGTAGCCGACAGTAGTAGTAGAGTCAACAGATTCTACCGGCTGCCACATACCATTGTTTTCATACTCAATATCGAATTTGCGTACACGCTGTCCTAATGGAATATATTCCTGCAACAAAAGTCTGTTGACGTTAGTTTCTGAAGGCAAAGTGAAAGTAAGGCTTCCGGTGTTCACGCCATCTTCTGTTGCCCAATAGCTGTCCCAGTTTCCGTCTGTTGTATTGTTTGCGCTGAAATTCTGTCCACGGCGGCTGCTTGATTCCACATATGCACCTTTAAGAAGATTAGTTTTGAAATCTTCCTGAATAGTCTTGTACCATTCAACGGCACGAATTGAGTCAGAAGCAGGAATCTTTCCAGTCAAAGCAACAGGGAAGTTGAGAAGGAAGTTTGCATTATGTCCAACGCTTCTGTAATACAAATCAACCATCGTAGCAAGAGATTTAACCTGATGATCTTCTCTTTCATGATAGAACCATCCCGGACGGATAGAAACGTCACATTCTCCGCCTAACCATTGTTTCTGGTTTTCGTCTCCCCACATACTGTGGTTATAGTTTTTCATCATTGGTTCTGGTGCATAGATACTCCATTGTGTATCTCCTGACCAACCATCTTCATTACCAATCCATCTGATATCAGGAACAGTTCCTCCAAAAATCATAGCATTCGGATGCTTTGCCTTGATTGAATCTTTGGCACGTTCGTAGTTGTAATAAGTTTTGGCGTTGATTGAGCGTTTTTCGTTTGTACCGCCATACCAGCCATCTCCACCATTTGCACCGTCGAACCAGAATTCAAATAGCGGACCATAGTTGCTGATAAGTTCATTTATTTGCGCATGATAAGTTTCTACATAAGCATCAGTTCCATAGTTGGCATTATTTCTGTCCCAAGGCGACAAATACAAACCAAACTTAAGTCCGTATTTCTTACAAGCATCAGACAGATCTCTTACCATGTCTCCTTTTCCGTTTTTCCAGGGAGAATTCTTTACGCTGTATTCTGTTGTTTTTGTTGGCCAAAGACAGAAACCATCGTGATGTTTTGCAGTAAGGATAACACCTTTAAGACCTGCAGCCTTAATAGTTCTGACCCATTGCTCACAGTCTAATTCGACAGGGTTGAATGTAGATGCAGGAGTATTTCCATATCCCCATTCCAAATCGTTGAATGTGTTTAGTCCGAAATGCACAAAAGCATAAGTTTCCATTTTATGCCATTCAACCTGTTCCGGTGTAGGAACCGGCATAATCGGAGCTGGAGGATTGGAATTGTCACAGGACGATAAAGCGATGGCGGCAAGGCTCACCGTAAGAATTGATTTAAAATTGTGTTTCATGTTTTTATTTATATGGATTTTATTGATGATAATTCGTGAGTGATTAAGTTTTCAGGTTCAAATCTACGGAAAAATATTACTAAAAGCTATATTTTGCATTTATTATCCGACGTTTAATATTTATTAGCGCAAAAACACTTGACAAATGCTTGCATTAGCTATACTTTTGCACCGTGGTTTTTTCATAATAGTATTAGATTTAAGGTTAACAAAGTTTGATTAGGGGTTGTCGTGAGACAGCCTTTAATTGTTTATAGGGGTTTCGTTTCTTTCTTATCTTTATTAAATGTCCTTCCAATAGCAAATAAAACGAAAATATTTGAAAACAGAAATAAACTATACTAGTATCCGAATATACTTTCTCTGAATTTATTTAGATTTGCCAACTGAATAAAAATAATCATATTATATGAAAAAGCAGTTTTTTTTATGTTTAGGCTGTTTGCTTATTATTTTCCTTTCTTCTGGCTTTTTGCAAGCCCAGGAAATGCAGCCTCTACCAATCGACCCAAAGGTCAGATACGGAAAGTTGGACAATGGTTTGACTTATTATATCAGGCACAATGAGCTGCCGGAAAACAGAGCTGATTTTTATATCGCGCAGAATGTCGGCTCGGTTTTGGAGGAAGACAATCAGGCTGGCCTTGCTCACTTCCTTGAACATATGGCCTTCAACGGTACAAAGAATTTCCCGGAAAATGGAATTGACAAATATCTCCAAAGCGTTGGAATGAGAATGGGAGAAAACCTGAATGCATATACATCATTCGACGAAACTGTATATACAATTATCAATGCTCCTGTTGATAAGCCTAATGTTGTGGACAGTTGTTTGCTTATACTTCACGACTGGTCCAATTCTCTTGCTCTTACAGATTCAATGATTGAGAAAGAGCGAGGAATTATCCGTGAAGAATGGCGAACCAGACGTGACGCCAGCCAAAGACTTCTGGAAAAGCAGTTGCAACAAATGTTTCCAGGAAATAAATATGCCAACAGAATTCCAATCGGTTCGATAGATGTGATAAACAATTTCAAGCCCGAAGAACTGAGAGCATACTATAAGAAATGGTATCGTCCGGATTTGCAGGCTATAATTGTTGTTGGTGATGTGGATGTTGATACTGTTGAGAAAACAATAAAGACTATGTTTTCCGATATTCCTGCTCCGGTTAATCCTGCAAAACGTGAATATGTGTCTGTAGCGGATAATGACGAGCCTATTGTTTCCATTGCAACAGACAAAGAAGCATCGAGCACAATAATCTATATTTATCATAAATATGACCCGATGCCAGCTCAACTTCGTTCAACTGCCGCTGGTCTGATAACTGATTATATCTCTGCCGTATGTTCTCAGATATTGAATGAAAGACTTGAGGCATTGCTTCACCAGGCAAATCCTCCATTTGTATATGCTGAGGCTTATGACGGTGATTTTATGGTAGCGCGTACGAAAGATGCGTTTACAATTGCGGCTATAGCAAAAGAAGGTGAGATAGACTCTACAATGACAGCTCTTGTCCGTGAGATGGAACGTGCCCGTCAGTTCGGTTTCACTGTTTCAGAGTATGAAAGAGCTAAAATAAATATACTGAAACAATACGAATCAGCTTTTAATGAGCGTGACAAGCAGAAGAACAGTTCTTATACCAAAGAATATGTCAACCATTTCACCGAAGGCGGATATATTCCCGGAATAGAAACTGAATATGCTCTTATCAATCAGATTGCACCAAATATTACAGTAGAACAGGTGAATCAGTATTTATCTCAAGTAATAGGAGAGAAGAATATTGTCCTTGCTCTTAGTGGTCCTGAGAAAGAAGGAGTAGTTTATCCAACCGAGTCAGAACTCCTGGAAATGTTCAACAAAGCAAGAAGCCAGAAAGTGGAACCTTATAAGGAAGAGGTGAATAATGCCCCGCTTATTCCAGAACTTCCTGCTCCAGGGAAAATTGTCAAGGAAGAACACGATGGTTTGTTTGACGCAACAGTTCTTACATTGAGTAATGGTGTTCGTGTAGTTCTTAAGCCAACAGAGTATAAGAAAGACGAGATACAGATGACTGCAACCAGTCCTGGCGGAAGCTTTATGGTCGGAATTGACGATGCGAAGAATATGAAAGTGTTCAATTCAGTTATCGGACTTGGTGGTTTGGGCAACTTCTCTGCAATAGACTTGAGTAAGAAACTGGCAGGAAAGAAAGTTTCTTGTTCCGCTTCGCTTGGTGTTGACAATGAAAGCCTGAACGGTTATGCTTCGCCGGATGATGTTAAAACATTGTTCGAGTTGATTTATCTTGCAATGACTTCGCCACGTACAGACAATGACGCTTATGCTTCATTCGAGAACAGAATGAAAGCTCAGCTGGAAAATGCTAAGCTCGATCCGTCAACAGCGTTGAACGATACTATTTCAAAGGTTGTTTACAACAATCATCCACGTGCAGTCTCACTCGAAGCAGAAGATTTCGATAAGATTAGTTATCAGCGCATACTTGATATTTATAAGGAAAGATATGGCGATGCTTCCGACTTTACTTTCACATTTGTAGGTAATTTGAATGTGGACAGCATCCGTCCGTATATTGAGCAATATCTTGCCACTTTGCCTGCCAACGGGCGTGTGGACAAGCCATCGCCGGATGCTCTGCCTAAAATAATGAAAGGCAAATTGGAGAATCATTTCAGCCGTGAGATGCAAACTCCTAAATCGTCAGTATTCCAGCTTTATTCCGGCAAAAGCGAATATAACTTGAAGAATTTGCTTACAGCTTCATTGCTGAGCCAGATTCTGGATCTTGTATATACCGAAACTATTCGCGAGGCAGAAGGCGGAAGTTATGGCGTTTATGCCGGCGTTTCGTTGAGCGATTTTCCTAAAGGACAAACAACATTGCAAGTGTTCTTTGATACAGATCCGGAGAAATGGGAGAATATGGTAAGAATTGTTGACGAAGAAATTCAGCGTATTGCAACCGAAGGCCCTAAATCAGAACATTTGACAAAGAGCCGTGATAATATGCTGAAACGTCACAACGAGCGTTTGCAGGAAAACTCTTATTGGCTGAACGTGATAGATTCTTATTATTTCCGAGGTATGGATGCCTATACCAATTATAAAGAAACACTTGAAAGCATTACCGCTGATGATATAAAGAAATTTATGAGTGATTTCATCAGTCAGGGCAATTGCGTGGAAGTTGTTATGGGACCGAAATGATACAATCTTAATAGAAACTGAAAAGACACCGAAAATACAAACATCTGTATTTTCGGTGTCTTTTTTATTATAACTTGGTCAACTTGTATCTGAAGCCTTGTCAACTGTATAATTATTTCAATTTCGACATAAACTTCTCTCTGTCCACAATATATCTTATATGAGTTCCTTCGCCAACAATGCCTTTAGTATCCGATGCCGAAACTTCGAAAGTAAGTTTACGTCCGTCAATTTCTTTAAGAACTGCAGTTGCTGTAACTGTTTCCCCAATTGCAGAAGGCTTTACATGGCTTGTCTGCATCATTGCTCCCACTGTAGTTGAACCTTCCGGAAGTGAATCTGCCACAGCTTTCATTGCCGCATTTTCCATTAGGGCAACCAAAGCCGGAGTTGCAAACACTTCCAAATCGCCCGAACCCAATGTAATCGCCAGATTATCTTTGTTGACTACAACACTACTGCTGAATTTCAATCCTGTTTCCATAAAATATTTATTTCGTTATAAAATTTCTTCTTTTTCCTTCTGATAAAAGTCATTTCCACTTGGACGTTGGAAAACCTGCAGACCAAATTCTGGAACAATTGCAATTATATAATTGAACAAATCAGCCTGTACATTCTCGAAATCAATCCAATCCTTTTTCTTTGAGAAACAATATATTTCCATAGGCAATCCTTCCGGAGTTGGTTGCATCTGACGGAACATAAGCGTCATATTCTTGTTTACATTCTTATGTTTTTGCAGATAATAAATGATATGTCTTCGGAAAACTTCCAGATTAACAGTCTTTTCGTCAATCTCCATATCTTCCGGTATAAGACCTTTCTCCATATATCTCTTTATTTCTTCTGAAGAACAGAAGTGCACAGTACGCATATCAATGTTCAGCGAACGTTTTATTCGTCTGCCATCACTCTCTCGCATTCCACGCCAATTCTGGAATGAATCACTTACCAGCACGTATGGCGGAATAGTAGTTATAGTCTTGTCGAAGTTCTGAACCTTTACTGTTGTCAGCGACACTTCCACCACTGTTCCGTCAGCTCCGTATTTTGGCATTGTAATCCAGTCGCCCGGTCGAAGCATATCATTAGCCGAAAGCTGGACTCCGGCAACCAGACCGAGGATGCTGTCCTTGAAAATCAACATAAGAATAGCAGCCGATGCTCCAAGTCCGGCAAGAATGGATGTTGCGTCTCTGTCAATCAGTATACTAATTATCAGAATCATTCCTACACCAATAGATATCAGATTAATCATCTGATAAATACCTTTGAGAGGACGGTTTCGCAGGCGCTCGTGTTCGTTTGATATCTCGTTGAGAGTATTCATAAACAGGTTTATCAGTTTGAGCACTACAACGATCAGATAAACCATACATGCCTTTTGTGATATATTCAGAAGCGTAGGCTGTTTGAATAACAGTAGTGGAAGGAACATATACCATATAATTGGTGGTATGATTCTGCTGAAAGCTGTTAGCATACTACTACTGAACATATAATCGTCCCATGTGACTTTTGTCTTTTCGGCTATTCGCTGCACAACAGGCATAACCAAATGTCTGAAAGTTCTGGTGGCAATAAACGATGTAAGGATAATCACAAGGAGAATTACAGCTCTTGTTCCCCAATCTACGTGTTGATTCTGTACGCCCAACTCAATCATTTCATTGGCAATAAGATTGTTAAGCTCGTTCATAAAATTCCTTTCTAATTAGTGTTTGTAATTTTGAAGATACGTAATAGTTCCGATATATTATATTTTTATTCTTTAAAAATAATAAGAATACGCGTAATATATTGATTTATATTTAATTATATTTTCAGGCTTTTTTTATTGGTTGGAAAACTTTTTTCATAATATATGAAAAAGAAATTTCATAATATATGGAAAAAAATTTTCACAATATGTGGAAAAAGTTTTCCATAATATATGGAAATAAAGTTTCATTGAGATAAAAAATCATGTTCACATTTAGTTTAACTTAAAAGGATTAAAACCTGTTTATGAATGAAGCTTGTTTATCCGAGTATTAATTATAGGGATTATCATTTTTTTCTGGTAAAGAACAGATGTTTATTGACAATTTAGTTTTGATTGAATTTTATATTAAGTTCAGACTTTTGCCTTTTTATATGTGGAATAATATAATATTTTGAAAGATATAATAGATTTTTTATGGTCAAAATGATTATAATGCTCTTTACTACAGCTGTTAAGTATAATGTTAATATATAATTTTTAACTGTTTGAGGTGTTACCGTTTGATAAAAATAGCATTATATTTGCCAATACTTTATGATACACAAATAAATGATAAACAATTGGATTATTCCATAAATCGAATTGGAGATTTTCTTATTACTATAAGATATTCAGATATTTGAACTAGATTTGGGTAAAAGATATTTCCTAGTGTTGTTTGATGTACGATATTAATGTTGATTAACCGTGTTTCATATAGTTTTTGATAATGAGTAAAAATAGAATAAAAACGGCTTAAAAAAAAGAGTCTTTTTATAGCCGCTGTTATTTGCCAAATAGGAATTTGAAAAAACAATAGTTGATCTTAATAAACAAAAAAAGTATGAAAAAAAAGAGTAATCTGATTCCTGTTAAGCAGTTGTGCGTTGGGATCTCTCTGAGTTGTTTGGCTGTAGGCGTTAATGCTGCACCAATCGACGCTTCAGCTAAGGCTGAGAATAATGCTGTAAGTGTTACTCAACAAACCAAGAAAATCTCTGGTGTTGTTGTTGATAATGCTGGTATTCCTGTAATTGGTGCCAATGTCGTTCAGAAAGGAACAACAAATGGTGTGATTACAGACTTGGACGGAAACTTTTCATTGGATGTTCCTGCAGGAGCAACTGTTGAAGTTAGTTATATAGGTTATACTACACAAGAATTCGTTGTAAGCGGAAATCAAACAACATTTGACATTAAATTGATTGAAGACACTCAGAAACTTGATGAAGTTGTTGTTACTGCATTGGGTATCAAACGCCAGTCTCGTTCTTTGGGTTATTCAACAACTCAGGTTGGTGGTGAAGACTTCACAATGGCCCGCGATCCGAACTTGGGTAACGCATTGTCAGGTAAGGTTGCCGGTGTAAGTGTGTCTGGTAACTCAACTGGTAGTGGTGGTTCTTCTCGTGTCGTAATCCGTGGTAACGCATCATTGACAGGTAACAACATGCCATTGTATGTTGTTGACGGTGTTCCTTTCAACAACCAGAACTTGGGTAGTGCCGGAACTTGGGGTGGTTTGGATATGGGTGATGGTTTGAACAACATCAACCCTGATGATATCGAAAGCATTCAGGTTTTGAAAGGTGCTGCTGCTTCTGCATTGTATGGTTATCGTGGTGGTAACGGTGCTATTTTGATTACAACAAAATCAGGTAAGAAAGGTAAACCTATAAGTATTGAATTCAACAACAACTTGACATTTAATACAATCTATGATTACCGTGATTATCAGAAGGTATTTGGTCAGGGAACATACGGTAGCCGTCCAACAGATATCAACTCAGCTAAATCTTCAGAAATGTATAGCTGGGGTGATGTTATGGATGGTGGAGATGCCGTAAACTTCTTGGGTAATACATATAAATATTCATATGTAGATAACTGGGATAGTTTTTATCGTACAGGTATCAACAACTCAACTTCTGCTTCAATAAGTGGTGCTGGCGACAAGATTACTTATCGTTTTGGTATTTCAAATATTACGGAAAGAAGTATTCTTCCAAATGCAGGTAATAGCCAGCAGGGTATCAATATGAACACAACATATGATATCTTCAAGAATCTTCATTTGATGGTTAATGCCAACTACGTATTTGAAAAATTCAATGGCCGTTCAAACTTGTCTGATGGTAACGGTAACACCAACGCATCTTTGATTCACCGTGGTAACTCATTTGATATCCGTTGGTTGGAACGTGGTGGCGAAGGTTGCGATTGGGGTACTAATCCTGATGGTTCTGAAATGCTCGGTGGTACTAACGTATATTTCAACAACCCGTATTGGTTGCAGTATCGTAAGACTAACGAAATGAACAAGAACCGTTTGACTGGATCTATGACATTGAAGTGGGACATCACAGACTGGTTGTATGCTCAGGGAGCTGTTCAGCGTGATGGTTACAGCTTAGATTTCAAACAGGTGCAGCCAACAGGTGCAGCTGCCGATCCTAACGGTTGGTTGACTGAATATTCAAAGAACTTCTCTGAAATGAACTTGAACTATTTGATTGGTTTCGACAAAGAGTTCGGTGATTGGTCTGTTTCAGCTTCTTTGGGTGGTAACCGCCAGCGTACAATAACAAAACAATATACTCCGAGTGACGGCGGCCGTCCTTTCATCGTTGACGGTTTGTGGTCAGTAAACAACTTGGGTGATAAGCGTGCTGCTAAAACATATCAAGAATATCAAGTCAACTCTGTGTATGCAACAGCAGATTTCGGTTGGAAAAATCAGGTGTTCTTGAACTTGACAGGACGTAACGACTGGTTCTCAACATTGTCTCCTCAGAACAACAGTTTCTTCTATCCATCTGTAACATTGTCTTGGGTATTCACTGATACATTCGATATTCCAGACTGGTTCAACTTCGGTAAGGTTCGTGCTTCTTATGCATCTGCATCAAACGGTACTGACCCATACAAGAACTTGTTGCTTTATAAGTTGAGAGATTATACAGTTAATGGTCAGCACACAGTTACTCAGAACAATAACGACCAGTATCCAAATCCGGGATTGAAACCTGTAAGCATTTCAGAATGGGAAGCAGGTTTGAACTTGTCATTCTTCCACAACCGTTTGACATTTGATATGGCATACTATGTGAAGAATACTAAGGACGATATCGCTGTTGTTTCAACTTCTTCTGCATCAGGTTATAGCTCAAAGGTTATGAACGTAGGTGAAATCAGAAACAAAGGTTTCGAATTTATGGTAGATTTCGTTCCTGTTCAGACTAGAGACTTCATGTGGAACTCAACATTCAACTTTGCCTTGAACGATAGTGAAGTTCTTTATCTTGGTGAAGGTGTGAAGATGTTGCAGATTGATGGTGCTACATCTCGCTCTGGTAACGTATCTGTTCAGAACGTAGTTGGTTCTTCTTATGGAGAGTTGATCGGTTATAAATACAAACGTGACCCTCAGGGCAATATCGTTTACAATAATGGTATTCCTCAGAGAGAAGATGAATTGTCAAGCTTAGGTAATGGTGTTTACAAGTTCACTGGTGGTTGGGCAAATACATTCAAGTATAAGAACTTCTCACTTTCATTCTTGTTGGACTTCAAAGCAGGAGCTGATATATTCTCAGGAACAAACTATTCATTGTATAGCGAAGGTTTGCACAAGAATACTTTGGTTGGCCGTACAGCTGAAAATCCTGGAGGAAGCATTGTGGGTGAAGGTGTAATGCTTGATGCAAATGGAAATTACGTTCCAAATACAGTTGCTGTAGATGCTCAGACATATTATCAGGGTATTTGTAATAACAATATTGGCGAAGAATTCGTTTACAATGCAAGTTTCTTGAAATTGCGTGAATTGTCATTCGGATATGAATTCCCTAAATCAGTTTTGGAAAAGATGAAAGTTGTTAAAGGTTTGAATGTTTCATTGGTTGGTCGTAACCTTTGGACAATTATCAAACATACTGACAACATTGACCCGGAAGCTGCATACAACAACTCAAATGGTCAGGGTCTTGAACTTAATGGTTATCCTGCAACAAGAAGCGTAGGTTTCAATGTTAATGTTAAATTTTAATTCTTTGGAGTAAACGATTATGAACAAATATATTAAATATGCTTTCGCTGCAGCGTCATTGGTTTTTGCTTCTACAAGTTGTAGCGATTTCGGAGATACGAATATTGATCCGGAGCACATGAACGAAGGAAATGTTCCTTACGAAATGCTATTCACAAATGCACAGCATCAGATGTTGGGTTCTGACTGGGATGTATGGCGTAATGCTTGTATTTATTCAGCACAGTGGATGCAGCACGTATCATCAATAAGAAACTGGTGGAACTATAGTTTGTATGCTTACAACGAAGGTTATTCTTCTGCTTATTGGGGAATATACAGTGGCGACCGTGGCGCACTTCGTGATGTAACAACAGTTATGGATTTGTGGAAAGATCAGGAAGGTTATGAACTTGACTACAATATGGCACGTATCGTACGTGTTTACGGTATGCATCGTATGACAGACCTTTACGGTGATATCCCATATTCTCAGGCTGGTCGTCCTAACGAATATTCATATCCAGTTTATGATGCTCAGAAAGACATCTACATGGATATGCTGAAAGAACTTGACGAAGCTCAGGCTAATCTTAAGGCTGGTGGTGTTGCCAAGATGGGGAAACAGGATGTTTATTTCCAGGGTGACGCAGAAAAATGGGTTAAGTTTGCAAATTCATTGATGTTGCGTATTGCTATGCGTATGTCAAAGGTTGAACCGGAAACTGCTAAGACTTGGGTTAATAAAGCTGTTTCTAATGGTTTGATCACTTCAAATGCAGAAAATGTAAAACTGGAGCATCCTGCAGGTGTTACTACAGATGACTCTTCTGAACCTTATGCAAAGATTTATTCACATGAAGATCGTGGAGAGTTTTTCGTAAGTGAATATTTCGTTAATATGCTTAAGGAAACATCAGACCCTCGTTTGGCATTGATTACAACTGTTTGTGAGGATCCGACAATTTCTGTTCAGGACGCAAGTAACTATCAGTATGGTAATTCAGATCCTGCAATCCAGAAAGGTTTGCCTTGTGGTTACAGTAACGATAAGACTAATGAATGGTTTATTGGTATAGATTATCCAGAATTTAAGGATGATAAATATCTTGATAACTATAGAAGCGTTTATTCAACAATCAACCGTTACACATATTCAAATCCGACATCACCGACATTTATCGTAACTTATGCTCAGACTCAGTTGCTTCTTGCTGAGGCTGCTGTTCGCGGATGGATAAGTGGTGATGCAAAGACATATTATGAAACAGGTGTACGTGCTGCAATGGAACAGTTCTCACAATTCCCTAATGCAACAGCTTTGTATAATCAGTATCTGACATCAGATGCTGTTGATGCTTATTTGGCTAAGAATCCGTTTGATGGTTCATTGAAACAGATTAATACTCAGTATTGGATTAACTGTTTCTGTGATGAATATGAAACATTTGCAAACTGGCGTCGTTCTGGATATCCTGAACTTGTCCCGGTTAAGAATGCAAAAACATACGGATTGTGTGCAACAGATGGTTCTATTCCACGTCGTTTTGCATATCCTTCAACTGAATCCCAGGTCAACAGTGACAATTACAATAGCGCAGTTTCAAAACTTGAAAATGGCGATACGTTTATGTCGCGTGTGTGGTGGGATACAAAATAATTTATATATTTGATAGGATGTAGGAATAAGAGGCTATGGTTATTGCCATAGTCTCTTTTCCGATTTTATAAGGTATGTCCTTCATGTTTTAAAACACAAAAAGTTCTATATTTGCAGCAGATAAACGCATATTAGGAAATGTTTGAAGGATATATAGGCATACACTTATGGAACGAACAGCAAGTTAACGATTTGATGTTTGCAATGCTTTTGTTGTCCTTTTCGTTTTTTGCATTGGGTTTCCGAAATAATTATCATCTTTTTTTTAGATTGGCTAAAGATGCTTGGTCTGTCAAATCGCGTCAGAATCTTTTCGAATCGAATGTTAAGAATAGCTTTCTTTTCCGTACATATTTGCTTATACAACCATTGTTCCTTTGTTCCGTAATTCTATATGTTGTGATGAAGAACCTGGGAAAGGTTGATTTCAGTGACCCATTATATGTGCTTACGTGTATAGGAATTAATTTCCTGGTATTCCTCATTTTCTTTATTGTTAAGCAATTGTTTTATTACCTTTGGGGATATGTGTTTGCTGATAAGGAGCAGTATGATAATTGCCGAAGCTGCTATAATTCAATAATGAGTCTTTGGGGTGTATCACTGTATTTACCATCATTATGGATAGTATTTGTTGGTAATAAACATCTGTTACCAATGATTTTGTTTGTTTCTCTCTATTTTTTATCACGTTTTGCAATAATTTACAAGATAATTCGCATATTTCACATTAGAAATAAAGGAATATTCTACATAAGTTTGTACCTTTGTGCCCAAGAAATTTTGCCTTTGTACTTTTTATACAGAGGCATTGTTTATTTGTATAACTTTATTGGTTAAAAGTGCTATATGGCATTAAGCATTAAAAAACTATTAGTATCACAGCCCAAGCCAACGTCTGAAAAGTCTCCTTATTTTGACATTGCAGAAAAGTATGGTGTGGAAATTAATTTCCGTCCTTTCATTAAGGTGGAACCCCTTTCGTCAAAAGAGTTCAGACAGCAGAAAGTCTCAATATTGGACTATACAGCAGTAGTTTTCACTGCAAAAACGGCTATCGACCACTTCTTCCATTTGTGTGAAGAGTTAAGAGTTACTATCCCTGAAACCATGAAATATTTCTGTATGACAGAAGCAATAGCTGTTTATTTGCAGAAGTATATAGTTTACAGAAAGAGAAAAATCTTTTTCTCTCAGGTTGGTAAGCAAGATGATTTGGTTAATATTATCGCCAAACATGCTAAAGAAAAATATCTTGTTCCAGTGTCAGATGTTCATAAAGATGATTTACGCAAGATGCTAGAAGCAAAGAAGATTATCTTCAAGGAAGCTATCATGTATCGTACTGTGAGCAATGATTTTACAGCAGATGAAAAATTTGATTACGATATGCTTGTATTCTTCAGTCCTGCAGGTATTTCTTCATTGATGAAGAATTTCCCGGAATTTGAACAAGGCAATATCAGAATTGGTTGCTTCGGTCCATCTACAGCAAAAGCTGTTAAAGAAGCCGGATTGCGACTTGACGTTGAGGCTCCGACTCCTGCAGCTCCATCAATGACTGCTGCTTTGGAGCAATATCTGAAGAAAGAATCAGGAGAAAAATAATGACTGAAAGAAAATATACTCTTTCAAAAGCAGAACGCCTGTCATGGAAACGCTATATAGACCTTCTATTTGAAAAAGGAGAATCATTTGTGGCGTTTCCATTACGGGTTGTTTTTTTGACTTTAAGTAAAGAAGAAGAATTGCCCGCTGTTTCTTCCATTCTGATTAGTGTTTCAAAGAAGAAGTTCAAACGTGCGGTGAAGCGTAATTTGGTTAAGCGCCAGGTTCGTGAAGCTTATCGTGTACGTAAATATGAACTTATTGATTCCCTCGCTTGTAATGACAAAAAGATTCTCGTAGGCTTTATTTATATTGAAAAAGAAATAAAACCTTTTGCCGATATTGAAAAGGCAATGAATAAAGCTATACGCCTGTTAAAGGAGAAAAATGGATTATGAAACGCATCCTCACTGCAATTTTATTAGTCCCAATTTACTTTTATAAGTATTGTATATCACCATTAACTCCTCCTTCATGCCGTTTCACTCCGACTTGCTCCGAATATGCAGTGCAAGCATTAAAGAAGCATGGTCCGTTTAAAGGGCTTTATTTGACAATTCGCCGTCTGATGAGATGTCATCCTTGGGGCGGAAGCGGATATGATCCTGTTCCTTGAGAAAACTATTATTATGAAGATAAATATACACACTCATAAAGTCTCAGCCTTAGATAAGAATACGGATACTGTTGAGATTGTTAATCATATTATCAATACTTCTTCAGCTGAACTTCAAGGAAAATACATTTCTGCTGGAATACATCCGTGGTATATTGATAATCCTGATGAACAATTAAGAATTTTAGAGGAACAACTTGCAGTAAATCCCAACATAATAGCTGTTGGTGAGGCAGGATTGGACAAATTGCGTGGATGTGATTTGGCTGTTCAATGCGATATTTTCGAGAAGCAGATATTGTTGGCTGAGCGATATTCGAAACCATTGATTATTCATTGTGTAAAGGCTTTTGACGAGCTATTGGCTTTGAAGAAACAAATAAAACCTTCTGTTCCGTGGATTGTTCATGGATTCAGGGGAAATCATATCCAGGCTCAGCAACTTGTGAAAAATGGTCTTGTTTTATCTTTTGGACCAATATTCAATCATCAAGCCCTGAAAGCCGTTTGGAATGATGTTTTCTTTCTTGAAACAGATGATAATGATTGTTCAATATCCGAGGTTTATAAATTAGTCGCCGATACTTTGAATATGGATGTGGACGATTTGGAAACTAATGTTGAGCAGAAATTTCTTTTTCTGAAATTATTCTAAGAGCTTAATGTGTGTAAAGACGCATAGAATCACATTATCTGGCTGATTATCTTGTTTGTATGCGATTTGTGAAACTTGTGTCTGTAAACTAATAGAAACTGCGAGAATCGTAATCACGATTCCCGCAAATAAGCTCCTGTTATTTTATAATGCATTTATTTAATACAATCACACTTTCTGGTCCCATATTAAATAGCAAATCAACAATACTCAAGTTTGGAATGAATCCGAATTTTTCACGGAACACCTGATAATATGGAACAGGCATAAATGACGGATCTTCTCCCTCGTGTTTCGGACGTATTACTTCCCTGAAATCATTCTCCGTATTTGGAATATATTCTTCAGTGAGTATAACTCGAGGATTTATATCAATCAGATTACATATCAGTTCCCGAAGATTCTCGTTGAAATCCAACAGATATTCGTATTTCTTTTCATAAAAAGGAGCAAAGTCGTCCTCGTAATATTCAAAGAAAGGACTCATTCTGTATGCTGAAACCAAAGCATTCCAATGAAGCTTACGCCAATTTCCATGGTCAGATATTTTCATATCTTTAATGATGCATTTCAATGTATCCGGTTTCACTACGGGAATTGATAATGCCAATGGTCCATTTGCCGTTGCAATGATACAGCGGTTGCGATAAGTCTGTTTCAGGAAGTTTTCCTGTGTTTCCAGAAATATTTCCGGATATTGTATCATCTTACAATATTGCTGAACAGGACCTAAATAAGCTGTTGAAATATGTGCCATTCTGATTTGCCAATTATTTGTTATTTTATTCTTTTCATCATCTGCTGCTTATCTTTGCTTAGCCAGCAGAAAAAAGCTTTTCCAATCAGATGATTCTCAGGAATCATTCCCAAATGTCTTGAGTCTATTGCCTCGTTTATATTGTCAGACAAAAACCAGTAATAGTTCTGATGAAAGAAAAAGAATGAAGTTTCTCTTCCGTCCAGATAAAGCTTGCCATCTCGGAATTCGGCAGCTCCGTTTGTTTCCCGCAAGATAGCTTCGCGGCATGCCGTAATATTATATTCACTAAGTCTGTATGCTCTGTCCTTCTGAGGTATAACTAATTCATAGGGATCAATTTTCCTGCAAACAAATCTTGTATTTATTTCTTCTGTGAATTCTTCCCTTAATTTATATTCCTCAAAAGTTGTAAGACTTATCGTAATGCCGAATGCTTCGTTTTTTAAGTCTCTGACAGGAATTTTCATTTGTTTGGCTTGCTGAAGAAAGTAGTCTTTTATACTTAATGCAACAAAATAAGTATTCAAGGCTCTTGGTGAACGGGGAAATGCCTGTCCGTTTATATAATAACCTTCTGATGTTATCCGGACTGTATCACCTGGCATACCAATACATCTGCTTAAGAAAAGAGGGTTATATACAGTATCTTGCAGTAAAGGGCTTGTAAATAACATAACATCATTCTGCTTTGGAGGGAAAAGGTCCGATAGTTTATTGACCAGTATATAATCTCCTTCGTATAAAGCTGTTTCCATTGAAGACGTGGAAACATTATATGATTCTACAACCCATTTGCGAACAATGAATACTACGGATATTATAACAATCAGTGTCCCGACAAATCGGAACACTGATTTTATTTTTTGCTTAAATCCCATAAAGCTCAATCTTTATGAACCCAGCGGAAAATACGTTCCCATCTGATTCCACCGTCGAACAAGCTATGGTCTTTGTCAAGTGAAAGCCATATCATGATAGGCTTACCAACAATATGATCTTCAGGAACAAATCCCCATGAACGGCTATCCGCACTGTTATGACGGTTGTCGCCCATCATCCAGTAATAATCATATTTGAATGTATATTCTGTTGACGGTTGATCATTAATGTAAATCTTTCCGTCTTTAACTTCCAGCTTGTTGTTTTCGTAATTCTTTATACAACGGTGATAAAGAGCAAGATTCTTTTCATCAAGCTTAATTGTAGCACCTTTTTTCGGAATCCAGATTGGACCGTAATTGTCGCGAGTCCAACCGGTTTTGTAGTCAACCGGATAAGTTGTACCACCGATAGCATCCGGTTCGATGACTATTTTCTTTACAAAGGCGAATTTCTTCGCTATTGCCAAAGCCTTATTTGTAAGAGGCATTCTGTAGACAGGATTGTATTGTCCGTTGGCATTAGCTTGGAAACCAAGATAAGCCAGCAAATCCTGACCGTATCCGTTACCACCGCCAAGCAATCCTCTGTCGTCCTTGCTGACATCCATTAGGCTGAACTGCTCTTCACTAAACATTGTTCCATCTGTTTCAATATAATAATTGAACTGCATGTTTTCCGGATTCTCAGCAGCCTTGCCATTAATATAAACCTGGTTGTCGCGGATACTTAATGAATCGCCCGGCATACCGATACAGCGTTTCACATAGTTCTCACGTTTATCCACCGGACGATACATCACTTCTCCAAAAGTAGCTTTGTTCAGATGAATTGCTTCACGGCCATATTGTGCAACCAAAGTATAATAGTCCGGATTCTGCTGGAGCAAGGCAATTGTATCTCCGGCAGGGAAGTTGAACACTACGATGTCGTTGCGTTTGACTTCACCCAAACCTTTTACTCTTTTATAACCCCATTCCGGCCAATCGGTATATGATTTGCAATTAAGTATCGGCAATGTGTTCTGCACCAAAGGAAATGAAATCGGAGTATTAGGCACTCTTGGTCCGTAGCTTAATTTGCTGACGAACAAATAATCACCCACCAACAATGATTTCTCCAATGATGAACTTGGTATCTGATAGTTCTGGAAAAGGAAAATATTGATGAAATAGACTGCAACCAAGGCAAAAACTATATCATCAACCCAGCTTAATATTGACTGTATGGTCGGATTGGTTGACTTTTTCCATGCTCCCCAAGGTATAAATTTGGTGAGATAAATATCAACCAGAACAATTTCGCCAAGCAATAGCCACCCGTTCTGCATCCATAAACAGAACAATGCATAAAGGAATGCGGCTATGCCAAACTTAATCCATTGTTTTTTGCTAAAACTCTTCATAATTCTAATATAGAAGTATTATTTTATTTAAGTTTCGCAAGTTGCTCAACTTAAAAGTTAACAAGGCTTCAGGAGACAAGTTGACAAGGTCTGAACACCTGTAATTTCACGAATTATTATCCAAAAATCTTGTTAACTTGTTATCTAGAAGTTAAGCTTGCGAAACTTGAATCATTTTAGAAATGAAACAAATCATTCATACCCAAAAATCCTTTTTTACCGGCAGTAAACTCAGCAGCAACAACGGCTCCTAATGCAAATCCGGCACGGCTTTTTGCATCATGTTTGATACTGATTGTATCAACTTCTGATTCATAAATTATTTCATGAATACCGGGAACTTCTCCTTCACGGATAGCATGGATAGGAAGGTCTGTTGCTTTTTCAGCTGTTTCCAAAGTCCAGCGGTCTTTTCTGTCGATATTTTCAATGATGCCTTCAGCCAAGGTAATAGCTGTTCCGCTTGGTGCATCCAGTTTATGGATATGATGTACTTCTGTCATTTTTACATCATATGCAGGGAAGTTGTTCATAATCTTTGCCAGATACTTATTCATTGCAAAGAAAATATTGACACCGATACTGAAGTTTGAAGCATAGAAGAATGTTTTTCCTTCGTTTTCACACATTGACTTTATTTCTCCTATTCTGTCCAACCATCCAGTTGTACCAGATACAACAGGCACATTTACTGCAAAACACTTCATATAGTTGTTGAATGCTGTAGCCGGAGTAGTAAATTCGATTGCAACGTCTGCACTGCGGAATGCTTCCGATTCAAAGTCTTCAGGATTGTTTACGTCAATGATTGAAACAATTTCATGTCCTCTGCTCAACGCTATTTGTTCGATGGTTTTACCCATCTTGCCATAACCAATAAGTGCAATTTTCATAGATAATATAATTATTTGCTATTAATAGCACAAAACTACAAAAAACATTGGAAAGAACAGTACTCTAAAATTCACTATATTTGTTTGTTGAAATATATAAATTAATATTTTATGGGAATTATTTACTTATCGGTTGAATTGGCTTTAGATCTACTTACCGTTATAATAGGCGGTATTATTATATTCCAGTCAAAGGATAATTATCAAAAGAAGTATTGGGGATTTATATCCGCTTTTATAGGTTTGGTATTTATGTGGGAAAACATAGGATGGATGATAGAAGTTTCTGATAACCCTTCTTTCCGTTTTATGGAATTGCTGAGTATAGAGAAAATGTTGAAATGGTATATGCCAGCCAGTATAGTCTGCCTTTTTCCCATAGCATCTTTGCGCCCTGGTTTTCTTACTCCCGTAAAAATTCAGTCATTTCTTTTATTCCCTATAATAGTTATAACCATAGGATTGTGCTATTATTGCTTTAACGGATATATTACCGAGGTCTCTTCTGTAGCAGATATATTTACCAAATTGGATATGCTTGATGTTAGAGTACGATTGTTTATATTTTTTATGACGATTATAACTCCTTTGTTATTGACAATATATCCTTTTACACGAAAATATTATTATCGTAAGATTAACGGAATGATGTATTTGTTCTATACTTATATGTTTGTTTTTCTGGCAATATATATACTGTTTACATTATATTTAAATGAATTTATTTTCAATCTGTTCGGAGCAACAGCAATAGTTTTTACCTTGACATTTTCTGTCGCCTATATGGTGTCGGAAAATCCTTTTTCAATATATAAATTAGAAAAATTGGAAATAAAGGATATCAATATAAACAACTATGATTTAAGCAATGAAGAATATGTTTCTCCTTTATTTACATTAATCGACAATACGCTAAAGGAAGAGAAATCTTTTACGGATAAGGATTTTTGTCTGAAAGATTTGTCTCAGAGGATAAAAGAGAAAGAATCAGTTGTTTCTGATGCTATAAAAAGCGCCGGATATACAAGTTTCAAGGAGTATATTTGCGATTTGAGACTCGATTATTTCAAGGAGCAACTGGAAAACAATCCGGATAAGAATGTTAAAGAACTGATGTTTTCTTCCGGATTTAACTCCAGGGCAACTTTCTACCGTCATTTTACAAAGCGATATGGAGTTTCTCCTTTGAACTATTTTAATAAGAGTGATGGAAATTTATAGACTTTAGGTATTAAATTGTTATAGCTGGATTGTAAAATGTGTCTCATTTCTTCGAAATGAGTCTTATTGGAATCTTTTATTTACTGTTTGCTGTTGTATTAATGTCGTTTTATTATAATTTTGCCTTTACTGAATTCTTAAATAAAATATTATGAAAAAATTATTGTTATTGGTCATGATTGCCATTTTTGCTGCTGGAAGTATGCAAGCTCAGACCGAAAAAGGAGATATGGCAATAGGTGTTAATATTACTCCTGCTTTTGAAGATGGTTGGTCTACAGTTGGTATTGGTGTAAAGTATCAATATAATATTATAGACCATTTGCGAATGGAACCAAATGTAAATTATTATTTCAAGAAGGATTATACATCTGTTTGGGATTTAGGAGTTAATTTCCACTGGCTTTTCAATGTAATTGAAAATTTACATCTTTATCCAATCGCTGGAATTGGAGTGGCTGGCGCAAGTTTTGATTTTGATGGTGCATATGACGATATTTTAGGTGAAGATTTTGGAGATTACATTGAAGGTTCAAATACCAGTATCACACGTTTTGCTTTTAACTTAGGAGCTGGTGTGGAATATATGTTTACTGATAATATTTCTGCAAACTTTGAATATAAACGCAGATTAAGCTCAGATTTAGGACAAAATCTTATTTCAATCGGAGTTGGATATCATTTCTAAAAAGATAATCTTATAAATAAAAAGTTCCGGTCAATATCTCTAAAGATACGGCCGGAACTTTTTGTTTGTATATCTATTATTGGTTATCTGTTAGGTGTTTCCCAAACTTTAGTTGTTGTACACTTCAATGGTAATTTCTCTGTTCCGCATGAGATTGAGAAATCTCCTTTTTCAAGAATCCATTTACCATCATAACCGACGAATGCCAAGTCACTACCGTTAAGTTTCAATGTGACTGTCTTGGTTTCGCCCGGCTGAAGCTCAACTTTCTGGAAGTTACGCAAGCGTTTGTTGTCCGGTGAAATACTTGCTACCAAGTCGCTTGAGAATAGCAATACGCTTTCTTTTCCTGCCACTTTTCCAGTGTTTGTTACATCAACTGTGAATGTAAGAACATCGTCGGCAGTGAATGAGCTGCGGTCAACCTTGAAGTTGCTATATTTATATGTAGTATAGCTCAATCCATAACCGAAAGGCCACTGAACATCCATCACAGCATCATAGTTGTAGTTACCAGCCATCTGACCCATATTTTCACATGGTTTATAGTCGTATGTAGCCAAAGAGTTAATCAAACGTGGGTAAGTGAACGGAAGTTTTCCGCTGAAGTTTGTTTCGCCCGACATAAGATTTGCAAGAGCATCAGCACCATAGTTACCTGGCAACATGATGTGGATAACAGCTTTTGCCAAAGGTTCGATTTCGTTGATGATACGTGGACGACCTTCATTCAATACCAAAACAAGGGGTTTACCTGTTGCAGCCAAAGCTTTTACCAATTCTTTCTGATTTGCAGAAAGATTAAGGTCTGTAAGGTTACCAGGTGTTTCGCAGTAAGAGTTTTCACCAACGCAAGCAACGATTACGTCAACATTTGCAGCAGCCTTCACAGCAGCTTCGATATTTGGTTCGTTTTCAGCCCACCATGCGAAACCGTTTGAAGTGTTGTAAGTAACACCCGGTTCGTAGATTACATTTTCCTTGCCATATTTGTTTGACAAAGCTTCATAGATAGTGTTATAAGCCTGTGCGTGCATATCAGCTTTGTCGCCCTGCCATGAATAAGACCAACCACCGTTCAGACAACGCATAGAGTTTGCGTTAGGACCGGCAAGAAGGATTTTCTTGCCTTTTGCAATCGGAAGGATATTGTCTTCATTCTTCAAAAGAACTTCTGATTCTTCAGCAGCCTTTAATGCTACTTTGGCAAATTCTGCAGAACCGAATTTGTCATATTTCTTTATGTCCCAATATGGATTTTCAAACAATCCCAAACGGTATTTCAAACGAAGAACACGGCGAACAGCGTCGTCGATACGGCTCATTGGGACTTCGCCTTCGTTGACAAGTTCTTTCAAATAAGTACAGAAACTTACTTCATAAGGAACCATTGACATATCAATACCGGCATTGATAGCAATCTTGATAGCTTCTTTCTTTGTTGCTGCGATGTGGTCGCGAGTGCAAAGGTTGTTGATATCTGCCCAGTCAGTAACAATCATACCGTCCCAGTTAAGCTCTTCTTTCAACCAGCCAGTAAGGAATTTCTTGTTAGCATGGAAAGGAACACCATTGTTGACAGCTGAGTTAACCATTACTGTCAAAGCACCGGCACGAACTGCTGCAAGGAACGGAGCGAAATGTTTCTCGCGCATGTCGATGTCTGAAATAGCAGATGGAGTACGGTCCTTACCTGTGACAGGAACACCATAACCCATATAGTGCTTCATACTTGTAGCAACATTATATTCACCAATGTGGTTTGGATCTTCGCCCTGCATACCTTTCACAGCAGCAACACCCATTTCGGCATTTACGTAGCAGTCTTCACCGAAGTTTTCCCACATACGTGGCCAGCGTGGGTCACGGCCAAGGTCCACAACCGGAGCATAACTCCAAGGAATACATCCTGCTTTTGTTTCATAAGCAGAAATTTCAGCTGAGCGTTTCACCAAATCACGGTTGAATGTAGCACCCATGTTGTTTCCCTGTGGAAACAATGTACCGTCAAGAGTATAAGTTGTTCCGTGAATCTGGTCCACACCATAAATACAAGGAATACCAATTTCCTTCATTGATTTTTCCTGAATCTGGCGGATAGCTTCGGCCCATACTTCTTTTTTCTGAGCAACACTCAGAGGAACATTAAGGATTGAACCGACTTTATATTGACCGATTACAGTATCCAGTTTTGTCTCACTGATTTTAAAAGCATTAGGACTGCTGAAGTCTGTGATTACATCAACAGTGATTTCGCACATCTGACCGATTTTTTCATCGAGAGTCATTTTATTGATCCATTGTTCGATTTTTTCTTCAATAACTGGATCAGAAGGAATTGCCGGCTTAACTTTTTGGGCAAAACTATTACCCACAAAAGCCAACAATGTTAGCAATGAAATAAATGTTTTTTTCATGATTTATTTATAAATATGGTTTTTTGTTTGTTTTGTCAACCTTCTAAATTCAAATTCCGTCGCAATATACGTATAATCTATTTGTGTATGCAAAACAGTTATTCGATTTCTTTAATTTCTTATCATTAATCAATTTTCAAGAATAAAGCATCCAAGTTTAAGTTAACGAGTTGATAAGTTGACAAGATAAAACATATTGAGCTTTTATTACAATTGTCACGGAATTCCATATATTGTGGAAAACTTTTTCCATATATTATGAAAATTATTTTTCATATATTGTGAAATTTTTGTTCCATATATTATGAAAAAAGTTTTTCAGGCTGTGAAAAATCTCTGAAAATGCAAGTTGTTGATATACAGTGTATAGTCCAATTACTCTCCATATTTTATCTTTTCTCAAACTGATACGTCATATTTTACAAGTATCTTTGCATCAAGAACAGAATTAAAATGAAGATAGGAAACATAGAACTAGGTGAACGCCCCATTTTCCTCGCTCCTATGGAGGATGTGACCGATATTGCATTCCGCCTGATGTGCAAGCAGTTCGGAGCTGATATGGTATATACGGAGTTTGTTTCGAGCGATGCTCTTATCCGAAGTGTGAACAAAACGCAGCAGAAGCTGAAAGTTAGCGAAGAAGAGCGCCCTGTTGCCATACAGATTTACGGTCGCGACGTGGAGTCAATGGTTGAGGCTGCAAAGATTTGCGAAGAAGCTCGTCCGGATATTTTGGATATAAATTTCGGTTGTCCGGTGAAAAGGGTTGCCGGAAAAGGAGCCGGAGCCGGAATGTTGCGCAACATCCCGCTGATGCTTGATATCACACGTGAGGTGGTAAAGGCAGTAAATATTCCTGTGACCGTAAAAACCCGCCTTGGATGGGATGCCGACAATAAAATAATTGTTGAGCTTGCCGAGCAGCTTCAGGATTGCGGTATCGCAGCGTTGTCGATTCACGGACGAACCAGAGCGCAGATGTATACCGGAGAAGCAGACTGGACCCTGATTGGCGCCGTAAAGAATAATCCTCGTATGCATATTCCTATTATTGGTAACGGAGATGTGACTTCAGCCGAGATATGTAAGCAAAGATTCGACGACTATGGCGTTGACGGAGTTATGATAGGCCGCGCAACTATTGGCCGACCATGGATTTTCCGTGAGATTAAGCATTATCTTCAGACAGGCGAGAATCTTCCTAATGAACCATTTGCCTGGTATCTGGATATTCTGAAAAAGCAGGTGACACAAAGTGTTGAGCGTCTCGACGAGCGCCGAGGCATTCTTCATATCCGCCGTCATCTTGCGGCAACACCTTTGTTTAAAGGTATTCCGGACTTCAAGGCAACAAGAGTTGCTATGCTGAGGGCTGAAACTGTCAGCGAATTGTTTGAAATTATGGACAGTATTCCGGAGAAATTTCCAGTAGAATAAATATTTGCCGTTCTTACGAGTGGGAGAGTTGAAGGTTTCTGCATTGCCGGAACAAACCTTCAACTCTTTTTTTGTAATAAAAAACCATCAATCGTGTAACATATTTTCTGTTGCTTCGTCTATAGTATTAAAGAGGACAAGAAACAAGTTGATGAGTTGACAAGGTTATCAACTTATATCTGAAGCCTTGTCAACTTGTATCCGATATGATTATTAAACTTAAAAAGAAAGAATATGAAAACACGAATTTTAGCATTGGTCGCAGTTATGGCGTTCAGCTTTACTTTTGCAACATCGTTAATGGCGAAAGGAATAAAAGGGAATGGTAAAATAACAACAAAGACTATTCACTTGAGCAATTTTAATGAAGTGAATCTTGGAAATATATCAACTTTCTCATTCTCAAAATTATTCTCGATGAGGGGAAACTACACAAATTCTCCAAAGTTGATATACAGACAAAGTTCTGAAGCCAGTTTGAAGTTGAGAACCGACGAGAATATTATTCCATATATCAATGTTAAGGTTCAAAGTGGAGTGCTGAGTATCTCAACAGATAAGGATATTGAAGTTTATCCAACGGAAATAAAGATATATGCATCATCAACATCACTGAGCAAGGTCAATGTTGGTGGCGGAAGCGAGTTTGAAATAGAAGGAAAATTCAATTCTCCATCTTTGAATGTTAATATTAGCGGTGGAGGTGATTTTGACTCAGAAGACTTAATCTCAGTTAAGGATGCAAACTTCAACATAAGTGGCGGTGGCGATATGGATATTAAGAATCTTTCATGTGGAAGTGTTACAGCTAACGTAAGTGGTGGCGGTGATGCTGATATTAAGGGCGAAGCCAAATATGCCGAATTTAAAGTAAGCGGCGGCGGTGACCTTGATGCTGATGAACTTATTGCTGAAGAAGTTACAGCAAAAGTTAGTGGTGGCGGCGATATAAAGGTTTATGCTAGCAAGAGGTTGAATGCGTCAGCTTCCGGCGGTGGTGACATTTATTATAAAGGAAATCCGGAAGTCGAAAGTTCTACTTCCGGCGGTGGCGATGTTCATAAAGTGAAATGATTTAAGTAGATAAGGAAACAAGTAGACGAGTTGGCAAGGTTATAAGAGCAGAAATAACCTTGTCAACTTGTATCTGTTGCCTTGTCAACTTTAATAAAATAATTTATTACATTTGCCGTTATGAATATAATTGCTTTCCGAAGAGAAAGCCTAAACTAAACTATCAATAAAATGAAAGCGAAAGGACTACTTTTAATTGCCTTCCTGTTTGGTTTGCTTAATGCAGGACAGGCTGCTGACTATGTGAAAGGTAATGGAAAACCAACGACTGTTACTTTGAATATCGACGATTTTAATAAAGTGAACATCGACGGTGTTATGGATTTCAGTTATGTGCAATCCGAAGAAAGTGCTAAATTGGAAATAACTTTGGATGACAACTTGCACCAGTATCTTGATGTTGAGACAACAGACAGAGAACTTAAAATACGCTTCAATAAAAAGGTTAAGGTTAATCAGCTTACAAAGTTCGTTGTTAAGGCAAATTCAAAGTGGCTTAAGGAAGTTAAGGCTGCAGGAAATGCAAATTTCATGACAAAGTCAAGTATTACAGGAGATGAACTTAAGGTTAAAGGTGCAGACAACAGCTTGATTCAGTTTATGAAACCGATTGAAGTTGGAGTATTTGACTTGAATGTTACAAACAGTGCAAATATTGTTGTTGAAGATATGAAAGTGGACCGCCTTGAATGTGATATGGACGGTTCCGGTTCAATGAGATTGAAAAACGGAACTGCCAATAAAGGTGAATTCACAGTTCTAAGCAGTGGTGATATTCATGCATTTGGTGTTGCAGTAAAAACTATCGACTGTAAAGTTGCCGGAAGCGGAACAGTGGAAATCAATCCTAAAGAAATGCTGAAAGCAAACCTTGTTGGTAAAGGAAATATCAGATATAAAGGTCCGGTTACTGTTGAGCAACGCATCATTGGTAAGGGAACAATTCAGGAAGTAAAGGAATAAACCATTGAAGTTTCACATCAATGGTAGAGAAACAAGGCTTCAGATACAAGTGGTGAGGTTGTATCTGGAGCCTTGTTGTGTTTACACAGAATTTTGGACAGTGTCTAGAAATTCGAACCATCGATATCAATGATCAGAACTCCTTCATTTTGCAATTGTTCCTTGGAAATATGTAAATTTTGCAAGATTTCTTCATATTTGTTTTTCCATCCACCTTTTGGAACGGATTTATTTTCAGTTTCCCAGGAGCTATCATTTTCAAAGTTTAGAAATATAAGTTTTACATCCTTATATTTTGCATAAGGGTTTAATTCTTTCATCTTTTGCAGGAATGCCAAACGATTTGAAATTTGGTAATATGTATGTAACCATAAATCATCACTAGCCTCTGATTTATAATGCTTCTTAATATTTATCAAGCAATTCTCTTTAAGACAGTAATTAGCTTTTTGCCTTTCATTTGGATTTTTACATAAATGATTGCCTGCTTTGATTTCTAGAAGATGGGATTTAGCCTCTATCAGGTACAGAGTTTTATGTTCATTATCCATTGCCAATCCGTCCCATTGAGGTTGTCTTGAGGGCCAAAAACCATCAAACGCATTTGATGGAAGTCCTATTTCAGTAGATATAAATTCACCATTCAATTGATATTCCTTGAATTGCGTACTTTCAATAGGAGAAATCCATCTAAGAACCACACCTAATTGTTCATTCAAGATAGATTTGTGTTCTTTTACCATACATTGAATCATGCCTTTACTTCCTTTAGGATATTGGTTTCTATTCATAATTATAATGGTTTAATGAATTTAATAATCTAGTCTTAATTTCTTTTCTTAATTCTACAGGTTCCAGAACCTCTATTTTTTCTCCCATTGAAAGCAGTTGATTTATAAGTTCTGGTGTAACACATAAGTAGTATTGAAAGTCACTATATTTCTGATTTTTACATTGAACTTCCTCTTGAGTATGATGAAGAGGAAGGGTGCGCATATACTCCACATGAATACCGTATGCTCTTATTACGATTTTCTGAGGCTTTAGTTTTTCATTTACAAAGATACCAACAGTATTAGAGTAGTATTCCTCTGCATCAAAATCCTTGGGGTATTCTTAACTCCTATCTCAAATCCACCCTTTCTCCTTATACCATTCAATAGCTTCTTCTAATCCTCGTCTTAAAGGATATTCGGCAACGAAATCTAAGTCCTTGTGTAAAGGCTCGGTGTCGCAAATCCAGTTTCGCTGTTTTAGGATTATATATTTGTCAGTGTTCAGAGTCATGCTTTTATTCATTAATTTCCCAATGTTTTCTGAAATTATGCATGCAGTATGAACAAGTGGGAGAGGAATGCGTGCATGAAAGACGAATTTCTTACCTAATATTTTCTGAATCAGCTTGGCGAAAGATTCGTCCGTATGGACATCGCCGTCGGCAACAAAATATTCCTTATTTATTATTTCTTCTTTTTCAAGAGCAAGGAAAGCAACGCGAGCCAAGTCTTTTACATAAATGAATGTAATTCTTTGAGGAATTGAACCAACAGCAAAATCCACTCCACTGTTGACAGCCTTTATTTCCATGAAATAATCTTTCTCGCCAGGTCCGTAAACTCCGGTTGGGCGGAGAATAATGTATGGAAAGTTGCCATTATTGCGAACGTAGTTTTCAGCTTTCAGTTTGCTCTGTCCGTATGTTGTGTCCGGCCGTTGTTCATCTGTAAGGTGCAGCGGTGTGAAATTCTTCTCGTCTCCGGCACCGAAACTGCTCAAACTGCTCATCAGAAGAAACTTCTCCGGACGGCAATTCTCTCCGGATAAGGCAGAAAGGAAACGTCTGGTGTTTTCGGCATTTACTTCAAAGAAGAGCTGTTTGTTTGTTGTTTTTGTCAGTCCGGCATTATGTATCACATAATCCCATTTGCCGTTTGACTCAGCAAATCTTTCGATGGTTTCCTTTAGTTTACCTTCATCTTTATAAGGCAAGTCGATAAATTTTATTCTTTTATCATTGAGATTCGAAAGATTACTTCCTGCGCGAACTCCTGCCCAGACTTCATATCCTCTGTTCAGTGCTTCTTTAACCAGAAATCCACCGATGAAACCACTTGCTCCGGTTATAAGTATTTTCTTCTGTCCGTCAGTCTTCATTGTTGTTCCTAATATAATATGTGTAATAATACCATAGCAAACCAATCCAGTTAAGAACCAGAATGGTTAATATCCATAATATCTTTTGCCCCGTGCTTATAAACGGATTCTGCATTACTGCCGTGCATCCGAATATCACAACGGCAACTCCTATAATAAAGCCAAGCTCGGGCAGTCCAATTAAAGCTAAAACAGATGAAAGAACCATAACGCACAGATTTATTTATGAATATGATTTTTCAGAACTCTATGAGGCAAATCACCGTGGCCAACAAGCTCAATCGGGCAAGCATATTTGTTTTCAAGCCATTCAGCCGAAATGTCGGCACCTGAGTGATAATGCAATGTCTCGTTTACACAGGCGATATTCTTCACCATTGAAAGAACAGTTCCTATATCGTGAGATACCAGAATGATGGAACTTTCTTTGCTTATCTCTTCCAGCAGATTATAGAAATGAGATTCAAAGCGTTTGTCCACATAAGAGTTCGGTTCGTCGAGAATAAGAACCTTCGGGCGCGAAACCATAGAACGTCCGAGCAACACACGTTGAAGCTGACCGCCGGACAAATCGCCTATCGCACGTTTTGCCAGCTCCTGAAGTCCCATTTGGGCAATAACTTCCTCTGCTCGCTGTTTCTGCTCTGCAGTGAAATCACGGAAACTGGGCTTCTCTGCCATCAGTCCAGACAATACAACTTCCCTTACCGAAATAGGAAATTTCTTGTCTATCTTGTTCATCTGAGGCAAATAACCTATTTTGAGAGATGACACTTCTTTCTCTCCGTCGAAATAGCGCACAGAACCGGATTTAGGCTTAAGCAAACCGAGGATGATTTTCAGTAAAGTTGTCTTTCCTCCTCCGTTTGGTCCGATTATGCCTAAGAAATCATTCTCCCAAATATCGAGCGAAACGTCGTGCAGGACAATTTTATTGTCATATCCGGCAACGATATTATCTATGTTGATAAGCTTATTCATTAGCCAATGCTTTAGCAATTTCTTTCATTTCCTTTGTCCAGTCGTAATCCAAAGGATTTATAGACACAAGTTTGCAGCCAGTTTCCTTGGCAATCAAGGAAGCATTCTTTTGGTCGAATTCTTTCTGAATGAAAACAATCTTTACATTGTTCTTGCGAGCTGTGTCTACCAACTCTTTCAATTGTGCAGGTGAAGGCTCTTTTCCGTCTATTTCAATACATAATTGAGTCATTCCATAATCAGCAGCCAGATATGTAAGAGTTGGATGATATATGATAAAGGCTTTGCCCTTCATCGGAACCAGTAGAGAATCTATTTCTGCCTCAGTCTTTTCAAGTTCGTTGGCAAATGCTTCATAATTGTTTCTGTAATACTCTTCATTTCCCTTGTCAAGTTCAATCACGGCATCCAGAACATTGCGTGCAATGACTTTCATATTCTTTACCGAAGTCCAGATATGCGGGTCGTTAGAACCATGATGATGCTCGCATTCTCCGTCATGATGATGATGTGCATCCATCTTTACAAGATTTATTCCTTTTGACAAATCATAAACAGGCATTGACGGATTCTGCTCGGAAATAGATTTCATCCAAGCCTGTTCAAAACCGATTTCTCCAATTCTGAAATAAGCCTTGCTACGACTGATATTTATCATTTCCTGTGGAGTCGGGTCATACGATTCCGGACTTTGGCCGAAAGGAACAACGCAATTTACCTTGAATTTATCTCCGGCTATTTTCTCCACAACATATCTCTGAGGGTCAATTGTTACGGAAATAACATTGCTGTTTCCCTGTTGCGCATCTTTTCCTTTGCACGAAGAAAACAGAATGCAAAAGCCTGCAATTATTAAAAGTATTAAGTTTCTCATATTTATTCCTTAATCAGATGTATTATCTCATTTATGCGGAAGGCAAAGATAGTGAAAGGCGAGTGGAGAGCAAAATAAAAAACTTGTTTTTGATTTTGTTATTCCGAGCCGTATCCTATCTTATGAAAAGATAACAAAAGGCAACCAAAATAAAAAGCAGTATATCATGATGTTTTATATGCATCAAGATATACTGCTTTGATTATATATCTGTTAGATATAAGAATAATTACAACTTATGAATAACCTTCATCATCTGCTCGCCCAAGCCAATTGTATAACCTTGAGAAACGAAAACAACACGGTTGAAAGTATCTGCGATAATAAAGATTGGAAGATTGTTAGCATTAGCCAGTTTCATAGCTGAAGCAATTTCATTCTGAATCTTATTGTCAACATCGATACCATAAGTGATTGTGCTAGGCAATTCTCCGAATTCTTTCGGATCGAAACTGTTCCATCCTTTTTCGTTAGGGAAAAGAAGAACCAGTCCGCGTCCCCATTCTTCAAGCTCTGCTTTTACGGCTGCGATGTCACGCATAGCGTGGTTTGTCGGTTCCTGACGTGCGCCAAGAATTGCTACCACGAAATAGCCGCGTCCTGTTGTTGCAAGGATACTTGTTTCGCTGTCGCCGTTAACCGGTTTGAATTTGTTTTCAGAGTTGAAATTACCGATAACTTGCACTTCGTCAAGATTTTCGCGCATTTCAAGTTTTATCTGAGTTGTCTTTCCTGCTTCAACAGAGAAGAATGAAATTTCAGACAATACACTTCCGTTTGCCATACGAGTTCCTGTAACAAGAACATAATTACCTTCATCAAGTGTCAACGGATTCTTCAACAATGCGCTCCAAGTGTTTCCGGCTCCCATATCAGCGCCGTTTGCACTTTCGAAATCCAAAGTCTGAAGTTTACCGTTGTCAAGAAGTTTGGCAATAGTAAAGTGGCTGTAATATTTAGGGTCTTGCAAAGCCTTGATAGGAGCGTATGAAGCTACAACTTTACCTTGCTTAGCATTGCTCTGAACGGCAGCTTCGAAATCTACATCAACCCATCCGTTCTGATAATACTGCACTTTCTTCGCAACAGGTTCGATACGTGCCGGAATACCAAAGCTACGGGCTGCAGCTACAAAGAAAATATCGCGTGAATGCTTGTCAGCTACGCGTGATTTCCAAACGCCCATAGGCATAATAGCTATATGCTGAGGATTCAAATCTTCCTTGATTGTAATATTCTGTTTTACCCAATTAACCAGCTCCTCTGCTGGGTTTTCCTGAACAGCTTTTCTAGTTTCTTCATCAATATTGTTCAATGCAAAGCCTTTATATGGAGTAAGGAATTCGTTGCTTACACGAGGATTCAATACATATTCAACGAACAATTCAGAATCAACAACCGGAGTATTGTTTAGGTGGTCTGCAAAAACAGAAGCCGGAGTGTCACGCAAATCTTTTGCAGAAACAACGCCAAGAAGTTCCATGGCAAGATTGCGCTTTTCAGCAGGTGTCTCACGTAGGAATTTTTCCAGTTCCATCCAGTTTCCGCGGCTGGCAATCATGTATTCTTTAGTCTTGGCTTCGTCTGTGTTAAGCTCTTTAGCCAAAGCAGCAGCTTTCTCTTCTGTGTAGAATGTAGCTACATATTTGTTGCGGATTGAATCTTCCTGATGCAATCTTATTGCGTTCTTTTCTTTCTGTTCGTCTGTAACTTCAACAGGTATTGTTCCGTCAACTGGAGGAACTATATCAAGCTCAACAGCTTCCATATTTCCACCTGTTTTGTCAAGTGCTATAGTTATTTGTTCATCTTTGCCGAACGAAACTTTTCCGTAGCCGAATTTTCCGTCCTTACTAGCCCAAACAAGCATATCACCTTTACCGGCAGTCATAGTACATACGCCTTCCGCATCAGTTGTTTTTCTTGCAACAGAATAGAATTCAGCATAGTTATAAATCTTGAATTCCACCAATGCTCCTTCAACAGCAGCACCTTCAGCATCTGTAACTTTAACGCTAGCCTTTGCCGATGGAGCGTAATTGTCGATAACATTGATTTCAGTATAACCTTTTGTGCGTTCCATCACATCTTCCGGACCGTAATATTTACCGAACACTTTTGTGTGCATAAGCATGCTTCGGTATGCAGGACCGTTGAACCATCCCATATTCAAGACAGGCTCCGGCTCGCAAGCTCCAAGGAAATACCATTTTCCGCCAACCCATGCTTCAACCCAAGCGTGATTGTCGTCGGTGTGAGCCCAACGCGGAGTGTAAACCTGGCGGGCAGGAATACCAACCGAACGCAAAGCTGCAACTGTGAAAGTTGATTCCTCGCCACAACGTCCGTAAGCTGTTTTTACGGATGCAAGCGGAGAGCTTGTTCGTGCGTCAGAAGGTGTGTAGATTACTTTCTCGTGACACCAGTGGTTCACTTCAAGAACCGCATCATATAGTGACAAACCTTTCACTCTGTCTTTCAGTTCGCCGAAGAAAACCATACGGCTTTCGTCAAGATTTTCGTTGTTGATACGGACCGGCAATACGAAATGACGGAAAATATCTTCAGGAATGTCTTTTCCCCAAGGCATTTCTTCTCTTGCCTGGAAAGAAGAACGGATATTCTTCAAATAAAATTCTCCGCTGTAGTCAGTAATATCTCCGATTGGCATATAAGCATAAAGGAATGTCAATGCTTCTTTTTCCTCAGGAGTCATTTCAGAGTTAAACACTGCAAACAAATCACCGTTAGGCAATTCTTTTTGTTTGGCTTGAAAATCATTTTCCACTTCAGCCCGATAAGTCTCGTCTGTAATAAAATGTGCTGGTTTGCTGCAACTTGTCAGAATAAACAAAGAGAGCAAAAAGGTAATTAGATGTTTTTTGTTCATAATATTTAATTAGTGCACACAAAATTAGCTATTTATTGTGTGATATGCAAATAAATGTTTGGTGATTAATAGCTTATCTTTTAAAGTCCTCATAAATGAGTTGACAGAAAAACAAGTTGGTAGAAGTTGTTGCTTCCTTGTTAACTTATCTCTGAAGCCTTGTTAACTTTTAAATATAACAGCCGGATAAACCTGATAATATTAATTATATTCTTAAAACTAAGACTTAGTTTTTAAGAATTAAGATTCAGTTTATAAAAACTAAAGCTGAGTTTCTATAAACTAAGTCTTAGTTTTGAACTTAAATAGGGACTTCACAGGAAATTAAATATATCTTCTTGAACATTATAAGAGTTTTAAGTGTTATTATAACATAATAGAATGATTAAATCGGAGTAAATGATATGATTCATAGTGCTGAAGGAATATTGCTGATAGCATCGGCGATTTTTATGGTTAGTATTTTAATAACAAAGGCAGGATACAGGTTTGGTCTTCCGGCATTGTTGCTGTTCCTTGGTGTTGGAATGCTTTTCGGAAGTGACGGTCTTGGCATACAGTATAACAATCCCGGCTTGACACAATTCATAGGAATGCTAGCCCTTACGATGATTCTTTTCTCTGGTGGTATGGATACCAAGATAAAGGATATCAAGCCAATTGCTCCGCAGGGAATAGTCCTTGCCACTGTTGGTGTGCTCCTTACTACGTTTATCACCGGAACATTCATATATCAGTTATGTCAGTTGATGGATAAATATGTCACTTTGTCGTATCCTGAATCCTTGCTCCTTGCTGCGATAATGTCGTCAACAGATTCGGCTTCTGTATTCTCGATATTGGGAAGTAAAGGAGTTTTGCTGAAACAACGCCTGCGCCCAACGCTGGAACTCGAAAGTGGAAGTAACGACCCGATGGCATATATGCTCACTCTGATGCTTGTTTCCTACATAAAAGTTGGAGGTATGGATGTGGCAAGTTCGGCAATATCTCTTGTGATGCAGCTTGTTATAGGTGCTTTGGGTGGTTATATTTTAGGAAAAGCAGCTGTGTGGCTGATTAATAAGATAAATCTCGACAACGAATCTTTATATCCGTTGTTGATAATGACTATTGCATTCCTGACTTTTGCAGCTGTTACCTTATCAAAGGGAAATGGTTATCTGGCAGTTTACATTGCCGGTCTGGTGGTTGGAAACTCCAAAGTTATGCATAAGAAGAGAATAGGAACATTCTTCGATGGTTTTGTATGGCTTTGGCAGATTGTAATGTTCCTTACACTGGGATTGCTGGTTAATCCTCACGAACTTTTGCCGGTTGCCGGAATAAGCATTCTGATTGGATTATTTATGATAATATTTGCCCGTCCAATCAGTGTGTTCCTCAGTCTTCTTCCTTTCCGTAATTTTACATTTAAAGGAAGGTTATACATATCGTGGGTTGGATTGCGCGGTGCCGTGCCAATAATATTTGCCACTTATCCGCTGATGGAAGGTTTGGAACATGCACATTTGTTCTTTAATATTGTGTTTTTCATAACAATATTGTCTCTGTTGATTCAGGGAACAACTGTGACTTTGGCAGCCAAATGGCTTGACCAGATTGACAGTCCGAAACAGGAAGAAGTGTTCAATTTCGACTTGCCTGAGAATATCAAGTCGGCAATGAGTGAACTTGTGCTTACTCCGGAAATACTTAAGCACGGAAACCGTCTGATGGACTTGAATCTTCCGGATCATACTCTTGCAGCTATGGTTAAAAGAGACGGCAACTTCTTTATCCCACGCGGACAGACAATTTTGAGGGAAAACGATATATTGCTTATAATATCTGATAATGATGAGGCGCTCGTTCAGGCTTATCATTCTCTTGATGTGAAGGATTATACGTTAAAGAAGAACTGATAATTCCTAAAAACTACAAAAGCTTTGCGGTACATATTGCATAACATTACTTTCTGCTTAACTTTGTGGAAATAGTCTTAGGTTTCGTAGGATACTTGAGTGTTAGGAGGTAAATAAAGGAGTCAAGTAGTTAAGGAGTCAAGAAGTCAAGAAGATAATACTTGTCTCCTGTAGCCTCGTCAACTTGTTAACTCGTCAACTTAAAACAGCGAAACCTAAATAATATTTTTTGACTAACTTGTTAATATAATAGGTAATGGCAATCAGAAAAGATAGAGTTTTATGGGCAGATGACGAAATAGATTTGCTCAAACCACATATATTCTTCCTTCAGGACAAAGGATATGAAGTTGTTCCGGTTATCAGCGGACAAGATGCAATAGACTGCTGCCGTGAAGAGAGTTTCGATATTATTTTCCTTGACGAAAATATGCCCGGACTTTCAGGACTGGAAACATTGTCGCATATCAAGGAAATAGCTCCTAATGTTCCGGTTGTTATGGTGACAAAAAGCGAGGAGGAAAGTATCATGAACCAGGCTATCGGAAACAAGATTGCTGATTATCTGATTAAACCGGTCAATCCAAACCAGCTTTTGCTTTCGATAAAGAAGAATGTTCATAAGAATGTCATAATATCCGAAACTACCACTGTGAGCTATCAGCAGGAATTCGGTAAAATTGGTATGCAGATTAATGATTCACTTACGGCAGACGACTGGATTGAGGTTTATAAGAAACTTATATATTGGGAGTTGGAGCTCGAAAGCAGTCAGGTTGCAATGACCGATATGCTGCGTATGCAGAAGTCTGAGGCTAATCAGGCTTTCGGAAAATTCATCAAGCGTAATTATGTGAACTGGATACAGAATCCGAATGATTCCGGCAGACCTTTGATGAGTCCGGACTTGTTCAAGAAAAAGGTGTTCACAATGCTGGATGAAGGAGAGAAGGTATTCTTTATTCTTATCGATAATTTCAGGCTCGACCAGTGGCGAGTTGTCAAAGATTTGCTTTCGGAATATTTTATTTTCGACGAGAGTCTGTATTACAGTATATTGCCAACAGCCACGCAATATGCCCGAAATTCCATTTTCTCCGGCTTGATGCCTTCGCAGATTGAGAAAATGTTCCCGGAACTTTGGGTTGATGAGGAAAGCGAGGAAGGCAAGAATCTTAATGAAGAGCCATTGATTCGCACGCAGATTGAAAGATTCAGGAAGAAATATACATATTCATATAATAAAGTACATGATTCGCAGTATGGCGAAAAGCTTTTGAATATGATTCCGTCGCTGCTTCGCAATCAGCTGAATGTCGTAGTTCTTAATTTCGTTGATATGCTTTCGCATGCACGAACCGAGAGCAAGATGATTCGTGAGCTTGCGCAGAGCGAGGCAGCTTACAGAAGTCTTACACGCTCGTGGTTCCAGCATTCAACAACTTTGGAACTGTTCCGCCGTATTGCAGGCAAAGGATACAAAGTGATAGTTACGACCGACCATGGAACAATCCGCGTTGATTCTCCGGTGAAAGTTGTCGGTGACAGAAACACCAATACCAATCTCCGTTATAAAGTAGGAAAGAACTTGAGTTTCAATCCTAAAGAAGTGTTTGAAATAAAAGAACCTGAGAAAGTTGGTTTGCCTTCGCCTAACTTGAGCAGCAAATATATCTTTGCAACAAACGAAGACTTTTTCGCTTATCCGAATAACTACAATTATTATGTTTCTTATTATAAGAACACTTTCCAGCATGGCGGAATATCAATGGAGGAAATGCTTGTTCCTTTTATAACAATGACTCCGAAATGAGGAGAGAATAGTTGACGAGTTGACAAGTTAACGAGTTGACAAGAAGAATATAAACCTTGTCAACTTGTTCCCTTGTCAACTATATTTATAAACATTTCCCGGCAACGCCCTAACCTTCCCATTCATCTCCAGCTCAAACAGTATTGAACTTATTTTATGCACTGGCATGGACAAACTGATGGAAAGAGCATTAATATGCATCTCTCCTTCATCACACAAAACTTTTAGCACAGCTTCCTGTTCTTCAGTAAGTCCAAAATCAAAGCAGGTTTGCAATGATGTCTCTTTCTGTTTGAATATAGTTTCCCAGCCAAGAGATTCAATCAAGTCCTCAGCCGACGTAATCAGTCCGGCTTTATTCTTCCTGATAAGATTGTTACAGCCTTTGGAATTATAGTCTGTTGTTCTGCCCGGAAATGTGTAAACATCACGGCTGTAGGAAACAGCCAAATCTGCCGTGACAAGCGAACCGCCTTTATCTGCCGACTCAACAACTATCGTAGCTTCGGAAATACCGGCAACAATTCTGTTTCTTTTGAGGAAATTTGCTCTGTCCGGATTGGTATCACTTGGAAAATCTGTAAGTAAGCCGCCTTTGTCCAGCATTTCGATTGCAGTTTGCCGGTGAACAGCCGGATAAATTCTGTCCAGTCCGTGAGCCAGAACACCAACAGTTGGCAATCCGCATTTCAAGGCATTGCGATGGGCGCAAACATCAACACCATAGGCAAGACCGCTTATGATTAATGTGTCCGGGAACTTTTCAGATATTCCTTGGATAAGATTTTCGGTAAGGTTCCGTCCGTAGTCCGATATTTTCCTTGTCCCGACTATGCTGATAATATGTTTCGCATTGAGGTCTGCATTTCCTTTATAATATAGAACCAGCGGAGCGTCGTTGCATTCCTTCAGACGTTTAGGATAGTCCTTGTCTTCAATAAATATACATTTGATATTGTTCTTTTCGATGAATTTCAGTTCTTGTTCCGCTTTTAGCAAAGCGCCTGAATCTTTAATGGCTGAAGCAGTTGTTTCGCCAATACCGGGAATTCTTTCAAGAAGTCGTGGATTCTCGGAAAATACAGCTTCTGCACTTCCAAGAGATTCGAGTAACTGACGTGCGGTTATGCTTCCGACGCCGTTTATCATCGTTAAGGCTAATTGGTGGATATTCATTTTGTTTTGTTTTAAGGTTGATTATAGATGTGAGTTGACGAGTTGACAAGTTGACAAGGGAACAAGTTAAAAGTCTTGTCAACTCGTTACCTTGTCAACTTGTCACCTAAACTATTTCTTGTGGAATTTAGCCAACAGTTCGTCAAAATATTCTCCTCTTGTTAATTTCCCATTCTGAACAAGCACTGATTCAACAATACCTTTTGCTGCAATAACGCCATCGCTTTCACGATAGATGTCCTGTTCGAAAACCAGTTTCACACCTTTTTTATATGCGTTGAGGCATGAAATATAACGGTCGCCGCTGCGTAGCGAATGTTTGAACTGGATGCTTACGCTTGAAACGAATCCGTCCAGTCCACGTTCGTGCATTGAACCGAAGTTTTCGCCAACAGATTCCAGAAATTCGTGGCGTGTATGCTCCATATAGTGCTGATAATTCGAGTTGTTGACAACACCCTGAAGGTCGCATTCGTAGTCGCGCACTTTGTCTGACAGCTTGAAAAGATATTCTTTCATCAGATTAATTCTTTTTTAGGTTCAACAATTTCCATTTTGTATAAGCGGTCCGAAGGTCTTATTTTATCATTGACTTTGAATGAGAATCTTTCACCTTTTACAGTTTCTTCAACCGGTTTCAAATCTACTCTTATTTCTTCGATTTTCTGCATAACTGCACCAGTTGTCGGGCCGGTAATCAGGATTTCATCGCCAACTTTGAGTGAGCCGCATTCCATTTCAAATTCAGCAACACCGATTTTGTCGAAATACTTTATGCCTTTGGCAAGATAAACTTTCTTTCTGGTTGCACCTGAGCCGTATTTGCTGCTCCATTCTCCAAGTCTCTGCCCCAGATAATATCCGTCCCAGAAACCACGGTTGAACACTTTGCGAAGGCGTTCGTCCCAATCTTTTACGCGCTCTTCGGTGAAATCACCGTTGCAATATGCTTTTACAGCTTCTTTGTAGCATTCTGTAACTATGCGGACATATTCAGGACCGCGTGCACGTCCCTCAAGCTTGAACACTCTTACACCGGCATCCATCATCTTATTCATGAAATGGATTGTCTTCAAATCTTTTGGCGACATGATGTATTGGTTTTCAACATCAAGCTCGATTTGGCTGTCCTTGTCTTTTACGGTGTAAGCTCTGCGGCAAATCTGCATGCAAGCACCACGGTTTGCAGAAGCATTCATCTCGTGCAGGCTCAAATAGCATTTACCGGAAACAGCCATGCACAAAGCTCCGTGAGCGAACATTTCGATACGGATAAGCTCGCCTTTCGGACCTTTTATCTGCTGTTCAATGATTTGCTGATATATTTCATGAACCTGTTTCAGATTAAGCTCACGTGCAAGAACTACAACGTCGGCAAATCGTGCATAGAATTTCAATGCTTCGACGTTGGAAATATTCAGCTGAGTGGAAAGGTGAACTTCCTGGCCGATTTCGTTCGCATAGCTCATAGCTGCAACATCGGCAGCGATGATAGCCGAAACTCCGGCTTCTTTAGCTGCGTCGATAATTTCGCGCATCAAAGCCAAGTCTTCTCCATATATAACAGTGTTAACTGTAAGATAGCTTTTTATTCCATGTTCCTGGCAGATAGCCACAATCTTGCGCAAATCATCTGTAGTGAAATTGTTTGATGACCTTGAGCGCATATTCAGTCCTTCAATACCGAAGTAGATAGAATCCGCTCCTCCTTGTATTGCTGCCATAAGAGACTCGTATGAGCCTACAGGCGACATTATTTCAAAGTCTTTCTCTTTCAATGCTGTAAGTTTTTGTTTCAATGTTGCAAAGCTATGAAAAAAATAGATATTTCTTTGTATCTTTGTCTTATTGAGCTTTATTTTTAGCAGAAATTTGGACAACAATGAAAACAGAAATCAATCCTAAAGAATTAAACGACAATTTCTTCAAGGCAATAGGTGAAGAATGGATGCTGGTGGCAGCAGGAAACAAGGATAAATTCAACATGATGACTGCCAGTTGGGGTGGAACAGGAATAATGTGGGGAAAGCCTGTAGTATTTGTGTTTATCCGTCCTGAAAGATACACTCGTGAATTTATGGACCAGGAAGGAACTTTCTCCATTTCATTCATGGGCGATAATAAGGAAGTGCATAAGATTTGCGGCTCTAAGTCGGGACGTGACACTGATAAAGTTGCCGAAACTGGTCTTACTCCTTGCTTTGGAGAAAGTGGTATTCCTTGTTTTGAGGAATCACGTCTGAGTCTTGAATGTAAAATCTTATATAGAGAAACTCTTAGCAAAGAAGCATTCCTTGATAAAGGCTTGCATGATATGTGGTATAACGATAAGAAAGGAAATCTTCATATCATGTATGTTGCTGAGATACTTAAGGCAGAAAAGGCTCAGTGATAAGAGTAAATATTATGAGAGAAAGGTGCTGATGATTTCAGATGAACATCGGCATCTTTTGTAGAAATTTTAGTTTTTGATATCCAAAGGCAGATTCGTAAGTTAATTTGCATTTTTTATTAGGTAACTTGAATCAATATCTTTATATTTGTGCATAAATATTAATAAATTGTTAACCATGAAACGACTACTCTCTATTCTTCTGATAGCTTTTGTTTCCCTATCAGCTTATGCGGCAGATTCAGTCCGTAAGTATATTCGTATTGGTACACAGGAAACAGACTTGATTCTTTCAACGTCTCCAAGCGGACGTTTGTATCAGATTTATCTTGGTGAAAAGCTGGCACATGAAAGTGATTTTGAGAATCTTCCATTGTATTCTCGTGGAGGCTCAGATGGAAGCGCAGGTACAAGAGGCTGGGAAGCATATATGACTTCCGGAATGGAAGACTATTTTGAACCGGCTTTGGCTGTTACTCATGCGGATGGAAATATGAGTACGTTGCTGAAATATGTTTCAAGTGAAACAAAGAGTATTGACGGCAACGCCACTCAAACAACTGTAATTCTTAAGGATGATGCTTATCCTTTGCAGGTGAAGCTCCATTATATTGCTTATGCAAAGGAGAACATAATCAAATTTTGGACAGAAATTTCCCATAATGAGAAAAAACCTGTAACACTTACCAGATATGCTTCTTCTGTGATATATTTCGAACGTCCTAGTTATTATCTGACAGAATTTAGCGGAGACTGGGCTCAGGAAATGCAGATGAGCCATCAGCAATTGCAGTATGGAAAGAAAATAGTTGACACAAAGCTGGGTTCAAGAGCTGCTATGCATGCTTATCCTTTCTTTGAACTGGGCTTTGGTGAGCCTGCTCGTGAAGATGAAGGAGAAGTAGTTTTGGGTACAATCGGTTGGACAGGAAACTACCGTTTTACATTTGAAGTTGACAATCAGAAAAATCTTCGTGTCATTTCAGGTATTAACCCATATGCATCATGGTATGAGCTTAAACCTGGAGAAGTGTTTGTTACTCCTGAATTTATATTCACCAGAAGTAGTGAAGGAAAAGGCAAGGCAAGCCGTAACTTCCATGAATGGGCTCGCAATTATCAGTTGAAAGACGGTAAAGGTGACCGTTTGACTTTGCTAAACAACTGGGAAAATACATCATTCAACTTTGATGAAAAGATTTTGGGTGATTTGATGAAAGAAGCAAAACATCTTGGTGTGGATATGTTCCTTTTGGATGATGGTTGGTTTGGAAACAAACATCCGCGTAACGACGACCATGCCGGACTTGGTGACTGGGATGCTATGAAGGCAAAACTTCCTAATGGAGTGCCGGGACTTGTAAAAGCAGCCAAAGAAGCAGGTGTGAAATTCGGTATCTGGATTGAGCCGGAAATGGTTAATCCGCGTAGTGAATTGTTTGAGAAACATCCTGAATGGGCAATACATTTGCCAAACAGAGAAACATATTATTACCGTAATCAGCTTGTTTTGGATTTAAGCAATCCGGAAGTTCAGGATTATGTATTTGGCGTTGTAGATAAACTCATGACTGAAAATCCTGAAATAGCTTATTTCAAGTGGGATTGCAATAGTCCTATTACTAATATCTATTCTTATTATTTGAAGGAACAGCAGAATCATCTGTATATAAACCATGTTCGTGGTGTTTATAATGTTTTCAAAAGAGTGAAGGAGAAATATCCAAATGTTCCTATGATGCTTTGCTCCGGCGGTGGTGCAAGATGTGACTATGAGGCATTGAAATATTTTACTGAATTCTGGTGTAGTGATAATACTGATCCTGTTGAAAGATTGTATATACAGTGGGGATTTTCACAGTTCTTCCCGACAAAGGCTATGTGTGCACACGTTACTAGCTGGAATAAAAAAGCAAGTATTAAATTCCGTGTTGATGTAGCTATGATGTGTAAGCTTGGTTTCGATATAGGATTGAAGGAATTGAGTAATGACGAGCTTACATATTGCCAGAACGCAGTGGCAAATTATAACCGCCTGAAGAAAGTAATCCTTGATGGAGATTTCTATCGTTTGGTTTCTCCTTATGATGCAAACCATATGGCAGTTATGCATGTAGATAAATCTAAAGACAAGGCTGTAGTTTATGCATATGATATTCACCCAAGATTTGCAGAAAAAACATTTAACGTGAAATTCCAGGGTTTGGATCCTGACAAGAAATATAAGATTGAAGAAATAAATCTTATGCCAGGAACAAAATCACGTTTTGCACAAAACGGTAAAGTTTTCTCAGGTGATTATCTTATGAAAGTCGGTTTGTATGCATTTACTCCGGCTTCTATGAACAGCCGTATTTTTGAACTTACAGCACAGTAAAGAATAGTTGACAAGGTTTCAGATACAAGTTGACAAGGAGGGGTAATTTAAATTCTAGTCAACTTGTTTCTGAAAAACTTGTGAAAGTTATACCGATACTGACTAATTCTGAATATAAAAGACTGACCGAAAGTTGGCACTTAGCTTTTGGCTCAGTCTTTTTTTGTGTGATAACGGTTTTTTGTAACACAATTGTAATATTTATGAAATGTTTATATAATGTGAGTTAGTTTCCTTTGCATCCCGGAAACATATACTCCAATAACTTATGGAAACATTTTATCTGATTTTAGTATTATTCTTATTTGTTCTGGCTGTTTTCGACTTGGTAGTCGGAGTCAGCAACGATGCGGTGAATTTCCTGAACTCAGCTATTGGTTCAAAGGCTGCATCATTTAAAGTGATTATGGTGATTGCAGCAATCGGTGTTTTTGCCGGAGCATCATTATCAAATGGTATGATGGATATTGCTCGTCACGGTATTTATCAACCACAGTATTTTTACTTCTCCGAGATTATGTGTATTCTCGTGGCTGTGATGCTTACTGATGTGGTTTTGTTGGATATTTTCAACTCTCTAGGTATGCCGACATCAACAACTGTTTCAATGGTATTTGAGTTGCTTGGTGGTACAGTTGCTTATGCATTGATTAAAACTGTTAGTGACCCTGATTTGTCTTGGGTTGATTTGATGAACACGGACAAAGCTTTGACAGTGATTTTGGGTATATTCCTTTCCGTTGCTATAGCATTTTTCTTTGGTGTGCTTGTGCAATATATTTCACGTGTTATTTTCTCATTCAATTATAGAAGAACAGCTAAATATTTTATAGGTATTTTTGGTGGTTTGGCCGCTACATCTATAGTATACTTCATGCTTATCAAAGGTTTGAAAGGAAGTAACCTTGAAGGAACAGAATTTGTTAAGTTTGTTAGAGCAAACACAGATATGATTGTTTTGGGCTGTATGGTTGGTTTCACAATCCTGATGCAGATCCTACATATGTTAAAGGTAAATGTATTTAAGGTTATTATTCTTATGGGTACATTTGCTTTGGCGATGGCATTTGCCGGAAATGACTTGGTGAACTTTATTGGTGTTCCTTTGGCTGGATATTCTTCTTATATGGATTTGATGGCACAAGGTGGAACAACAACTCCTGATACATTCCTTATGACGTCTTTACTTGAACCTGCTAAAACTCCTTGGTATTTCTTGATTGGTTCAGGTGTAATTATGGTTGTTGCATTGATGACTTCAAAGAAAGCTCACAATGTTGTTAAAACATCTTTGGATTTGTCTCGCCAGTCTGATGGTGACGAAAACTTTGGTACATCTCCTGTTGCTCGTGTTTTGGTGAGAACTTTCACAAATGCAGCAATGGTTATTTCAAGTATAGTTCCTACTCCGGTAAAAGCATGGATAGATAAGAGATTTGACAGTAGCCAGATTATTATTGAGGATAAAGCTAGTTTTGACTTGGTTCGTGCTTCAGTGAACGTGGTTCTTTCAGGTCTTTTGATTGCAGTTGGTACTTCATTGAAATTGCCTTTGTCAACAACTTATGTGACATTTATTGTTGCAATGGGTACATCTTTGGCTGACCGTGCTTGGGGTCGTGAAAGTGCCGTATTCCGTATCACTGGTGTGTTATCAGTAATTGGTGGTTGGTTTATTACTGCAGGTGCTGCATTTACCATCTGTTTTATTGTAGCAATATTGATTCATGTTGGAGGTGTTCCAGCTATTGTTGGTATGATTGCTCTGGCAATTTATTCTTTGATTAGAAGCCAGTTGGAGTATAAGAAAAAATTAAGAAAAGAAGCATTGAAAGAAGAAGTTAACTCAACAGTTTCTCAGCTTCGTGAAGCTAAGAATCCTTATGAGGCATTAAACTTGTTCCGTAAACATAGCCGTGAAGAAATTGATTCTGTTTTACGCTTTTCATCAGATATTTTGCTACGCTCTTCAAATGCATTTATGAGTGAAAATCTTAAAGAGCTTCGTAAAGCATTGTCTGCTATCGAAGAAGAAAAAATTCACTTGAAGCAGGTTAAGCGTGTTGGTACTTTAGGTGTAACTCAGTTGGATCACGATATTGCTATTGAAAAAGGTCTGTATTACTATCAGAGTAATGACTTTGCAAGTGAAATAGTATTTAGTATCCGTCGTTTGGCTGAACCTTGTAAAGAACATATCGATAATAACTTTAATCCACTTGATGATATTCAGAAGACTGATTTCCGTCAGATGGTTCAGGAAATTACTGCTTATCTTGGACGTTGTGCTGATATGGTAGATAAAAATGACTACAGTATTCTTCCAACTCTTGTTGAAGAATCAGGTCGTTTGAATAACAGACTTGTTCAGCTTAAGAAGGAAGAACTTCGAAGAATACAAGGTCAGCATGGAAGTACAAAAGTTAGTATGGTTTATCTCAACATGTTGCAGGAAGCTACTAACGTAGTATCATTCAGTTGTAACCTGATTAAAGTAAGCAACAAATTCCAGGGAAACAGTTGATAAATAGATAGATTTTTATGGATTTAGGGGAATGGGATTTCTAATCCTGTTCCCTTTTTTTGTCTGCTATTTTTCTGTAAATTTAACTGCTCTTGTCTGCTTGTTCCCTTTTCATTACTTTTGTAAATAATTAAAGTTTAGTAAGCTCGACTTTTAGTTAACGAGTTGACAAGTTAACGAGTTGATAAGAAACAGAATGATAAGATATATCTTTTTCCCTTGTCAACTTGTCTCTGATACCTTGTCAACTTCTAAAATTGAGCCTGTGAAACATGAACAAATAAATTATCATTATGAAACAGTTGAACGAAATTATTGCTTTTGCCAACGACATACTTTGGTCTTATATCCTTATAGCTATGCTTATAGGTTGTGCAGTGTGGTTTACATTGAACACTCGTTTCGTTCAATTCCGTATGATAGGAGAGATGATTCGTCTGCTTGGCGATTCAACAAGGAAAGAAGATGGGCATGAACATCATATATCATCTTTCCAGGCTTTTGCTGTTTCGTTAGCTAGCCGAGTAGGAACAGGAAATCTTGCTGGTGTAGCAACGGCGCTTTCCGTTGGTGGACCTGGCGCAGTCTTTTGGATGTGGCTTATAGCTTTATTGGGAGCTTCAAGTGCTTTTGTTGAATCAACATTAGCTCAATTGTATAAAAGACGAGGAAAAGATTCTTACATTGGCGGACCGGCATATTATATGCAATACGGATTAGGACTAAGATGGATGGGAGTTCTGTTTGCCATACTTATATCCGTTACCTTTGGTTTTGCTTTTAATTCTGTGCAAAGTAATACCATATGTGCAGCCTGGGATTATGCTTTTGGTTTTGATCCGACTGTTATGGGAGTAATTCTTACAGTCCTCACATTGTTAATCATATTTGGAGGAATCCAGCGTATTGCAAAGGTCAGCAGTATTCTTGTTCCTGTTATGGCTCTTGGATATATAGTTTTGGCATTGGGAATTGTATTATTTAATATAACGAAACTTCCGTCTGTAATTGAACTTATTATAAGTCATGCATTCGGATGGGAACAAGTTTTGGGTGGTGGTGTTGGAGCTGCTTTGATGCAAGGAATAAAACGTGGATTGTTCAGCAATGAGGCTGGTATGGGTTCTGCTCCTAATGTTGCAGCAACAGCACATGTTACGCATCCGGTAAAGCAAGGTTTGATTCAGGCTTTAGGAGTCTTCTCTGATACTTTGATTATCTGTACCTGTACAGCATTTATAATATTGTTCAGCAATGTTCCTTTGGGTGGAGAAGTGGATGGTATTCAGCTCACTCAGCGAGCACTTACTAATGAAGTCGGTTCTTGGGGTGAGATTTTTGTTGCCATTACAATTATACTTTTTGCTTTCAGTTCTATAATAGGAAACTATTATTATGGCGAAGCAAATATTCGTTTTATAACTTCACGTCAATGGGTACTGATTGTTTATCGCCTGTTAGTTTGTGCAATGGTTATGTTTGGTGCTTTGGCTAGCTTGAAATTGGCATGGAGTCTTGCAGATATAACCATGGGGTTGATGGCAATATGTAACTTAATAGCCATTTTGATGCTTGGCAAACAGGCGTTTATCCTTTTGCAGGATTATCAGAAGCAGAAGCATTCCGGTATAAAAGATCCTGTATTTGAAAAGGAATCTATTCCGGAATTGAAGGAGAATGCAGAGTGTTGGTGAAGAAATTTAAAAGTTGACAAGGCTTCAGAGACAAGTTGACAAGGTCTGAACACTTATAATTTCATGAATTATTATCCAAAATTCTTGTCAACTTGTCTTCTTGTCAACTTGTTATCTGGAAGTTGAGCTTGCGAAACTTGAATA
>CALCST010000030.1 GCA_937894065.1 uncultured Parabacteroides sp. | reverse complement strand
ATCTTCCAAATTTTTTCGGAAGTTTTTTTGTTTTTTTCTTCAGCTTTCGGAATTTCGCTTGGATTTACCAACCTCACCTATCTCTGACAGAATCACTTTCCTTTACCTCTTCATCATGTTGACTACCGCATCTCTCTCGATTGCGGGTGCAAAAGTAGAACGGATTTTTGAATCTGCAAAATATTTCGGGAAGAATTTTTAAATTATTTTCAAGTTTCGCTGAGTATCAGAGGAATAGAAATGGAAGTTTTTTAGGTAATAAGTTTACGAGGGAACGAGATTACAAGATGATGGAGAGAAACATTACAAAATCATTTATGAACTTCTTCATAATAAATTCTACGATTCATAATTATAATAACCCCTATTCATCATATTAAATTTATTGACTCACCTAGGTGAGTTAATCGGCTCACCTAGGTGGATTGATTGGCTCACCTAGGTGAGTTGATTAATCCACCTAGGTGAATTGATATTCTGAATACTATCTTATCACTATATAATAAGCATAAATCTATCATATATTCATTATAAATCCAGATTAACATCTTAAACTTTTGGGTAACACAAGATAATTAATGGAGCGCATATACCTGAATTGATAAATAAGAAGCAAATTCAGATACAACCATATATTAGAAAAAATATAAAATGCAAAAAGCACATTATATATCAAGGATAAGAGTTTGTCTTTCAATCCTAAATATATAATGTGCTTTTACTTTTCAGTAAATAGGCTTTACCATTCTATAAATTTACCTCTCTGGCGACGTTTTTCCAATATTTCCTGCAAATGCATTTGTCTGTCTTTTGCAATATATCGACGAGCAAAGATATTAGGAACTGCAACACCTAAAGATATACACAAGATAATAAGCGCTGAATTTATACCATTGGAAAAGGCATTTGTAACCTCACCTACTACACCATGCATATTGATAAAAGCCAAAACGGATCTATACATCAGAACTCCAGGAATCATAGGAATTACAGAAGGTATTGTCAATACGTGATTTGGCACATGAAACCAATGTACAGCTTTCACTGCAATCAAACTCACCACAAAACTTCCCATAAATGAACCGATTACAGGGCCAAAGCCAAGCTCAAAGTTCACGAAATTTCGAGTACACACAGCAATAACTCCTCCTAAAGCTACAACCCACAACAAACGACGGGGAATATTGAATATTGTGGAAAAACCCATTGCAGCTATTGCTGCAGCTATTGCATAAACATAATAAGGATCGTGAGGAACCATACTTAGTTCCGAAAACTTCTGGTCAATCTTGATATCATTCATCACCAGAACTCTAAGAGCAAAAGTTATACCAAATGTCATAGCACCAACCATCATTGCAGTATTGGCTGCTCGAGTTATTCCGACCAAAAGAAAATTATCAATCATATCATCAACAAAATTGATAAGAGGAACTCCTGGCACAATAAACAAAGCACAAGCCAACAATGGATGATATGGAGTAGAAGACCATCCAGAAAAAGAAGACGCATATGCAAGACATGTTGCTACAAATGCAGCAATAGCCATACTCATATAATGATTTATGCCAAAATCAATGCAACGGGCACGAACTCTAAAACCTACAAATGCACATATGGACGCCAAGAAAAAAGCAATCCAATCACAACCAAAAAGCTTGCAGAAACCACCACACGCAAAGCCGGCACAAACCGCAACAAAATAAGGAGTATAATTTCTTGGTTTCTTGGCTATCTGCTCAAGCTCCTCTTCATACTGGTCAAGTGAATAATCCTGTTCGATTGCTTTCCAGGAAAGGTCACTGACAAGTGAAATGGTTGTCATATTAACTCCATGCTTTTCACATTTCTGGAATTTTGAGAAAGAATGCTTCTCGTCACTTACGTTGACCATTATCATAGTCCAACGAATATCAATATGCAACTTCTCTTCGGGAATCCCCATAAAAGCAGCCACACGTTTCATATTACGGTCGATACGGTTAGTATCAGCCGCACTTTCCATCAACAATTTTCCCGTACGAAGTAAAAGATCCAATTTACGTCGCAACAACAAGACTTCTTTCTCTGTAAAGTTTTCGCTCGCCATATTTTGTATATATACAATTATAAATTCAAATCAAACACACAGTATATTTCCAATGGCATTTTTAAGATTAAGCAAGGATAGATTAACCGAACAAAGAAGGTTCGGTCTGTAAATGAGCCGCAAAATTACAAAAAATCATCTGATATGACAATTCAATAAATCCATATTGAAATAAAGCATATAGTTGATTAATCCCCGAGTCTAGCTTAATAAATTTCATTATCGTGAATAATTAAGGTCTTACAAAGGAATAAAATGTTCCATTTAAAGAATTGAGAAACAGGTATATTGATTTGAATCCTTCATATGGCTATTTTTGGCAAAAATTAGTCTGAATCATGAATACAATTGAAAAAATATCTTTCAGCCAACTAAAAGATACATCTCTAGATATTAATGCATTAGATGATGGAATAATACTGACTGGAAATATCGAAATAAAGAATAATCTCTTTGACAGTCCAAGACGTCTGGACGCATTTGTCTTGCTGTTTTGCGTAAATGGAGAGGCTGATATACAAATCAATCTTCAAAAATATAAATTGAGACCAGGCATTCTGGCTTTCAATATTCCTGAAAATATCATTCAGATAAATAATATGAATAATCTGAAGATATATCCAATTATTATTTCATCAGAATTTTTCAAAAAAGTAAATATTAAAATGAAAGATCTGATGAAATTATACCTATTTGCAAAAAGAATCCCATTTGTATCATTAGATTATACCGATATAAGGACTCTTGAAAAATATTATCTTCTGCTTGAAGACATAATTCTAAGCAAAGACAGAAATAAAGAAATAATTCTCGAAGGTATAATTCATTCTTTATTCTGTAAGCTTAATTGTATAACATCTAAAATACAACTGGATATAGAACAACATCCTCTTGCAAAGGAAAGAAATGAAGAAATATTTGAAAGTTTTATGGAACTTCTTGCGCAACACCATTCAACTGAACGCAATTTATCCTATTATGCAGAAAAAATAGGAATAACGACAAATTACCTTTCAAAACTTGTTAAAGAATATAGTGGTAAAACGGCTGTAGAATGGATAAATGAATATGTCATTCTGGAAGCTAAAACAATGATAAAACATACTCAATATACAATTCAGGAAATTGCATACAAATTAAATTTCCCTTCGCCTTCTTTTTTCGGTAAATATTTCAAGCGATTGACAGGAATATCACCTAAACGTTATAAAAACTCATAACAGACAACATGGCAACTAATACGAAATATAATCTTGGTCTGGCACTTAGTGGTGGCGGAGCGAAAGGTTTTGCACATATTGGAGCTATTAAAGCAATGGAAGAAAGAGGTATTTATCCTAATGTAATATCAGGAACAAGTGCAGGAGCGGTAGTTGGTGCATTATATGCAGCTGGTATTTCACCTGAAGAAATGTTAGAACATTTCATAAAACATGAGGTAACAGATTTTCTCAAATTCACATTGCCAAACAAAGCATTTCTAAAATACGACGGATTCGCAAAATTTCTCAAACAGATTCTACCAGTAAAGTATTTTGAAGACTTAAAAATTCCATTACATGTTATTGCTTCAGATTTTGACAACGGAAAGTTTGTGGACTTCACATCAGGAGAGCTTGTCCCCATAATTATGGCATCATGCACTCTTCCGGTAATATTTGAGCCAGTAAAAATAAATGGTGTAAGATATGTTGATGGAGGATTGTTCAAAAACCTGCCTGTAAGTCCAATAAAAGATTTATGTCAAAAAGTAATGGCTATAAATGTGAATCCTCATCTGATAGACGAACATAAAGAAAACATGCTATATGTAGCTGCCAAATCTTTTCAATATGTATTTAAAGCGAATGTAGTTGAAGATGAAAAACTATGCGACTGGATATTAGAAATTGATTCCGTACTAAAATATAAAACATTCGAACTTAAGAGAGCTAAAGAAATATATCAAATCGGATATAATGAAATGAATAATGCTTTAGAAAAAGCCTGGAATAACGAAAACCATTTTTTATTAGAAAGCGGAAAAGATTATTTCAAGAAAAAATATCTTGATAATACTATATAATATATAAACGGGCTACACTATATCTGCAAAATACAATCCTTACAGGAAGACTTTACTTAATAAGTTAGTCTTCCTGTTTTTATTTGATTCTAAAATTTAAACATAAGAAAAAACAGAAAAATATTGTTTAACACTACAGAAAATGTATTTATTCTTTCTTCTTCCCCAATATCACATAACCGTTATCATCCGGCGAAATCTTTGACTTCCATACGTTCAGAAACTCACGGTCTGCAATAGGTATCTTCGGGTCTTCCAACCGCTCTTCTATGAGGTCAAGCAGGTCGCCCGGATCCCAGCATACCGTATAGCCGTATTCATTCAAAAACCAACGCTTGCTTTCCAAAGCTATTCCGCCAAGCGCACGGTTTTCCATTTTATAATATGCACCTCGCAGTGTCTGCTTGTCAACAATAATCCGCCTTACCACCATGGCGGTGTACAGATGCATGGTCTTAGGGTCGGTGTTGGGACCGTAGATGTCCGTGAGATAGTAATTGCCGCAACCTTTAAAAGTATGACTTGGTATTTCGCTGCCAAAATCCGTTGTAAATAGCGGGATAAGTCTGTTGTTGTCCGTGCAGTAAGTATATAATGAATCCGCAGTCGGCATATAATAGTGTATTGAGAATACCAGACCGGAACCACCTGTCTGGAACAAGCTAATCTCGTTGCTATAATCCGGTGCCATGTCCATCTGCGGGGATTTGTTTTCTAATAGGATATTCCCTTCCATGTCCTGCACCCAAGCCACCGGCTCACCCATAAAAGCAAGTTGGAGCACTGCCACCTGTTGTTTGTCATAGTCCACCTTTATCTTTCCTTTTCTAACCATGTAAGGCAGCGGGATGCTTCCAAGATAATTCCCCTTTAAGTCATAAGACAGTATTTGTTTCGTAGTCCATGGCAATATGTAAATACGGTTGTTGGCTTCATCAATCTGGCTATCATAAATCAGATCATATTCGCCTGGACCTTGTCCGATATTTCCTACACGGCATATAAACTTTCCCTGGCGGGTAAATAGTTTATATGGATAGTGAGCAACGTTTATTCCCAAATAATTGTCTGCCACGGTTATCATGTGGGCTTCACTCACCAATGCGTCTTCATTGCTATTGTCCAGCTTGACGACTTCCAAAGGCTCAAAGAATATGCTGAACGGTATGCGAACAGACTCTTTTACTGCAGACATATCACACGTTATTACCGTATCGCCGCTCACTACCGTCCGATTGGCAACTATACTGCATTTTTCTATCCACTGGGTATTGTCATTACTGTTTTCTCCACAACCAGCCATTAATACAGCCAGAAAGAGAATGCTTAGTTGAAAAATAGTACGCATAATATTTACTGGATTTAAAGTTAATAATTGGATATTTCTTTATTATTATAGGATATAGCGTAAAGATACTAAAGTTTAGTAGATATATGGAAATTATTATATTACATTTTTTTCGTAAAGAAATAGAATATTATTGGCTTTTAAATTGAGAAAAAAGAAAGCCGTTGACAACTTAACGTTATCAACGGCTTTTCTTTTGGTGATCCGCCTGGGGCTCGAACCCAGGACCCCAACATTAAAAGTGTTGTGCTCTACCTGCTGAGCTAGCGAATCATCATTGTGTTATCGTTTTTCGATTACGGCTGCAAAGGTAAGAACTATTTTTGAATCTGCAATAGTTTTAGTCATTTTTTTTCGAAAAAACTTCATTTTTTTCTTGTAAAGGTATTTTATCCTCATCAGTTTCCATTTGAACATCAATATTTTCGGACAAAATAAACCTCTTATAATAAGACAAACAAAGTGTTGTCAATGGCAAAGCAACAATCAAACCTATAAACCCTAACAACGTTCCCCAAATAGACAAAGACAATAATATTATTGCAGGATTAAGCCCCATTGCCTTTCCCATTATCTTCGGAGTAAGATATAAATCCTGTATTGTCTGGACAATTCCTAAAACTAACAAAGATAAGCCAAATATAATCCAGAAGTTTTCACCAGTCTCAGCAGATTTAAGTAAACTAAGCAAAACCATAGGTATAATACCGATAGTCTGCAAATATGGTATAAGATTAAGAAAACCAATAAATAGCCCAAGAGTGACAGCTAAAGGGAAATTTATTATTTTAAACCCTATTGCCAATAAAACTCCTACACATAAAGCTATCAAAGACTGACCTCGGAAATAACGGTTCATACTCTGTTCAACATCAAAAGCCAAACCTGACACAAAAGGTCTGTAACGAACAGGGATAAGACGCATCCAACCTCTGGCTATACGTTCGTAGTCTATCAATATAAATATAAAGTAGAGGAATATTACAAATACAATGGTAACACTAAACAACACTGAAAAAGTGTTGGATAGTATATACCACATTTTGGGAGCTATCTGCTTGAAGGCATTGATAATATTTTCTTTACTAACCAAATCCATCAACTGGACTATATCCCAATTCTGTTCAAGATAATCTATCCATGACTTAGGAATAAACGGTATATGACTATCTCCCGGTTGATGAGAAGTCAACAAAACCAAAGTTTTGTCTGCTTCCTGAATAATTGAAGGAATTACCATCACCACTAAAAGTGATGCAATAAGTAGGCAAGAGAAAAGTACTGCAACTATTGACAATATACGATTCTTCAACTTAAGTTTATATTGGAAGAACTTCACAAACGGCTGCATCATATATGCCATAAGCCAAGCTATCAAAAATGGCAGTAATGCATTTTTTAAAACAGCTATCAAATAAATTATACCTGCTATTATGGCCAAGCTGAACATTATGCGCACAACACGGTCAAATGTAAACGGTCTGTCGAACATGGAATCCATTATATTTTCATTATCTTTAAATAAAATAAGATTCGGCTCGGAATAGCAAAAATCAAAAACAAGTTTTTTATTTTGCTCTCCTCTCACCTTTCACTATCTTTGTTTTTTACAAAGATATACAAAGTATGATGACAATAAAGAAATTTTTATACCTATTATTTATATATTACAATCTTGCTATTGTAAATGCCCAAAATCTTAGTCCTATAAAGACATTCAATGATAAACCATTTGCTGAAGGAGCGATTTTTTCATGTTATATCCATGATATTAACTCGGATAAAACAATTTGTGAACTTAATAATGAAATTATGCTTACTCCGGCTTCATTAATGAAGCTTGTAACTACAGCCGGAGCATTAGACATTCTTGGCAGTGACTTCAGATACAAGACAAGCATAAGTTACGACGGCATAATTAAAGAAGGTGTTCTGCATGGTAATATTTATATAAAAGGTAGCGGAGATCCGACTTTAGGCTCTTCTCATTTTGCCCCGGAGTCAAAAGAATTTATAAATGAATGGATAAGCGCAATCAAACAATTAGGGATAAAAAATATAACCGGAGCAGTTATTGCCGACGAAAGTATCTTTGATTCTGAAGGTTTGTCATTGAAATGGGTTTATGAAGACATGGGAAGTTATTACGGAGCCGGAAGCTACGGCTTGTCTGTTTTCGACAATATGTACAAATTGCAGTTGCGTTCAGGAAATCCCGGTTCAAAGCCTAAAATAATCAGCTGTAGTCCTGAGAAAGCTGTAACTACATTTCATAATTATCTGAAATCCGCACAAGTCAGAAGTGACAGTACATATATTTTAGGCACACCTTTCAGTAAAGAAAGATATATATATGGTGCGGTTCCGGCAAATAAAGAATCAATAACATTGAAAGGCGATATTCCTGATCCGGCTCTTTTCGTTGCACAATATCTGGAAAGAGAACTTAAGAAGAACGGAATATCAACTGACAAAGCAGCTTCGTGCTATAGAATTCTGAAAGAACAAGGGAAATGGAGCAGCAACAAAAGAACAGAAATAATAAGCACCTATTCTCCTACCATGGCAGAAATAGTCCGAGTAACAAACCATGCCAGCCATAATCTTTATGCAGATGCTATAATCAAGACTATCGGCCTTTCCTATAAAGCTCAAAAAGGAGAAGTTATTTCTTCATTCAATAAAGGAATAAACATAATAAAAGATTACTGGAAAAGTAAAGGCCTGGATGTTTCTGAACTTGTAATGTACGACGGAAGCGGTCTGGCTCCAACAGACAAGATAACAACAGCATTTTTGGGAAAATTACTGACAATAATGTATAAAGACGAAAAATACGGAAAAATTTTCGTTGAATCATTACCTGCTGCCGGTATAAGCGGCTCAGTCCGTAATTTCATGAAAGGAACGGAACTCCAAGGCAAAGCAAAACTAAAAAGCGGAAGTATGAGTGGTGTAAAAGGCTATGCCGGCTATATAGATGAAGGAGAAAAAACATATTCTGTTGTTTTCCTTATAAATCAATATAAAGGTAAGAGCAGCGAAATGACCAAGCAAATGGGAAATCTCCTGAATAATATTTTTTAATATTAAGGAAATAAGCCCCAATATATCCGGACCTAACTCAGCATGGGACCGAACCCAAATTGAACTGAGATCGAGCCCATGCTGGAATACATCCGAACCATATTTTGACTGATAAATTATAATCTTTATTGCTTGGCTAAAAATATAGAACGCTGCGAAAGGAAATCGTAGAACTTCTGTTTATAATTATCCGAAATAGGTATATATTCCTTACCGAACACAATACGGTTACGTTCTATCACTTTTATCTTTTCCGGCTGTACAATAAACGAACGATGAACACGGACAAAACGGCTTGCAGGCAATAAATCTTCCATTGCCTTCATACTCATCAAAGATAGCAATGGATGCGGTTCGTCTTCAATATATATTTTTACATAATCTTTCAAGCCTTCTATATATAGGACTTTTCGCAAATCAACCTGGACCAATTTATATTCCGTTTTTATAAATATGCTGTCAACTTCATCTTTTGTAGAGGATGACTGGCCATCTGATGACGGACGGCGAACCAATTCATACCATTGTAAAGCTTTTTGCGCAGATTTAAGAAAATCTGAATAACTGATTGGTTTCAACAGATAATCCAATGCATTTACTTTATAGCTATCAAGAGCATATTGTTCAAATGCCGTTGTAAAAATAATTCTTGTTTCAGGTGTTATAATCTTTGAGAATTCCATACCATTAAGCTCCGGCATCTGAATGTCAAGAAACAAAAGGTCTACAGGATTCTCATTTAACTCTGAAAGAGCATTAAGAGCACTGTTATATTTACCCTTCAAAGAAAGGTATGGTGTTTTTTTCACATAGCTTTCAAGCAAACTAACGGCTAAAGGCTCATCGTCAATAATTGCACAAGTTAAAATCATATTGCATTTTTAAGTTTTTGAGTTTTTGAGTTGAGATAAATAACATTATCAACACATCAACTTCTTTAAATAGACAAGATTAACTCACTAAAATAATTCTCTCCTCTCTGTTCTGATGTAAAAGAATAATTTCCGGGATAAAGAAGAGCCAATCTTTTCTTCAAGTTTACAAGCCCAATTCCGGAACCACTTTTATCTTTACTTTCTTTTGGAAAAGAACTGTTTTCTATTCTACAAATAAGTTTTCCTCCATCAACTCTTATCGACATATCAATAAATGAAGGCTTATTATTACTAACTCCATGTTTGAATGCATTCTCAATAAGAGAAATAAATAATAAAGGAGCAATAAAAACACCTGTTGAAGATTCTCGATCAATATCTGTAGAAAGTCTGACATGTTCTGGAAGACGGATTCGCATCAGTTCTACATAATTACTAATAAAATCAAGCTCTTTTTCCAAAAGGACTTTGGGGTGAGAACTTTCATAAAGAACATAACGCAACAACCTGCTCAAATCATGAACAGCATCCTGAGCCCGTTCAGGACTGAAAACAATCAGACTATATATATTATTTAATGTATTAAACAAGAAATGAGGATTAAGCTGACTTTTCAGATTCTGAAGTTCCGCTTCGGAACGGCTCCTTTCCAATTCTTTTCTTACTGCTTCAGTTTTATACCATCTGTCCGTCATTCGGATTGCCACACTTAGAGCAGACACTAAAATATAAAGCATTATATTGCCAAAGAAAAAACCAATAATATTCCTTAACTGAGGTTCCCTATGAGGTCGGCATTCTTGTAAAGAATCTGGTATAATCTGCATAATAAAATGAACCAGTATCATCGTAAAAGCAATCAGAATGACATTGGCAAGGAAAAAGCTTAGAGTCTGCTTTGAAAACAAGTAACGCTGAACAAGCACAAAATAATTCACATAAAAAACAAACATAAATGATAATGGAACAAGAACAAATCGAGTATAACTCTCAATAGTCACTGATTCATTTTCTCTTCCTGTGAAGAAAAAAGGCAAGCCAAACAATATTCCCCAAGCTACAATATGTATGATACCACCTATTCGCTTCACATTTTTACTTGAACCTGTATATGTATTCTGTTCCGTTACCATAAAATGTTTCTTTTTATCGTGCTAATTTAATAAGATTATTCATAACGTATGGCTTCTATAGGGTCTAAATCTGCAGCTTTCTTTGCCGGATACCATCCGAAGAAAACACCGGTAACAGTACATACAGCAAATGACAGAATAACGCTCCACGGTTGTATATAAATCGGGAAATGTGCCACCTGATTTACCAATAAAGCTGAACCAACTCCCAAAAGAACACCTATCAAACCACCTGTAACACTTATAAGGATTGACTCAATAAGGAATTGGGCAAGAATATCAATACCTTTTGCGCCAATACTCATTCTCAAGCCTATTTCACGAGTTCGTTCGGTTACAGAAACATACATTATATTCATAATACCAATACCTCCGACTAAAAGAGAAATACCCGCCACAGCCGCAAGCAAAACAGTCAACATATCAGTCGTATTTGTCAACATATTGCTTAGCTCTTGCTGACTACGAATTGTAAAATCATCATCATCTCCTTGTTTAAGCTTGTGATTGCGGCGAAGTATTTCTGAAATTTCATCCATGGCTTGTTCGGTATATTGTTCTTGTAAAGCTGAACATACTATTTCCTGTAAATGAGTAATTGCAAGAAGACGTTTCTGCACAGTAGTATATGGAGCAAGTATCAAATCATCCTGGTCCATACCCATTGTGTTATAACCTTTGCTTTCCAAGACACCAATAACGCGAAAAGGTATTTTCTGAAAACGGATAATCTTTCCTACAGGATTCTCTCCATTAGTAAAAAGATTGTCAACAATTGTTTTTCCTATAACACAAACCTTAGCAGCTGTTGTTACATCTTTTTCTGTAAACATTTCTCCTTCTTCAACTTTATATCTCCTGATTTCCATATAATCCGGAGATATACCATATACTGTTGTCGGAGCATTGTTTGAACCATAAATAGCTTGTCCACTACTATTTACTGAAGCGGATACAGCAGCGACATAACGAGTTTCATTTATTATATCTTCATAATCCTTAAGTTTCAAAGTCTCCATGCTGGAAGCATCCTGACGAACACCACCCACCATATCTCCTCCTGGATGAATCATAATCATATTAGAACCCATCTCGCTGATTTCTGCCTGAATACTCTTTTTCGAACCTTGTCCGATAGCAAGCATGGTGATAACTGAAGCTACACCAATGATGATACCAAGCATAGTTAGAAAGCCTCTTAGCTTATTGTTTGCCAAAGCTCGTATTGCTATTTTCAATAGATTTATCGTATTCATTTCCTTTTCTTATTTAATCATCGCTCTTAGGCAAAGCAGCCAAAGCTTCAGCCGCACTTAATATATTATCATTCTTAACGTCGGAAGTAATATGTCCGTCACGCAACATAATGTTACGGCTGCTATATTGTGCAATCTCAGGATTGTGAGTTACAAATATTATTGTTCTGCCTTCAGCATGAAGTTTCTGGAACAATACAAGAATCTCAAAACTTGTTCTTGTATCAAGGTTTCCTGTTGCTTCATCGGCAAGAATTACTGCAGGATCATTTACTAAAGCTCTTGCGATAGCAACACGCTGCATCTGACCACCAGACATCTGATTACTCTTATGATTAAGACGATCTCCTAATCCGACTGCAATCAAAGCCGCAATGGCTTTCTCCCTACGTTCAACTGCACTGAAAGACGGATTATACATCAATGGTAATTCTACATTCTCGATAGCAGTCGTTTTTGGTAAAAGATTATAATTCTGAAAAACAAAGCCAATCTTCCGGTTCCGCAATGTTGCTCTCGCTCTTTTTCCCATTGTCCGGACAGATACACCATCGAGATAATATTCACCACTAGTTGGTGTATCCAGACAACCAAGCGTATTCAGCAAAGTACTTTTACCAGAGCCTGAAGTTCCCATTATAGTCACAAACTCACCTTCATATATAGTAAAAGAAACACCTCGCAATGCATGAACGACTTCGTCTCCTACAATAAAGTCTCTGCGAATATTGTCAAGTTTTATTATCTCTTTCATAAATTCTCCACTTATTTTCCTTTCTTATTTCCTCCCGGAGGGCCAGGCATAAACGGACTTCGTTCAGACTGGGCTTCCTGAACCATAGGCATTACAGAAGATATTTCAACAGCAACTTCATCTCCTTCTGCTAATCCTTCTTTTATTTCAGATACATTACTGTCACTTGTTCCGACTTCAACAATCTGAGGTTTTAGAACATTATTTTGTTTTACCCATACCATTCTTTTTCCTGCAGAATCTGACAAACTAGAATTGTCGGCAACCAAACCTATTTCCTGTAACAGCTGCATATCCGGAACAAAACGTAAAGACTTGTTCGGCACAGTCAATACATTCTGACGTTCCATAGTATATATTGTTACATTAGCTGTCAAACGTGGTTTCAACTTCAAATCCGGATTTTCCGCTGTAATTACTACCTCATAAGTTACAACCGTAGATGTTGAACTTGAAGACGAAGCTGAAGTTGAACTATCAGAGCTTTCACCAAGACGCACCTGAGAAACTGTTCCTTCAAATACATCTTCAGGATATGCATCAACAGTAAATGTAACTCGCTGGCCTTCTTTTACTCCTCCTATATCAGCCTCATCAACATCAGCTATAACCTGCATTTTTGTAAGATCGGCAGCAATAGTAAACAATGTAGGAGTTTCAAATCCTGCTGCAACAGTCTGTCCCTCTTCAACCGCTTTGCTGATAATAACACCATCAATAGGACTTGTTATGGTTGCATATTCCAAGTTTCGACGAACTTTCACCATTGCAGCCTGACTTTGATCATAAGCCGCTTTTGCCTTTTCGTAATTATATGTAGCCGTTTCGTAATCGTAATCGCTTATCAACTTTTTCTCATACAGCACCTTACTTCTGGCATAATTTTTCTGTTGGTATTCATATTCAGTCTTGCTACTAGCTAACTGAGCACTGGCAGAATTCAACTCGGCCTGAAGATTGACCTTATCCATTTCGGCGATCAGTTGACCAGCTTTAACCACATCATTATAATCGGCATATAGTTTGTCTATTATGCCTGACACCTGTGTACCTACTTCAACTTCCGTAACAGGTTCAACCGTTCCGGTTGCCGTAACAACATTTGAAATTGAAGTTCTGGTAACTTTTGCAGTTTCCAGACTCACAGTATTTCTTGTTTTTTTTCCAGCGAACAAGAAATAAGCACCTGCCACAACAATCACAATGGCGGCACCAATAAGAGCTTTCTTCTTATTCATAAATATTTATAGTTATTATTTTTATCTGTTTTTATAAAACTCCGCAACCCGAAGGTTGCGGAGTCATTCAAAAGAGAGTGGAGTGAATATCATTAGTGGTTATATGGAGACCTTTACAGGCTTCTTCTGATAAATATTCAGAAGCTCCATACTCATAATAGCCATGTATTTCGTTTGCAATACTTCCTGCTGTGCATTAAGAAGATTATTCTTCTCAGTCAACAATTCCAAAGTATTTTTCAAACCTAAATAAAACTGTTGTTCTATCAAATCATAACTTTGCTGCAAATATGAAAGTTTCTCTTTGGCAGAAAGGAACTGATTTTGCGAAGAAGTCGCATCAAGATAAATACTTTCTACCGTTTTCAACAGTTCTTTTTGTGTATCCAGTAAATTAAGCGTACTGGTTGTTACAGCAAGTTTAGCTTTATTATAAGCAGTTTTATGTTCTCTGTTTGAAAAAATTGGTATACTTAATGTCAAACCAATGCTTTCATTGAATTTGTTCCATATCTGACTTCCATAAGTATAGTCAGTACCTGAAAGATGTCCTGTTCCTATTCCGGCATTCAATGATATTGTAGGGAAAAATCCAGCTTTAGCCTTCTTTTTCTCAAGTTCAGCAATTTCGACAGCCAACTCGCCACTTTTCACCTCCGGCATAACAGCCAAAGAAGTAGAATATATCACAGTCTTTTCTGGTAAAGGAACCGTTACCTCATCATCACTAATCTCCGGCATGGAGAACTTCATCTCATCTGTGATATCAAGCTCGAGCAGCTGCTTCAATTGCAAGCGATAATTGTCCAAATTCGTTTGAGCAACTACCAGCTGGTATTTATCAGTACTATACTGACTTTCCAATTGTGCCAAGTCAACTGCCGAAATAGACCCAACTTTCAACATCTCAATAGCTCGATCGCGTTGCGCTTTCGAAACCTCAACAGTATTCTCATTAATCCTTACAGATTCCATCGCATACATAACTTGCAGATATGTCTGAACAATAGCAATCTGTATATCATTCTCGCTCTGTTCGATAGATAATTCATCTACCTCATTCTGGATACGTTGTTGCTTCAATGCCTGATAGCGCTTACCTGCATCAAACAATGTCCAGTTTGCACTTACGGAATAATTTCCGCTATAACTATTGTTGGTTGCAGCTTCTGATGAAGGATAATTTACATATCCCTGTGTAACTGAAGCGGAAAGACTCGGGAACAATTGTGCTCTTGCCTGCTCCGTATCTTCCAAACCTGATTCATGCGCCACTTTACTTTTCTTTATTTGGATGTTATTCTGCAATGCATAATCCAAACAAGAACGCAAGGTCCAAACATCTGGTTGCTCTTGAGCCTTCACCTGCTTCGAGTTGAATAAACTTAACCATACTACCAACAAAACGAACCCTATTTGTTTCATCTCCATATTATCTTCTTTTCGAAAGCAAAATTAATCTGGGCAAATACGGGTTACAAACAAACTCGTCCAATGGGGTTATTTCATCGACAAAACTTATAAATAAAGACATAAAACGTGTATAAAACACATCATAATAATATAGGTAAACAAAAAAGGCGCAAAGTCAAAATTGACTTTACGCCTTATGCATATTACCTATAATTTAATTATATAATCATATTAAACTTAAACTGTTTGTTTAGAATGTCACTCTGCATACATCGCTTCTATTTCTTTTGCATATTTCTGCAAAACAACTCGTCTACGTATTTTAAGAGTATCTGTCAACTCTCCTCCTTCCATTGAGAATGGTTTAGATAGAAGTGTAAAACGCTTTATTTTTTCAAATCCTGCCAAATGCTTCTGCCTTTCCTCTATTCGTGATTCAATTTTCTTATATATCAAGTTGTTTGAAAGTAATTCTTCGTCACTTTCATAAGATATATTCTGTTCGGCAGCATATTCCTTAAGTAAAGCTATGTTAGGAACTATAAGGGCACTTACGAATTTACGTTCATCACCAATTACTGCTACCTGCTCAATATACACATCACTTGAAATGCTCAGCTCTATAGCTTGAGGTGCAATATATTTTCCGTTCGAAGTCTTATACAAATCCTTTATTCTCTCAGTAAAATATAAATTACCATTTTCAAGGCGACCAGCATCACCAGTACGGAAAAATCCATCTTCAGTAAAGCTCTTTTTGTTCTCTTCAGGACGTTTATAATATCCAGCCATTACAGTTTTTCCCTTGACAAGAATCTCATTATTATCCGGATCAATTTTCACCTCCAAATCCGGCATAATCTTACCAATGGAAGAAACCTCATAATTTTCTTCAGGCCAAAAACAAACAGTAGCTGTTGTTTCACTAAGTCCGTAACCGTACTTAATAGGTATATTAACTGAAAGCAAAAACTCAGCAACATGTTCTGAAAGAGGAGCACCTGCAACAGGGAAAAATCTGCCACGCTGTATTCCAAGTACCTTTTTCAACAAAGAAAAAACAGTTTTATCATAAAAATGGAACTTAGCGCTCAATGCAGCCGGAGCTTTCAATCCTTTTCTTTTATAATCCAAATTATATTCACGGCCTACAGCTATAGCATTTCTGAATACTTTCTGCATGAAAGGAGAAGATTTCTCTATCTTTTCCTGTACTCCTATATATACTTTTTCCCAAAAACGGGGAACATTACTCATAGCTGTCGGTCTGACTTCCGGTAATGTCTTTTGAATCATTTTCGGGTCATGATTTATAGCCACCAAAGCACCTCTTGTAAGACAGACACAAGTCCAACCTCTCTCAAAAATATGGGTTAAAGGCAAGAAGCACATTGAAGTATCCTTATCTGTAATTTGAGGGATTCTTATTTCATGCGTACGCATAGCTTCAAGATAATTTGCATGAGTAAGAATAACACCCTTTGGCTGTCCTGTAGTTCCGGAAGTATATATTATTGTTGCAGTATCAGTCGGCAAAGCCTGATTAGTACGTATTTTCACTGTACTTTCTGCATGTGCATTGTCTCCCAAACGGATAAAGTCGTCAAAATAAACAGAAGTCTTATCTTCAGGATTCAGTTTTACTGAAGAATCAAAAATAACCAAGCGCTTTAATATGTTCGGCAACTGACGCTGAACAATAAATGCATTATTATACTGAAGCTGCTCACCTACAAACAATGTATGTATCTGTGCATCTTCAACTATAAAAGCAATTTGTGATGGAGAGCTTGTTGCATACATTGGCACATCAACCGCACGGTTACCGTAAATACCAAAATAAGCATACAAACACTGCGGCATATTCTGAGAATATACTCCAATATTTTCCTGCACCTCAACTCCAAATTCAGCTAAAGCTTCAGCTGTTAATCTGACTTTTTCTGAAAAATCATTCCAAGATATTTTCAACCAATTTCCAGAAACCGCATCACGATATTTCAATGCCGCACGATTTCCATATTTTTCTGCCTGACGATGAATCATCTCGGCAAAGTGGTGATAAACCATAATAATTAAAATTTTTAATTTTCTGCAAAAGTACAATTTTAAAACAAACAAAAGGGACTGATAAGATTATTTTTACACACAATCGAGCTTTTTGTGCAATTTTCCAGAGCTTTATGCAATTTATATGTTAAATAAAGATAATTTAAGGTAGTATGTATAACATAGTACACAAGTATTACATATATTTGCTACAGAATAAAAACACCAGTAGATATGAATGCGGAAAATGTTAAATCACAAATGCGAAAAGGGACATTGGAATATTGCATTCTCCTTCTACTTCGAAAAGAGCCTGCCTACACTTCAGATATAATACAAAAACTGCAGGAAGCCAAGCTCATAGTAGTTGAAGGTACGCTATATCCACTCCTCACCCGTTTGAAAAACGGTGGTTTGTTAAGCTATCAATGGATAGAATCAACTCAAGGTCCTCCAAGGAAGTATTATGAACTGACATCCGATGGAGAAGTATTTTTAGGTGAACTTGAATCTGCCTGGCAGGAAATCAACGATACCATAAACCATATTAAAAACAACTAAAAACTATCATACAATGAAAAAAACAGTTACAGCCAACTTAGGCGGCAGTGTTTTCCACATAGATGAAGATGCGTATCAGCTGTTAGACAAATATTTGTCGAATCTGAGAATACATTTCCAAAAAGAAGAAGGTTCTGAAGAAATAATGAACGATTTCGAAATGAGATTCGCGGAATTATTTAATGAAAGAATACGTTTGGGATACGAAGTTATCACTATTGAACAGGTTGAGGATGTTATCAAACGTATGGGAAAACCTGAAGAAATATTCGAAGAAGAAGAGTGCAATAATTCAGAAAGCCATACTCAAGCCCAACATGAAAGCTCGAACTACAAAAAAAGACTTATGCGCGATCCGGACAATAAAATTATCGGAGGCGTTTGCGGTGGTATTGCTGCATATTTCGGTTGGGACCCAACTGCTTTGAGAATTATATTCTTTGCAATGATTTTCTTCGGCTACATAATTCCTATATATTTGGTTCTTTGGATTATTATGCCTATAGCACACACTGCTACTGAAAGATTACAGATGCGTGGTGAAAAAATCACCATTGAAAACATAGGGAAAACAGTTACCGACGGATTCGAGAAAGTCAGTGACCACATAAACAATTATGCGAAATCCGGAGAAGGGAGAAGCGGATTACAGAAAATAGCAGATATTTTCGTTCAAGTAATTGGAGTTGTACTAAAGATATTTGCTGTTGCTGCCGGAATCATACTGTTACCTGTTCTGTGTATAATCCTGTTAGTTCTATTCATTGTGTTCTTCTCTCTTCTTATCGGTGGTACAAGTTTTCTCTACCACATATCACCTTTCGGTATAGACTTACTTAATGGAGATATTACAACAGGAGCTGCAGTATTATATTCTATCGGAACTATGCTGATGATTGGAATTCCGGTGATATCACTTATTTATATTATAGGTGTATATCTGTTTAAATGGAAACCTATGCCAACAGGAGCGAAATGGGTTCTATTAGTTCTGTGGTTGATTTGCACTGCATTGTTCTTCATCTACATACAACAAATGGGACAATTGATATGGACTAACGACGGACCTTTCTGGATGTGGCATAACACTGGATCGGGAAATTATTTCTATCTGCCGTAAAAAAACAAAAAGGTCGCTCTGTCACAGAGGGACCTTTTCTTTTAAAAGGTTAACAAACTTTTATGAGTAAAAACCACTAATGAATATTTTAAATTTCAATTTACTTGAATCGCAACAAAGATACAATTCTTTATTTATAAATCACTATCGTAACCAACATTATATTGTTATACATTCAGAAAAATTCGGAATTGATAAAAAAATACACATTTTAAAATACTATAATTCCACAATATAATTATCTGAATAGGTCCGAACCTACGTCAAAATATATATTGTCCCACGCTGAAATAGGACCGAACCTACGGAAAATTTAGTCCGACCCCAGATTTTTTTCATCCGAATAATATTTTTGTTATCTCCAATAGTAATTTCACGATGAAAGGATAAAAGGTAAAGAGATTTTTTTAGGCTAAATTTGCACCTATAATTAAAATACCAAACTTCTGAAATTATGACTGATAAATTTCTAACAAAATTCTGCAACTATTATAACGTTCCTTTAAAAAGCGGTATTGAATTAGTCCGGAGAATGGAAAAAGTACATTTTCAGAAAGGAGAAATTCTGGTAAGACCAGGCGAAAAGAATACTGATTTTTTTCTAATAGCAGAAGGTTGCTGGAGAGGTTATTATTATCAGGATGGAGTAGATACTACTCTTTGGTTCGCTATCGAAGGCGAAGCTGTTATGTCAACTTGGGGTTATGTTGCGAACGAAAATTCTCTTATATATGTCGAAGCTCTAAGCAACAGCATTTTGTACAAAATAAGCAAAACCGATTTAGAGGATTATTTTTATCAGTCAATAGAGAATGCAAACATTGGAAGGAAATTGTTTGAACGTCAATTTTTATACATTGATCAGGAAATTCTGACAGGAGGAGATTTTCGTGCGAAAGAGCGATATTTAACTCTACTTAATGAACGACCGGAACTATTCCAACATGTTCCTTTAAAATATATAGCTTCATACTTAAAAATTACTCCGCAATCTTTAAGCAGATTGCGGAGCAACATAGCACGTAAGTCAAAATGATTACAAGCCTTGATAAGTGAAAGGCATTCTTGCCTGGATACCTTTTACAGCTTTAGCTTCACGAATAGCGTTCATGATATTTAATTCTTCTGAAGACATAAAATATCTGCTAAACGACATTTCCGCATCGCTTTTCATACTTTCCATAAGTTCTGTAATCAAGTCTTTAGGTTTATTAGCCGTAAAAATATTATATTTTGTTATTCCTGCCAGAGCAGCAGCCTCTTCAATTGCGACATCAACGCCACCAAGTCTGTCTACAAGACCTCTTTCCAAAGCCTGAGCTCCAGTCCATACACGACCTTGACCAATCTCATCAATAGCTTCTTTTGATTTTCCTCTTCCGTCGGCACAACGAGTAAGGAACAAATCATAAGTACGCTCAATGCTGCGCTGTATAAGGACACGCTCATCATCACGCATAGGACGAAGCATATTTCCCATATCGGCAAAATTGTTAGTCTTTACTACATCTGTAGTAACTCCTATTTTATCCATAGTTCCTGCCAAAACTGGGAAAGTTCCGAACACGCCAATTGAACCAGTAAGAGTTGTCGGTTCTGCAACTATTTTATTAGCTGCACAAGAAATGTAATAACCGCCTGAAGCTGCATAATCACCCATTGAAACCACAATAGGCTTTTCAGCCTTCAAATCTACAACAGCTTTCCATATCTGTTCAGAAATATACGCACTTCCACCAGGAGAATTTACACGGAAAACCACAGCTTTCACACTTTTATCACCCTTTAACTTGTATATCTCATCAACCATTTTTTCAGTGATAAGAGCTTCACCACTCATAGTGCTTTGTGCAGATTCAGGCATAATTGAACCTTCTGCGTATAGGATTGCAACCTTATCCTCATTCGTTTCCGGCATTTCAACAATATTCAGCATATTTTTAACAGAAGCCGACTTAAGTTTTCCATCAACATCCTGACCTGCCAAACGCTTTACGGAGTTTTCTGCATCATGACGATATGACAAAGCATCAGCAAGCTTATATTGCAAAGCATTTTCAGCTTCACCCATAGCCAAACCTTCATTCAGATATTTGTTCAAAGTCTCGATATCTACAGAACGAGATTTTGAAACATTTTCAAGTATATGATACCAAATATCATTTAAGAAAGATGTAAGCTGCTCACGATTTGCGTCACTGAATTCCTTCAACATATATGGTTCAACAGCACTTTTGAATGTACCGACTTTGAAAATCTCGTATTTAACCCCAAGTTTTTCGGCCAAACCAGTAAAGAATACTCCTTGAGAAGACAAACCTGTCAATGCTACAGAACCTTGAGGATTAAGGAAGATTGAATCTGCCACACTTGACAAATAATATGTTCCTTGAGTATAGGCATCTGAATATGCAACAATAAACTTATCACTTTCCTTGAAGCTTTCAAGTTCACGTCTTATTGTTTCCATTGAAGCAAAACCTCCAGACAACGAACTTGCATTCATATAAATACCAACAATCTCAGGACAATCTTTTGCTTTTCGGATTGCTTTAACAATATCTGCAACCGAAAGTTTTTCTACATCTTCTCCCAAAATTGATGAGAAAGGATTTTCCTGAACCTGTTCGGCAAGAACTCCACGCAAATCCAGTTTAAGAACTGTGTTCGGTTTAGGAGTATAAGCAGTGCTGCTCGAACTTGATACCAACATACCAGCAAATACAGAAATCATTATGAAAATAATGATTCCCATAGCAATGAAGACTCCGACTGTGGAAGCCAACATAGTCTTAAAGAATTGTTTCATATAATTTGAGTTTATAAATATTTATTCAACAAGTTGGAAATCCAGCTGTTTTCTCTCAAGATTTGCTTGAGCAACCTTGATTGTTATTGGGTCACCCAAACGATACTGACGTTTTTTACGTCTTCCTATCAGACAATAGTTCTTTTCATCAAACTCATAGAAGTCATCATCCAAATCTCGCATTGGGATAAGACCTTCACATTTGTTTTCATTAAGTTCGACATACAAGCCCCACTCTGTAACTCCAGAAATCACACCGTCGTAAACACGACCGAGCTTATCACTCATAAACTCAACCTGTTTATATTTTATTGAAGCTCGTTCAGCATTTGCTGCCACCTGTTCCATTGACGAACAATGGTCACACATGTCTTCATATTTTTTCTTCACCACACTTCGTCCACCTGCAAGATATTTTTCTAACAGACGATGAACCATCATATCAGGATAACGGCGGATTGGTGATGTGAAATGAGCATAATAATCGAAAGCCAAACCATAGTGACCAATATTATCTGTGGAATAACGAGCCTTTTGCATTGCTCTGATAGCAACAGTTTCGATAAGATTCTCTTCCGGCTTTCCCTGAACATTATCCAAAAGATTATTTATACCTTTTGAAACGTCACTCTTTGTACCCTCTGTTTTAAGATTATATCCAAAACGACGAATAAACGATGCAAAATTCTGCATCTTTTCCGGATCCGGCAATTCATGTATACGATAAACAAATGTTTTCTTTGTCTTTCCTTTCGGAGGACGGCCAACGAACTCGGCAACAGTTCTGTTTGCAAGAAGCATAAATTCTTCAATCAGCTTGTTTGCATCTTTTGAGACCTTGAAATATACACTCGTAGGCTTGCCATTCTCGTCTATTTCGAATTTGACTTCATAACGGTCAAAGTTTATAGCACCGTTAGCGAATCGTTTCTCGCGAAGCTGTTTAGCAAGTTTATCAAGACACAATATAGCTTCTTTGCAGTCTCCTTCACCAGTCTCAATTACCTGCTGAGCTTCTTCATATGTAAAACGGCGGTCACTCTTAATCACAGTCCTGCATATACGTGATTTCAGAACTTCTGCCTTTTCGTTCATTTCAAATATTGCAGAAAAACAAAGTTTCTCTTCATCCGGACGAAGTGAGCAAATCTGATTGCAAAGCCTTTCCGGCAACATAGGAATAGTTCTGTCCACAAGATACACTGAAGTTGCACGACTGAAAGCTTCTCTATCTATTACACTTTCAGGATGAACATAATATGTTACATCGGCAATATGAACACCAACTTCGATATTTCCGTTATCAAGAATACGGAAAGACAAGGCATCGTCAAAGTCCTTTGCATCTCTCGGGTCAATTGTAAAAGTAAGAACTTTACGAAAATCTTCGCGTTTCGCGATTTCTTCCTCAGTAATTACATCAGAAATTCTGTCGGCTGCTTTTTCTACATTTTCCGGATACTTATAAGGCAAACCGAATTCTGCCAATATTGCGTGCATCTCAGCATTATTCTGACCAGCTTTTCCCAGAACATCAACAACCTCACCTAAAGGATTCTTTGCACCTTCGGGCCATTCCATTATACGGACAATAGCTTTGTCTCCGTTTTTTCCGCCATTAAGTTTGTCTTTCGGGATAAAAATATCATTTGCCAAAGTTTTGTTTTCAGTAATAAGAAAGGCAAAACCTTTAGCAACTTGTAATTTACCCACAAACACACGCTCTTTACTTTCCAGCACTTCGATTACTTCTCCTTCCGGTTCAGCACCTTTCCTTTTAGCAAAAATCTGAACTTTCACTCTATCTCCATCCATTGCATGACCGGAATTACGTTCTGCTACAAATACAGGAGCTTCACCATTATCCGGAATAAATGAATTTTTACCGTTACTACGTCTCACGAAAGTACCTTCAGCTACATTTCCAAGCGAATTCATGCGATATCTGCCACGGTCTATTTCAACAATAAAACCAGAATCAGACAAATCATAAAGCAAATCAGCGACCTGGAGTTTCTGAACATGATTCTCTACACCGATAAGTTTACTTACCTGCTTATAATTGAATGGTTCTTTAGGAGATGACTGGAATAAAGACACAATGCGATTTATCATTACGTCTTTTTTCATTCTTTTCGAAGAGTTTTTCTTCTCTTTCTTCTCCTTTTTATCTTTTTTCCCTTTGTTTTTCTTTGTCATCGTACTAGAAATTTATTAATAGCGGAAACAATTAATACAAAACAAATAATCTATTTTATAAGCCACAGACTATTATTTAAATCTATAAGCTTCAACTCCCTTTACACCTGGCTTGCAGACAAAAAGACTTCCACTCAATGGATATTCTTCCAACTGTTTTTCCGTCAGGCCGGAACGAGCAGTAGTTATATAAAGCATATCCAAATCCGGTCCGCCAAACGCACAAGAAGTAACATTCAAAGCAGGAACCTCAACTTTCATCAGTAACTCTCCGGTATAAGGATTATAACAATACACACCAGAACCACCCCAATGAGCAATCCAAAGATTTCCTTCCGAATCTACAGTCATTCCATCCGGAGAACCATATTCTTTCGGTATATGGAAAGCAACTCCATCATGAAGAATCTCAACATCAGACATATCATAACGATATCTGTCAACTTTATTAGTTGGTGTATCAATATAATACATAAATCTTTTCTGAGGAGACCAAGCCAAGCCATTAGAAATTGTTTTATTATTGAGCATTTCAACTGTTTCTCCTTCTGAACTTACACAATATAATGATGCGTCGCCCGGTTTACCGTCAAGAACCATAGTTCCAACCCATAAACGGCCAGAAGGACCACACTTCCCATCATTACAGCGTAGTTTACCTCCATTTGTCGGGATTCTAGCGACAAGGGTCTGTTCTTCTGTGTTTAAATTGAAACGGACAATCTTATTCTGTAAAGCAACCACAACTGTTGAGTCTGACTCCGGAACAACAGTAGAAATCATACTGTCAAACATCCATTCCCTATTATTATTTCTTTCAGGAGAATATTCATAAAGTGTCTTACCCTCAATATCAACCCAAAACAATGTTTTTCTATCCGAATGCCATATTGCACCTTCACCTGTAGTTGCCTGCATTTCTTTCAACAGCTCAGCTTTTACCACCGGTACTTCCTGACAGGATGAAAGAACAGCTAAAAGCCCATACAAAACGGAACAGAAAAATAAACTATACTTCATTATTTATAAATTACTTTATTTAGAAACAATTCATCCATGAAAACTCCCTTTATACAGGATTCTCTTTTATACTAAATTATAAGAAACAAAAGTATAAAATAAAGGCGTAATACAATAAAATAAAGGAGTGTTTATTTTCTATTATCCTCATATTAAAATAATTTTCATAAATTTGCCATTCAAACTTGATAATCCATGAGCGTAGAGATAAAAGAAATAACAAGTAAAAAGGAGATTAAGCAATTCGTTAAGTTCAATATAGAACTTTACAAAGGAAATAAGTATCATATTCCCGGGTTAATTGAGGAAGAAATGCTTACTCTTGACAGAGCTAAGAATCCGGCATTTGAAGTGTGTGACGCAAAATTATTCTTAGCATATAAAAACGGTAAAATTGTCGGAAGAATTGCTGGTATAATTAATCATGGTAGTAACGAAACCTGGAATCAGAAAAGAGTCCGTTTCGGATTCGTTGATTTCATTGATGACAACGAAGTTGTTGACGCTCTATTCAAAGCTGTGGAAGACTGGGGACGTTCAAAAGGTATGACGCAGATTCACGGTCCGTTAGGATTTACAGATATGGACCATGAAGGTATGCTTATTGAAGGTTTTGACCAGTTGGGAACTATGGCTACCATATACAATTATCCTTACTATCCAAAACAAATGGATAGAATGGGATATACAAAAGACCAAGATTGGCATGAATTCAAGATTTTCGTTCCTAAAGAAGGTATTCCTGAAAAGCACCAGCGTATCGGGGAAATCGTAAAGAAAAAATATGGTTTGAAAATCATGAAGTTTACAAACGAAAAAGCAATCATGCCATATGCACAAAAGGTTTTCCAAACTCTTAATGCTTCATATGCTCCTCTGTATGGGTTTTCAAAACTTACACAAAAGCAGATTGACTATTATATAAAAATGTATATTCCAATGCTTCGCTATGATTTGGTAACATTGATTGTACGTGAGGCAGACGACGAAGTTGTTGGTTTTGGAATATCTCTTCCAAATTTATCAAGAGCTATGCAAAAAGCTAAAGGTAAGTTGTTCCCATTTGGATGGATTCATTTATTGAAGGCTCTTAAAACAAAACCAAAAGTAGTGGATTTATATCTAATGGGAGTTTTACCTGAGTATCAAAGCAAAGGAGTCAATGCCCTTTTATTCAATGACCTTATTCCTATTTACAACAAATTAGGTGTAGAATACGCTGAAAGTAATCCGGAGCTGGAATCTAATGCAGCGGTTCAAGCTCAATGGGATTATTTCAAACGCGAACATCATAAAACGAGAAGAGCGTTTATAAAAGACTTGTAAGATATAGTTACTTTGAATTTGCAAATCCGTTAGGAAATACGGATTGTAATTCTGCCATATTAAACTACGGAGTGCAAATTCTCAGGGACTGAGCTCGTCGACTAATAAACTTTAAAACTCAAAAATTCAAACATATGCCCACAAATTATAATGACGAAGACATAAAAACCCTGGATTGGATGGAGCATATCCGTCGTAGACCGGGTATGTATATCGGCAAACTTGGTGACGGAAGTTATGCCGACGATGGAATTTATGTACTGCTAAAAGAAGTACTGGACAACTCTATCGACGAATACATGATGGGCTTCGGTAAAACTATTGAGGTTACAGTTGAAGAAGGCACTGTTGCTGTAAGAGATTACGGACGAGGTGTTCCTCTAGGTAAAGTAGTCGATGTATCAAGCAAAATGAATACTGGTGCAAAATACGACAGTAAAGCTTTCAAAAAATCAGTAGGTCTTAATGGTGTGGGCATTAAGGCTGTCAATGCTTTAAGTAGTTATTTCCTGATTTCAAGCTACAGAGATGGAGAATGCAAAAGGGTTGAATACAGCAAGGCTATAATAACTGAAGAATCTGAAATAACACCAACAGACGAACCTAACGGAACATCAGTATTCTTCATTCCTGACAAAGATATTTTCAAAGATTATCATTATAAGGAAACTTATATAGAAAGTCTTTTGAAGAATTATGTATTCCTTAATTCAGGACTTACTATCATCTATAATGGTAGAAAATTCTTCTCACGCCATGGTCTGGTTGATTTGCTAGGTGAATATATGACAACCGACCCGCTTTATGCTCCTATCCATCTTAAAGGAGAAGACATAGAAGTGGTAATAACCCATAGTAATCAGTACGGAGAAGAGTATTATTCTTTTGTCAACGGACAATATACAACTCAGGGCGGTACTCACCTTTCCGCTTTCAAGGAAGCTATCGGACGAGTTATAAAAGAATATTACAACAAAAACTTCGACTATTCTGATATACGTGCCGGCATAGTTGCTGCAATCAGTATAAAGGTTGAAGAACCAGTGTTTGAAAGCCAGACAAAAACAAAGCTTGGCTCAAAAGATATGGGTCCTGAAGGTCCTACAGTTTCTAAGTTCATAAACGATTTCATCAAAAAGGAACTTGACAACTTTCTTCATAAGAATCTGGATATATCAGATGCTATGCTCCGTAAAATACTTGAATCTGAGAAAGAGAGGAAAGCTATTGCCGGAGTAACAAAACTTGCGCGAGAAAGAGCAAAAAAGGCAAATCTGCATAATAAGAAATTAAGAGACTGCCGCATTCACCTGAATGATGCGCGCGGAGACCAAAGGGAAGACAGTTGTATTTTCATAACTGAGGGAGATTCTGCAAGCGGTTCTATCACTAAAAGCCGCGATCCAAACTTCCAGGCCGTTTTCAGCTTGCGAGGTAAACCTTTGAACAGTTACGGACTTACAAAGAAAATCGTATATGAAAATGAAGAGTTTAATCTTCTTCAGGCAGCGCTGAATATAGAAGACGGACTTGACGGACTAAGATACAATAAAGTAATTATTGCAACTGATGCCGATGTTGACGGTATGCATATACGTTTGCTGCTTATAACATTTTTCCTTCAGTTCTTCCCGGACCTGATAAAAGGTAATCATGTTTATATTCTGCAAACACCTCTTTTCAGAGTGAGAAACAAGCAGAAAACTATTTATTGTTATAGTGAAGAAGAGCGTATAGCTGCGATTAATTCTTTAGGAAAGAATCCTGAAATTACACGATTCAAAGGTCTTGGGGAAATCTCGCCAGACGAATTCCGCCATTTTATCGGAAAAGATATACGCCTGGATCAGGTAACAATGAAAAAGGAAGATGCTGTAAAAGAAATGCTGGAATTCTATATGGGTAAAAACACTATGGAAAGACAGAATTTCATTATAGACAATCTTGTTATCGAAGAAGATATTATCTCAGACAGGTAACAATTTGACAAGAGAACGAGTTAACAAGACAGTTCCGTTGTAACAGAACTGTCAACTTAAAAACTAAAGAACTCACAAACTTAAAAACTCAAAACATGTCCACCATACTATTTCCCGGCTCTTTCGACCCATTTACAGTTGGTCACCAATCATTGGTTGAAAGAGCTTTATCAATAGGTGATAAAGTTATAATTGCCATAGGCATTAATGAAAATAAAAGATGTTGCTTTTCTCTGGAAGAAAGGATTGCCACAATAAAATCTTTATACGAAGGTGATTCAAGAGTGGAAGTTGTTGCATACAGTAATCTCACTACTGATTTTGCAAAAGAATGTAATGCTTCATATATATTACGAGGTATACGCTCTATTATTGACTTTGAATATGAGAAAAATATTGCTGACGTAAACCGATCAATATCAGGAATTGAAACAATATTTTTGTTGTCAAAACCAGAATATGCTCATATCAGTTCAAGTGTAGTAAGAGAATTACTGCATTTCGGGAAAGATGTATCTAATTTCCTTCCATCCCCTAAAAAAGGATAGAAGAAAACCTTGTCAACTTGTCAACTCGTCAACTAACTAAAAAACTCAAAAACTTAAAAACTCAAAATGAAACATCTACTGATTACTTTGTTAATTATAAATTCAATATTCTCTGCGTCGGCACAAAATTCCACTCAGATGAATGCAAAAAAACTTCAACTTGCATTATATGCTATCGAGAATCTTTATGTTGATAAAACAGACGAGAGCAAGCTCGTTGAAGATGCTATAGTTGGTATGTTGGATAAATTGGATCCACACTCTACTTATACAGATCCAGAAGAAACTAAAGAAATGACAACTCCGCTGGTTGGTAATTTTGACGGTATTGGTATCCAATTCAATATGCTTACTGATACGGTCTATGTGATTCAGGTAATTCCAGGTGGTCCGTCGGAAAAAGTTGGGATTATGGCTGGAGACAGAATTGTAGCAGTTAACGACACTGTAATAGCCGGAGTAAAAATGAAAACCAGTGAGATTATGAAACGTCTCCGTGGTCCGAAAGGTTCTGAAGTAAACGTCAAAGTAAAACGCAGAAACCAAAATGAATTAATATCATTCAAAATAACCAGAGGTAAAATTCCTGTTCACAGTCTGGATGCCGCCTACATGGCAGATAAATCAACCGGATACATAAAACTGAACAGATTTGCGGCTTCTTCTTCAAGCGAAATAGAGGAAGCAATGATAAACCTAAAGAAAAAAGGTATGAAAAACCTTATCTTGGATTTACAGGGAAATGGCGGTGGTTATCTTAATATTGCCATCGAACTTGCAGACCAGTTCCTAAGTAAAAAGAAGTTGATTGTTTATACTGAAGGACTAAGACAAAGAAGAGAAGAAGCCAAAGCTACATATCGTGGTGAATTGGAAGACGGCAAATTAATCATTCTTGTTGATGAGTCTTCAGCTAGTGCCAGTGAAATTCTTTCAGGAGCAATACAAGACTGGGATAGAGGTGTTATTGTCGGAAGAAGAACTTTTGGAAAAGGTTTGGTTCAAAAGCCTATACCTCTGCCTGACGGCTCTATGATAAGACTTACTGTTGCAAGATATTACACGCCAACAGGCAGATGTATCCAAAAACATTACGAAAACGGCAAGCAGGATGAATACGACCGTGATTTAATTAACCGTTATAACAAAGGAGAACTTCTTAGTGCCGACAGCATCCATTTCCCGGATTCTATGAAGTTCAACACATTGGAAACTAATCGTATTGTTTATGGTGGCGGAGGTATTATGCCTGACGTATTTATTCCAGTTGATACCACAAAATATACAACGTATCATCGCAAACTTGTTGCTAGTGGTATAATAAACCGTGCAGCAATGAACTATGAAGACAAATACCGCGACAAACTCAAAAAAGAATATAAGAAATTCTCAAAGTATAATGAAGAGTTTGAAGTTGGAGAAGAAATTCTTCAGGATATGAAATCTATGGCTGAAAAAGAAAAAATAGAATTCAAAGAAGAAGAATACAACAAATCTCTTGCTCTTATCAAATTACAGATAAAAGCTCTTATTGCCCGAGATTTATATGATATGAATGAATATTTCCAGATAATCAACAATGCAAGCGACAGCTATAATGAAGCATTGAAAATTATCAATGATGATGAAATCTATAATAAGATTTTGGGAAGAGGGAAATAGATATAGTAGTAGAGGAGTCAAGAAGGAATATATTATTTCCTGTTGCCTTGTCAACTCGTCAACTTGTTTCCTCGTCAACTAAAAAACTTAAAAACTAATAAACTCAAAAACTCAAAATGTACTGGACCCTATTTATCACCTTTATGCGTATTGGTATGTTTACCATCGGTGGTGGATATGCCATGCTTCCGTTAATACAGCGTGAAGTAGTGGACAGAGGCTGGATGACAAAGCAAGATTTCATAGATGTATTTGCAGTCACACAATCCCTGCCTGGTATCTTTGCAGTCAATATTTCCATATTTGTCGGATACAGACTAAAAAAAACAAAAGGAGCTATTTGCTGTGCATTAGGAACAATTCTTCCATCATTTCTAATCATTCTGGCAATTGCCATGTTTTTTACACAGGTAAAAGATAACGAATGGGTAGAAAAAGCTTTCAAAGGTCTGCGTCCCGCAGTTGTAGCATTGATTGTTGTTCCTTGTATCACCACAGCTCGTTCAATAAAGCTTTCATATAAACAGTTGATAATTCCTATCGGCGCAGCATTACTAATTTGGCTCGGAGGAATATCACCGGCATGGATAATTATTGCTGCAATTGCAGGAGGAATTATTAATTGGAAAATGAGAAGTTGAAAATAAAATCATCCTTGTCAACTCGTCAACTTGTTCCCTCGCCAACTAATAAACTTAAAAACTCAAAAACTTAAAAACTCAAAAATTATGATTTGGCTCCAACTATTATACGTCTACCTCAAAATCGGTATCCTGGGATTCGGCGGCGGATACGCAATGCTTTCTTTGATTCAAGCAGATGTCGTGGACCGTTACGGATGGATATCTTTGCAGGAATTCACCGACATTGTTGCAATCTCACAAATGACACCGGGACCAATTGGGATAAACAGCGCTACATATATAGGCTATACAGCCATACATAATGCAGGATATTCACCTGCAGTCAGCATACTAGGTTCTTGCCTTACAACATTTGCGGTCTGTCTGCCGTCTTTTCTTCTTGTACTTGGCATTTCGTATGCTTTTGCAAAGTTCAAAAACAACAAATATGTGGAAGCAGCATTTACAGGCCTTCGTCCGGTAACTGTCGGATTGATTGCTGCCGCAGCCTTGTTGCTTATGAATCACGAGAACTTTATAGACTATAAAAGCGGCCTTATATTCTTAGCCGCCTTTATTCTGACATGGAAATTCAAAATTCATCCTATTCTGATGATTCTTCTTGCCGGAGTTGCAGGAATTTTGCTTTATTGGTGATACCAATTATAAAGCGCAAGTTCCTTCTCCACAATAATCCGCACTTGGAGAACCATTATATTCAGGATGCCGTTTCAACCAAACAACGGCATATGAACATGTAGCTATTACTTTAAGATTTTGGGCAACAGCATAATCATATGCAGTTTTCACCAAGGCAGCGGCAACTCCTCTACCACCTATTTCCTGAGGAACTACAGTATGGCGGATATCCAAACCTCCGTCATGCAAAGTGTAGTCAACATATGCTTTGCAACCATCCACTTCGGCTACAAAGCGTTGTCTGTTTGTGTCGTGGACTATAAACATAGATTTAAGTTTTTAAGTTTGTTAGTTTTTAAGTTTATCAGTTGACGAGGAAACAAGTTGACAAGTTAACGAGGAGAAAACTCAGCTTCTCAAAACATGATCCTGAACCTGGTCATACCATCCGCATAAGTTCTAAGTGAGAATGAACATCCATGCGCCTGCAAAACCTCACGTATAAATATCAATCCTATGCCCTGCCCATTAGGCTTGGTTGAAAAAAACGGAGTGAAAAGTTTTGTTGCCGTTTCCTTATCTATACCTTTACCGTCGTCTGTTATTTCAAGAGACAAAGGTTTGGAAGATGTACGCAATGTAATATTTCCATTTTCACCGACTGACTCAGCCGAATTCTTAACAATGTTTATAAGCACTTGCTCAAACAACACTCTGTCGAGCATCACATCCGGCATAGTTTCATCAGTATATATATTAATACTGATATTCCTTCCCGAACATATATTCTCCATAAAAGGACGGTTGGAAAGGATTACACTATTCAAAGATTCCGGCTTCAACTGTGGTTCGGGTATTCGAACCACATCAGCAAAATTAGTAATAAACTTGCTCATTCTCAAGCAGCGTTCAATCGAAACTTGAAGAACTTCGCACACATCGTTCATATCTTCCATTCCTGAAAATGTGGACTCCAGAGTATCCAACGTAGATATTATTCCTCCGGTTGTATTGTTCACTTCATGAGAAATCATACGGATAACTTTCTCATAAGCCTTACGTTCAACCATAAATACCTCACGTGTCATTTCCTCGATAAGATAGAATTCGCGTTTGAAACCTCTGTCAAGAAAAGAATAATGCGAACAACGGTAGATGTTGGCATCGCCCAACCTCACCGTTGAAGTGCTGTCCAAAGGAATCTTCCTCATTTCCGATATCAGCATATTGTCCGCACCCTGAAAATTCTGTCCTTTCAATTCATTTTCATTAATATCTAGCAAACGCAGCGCAGCCTGGTTCAACGAATGTATCTTACCTTCCAAATCCAGAATGACAACACCCATCGGCGAAGCATTAATCAGCAAATCCAGAAAATGATTCTGCTCAAGCAAACGTAATCTTTCATTCTTAAGCTGGTCCATCATGCGGTTGAACACACTGACTATGCGGTCCGTATCCTTCTGCCCTACATATCCAAGACGCGAACTGAAGTCCTGCTCATTCAGCAAATCCATACCATTTCCCAAGGTGTAAAGTGGTTTTATCACTCTCTGATAGAAATAATACAAATATCCGAAAAGCAATAATGTCCATCCTTCCAGGACAAAGAATATCCATCCGGCATCCTCATATTTCCACAAACAGATGATAAGAGCTACAAGGACAGCCAGAAGAAACACAAATATCAGGAATATATATTTCAGTCGCATATCTTTATTCCATATTTTTCAAGACGACGGTACAAAGCTGAACGGCTTATGCCCAACGTCTCGGCAGCCTTCGAAAGATTGTTGCCATATTTGTCCAATGCCTGAAGAATCCTTTTCTTTTCCAACTGCTCCAATGTAAGACCTTCAAAAGGTGTTCCGGAGAAAACATCGGCAGACTGAACATTTCCGAAACGCTCCAAATCCGATGCTTCTATCCTTTGACGTCCCGATACAAGAAGAGTTCGTTCCACCATGTTCTTCAATTCTCTGATATTACCGGGGAACGGCAACTTCTGCAAATAAGACAATGCCTCCGGAGAAAATTCCGCAACTGGCTGTCCATTGCTTTCTGCCATCTTAGTCGCAAAATGACGCACCAGCAACGGTATATCCTCACGTCGTTCACGCAATGCCGGAAGATGAACCGTAATCAGATTTATCCTATAAAACAAATCTTCACGGAATGAATGTTCTCTAACCATATCCTGCAGGTCTTTGTTAGTAGCACTTACCACTCGGACATCAACCTTTCGCGGACGACTGTCGCCAAGCACTTCAAAGGTTTGCTCCTGCAGCACTCGAAGCAATTTTACCTGACACGACAAATCCAGTTCGCCAATCTCATCCAGGAAAATAGTTCCTTTATCGGCAAGCTCAAAACGTCCTACTCGGTCAATATAAGCATCAGTAAAAGCTCCTTTCTTATGTCCGAACATCTCACTTTCGAATAAGCTCTGCGAAATTCCTCCAAGATTCACCTTAACAAAAGGTTTGTCGCCACGTTTACTGTTGCTGTGAATTGCTTCGGCTATCAATTCCTTTCCCGTACCGCTCTCTCCTGTAATCAAAACAGAAGCAGTTGTAGGAGCAATGCGCGCTACAGTATCTAGCACAGTCTTGATAGCCCAGCTCTTTCCTATTATCTTGTCGAAACAAGCAGGCGTATCATCTTCCTTCTCCTTGGTTTCGGGCGATGTCAGCTCAAGCGCATTATTCACAGACTTAAGCAGCATCAGATTATTCCAAGGTTTAGTGACAAAATCAAAAGCTCCAGCCTGCATTCCCTGAACAGCAAGAGAAATCGAACCCCAAGCAGTCATCAATATCACAGGCAATTCCGGACGGAGCGCCTTTACCTGACGGAGCAAATGCAAACCTTCCTCGCCGGTTGTAGTCAGCGAATAGTTCATATCCATCAGCACCAGACGGAAGTCCTTCTCACGAACAGCAGATATTGCTTCCTTTGGACTGCCCACAGCCACAGGAGTGTGTCCGGCTCGCTTCAAAAGGAAGGTCAAAGAAGAACGTACAACGGCATCATCGTCTATAATTAGTATCATTTGAGTTTTTGAGTTTTTTAGTTTATAAGTTTTTGAGTTGATGAGGGGACAAGAGGATGAGTTGACGAGTTGAAAAGTTAACAAGTTGACAAGGATATTAGTATATAATCTTCTTAACTCCTTAACTACTTGACTCCTTAACTACTATAGTCCTCAAATCCAACGGAACAAAGTTAACCATGCCCTCGTTCCTGAAGCCTTGTCCCCTCGTCCTCTTAAAAGAGTTCCTCCTCCATCTCTATTCCTACCCCATTAACAAAGTCATACAACGTCAGACTTCTTATATTGTAAAAATATCTCCAATAGTAATACAATTCCTCGATATGCTTCTGCTTGGCATTGTCTTTCGAATCCCTGGCATCATTCAACTCAAGAATATCAATCTTGCCAACCATGAAAGTTTCTATCGAAGTCAAATATCTTTTCTCAGCTAGAGAATCAACCTCCGAAGCAATCTCCAGCTGTGCCGCCTGATTGTTGAAATTCTCAACCAAAAGGAAAATATTCTGGTTGAATGTCATTTCCTCCTGACGGATTTTCGAAAGCTCGGTTTCACGGTTCGATTCCGCAACACGCACTTTCCCCTTTCGTTTTCCCCAATCAAGAATAGGTATGGAAACTCCCACCTCAACAATCTGGTTATTCTTTAGAGGATTGTATGCTCCTGCAAACATACGGTCTTTTCCCGTATATCCAACAGATGCGAACAAATTTATGCTCCTTCGTTCACCTTTTGCTGTTGCCACGGCATAATCTGCCTCAAGCTGGCGGCGCATTATATTTTTCGAAAACGAGTTGTTGTCTCTCGCCTTTTCCAGCACACTGTTATATTCCATCCTTATTCCCGGAACAACTTCAGGCACTACGGGTTCAATAGTAACATCCTCGCCAATAGCAAGAAACGAGCGCAACTGAAACATCATGGAGTTGAAATTTGAACGAGCCTCCGTAACCTTTCCCTTTGCCTGCAAAGCCGACTGTTTGAGTTGCATAAGATCCACTTCCGAAATATGTCCGATTTTACGCTTTGCGATGGCGATTTCATAAAGTTTCTCTGCATTCTCCAAGTTCTGAAGACAAATATCCAAATTATCTTTGGCAAGAAGAAGGTTGAAATAATGCGTTATTGTAGTTATCGTAACCTCTTCCATACTTTCCAGATATTCCGCCTTTGCTTCTTCATAACGCACAGGTTCAATACGGCGTTGCCATTTCTGGTTGTTCACACCGAATATTGGCTGATTAAGTGTCAGTCCCACCGGAACACTCATAAACTCATTATATGCACCTGTTCCCAATTGGCGGGTGAAGTCGAGAGACGTATTCAAAGAAATCTTACCTCCTGTCAGCGCGATATTCTGCTCAATTGATAACTCTCCGTTCAATCCCAGCACATTGTTCTGCACATAAGTGTAAGAACCGTCAGACTGCTGATATTTGGAATATTGCTTACTGTAGGAAGGCAATGTTCCTTTGAATATTATTTCCGGAAGCTGCTCAGCCTTATAAGTTCGAAACTCCCAATACGAAGTTTTCATCTTATTTATCGCAACTGCCGCATCAACCGACTGTGTTCTTGCCTGGCGTATCGCATCCTCAAGCGTCAGCTTAACGACATAGTTTTCCGGTTCGGCAGCGACAGCTGCAACTGCTGCCGACATATAAATCATACATAACATTATAAACCGTTTCATATCCGTCTTTAATTTTTACACGGATAACAGCAAACAATGTGCCACAATCATAACTACGTGATTTACTGAGGCAAGCAAAAAGCAAGGTGTTCAATATCGGACACTTTTTTCCGATTTCGAACATTACTTTAATTGCATCCGAACCCGTCTAAAATTTGGTTCGGAAGAAAATCAAATTACTTTCGGAAGAAAATACAATTTGTTCCGAAAGTAAATTCAGTTGGATTCGGAAGTATTTTGCTATTATTTACGGATGGATTTTCAGAGATTGACAAACGCCCATGGACTTTCATCAATTTAGGTGGAAGTTATAATAGAGTTTAACAAGATATATTATTAAGGCTTTCAGCCTTGATTGATGCACCTAAATTGACGAAGTACAAAAAAACACTGTATATTACCGTAAAAAAGATAACGATGTTTCAAAAAAAAGGTAACGATGTTTTTCCAAAAACCTCGTTACCTTTTTTGAATATCAATTATTCTGCCCTCAACGCATCCGAAGGAGCAACTTTTGACGCCCTATATGCCGGATACCAAACACCAAGGATTATTATCACAGCCAGAACCAACCAAGTAATAACAGAAACTTCAACAAAACGCAGCAACGGCGACTCTGCCGAAGATGCAGAAACTATATCCGCATAAACCAAATTTCCACATATAAACAATGCCGGTAAAGATGCTATCAACAAGAGAAGCAAACTCTCAACCACGGTGAAGAGCATTAGTCCTCCTCTGGACGAACCCATCGCCATGCGCAATCCCAGTTCTTCCTTACGCCTGCTCACACGGAACCAGAACGAACCGATTACGGCAAGGAACACATTAACCAATAGGAATATCATAACAGACGATATTACCTGCTGTCCGCTGGAGTTGGAAGTTTTTTCAAGGTATTTCTCACGTATATCATTATAACTCTGAATGCTGGAAACCCAGAAATTACCCGCCCGCAATTGCTGGCGCATCTCTTTCATAAAGCGTTTTTCAAAACCAGCTTTATTGACATTCGGACGTATGCGGAATGTTATCTGTATATTCATACATGTACTTTCCGGAATATCTCCTTGCGTCAATGCATCCATCCGAGCAAACCAAGCATAAGGCATATTATCATTATATTCATCACTGCGGACAGGCTCAGTAAGGGCAATTATTTTCATAGTATCCTTATCGCTCACCAACTCTTCACCCAAAACATTTGTACGATTGAAAAAATCCTCCGCCAGATTTGATGATATAATCAGACCAGGTTTTTCAATCAGACTAGCCAGCTCATCAGGCGAACCGCCATTTGCCGTATGTATATCGAACACCCGGAAATAATCAGGGTTAACATTATATTGACGTACATTCCAGTATTCAATACTGTCTTTTCGCAAACCTCGTACACTCATGGATGAAATATATGGCAACGAATACATTGACAAACCTACAGCCTCAACATCAGGGTGCCGTCTGATTCTATCAACGATAATATCAAAATTCTGCTTTGGCTCTTCACTTTCTTTAGGATATACAATGAATGAAGGTGAATCTTCTGACTTAATTGAAAGAGCCACTTTATATACACGGTCAGTGTTGAAACCGACAGGGCGATTGAACAAAGTTCGTTGCGTAATATAATAATCCGTCATTACCCACAAAGCAACAAACACTACCATCAACTCAGCCAGTATCCACAAGTTACTGCGGAATTGCGCCTGTATAATTTTCAAAATATGTTTTATCATACGTTTCTAGAGTTTATGAGTTTGTTTTTCATTTATTCAATGCACTTACTATGTTCGACCTTATTGCGTTCCAAACAGGGACCATAGACGAAAGCAGATTCAACAACAGACACACTGCTGTAGCATACAGGAATACCTGCCAGTTCATAAGCATTCCGGCAGACAATGTTATCACATCTGATTCTTCCGTTATAAACTGTTGGTAACTGTTTGCCAGCAATATATTCTTATACATATCCACCAATCCATAAGAGAACAATAAACCGGCAAGACTTCCGGGAATCATAAGCAGCAAATTTTCCACGAATATCTGTGTAAACAATGTTCCACGTGGAGCACCAAAAGCCTTACGAATGCCTATTTCTGACATTCGGTCCTGGATATGCGAAGCGTTAAGTCCGGAAATATTCAAAGCCGGAACAAGCAAGAAAAGCAAAAGCAAAAGAGCAATTGCAAGATATGCCTTGGAGCTGCTCACTCCCATTACAGAAAGAGTTGTAGGTTTGATTTTAGGATCAATAACCTTTCCTCCTACCAATGTGGTATTATATTTTTTCACTGCTTCCTCAAGTTCTGCCTGTACAGCTGTAATGTCATTATTATCCCGAAGCAAAATATTTGCCTGTAATTTACCTACTGTATTCATTTTTTCATCTACGGATTCAGCTATCACATTCGACATTGATGTATAAGGCATCCATGCTTGCGAATATGTATGTTCCAAAGTGGCAGATACATCTTCCACTACACCGCACACACGGTATTCCACCTCATTCAACATCACTGTTTGTCCAACAACATCTTCACGACCAAATAAATTTCTAGCCATTGAACGGCAAAGAACAACTGTTCTCAATCCGGATTCAAAATCAGACTCAGCGAAAGGCTTGCCATAAATGAAATGAAATTCATAAACTTTCCAGAAATCGGCATTACACCCCATATATATGATTTTCGTTTCATTATCATTACCTGCAACTGAAGCGAACATTTCTCCTCCCTGGAAATATTGATATATTGGAGAAGTTGTTATAGCGATAGCTTCCGGTTTTTTCAATGTTAGAACCACATCTTTTACATAACGTATGCCCAACGAACTACTGTACGAACCATCCCCTTCACTATATTTATATATGACAAAATCCAAATAGCACATCCTGTCGCGATGCACTTCCGGTGCAATATTAGCCGTGCGGATATGATAAACCACAGCCAGCACCATCACCATCGAGATTGCCAGTCCGGTTCCGATGATATATACGGCACTGAAGAAACGGTTCTGTTTCATCAGGTGCCAGGCTTGTTTGAAATAGAGATACATTTTGAGTTTATGAGTTTTTAAGTTTATTAGTTTATTAGTTGACGAGGGGACGAGTTGACAAGGCTACAGGAAATAAGGTTTTCCTTCTTGACTACTTGACTATGTTCCAACGGATTTGCAATCCGTTGGTTCAATTAGGCGGATTTATAATCCGCATTACAGGTAAGGATTACAAATCCTTAATTTATATCCATTGGATTGCAAATCCAATGGAACGTAAGTTTTATCCTTATCTCTGATGCCTTGTTCCCTTCTCTACTCGTTACCTTGCAACCTATTCATCTTTCAACGCTTCCGAAGGAGCAACCTTTGACGCCCTGTATGCCGGATACCACACGCCGAGGACAATTATCACTGCCAGAGCTAGCCATGTAATAACCGATACCACAATAAAGCGTAGCAGCGGCGACTCTGCCGAAGATGCCGGAATAACATCGGCATACACAATATTGGCACATATCAGCAAAGCCGGCAGAGATGCTATCAGCAAGAGCAGCAGGCTCTCTGTCACAATGTAAAGCATAAGTCCGCCACGTGTCGAACCCATTGCCATGCGTAATCCCAATTCTTCCTTACGTCTGCTAACACGAAACCAGAACGAACCGATTACGGCAAGGAACACATTAACCAAAAGGAAGAGCATTACAGACGAAATGATTTGCTGACCATTGGAGTTTGAATTTCTCTCCATATATATATCACGTATATCGTTATAACACTCCACATCCGAAACCCAGAAGTTTCCTGCTTGCAGGTTCAAACGCATCTCTTTCATAAAACGTTCCTCAAAACCTGCTTTCTCCACATTCGGACGGATACGGAATGTTATCTCTGTATACATGCAAGTTTCCTCGTTGAGAATCTCGCTCCTTGTCCTGTCAAGAAGTTCGAACCATGCGTAGTTAAATTCCCGGTTATATTCGTCATTACGTACCGGTTCAGTAACGGCAACGATTTTCATCGTGTCTTGTTCACATACCAGCTCCTCACCAACAACATTTGTTCTTCCGAAAAACGCCTCTGCCATATCAGCAGATATGACCAAGCCGGGATTTACAATCCTCTGCGCCAATTCGTCGGGAGAACCACCAGCCGCAGGTGTTATGCCAAACACTCTGAAATAGTCCGGACTGACCTGGAACTGGCGAATCTCATGCAATATGCTGTCTCGTCTCAATTGCCAAGTAATCTTGCTCACTGTATATGGCAAAGAATTTGATGAAAGGCACACAGCCTCCACATCAGGATGTTGCCTTATACGCTCAGCTATACGTTCAAGGTTACGTTCCGGTTCCTCGCTTCCCTCAGGATAATTTATGAACTGCGGAGAGTCTGCCGGTCTTCTTGAAAGTGAAACATTATACACGCGGTCTATGTCAAATCCTACAGGTTGACGATACAAGGTGTATTGTCTGATGAAATAGTCTGTCATAACCCACAAGGCAACAAATACCACCATCAACTCAGCCAATATCCACATATTACTACGGAATTGCGCCCTTATTATTTTAAAAACATGTTTTATCATACTTTCATGAGTTTACCAGTTGTATTTTCACTTATTCAATGAGCTTACAATATCAGCCTTCAGAGCGTTCCAAACCGGAACCATTGATGAGAGCAGATTCAACAGCAAGCAGACTACTGTGGCATAGAGGAACACTTGCCAGTTCAATAACATCCCGGCAGATAAAGTAATGGGCTCCAAATTTCCTGAAACGAAATTCTGATAGCTGTTGGCAAGCAACATGTTCTTATACATAGCTACCAATCCGTAAGAAAACATAAGACCTGCAAGACTACCTGGAAACATCAATAGCAAATTCTCCACAAATATCTGTGTAAACAGAGTCCAACGAGGCGCGCCAAAAGCCTTACGAATACCTATCTCAGCCATACGGTCCTGTATGTGCGACGCGTTCAACCCCGAAATATTCAAAGCCGGGACAAGAAGGAAAAGCAGTAACAAGACTACAATCGCAAAATATGCATCCGAAAGCTTCACGCCCATAACAGTAAATGACGACGACTCGATACCAGCTTCCTTCACCTGTCCTTCCACCAATGTGGTGTTATATCGTTTGACAGCTTCATCAAATTCTGCTTTAAGTACAGGAAAATCTTTCTTGCTGTGAAGCAACGCATATGCCATTAGTTTTCCAACAGTAGCAGCCCGTTCTCCTCCGGATTCATCCATAATGCCAGACATTGACGTATAAGGAATCCACAGCTGCGCATAAGTACTTTCCATAGTACCTGAAACATCTTCCACCACTCCGCAGATACGGTATTCCACTTCGTTCAGTTGCAAAGTTTCTCCTACGACATCTTCTTTGCCGAAAAGTTGCCTTGCCAATGAGCAGCAAACTACAGCAGTTCTCACCCCGGACTCGAAGTCGGACTCGCCGAAGGGCTTTCCGTAGATAAAGTCGAAATCGAATACTTTCCAAAATCCGTCGTTACAGCCCAAATACAGAACCTTGGGTTGCCTGTCATTTCCTGGAACGAATGCAAACATCTCTCCACCCTGGATAAACTGGAATATCGGATCAGTTGTGACTGCAATTGCTTCCGGAGTTTTCAACTTCAAAATAACCTCTTTAACATAGCGTACTCCCAAAGAACTGCTCCACCTGCCTTTGTTTTCATTATAATAATAAGCGACATTAGCCATATACGCCATTCTGTCGCGATGCGTCTCCGGCGCTATATTAGCCGTGCGTATATGATAAACCACAGCCAGCACCATCACCATCGAGATTGCCAGTCCGGTTCCGATGATATATACGGCACTGAAGAAACGGTTCTGTTTCATCAGGTGCCAGGCTTGTTTGAAATAGAGATACATTTTGAGTTTATGAGTTTTTAAGTTTATTAGTTTATTAGTTGACGAGGGGACGAGTTGACAAGGCTACAGGAAATAAGGTTTTCCTTCTTGACTACTTGACTATGTTCCAACGGATTTGCAATCCGTTGGTTCAATTAGGCGGATTTATAATCCGCATTACAGGTAAGGATTACAAATCCTTAATTTATATCCATTGGATTGCAAATCCAATGGGAACGGAAGTTTTATCCTTATATCTGAAGTCTTGTTCCCTTGTCAACTCGTTACCTTGCAACCTATTCATCTTTCAACGCATCCGTCGGATTCAACCGTGCTGCCTGACGTGCAGGGAACGATATACCTGTAATTATCATTATAAGAAGCAGAAGCAGGGTTATAATGAAACTATGGGCGAAACGATCCCACAATGAAAGATCCTTCATTGATGTCTGCACAAGAATATCCAAATGTGCCATATTCATATATACCAATGCAGCAGGCAAAGCAGCCACAACAAGCAGGATAACGCCCTCAATTACCAGCCAAGAAAAGACTTCGGACCGTGAAGCGCCTACTGCCATGCGCAGACCTATCTCAGGAATTCTCTGACGGGAGCGGAACCAGAATGTTCCGACTATACCCAGCAACACATTGAACAAAAGGAATAATATACCTGTTGAATAAAGTCTTATATTATCAAAAGCTGAACGCAGAATTTCTTCACGATAATAACTCATCGGAGTAACATCGGAAAGATATATGTTTCCCAACCTCAGTTGTTGCTCCATATCTTTCCTGAACTGCTGCATAAGAGCAGGCTTATCTGCCGAAGGCTTCATACGCACAAACAGGTTTATATTTCCTGAAAGTATTTCAATACCATATTTATTCAATTCATCCCGTCCGCCAAGGTTACGGTAATAAGCATAATCAAATGAAGAAAACTCGTGGTAACGTTGGAACTCGCAGACTTCGCCTATGCGATAAGCTGTACTGTCAGTACTACCCTGGTCCGTAATCCAAATTTCTTTTCCTCGTCCTTCAAGCGGACTACCATAATAAGCCTTTGCCACTGTAGAAGTGACTACAATTCCATTATTCTCCAAAGTCTTCTCAAGCTTTTCCCATGACTCACCATCTGCGGTCTTCACTTTGAAAACACGGAAATACGAAGGATCCACATCTCTCACAAAGCCGTAGCGCTTTATGCCATTGCCGTGGAAAGTGGCAAATTGGTTGGAGTACATATAATGGAAATGATTACCTGTAGTATAACCCACAGATTCCACACGCGAGTCCTTCTCCAAACGGTCGATGATTGTGAAAAAATCATCCATTCCATTTGTTGTATGCACAGATGTAGTGTCATAATCCGCACTGTTTTGAGGGACAACACCAAGCCATACTTTATATACATGTGAGATATCAAAGCCCAACGGCTGTTTGTATTCCTTATATTTCACATACAGATAGTCCGAGGCATACAGCAGGCAGATAAAAACTACCAGAAGTTCCAGAAAGATAAGCACATTGGCTTTCCTTTCGTTCCACATTTGTTGTATTATTGATTTTATCATACCATTAACTGTTTAGAGCTTCGGAGATTTGCTGCCGTGTAGCTTTCCATGCAGGGAATGCAGCCGAAAGCAGGTTCAACAATAAGCAAAGAATAAATACAGCAACAAACACCCAGATGTTAACCATCTGTAGCGAGAGTTCTTCCTGTCCCAAAGATGTAATCATCAGCCAGTCGCCCATGCAGGCAAGGGCAGCGTAAGAGAATACAAAACCTAACGCTCCACCTATTAAAGTCACCAGCAAATTCTCAAGCACGACTTGGAGCATTATTATCTTTCTGGTCGCTCCATAAGCTTGTCTCAATGCGTATTCCGGAATGCGTTTCCTTGTCCATGCAAAGATTATTCCTGAAATATTCAGTGCTGGCACTAATAAAATGATAAAAGCGACAATAAAAAGACGCATGAAAACGCTTAGAAGTGACTCATTATTTCCGTCTCCTATTATCCAACTTTCAATATGAGATACAGGCTGATTCATAATATTAGCGCGGATATCTGAAAGACCGGAATTGTAATTAGCAATACGCTTATTCAGTTCAGTACGTAAATCATCCGGACTGCAGCCGTCCTTCAAAAGCATATAACATTCGAAAGCGCCAGTGATACCTTCCCAGTTTTCAAACAAATTCGTTCCTGATGTATATGGAATCCACACATCCGCAAATGCTTTGTCAGCAAAACGTGAGATGTTCTTCACCACACCGCTCACACGATAAACCAGATAATTTATCTTTATTTCTTTTCCTACAACCTGTTCATTCCCGAATATAGCATGAGCAACCTTATCACTGATTACAACTTCGGGAAGTCCGCTTTCAAAAGCAGCTTCAGAATATGGTTTTCCGGCAACGAACTCAAAATCGTATAAACGCCAGAAATCCGTGTCGGTTTCCAATACAGATGCATTGAAGGAATTCCTTCCATCCATCGACAATAAAGTCTGTTTTTGCCATTTGTCACGCACAACGGCTGTAACCAATTCTGCGGATTCCAAAGGATAAAAACACTCCTTGATAAAGGGCAAGCCTAAAGTTGCAAACGAAATCCGTCGTCCATCATCCTTTCCTTCCACCTTCACATACGTTACATAATATGTATCAGCACGGTGCGTTTCCGGTTTGAATGGCGCAGTGTTGGCTATAAACAAAATGACAAAAACCATAATCATACATACGGCTACAGCTGTTCCCAATATGGAAAGCGATGCCGCCAGTTTGTTTTGCCCAATGAGGCGCCACGACTGTTTGATATGTTGGTTGATGTTGGGCATATGATTTGAGTTTTTGAGTTTATTAGTTTTTAAGTTTTTGAGGGGACAAGGGGACGAGTTGACAAGGCATCAGGAAAAAATCTGAAGCCTTGTTACCTTGTCAACTTGTCTCTCACTCCACCTGTCTTCCATCAAAGAAGCTGACAATCCTTGAGGTTTGTTTTGCCTGGTTCTCATTGTGAGTCACCATCACAATTGTACGTCCGTCTTCTTTGTTCAGCTTATGAAGTATTTCCATTACCTCAGCTCCCATCTTTGAATCCAAATTACCGGTAGGCTCGTCGGCAAGTATTATTTCCGGATTACCGATGATAGCACGGGCAATAGCAACACGTTGGCACTGACCACCTGAAAGCTGTGTTGGGAAGTGACGCATACGATGTGACAATCCGACCTTCTCAAGCACCGCAACAGCAGCTTCACGGCGTTCTTTCGCCGATACATTTGGACGATAAAGAAGCGGAAGTTCCACATTATCCAGAACATTCAGAGAATTTATAAGATGGAACGACTGGAACACAAATCCCAATGTTTTGTTTCGGAAAGCGGCAAGCTGTTTGTCGTTCATCGAAGCTGTCTGCACTCCGGCTATTTCTACTGTTCCGCTTGTCGGTTGGTCAAGAAGTCCCATGATATTAAGCAATGTTGACTTACCGCAACCTGATGGTCCCATGATACTTAGGAATTCACCTTTTTCCACTGTCAGATTTACATTTTCCAATGCAACTGTTTCAATCTCTTTTGTTCGATATACTTTCTCGAGGTTTCTTAATGTAATCATATTTTTAAGTTTTTAAGTTTTTGAGTTTATTAGTTTTTGAGTTTATTAGTTGACAAGTTAACAATTTGACGAGTTGACAAGGGAATAATCTTGTATCTGAAACCTTGTCAACTTGTTACCTCGTTAACTTGTTCCTCTTCTATTCATAATGAAGCGTCTCAGCCGGATTCATCCTCATTATCTTCCGTGCCGGAATGCGTATTCCAAAATAAATCATGCTACCCATCAACAAGTATGATACAGATACAGTTATAAGGAAACGCCACCATGTATATTCCAACCTGTATGTATCAGGCATATCAAGATAAAGCATGTTTATCAGGAATATAAGCAGGAAAGGAAGAGTAAGGGCAAGAAGGATGACTCCTTCCATGAACAGTTCTTTCTGCAATTGCCTTTTGGAAGCTCCTAAAGCAGCACGAAGCCCTATTTCCGCTCTACGTGATTGTGTTCGCAACCAGAATGTACCGACAATTCCAAAGAATATATTCACCAACATAAAAGTTACCATTGCGATTTTCTTCTTCTGGTTGTCCAAACGTGGTTTCAATCTTTCGGAGCGATATTCGCTGATGGGTTTCATTGTTGAAACATACACATCACCTGCTTGCAAACGGTCACCCTGCGCCTGTAGGAAAGCATTCATATTTTCAGGATTAAATCCGTCTTTCATCCTAAGTACGCATTCTACATAATAAATACTGTTATCAGATATAAGATCCAGAATTTCCTGTTCCGTCTTCAAACATGTCAAATAATGTCCTCTGGCTTTATCAAACTCCATTTCACGCATAGGTTGCATCACTGCCGTAATTTGCTTAGGATTATCTTCAACACCCTGTTTCACCATCTTACCCACAGCATCTGATGTACCAAATAAACCTTCTACTACATTCTCCGGTATAATCAATGTTCCAGGATTATTCATAACCTCATTATATAGAGGTTTACCATCAGGTGTTTGCAATCTGAACACACGGCAATAATCAGGAGCAGCCAAATACCATCTCCATATATCCGGATTATATGTTGTGTCGTCAGTCAATATCAAACCATTTCTATATCTACGATAAAATGTATAAGGTGTAGCACCGGAAGATAAACTTACCGCCTCAACTTCCGGACAGTGACGCAAATTATCGATCAAACGAAGTAAATTCTCTGAATCTGTCTTGTTATCCTGCAATGAATCTGATAATGAAGATGTATATTCTTTATTAAATTCGACACTATACGTATTAGTTATATCATATCCAAGAGGTTGCTGATAAGTATAAGTATCAACCAACAGAGAATCTGCCATCACCCACAAAATGGCTGTCACCAACAGCAACTCAAGGAATATCCAAATATTCCCGCTTCGCTGGTTCCAAATTATAGTAAAAAGATGCTTTATCATATTAGTTTATTTTATCGTTATTTATTTGTTTCCTCACCATTCTTCAGCGCATCACAAATTGGTTTGCGTGAAATCCACCATGCAGGTAAACCCGCCGACAGAAAATTTATCAACATACAGAAAAGTAATGCAAGAATAAATGCCTCCGGACGGAATAGCATCTCTGCACGAAGAGCTGTATCACTTGATTTCAGAAGAAAATCCTTACATAATGGGAACAATGCCCAAGAGAGACACAAGCCAAACATTCCACCAATCAAAGACATAACTCCATTCTCATACAACACCTGAGAAACTATTTTCCCACTTGTCGCACCAAAAGCTTTACGTACGCCTATCTCTGCCTGACGTTTGCGTATAGAGGATTGTGTAACTCCAAGTAAATTAAGAACAGGTACAAGCAGCAGAAAAAGCATAGCGCCACCCGTTTCCAACCAAAAATCTTTCCATTTAACATAAGCCTGCCCTACCGACCCCATAGCTTTGTCCCATTGGGTAATCGGATTCTCAAAGAACGAAATCTTATAATTTTCTTTTGTAGCATTATAACGGGCAATCTGCTGATCCAATTCTTTACGGATGGAATCAAAGTCACTTGATTTCTTTGCCAAAAGAATTACACTGAAACGTCCTGACATATTCTCCAACTCACGAGATTGTTCCAACAAAGGCCATGCCGTATAAGGAAACCAAACATCCGCATAAGCAGACGAAGCAGCCTTACTTACATTCTCAACAACTCCGCAAATACGGCCTATACCGGCATTGAGCTTTATTTCTTTACCGACTACATCTACTGTTCCGAATAATTCCTTTGCCATCCATTCAGTAACGACTACTTGTCTGATACCTGAAGAAAAATCCGCTTCAGTAAAAGGTGCTCCTTTTATGAAATTGAATGAAAATATTTTCCAGAAATTAGTATCTACCATTTTAACGGTGTACGCTTTATAATTACGTTTGTCTAAAGTTGATACTGGTTCTGTTCCATGAGCATAAGCCGTTACAGCTTCCGGTGTCTTCAATGAATAGAAGCATTCTCGAACTGCTTCATCTGACATATTTCCGTTATTTCTTGAACCTTCACTTTCCACACAGGTTCCGTCTTCCACAAACAACATCCTGTCACGATGTTCTTCCGGATAATAATTAGCCACCTGTACCTGCAACACCAGCACCACCATCATAATCATCGTGATGGAAATTGCCGTTCCTATAATAGAGATTGAGCTTACCAGCCGGTTCTCTTTCAGCATTTGAAATGCCTGTTTGATGTATTGTTTAAACATTTTGAATTTTTGAGTTTGTAAGTTTTTTAAGTTTATTAGTTGATGACTTAACAAGTTGACAAGGGAATAATCTTATATCTGAAGCCTTGTTCACTTGTTAACTGAATTGACGAGGAGTACGATTCACATCGTCTCCTCGCCCGATAGTGAATCCTTATTCATTCATCATCACATTATTCATCTAATTTCATTTTTCTCTTATTCTTATAGTTACTCATATCCGATACAACAACCTGATCTCCGGGTTCAAGTCCGCTGACGACTTCCACCAGTTCATAGTTGCTGTCACCCAACTGGACTTTCCGTTTCAACAATTCGTTTCCGGAACGTACAAACAACTCATATTCACCCGGACCTACATAATAACTTCCGTTAGCAATACGCTTGACTGCATCTTTAACGGCAGTCAATACATACACGTCTGTTTTCAAACCGGAACGTAGTCGTTTATGATTATCCTGCTCCAGACGGACTGAGAAAGCCATCACACCATTCTTTGATAATGGAGTTATATCTGTAACCACTCCTTCAAGTTCGTCTTTTCCTATCTTAACTATTGCACGGCTACCTGCAGCAATTCGATCTCCGTATGTATCTGCTATTTCTCCCTCAATCTTAAAATGTGACAAGTCTGACACTACAGCCACCTTCTCTCCCTGAGCTACCTGCGCACCGATTTCTGTATTAACATAAGTAAGGATTGCCTTTCTAGGAGCTTTAATACGTGCGTCATCAAGCGTACGTTTGGTCTCTTCAAGATTCTTGCGTGCTATGTTAAGCTCCAATTGTTTCACTTTCAAATCCGCATCAGCAGTAGCCTGTTCATTTATATATTTTTGTTCGTCTTCTTCCAGTTTCAGTTTACTGACATTATAATCAAGTTCCACCTGACGCACTTTATCTGTAGTTCCCGCTCCAAGACTGTCAAGATATTGTTCATTCTTAAGTTCAACAGCCTTACGGCTTAGTTCCATCCTTGAAACCTTCAATTGCATTTCCATCTCCGAAAGTTTACTTTTGTTCTGTATTCGGAGCTGCTCAAGTTTCAATTGGTTCATCTGCACTTCGTCGAGCTGTTTCTTGTAATCATTCTCTGCACTTAGCAAGTCCAGGCGCAGAATAGGAGTTCCAATATCTACAGAATCACCACCTTTTTTATACACCTCAAGTATTCTGGAATTAATAGGAGAATTTATTATTTCCTCGAAAGCCGGCACCACTTTTCCGGAAGCACTAACTGAAACATCTATGCTTCCTTCATCCACAACGGAAAACACCAAATCCTTAGCCTGCAAACTCTGCTGCATAAAATTCATTATACCGACAACAGCAAGAATTCCGGCAAGCAAAGCTCCTCCCCATTTTATCCATATTTTCCTTTGTTCACGAACACGTTGTTCTTTTGATATTTCGCGATCCATATATTTTTAAGTTTTTGAGTTTTTGAGTTTTTAAGTTTTTGAGTTTATTTTTCAACACAGAAAAAAAGAGAACTCAGAAATTTTGTTTTCAATTTTTAATTTTCAATTTTCAATTTCCAAGAATTCTCTACTCCTTCTTTTACAAATCCTATGCCAAAAACATAACTAACTGGAATACAATACACGTGAAATAACAAGTGTCCGTTTTCGAACACTAATAATGTTCGTTTTCGGTTATCGTTTTACCACAAAGCATATCTGGCAAATTTTTCTTTCTCCTACAAAGGAAAAACCAAACTCGCTTCTGCCAAAGCTCCATGCTCCACCTTTTGGACCGAAAAGGACGTGACGCACAAAAGGGATAAGCAAAAGTTTATATATCTTCTAAAACAAAAGAAAAAGCCCAGAAGCCTATTCCGACTTCCGGGCCTTTATATTGTTATCTTCTCTATTAAAATCAATTACTTCAACAAGAACTTATAACCAAACGAGAGACCAAAGAAAGTAGCATTCTCATCCAGCAACAAAGTCTGGTAAGCATTGATCCCGCCGTACCACCTTCTGTATTCAAGTCCAACCTCGGCGGAAAGGCCGAAATCATACGCCATACCCAACTGGGCATATGGCCCAACATTTAGACGCAAGCGGCTTTCCTGTATCGGAATGCGGTAAGAAGCATAAACAGGTATATGCAAAACTGCCACATCTTCGCCGGACATTTGGGTGGCAAAAAATGAGATTCCCGGGTTAATATAAAATTTATCCGTAACCGGGAATGCAGCCATTCCGCCCAAATTATAACCCACACTCATATCGCCATCGAATGTCGTAAGCAAAGAAGTACCGACACGAGGTTCGAACTCGATGCTCTTCGTCTGTGCGAAGGTTAAAGCGGTACTTAAACAAGTAATCAGTAATAAGAACAGTTTCTTCATTAAAATGAATTTATTTACAATCTTCATATCCTTGTTTTTTAAATTACAGCTGCAAAAAAAGCCCTACATTCCGAACCTACAAAAGGAATCAGCGTTTTAAAGGTAGACAGATAGTATTAAGAATATTTTATGTATCAATCATTTACAATCCGATAAAAATTAAAAGGTAGACAATATCCGGAAAAACAAAGCGAGAATCAGCAACTTAGGATAAAGCTTGGGAATGGCGGGCCAGATAAAGGTAAACCTTCTCTTCCATCCGGTTGATTCCTAATTTCTGGCGGATACGGTTGTGGTATTTCTTGGGTGTGCCGGCTTCTACAGCCAATAGGATAGCCTCCTGTTTATCTTCCAAACGGAAGAAAGATAAATATGCGTATTTCTTCTCGGTAAGAGTCAAACCGTGCCGACTTAAAACAGCATCCAGACTCGGATACAAGGAATCAAGGAGCTTGTAGATGGCATTCCAATCTTTTTCCGTCAAAGGCGATTCATTTGCATTAGGAATCAACTTTTGTGACAATTTCTTTACTTTACGAGTTATAGCAGAACTTTCCAATAAATCCCAATTTCTTTCCTGTATTTGTTTTCGGATAATTTCTATCTCTTCAATTTTCTGCTGATATAAATCTTCTACTCTTTTAGATAATTGTCCCTTTTGTATATCTATTTGTTCCTTATGACTCTCCAGTTCTTTTGAAAGAGTATTCAAATCACACTCTACTTCATATAAATGATTTTTCAAATTAAGTATTTCTTTCTCTTTTCGTATCAAATCCAGATTCCTAGATTTTAGTCTCAACAATATCAATATAATACTAAGTACAAAAGAAAAAGCGACAAACAAGAATATCACCATCTGGTCTTTTTGACGAATCTTCAGAAGCTGATTATTTGTCAATATACGATTATATTTATATAAATCTTCTTTCCCTTGGATATTCACATTCTGTTTGATAACCATAATACTATCCGTAGCTTCTATGTATTGTTCCAAACAGCTCAAAGCCACTGTAACATTTCCTGCTTTTTGTTCTATCTGATAAGATTGATAAAGCCATTCAAGAGGAGTTTCTGGGTTTTCAGAAGGAACATTTGCTAATATATGATAATAACGAGCTTTTTCTAAATTACCCTGCAAAAGGAATAAATCAGCCAATGCCAAATTATCAGGAGCAGATTCTTGAGAGTCATAGGCTATACTTTTTTTATAATATAACTCTGCTAATGAGTATTCTTTCTGAGCTTTGTATATATTTCCTAAACCATTAAAAACAACAGCCATATCCGTTGAGTCGCCGTATATCGAAATTAAACTATCAGCACGATGCATATAAGCCAAAGCTATATCCAAAGAATCAGACAATACATAATTACGGCTCGCTTCTACCCAAGCTATCGCTTGACTGCGAAAATTTCCCGCTTTCTGAAAAAAAACAGCAGCCTGAAGATATTTCTGTATTGCTTCAAAATAAAGCTCTTGAAATTGATATACATCCCCCATATGACTAACGACATAACCGGCTTGTCCCCAATTTTTAGACTCTGAACTCTTTACAAATGCTTCAGAGTAAGTTATAATTGCTTGTTCGAAATCCAAATTATCACTATAACATTTTCCTAAATGTAGCAATGCACGTACTTGTTCTTTAGTAGTTCCATTCTTTTGTACATAATTACACATCCGCTTTACTTGAGGAAGATAAGGGAACCGTGTATTAATTGTATCTGAAAGATGAATCATCATCAAACACCACCGACTTAAATTCTTATCATGTAACTCATCTGGAAAAGGTATACTATCCAACACCTCATAAGCCCCATGCGGGTCGGACTGTAACAAGGATTCGGCCCGATCCATAAGACGGATAGCCTCGCGCTCACTCTCCGACAGACAACCGGACATCAAACATATGCACAGCAAGATAAGAACCGAATACACCAACCTCATACCGAATGGAACTGCTTATTGTTTTTAACGAAAAACAAATATAGTGAAAGTCGAAAGCAGAAAAAAATAAGCTTGCTTGATTTTTTGCTGAGACGAATCCTATATTATCTAAATATATAGAAAGATATTACCACCCCAACATATTCACCTTAACACCTTAACTCCTACAAAAAAAAGAGGCCCAGCACAAAGCCAGGCCTCTTTACAAAAATATCTAAGACAATAATATTAGTCTTTCAATTTAGCTTTCAAGAACTCACGGTTCAAGCGAGCGATGTTGCTAACAGAAATGTTCTTAGGACATTCCATTTCGCAAGCACGAGTGTTAGTACAGTTACCGAAACCAAGTTCGTCCATTTTAGCAACCATTGCCTTAGCACGGCGAGCAGCTTCAACACGACCCTGTGGCAACAATGCCAACTGGCTTACTTTAGCAGAAACGAACAACATAGCTGAACCATTCTTACATGCAGCAGCACAAGCACCACAACCGATACAAGCAGCAGCATCCATTGCCAAGTCAGCATCTTTCTTAGGAATTGGAATTGCATTAGCATCAGGAACACCACCTGTGTTTACAGATACGAAACCACCAGCCTGCATGATTTTATCATAAGCAGAACGGTCAACCATCAAGTCGCGGATTACAGGGAAACCTGCAGAACGCCACGGTTCGATAGTAATAGTTTCGCCATCATGGAAACGACGCATATACAACTGGCAAGTTGTTGCACCTGTTGCAGGTCCATGAGGATGACCGTTTACATACAATGAACACATACCGCAGATACCTTCACGGCAGTCGTGATCGAATACAATTGGTTCTTTTCCTTCGCTAACCAAACGCTCATTCAAAATGTCCAACATTTCCAAGAAAGAAACACTCTGATTGATTTTGTCGATTTGGTAAGTCTCGAACTGTCCTTTTTCTTTAGGACCTCTTTGACGCCAAACTTTAAGCGTTACTTTTATATCTTTGTCCATACTTTTTTAGTTTTTAAGTTTTTTAGTTTATTAGTTTTTAAGTTTTACTGTTATTGAGTTTTTAAGTTCTATAAAACTTATAAACTTACAAACTTACTTTTTGTAATTACGTGTCTGAGGAACCACAAACTCATAGTTCAAATCTTCCTTGAGCATAACAGGATCTTTGTCTTCACCCTGATATTCCCAACAAGCTACATACATGAACTTGTCGTCGTGGCGCAATGCTTCACCTTCTTCAGTCTGGTGTTCTGTACGGAAGTGACCACCACAAGATTCAGCACGGTTCAAAGCATCACGAGCCATCAAAGTACCGATTTCGATAAAGTCAGCCAAACGCAAAGCTTTTTCCAATTCGACATTCAAGTTTTCTGGATCACCAGGAACATATACATTGCTCCAGAATTCCTTCTTCAAGTCTTTCAACATTTCGATAGCTTCCTGCAAACCTTTTTCATCACGAGCCATACCGATATGTTCCCACATGATATGACCAAGTTTGCGGTGGATTGAATCTACAGATTCTTTACCCTTGATGCTCATCAACTTCTGGATACGAGCCTTGATAGCTTTTTCAGCTTCAACAAATTCCGGAAGGTCTGTGCTGAAACGAGGAACCTGAATCTGGTCTGCAAGATAGTTCTGGATTGTATATGGCAATACGAAGTAACCGTCAGCCAATCCCTGCATCAATGCAGATGCACCCAAACGGTTAGCACCGTGGTCAGAGAAGTTAGCTTCACCAATAGCGAACAAACCAGGAATAGAAGTCTGCAATTCATAGTCAACCCAAAGACCACCCATTGAATAGTGCAATGCAGGATAGATCATCATTGGAGTTTCATATGGATCATCGTTGGTAATTTCTTCGTACATATCGAACAAGTTACCATATTTCTGTTTAACCACATCCTTACCAAGACGTTTGATAGCGTCAGAGAAGTCAAGGAATACAGCCAAACCTGTGTTGTTTACACCGAAACCAGCGTCACAACGTTCTTTAGCAGCACGTGATGCAACGTCACGAGGAACCAAGTTACCGAATGCAGGATAACGGCGTTCCAAGTAATAGTCACGGTCTTCTTCAGGAATATCTTTACCTTTCTTAGTTCCAGCCTGCAATGCTTTTGCATCTTCAAGTTTCTTAGGAACCCAGATACGACCATCGTTACGCAAAGATTCTGACATCAAAGTCAATTTTGACTGATAGTCACCTTTAACAGGGATACAAGTTGGGTGAATCTGAACCATACATGGGTTTGCGAAGTATGCACCTTTCTTGTAGCACTGCCATGCTGCAGAACCGTTTGATGCCATAGCGTTTGTTGACAAGAAGAATGTATTTACATAACCACCTGTTGCAACAACTACTGCGTGAGCAGCATAACGTTCGATAGCACCTGTAACCAAGTTACGAGCGATGATACCACGAGCACGACCGTCAACTTTAACAACGTCCAACATTTCGTGACGAGTATACATCTTAACTTTACCCAAACCAATCTGGCGGCTCAATGCAGAATAAGCACCCAAAAGCAACTGCTGACCGGTCTGACCGCGGGCATAGAACGTACGCGATACCTGAGCACCACCGAATGAACGGTTATCCAACAAACCACCATATTCACGAGCGAAAGGAACACCCTGAGCTACGCACTGGTCGATGATAGAATTTGACACTTCAGCCAAACGATATACGTTTGCTTCACGTGCACGGTAGTCACCACCCTTGATTGTATCGTAGAACAAACGGTAAACTGAGTCACCATCATTCTGATAGTTCTTAGCAGCATTGATACCACCCTGTGCAGCAATTGAGTGAGCACGACGTGGAGAGTCCTGAATACAGAAGTTCAACACGTTGAATCCCATTTCTGCCAATGATGCAGCAGCTGAAGCACCAGCCAAACCTGTACCAACAACGATGATATCCAAACGGCGTTTATTTGCCGGGTTCACCAATTTCTGGTGATCTTTATAATTTTTCCACTTCTCAGCCAAAGGGCCCTGAGGGATTTTTGAATTTATCTGAGTCATATAATTTATTTTTAAGTTTATCAGTTGACAAGTTGACGAGTTAACAAGATTATCAACCTTGTATCTTGTTTACTGTTGCCTTGTCTACTTTAATTTTACGCTCCTACTCCATTCAAATAGAATATAATTGTAATCACAGCAAATGCACCGCAGATGATTGTAGCAACCCATTTAGAGATGCATTCCCAACGGTTCAACCAAATTGTGTTGCTCCAACCCAAAGTGTGGATTGCTGACCAGAAACCGTGAGTCAAGTGGAACCACAATGCTGCATACCATACCAAATAAAGTACAGTGATTACAATGTTACCCTGGAAGTAATAGTTGATGAATGCTGCACCGTCCTGAGGAGAAACCATAGCAGAACCAAGAGCCACTTCGTGATGGCCGATCAATTCAGCGAACATCATCTTATACCAGAACTGTGAGAAGTGAAGAACCATGAAAAGAATCACGATCAAACCCAACACGAACATGTTCTGTGATGCCCATTCAACGCCTTTCGGACGTGAGTTCAATGCATAACGGTCATTACCGCGAGCCTTACGGTTCTGCACTGTAAGCAACCATGCATAAACAAAGTGAACAACTACACCTGCAGCCAAAACCAATGTTGCAGCCACAGCATACCAGTTTGCTCCCAACAAAGAACATACCAAGTTGTATGCTTCTCCTGAAAATACTGCCGCAATGTTCATCGACAGGTGGAACAATAAAAACAGAATAAGGAAGAGACCGGAAATACTCATTACCAGTTTCCTTCCAATAGAAGAATTAAGTAACCACATAAGATAATAAATTAAGTTATTTAATTGTGTTAAAAAATTATCAGACACAATACGTTTAATAAATGCAAAGGTATGCTAAATCTAGAATTCAAGCAATAGAATAAAGAAATATTTCTTTAAATGAGGTCAAACTTTTAACAAGTAAGATGTTCAGAAAAAAACAAGTTCATTATTCTGTTTTTTTTATAACTTGCACTGTTTTTTCAGTATTAATTAATAATTATCAAAGATGAAAACACTCATACACGAAAATCAGGAATTGATTGATTCTATAATCAGAAAATGTGATATCTGTTTTGTTGGCATGGCTGATACCGACGGAACGCCATATGTTATTCCTATGAATTTCGGATACGAGGACGGAGTGGTATATCTTCATTCCGCTCAGGAAGGACGCAGCATTTCCATACTTTCCCGAAATCCAAGGGTTTGCATAACATTCAGCACCGACCACGAACTTATTTTCCAGCATCCCGAAGTTGCGTGCAGTTACCGCATGCGTTCAAAAAGTGTAATCAGCTGGGGGAAGGTTGAATATGAAGAGGATTTCGACAAAAAAGAAGAAGCCCTCAACATTATAATGAAGCAGTATTCGGACAAAGAATTCAAATATGGAGCTCCTGCTGTACGTAACGTAAAAATCTGGAAAGTAAAACTCGACGAAGTTACTTGTAAGGAATTCGGAGCTCCTCACAAAAAATAATATCAGGAAATAAACAGACAAGAGAGGCAAGAGAACAAGGTGAAATTACTTCCGAATGTAATTTCATTTTCTTCCGAAACAAATGCATTTTTCTTCCGAAAGGAATTTTGTTTTCTTTCGGAAGAAATTCAAGTTACATTCGGATATAAAAAAACACGGAGAAACGAATCTCATATTTCAACGTTTCTCCGCGCCATAATTGCTGACTAGCAATATTTTATAAGCGTACGCTTTTATACTTTATTCTTGATTATCATCACTTCAATAATGGAAACAGCCGTTTTTTCAGGTATTTCCAATGCTTGTGCAAGTTCATTAATTACATTTTTCTCTTCGTCTTCGATCACACCGTCTGCCAACGCAATATCAACCGCACATGCAAATGCTGTAAGTTTCAAATCATCAGTCAATGCTTCTGCTGAAGATTTCACCAATGCACCAACACCTTTATTTTTCAGTATTTTGAAAAGCTTGTCAAAAAGTTTATCAAAAGCAGGACCTGAAAAGTTATCATAAATTCTCAATCTACGGATATAATTTACAATACCATCCCACTCAGAAACAGCAATACTGCCATCAGCTCCAGCTATAGCTACAGCTATTCCGGCAAAAGCTTCCTGCTGGGTAAGCTTTGTATCTTCAGATACTGACTGAAAAATCTTATCAAATAATCCCATAACAGTAATTTTAGATGTTAAACAATATATTGGTTTTTATTTTAATTCCATTACATCAAAGATAACAAATAAATCATGTAAATCAAACGGTGTAATAATAATTTATTATGTATGTCATAAGGCGTAACGGTAACCTATATAAATAATACAACATTAAGGCAGGATAATGACCGGAAAACCTAACAAGCCTTTCTCCTGGTAAATTTTCATACTACTTCCCTTTATCGCATTATATTTGTCTCTTGAAATTATAAGAGTCTTTGTCAGACCATCTTCGAATGTAATTTCCAAGTAATATCTTTTTACTTTTTCCTTTTTATAATGATGTCTTCCTGTTTTGTTACGTCGTTCATGTTCTTGGGAATATTTCGTTACCGACACATTTACCTCTTGCCGGCTATCCACATCTCTGAATCTGTAATTACATATAATAAACAGCATATAACTTACTACTCCAACACATATTATATGACATGTTATTCCAATAAATCTGTTTGTGATACCAAAGAACTGACTCCATGATTTATAAAGAGACAATGTCAATACTGCAGGAACAAGAGCTACCAACACCGGCAACCACCATTCAATCAATGTATATTTATAAAACACATATCCTACACCTCCTGAAAGGATTACCAAAATACAGATCAAAACACAAATTACAGTAAGATAAGACTCTTTCATGCTTATATTTATTACACTATTATTCAGATGACAAGATACAAGTTGACGAGTTGACAAAGAATATATATTAACATCCTTGCCAACTCGTCTCTATAGCCTCACCAACTTTGAAGTCGGTCAAAGCCAAACTTAAACTATTTTATTTCCCAAGTTTCACCGCTCAAAAGGAATTCCTTAAGAGTGCGGTTAGGCATTTTCTGCTGCACCTCAGCAAGCTGCTGATGAACTGACTCATCATAAGTCGGAGCTTCAACATCACGGATTACTCCAAGAGCCACAGGCATATCGCCGCTCATCATAGCCAACATCATATGCAAAGTATTGTCCTTGCAATGTGCGTCATGAACCAGAACGTCATCCAAAGTATAGCCATCCTGACCGATTGTAACTGACTTCAATTTCAATCCGTCCAAAACAATACCTTTATCATTGTTGGCGCCATAAACCATCTTTTCGCCATGACGAAGGAATATTGTACGTTCTGCACGGAATTCCTTGTCGGTAATCTGTTTGTGGATACCATTGTTGAAGATAACACAGTTTACAAGGACTTCAGTTACAGAAGCACCTTTGTGGCGAGCTGAAGCAGCAAGGATATCTGTTGTATTTTTCAAATCAACATCGATTGCACGGGCAAAGAAATTACCACGTGCGCCCAAAGCCAATTCAGCAGGGATAAACGGATCTTCAACTGTTCCGTATGGAGAACTCTTTGAAACGAAACCACGGTCTGAAGTCGGAGAATACTGACCTTTAGTCAAACCATAGATTTTATTATTGAAAAGAACGATGTTCAAATCCACATTACGGCGTACGGCATGAATGAAATGGTTACCACCGATTGCAAGGCAGTCGCCATCACCTGTAATCAACCAAACACTCAAATCCGGACGTGCTGTTTTCACACCTGTTGCAATAGCCGCACCACGACCGTGGATAGTGTGGAATCCGTATGTATTCATATAATATGGCAAACGTGAAGAACAGCCGATACCTGAAATCACAGCCATATTGTGAGGTGCAACGCCCACTTCTGCCATAGCCTTGTGCAGGCAGTTCAAAACGGCATGGTCGCCACAACCCGGACACCAGCGAACATACTGGTCACTTTTATAATCTTTCGGTAAATATTTTAATTCTTCTGCTACCATCTTTTATGCCTCCTCCAATATTTTAGTAAATTCTTCAACCAGACCGGCAACTACGAAAGGCTGACCTTCCACGCGGTCCACTTTATAAGGATTGAAATCATCCACCTTACTTCTAAGGTAGTTTGCAAACTGACCGTTATTCTGTTCAGCAACAACAACCTTCGGATATTTCTTAAGCACTTCAACAGTATTCTTAGGCAGCGGATTGATGAATCTGAAATGAGCGAAAGCAACTTTCTTGCCCTGTTCGTGCATAGTTTCCATTGCTTCATACAAATGACCGTATGTTCCGCCCCAACCTACAATCAGCAAGTCTGCATCTTCATCACCCAAAACCTCAACATTAGGAATATAATCAGCAACTCTGTCAATCTTTTCCTGACGTGTACGAACCATCTTCTGGTGGTTTGCCGGGTCTGTTGAAATAGCACTTGTGTCATAGTCTTTTTCCAAACCTCCAAGGCGGTGTGTGAAACCTTCCATTCCAGGAACAGCCCAATAACGAACCATGCTTTCCAAATCACGGCGATATGGTTTCCAAGGTTTGTCACCCTTGTAATTACATACATAATTAGGTTTGATTTCCGGATAATCTTCCAAATCAGGCAATCTCCATGCAGAAGAACCGTTGGCAATAAATGCATCTGTAAGAAGAATTACCGGTGTCATATGTTCAACAGCAAGTTTACCTGCCCAGAATGCCATATCGAAACAGTCTGTTGGAGTAGCAGCGGCAACCACAACAGCCGGACATTCACCGTTACGTCCGTATAAAGCCTGCATCAAGTCTGTCTGTTCTGATTTTGTTGGCATACCTGTTGACGGGCCACCACGCTGAACATCAATTACTACAAGAGGAATTTCAGCAATAACAGCCAAACCGATAGCCTCACTCTTAAGTGCAAGACCAGGACCGGATGTTGAAGTTGCAGCAAGGCAACCTGCAAAACTTGCGCCTATTGATGTACATACACCGGCAATTTCATCTTCAGCCTGAACAGTGATTACACCAAGGTCTTTTCTCTTTGACAACTCATGAAGGATATCTGTTGCAGGAGTAATAGGATAACTGCCGAGGAACAATCTCAAACCAGCTTTTTCAGCTGCAGCAATAAGACCGTATGAAGTAGCCTTGTTACCGTTTACATCTGTATATACACCAGGTTTTGCTTTCTTGCTTTCAATGCGGTATGTTGAAACAGAAGCATGAATATTATGACCATAATTATAACCGTCGGTAAGAGCCTTGATATTTGCCTGAGCAATTACAGGTTTCTTGGCAAACTTATTCTGAAGCATATGCATTGCTTCTTCCAACGGACGTTCGAACAACCAGCATACAAGTCCCAGTGCGAACATATTCTTGCAACGCAATGCAGACTTATTGTCCAAGCCAAACTCTGCCAGTCCGTCCTTAACCATTGTTGATATAGGAGCAGCAACAACCTGAACACCTGTCAGACCAAGTTCCTTGAACGGTTCGTCTGTTGTGAACTGAGCCTTTTCCAAATCACTCTTCTGGAATGAATCAGTATCAATCAAGACAATAGCATTCGGTTTCAGATTCTTCACATTAACCTTCAAAGCTGCCGGGTTCATTGCTACAAGAACGTCAGCCTTGTCACCAGGAGTGAATATCTTTCTCGAACCTAGATGAACTTGGAAACCTGATACGCCACTAAGTGTTCCCTGTGGGGCACGCACTTCTGCCGGATAATCCGGGAATGTCGAGATTTCATTTCCGAAAATTGCCGACAGATTTGAAAAGATTGTTCCGGTCAACTGCATTCCGTCTCCGGAGTCACCGGAAAAACGAATTACAACCTTTTCCAATGTTGTTACTTTTGTCTGTTCTGTCATGATATTATATTTAAAATATGCTTTAATTATAGTTGACAAGGCTTCAAATACAAGAGGACAAGGGGAAAATATCAGATTATAATAATCTGCTCAACTTATAACCTTGCCACTTGTAAAGCTCCTGTAAATAATAACGGCAAATTAATAAAATAAACTTTACAAATTCAAATTTGTTCAATAGTTTGATTTGTTAAATTATTGGGGAAAATATTTGGATAAACAGCTTAAGATTTACAACAGACAATAACTCAGGCAAATAAAGTATATATTTTACACTTACACCATCTGAAATAGTTCGTATTTTATTCAAATATTTTTTATTACACATTGAGTAATTGACAGTTGACAACTTCTTCATACAGTTTCTATCAGATAAGCTTACGCATGATAGTACTAACTCGAAGGATAGATATCACAGCATAAATATATCAATATTATTTGCCCTCAAATTAAAGAACGAAGCCACATAATCGTTCACCAGTTTTCCGGCATACATATATATACCGCTCTTGAATCCATCATCAGATTTGGCACAATTCTGGATGGAGCTATAATCTCCCAACTCAAGAAACAGGGGAACAAAAACATTGCTCAATGCCATAGAAGCTGTACGTGCCACCTGATTACTGATATTAGGGCGGCAATAGTGAAGCACTCCATACTGCTCAAACACTTCCGGAGCATCCGCAGGCAGGTCACAAGTCGTTTCAAAGCATCCGCCCTGGCTTATTCTCAAATCAATAATAAGCGAACCTCGCTTCATACGGCTTATCAACTCCTCAGCAACTACATAATGTTTTGCAGAATCGATATATCGCATGGCTCCAATCACCACATCAGCCGTGCAAAGAGCATTATGAAGCACATGAGGATGAAAATTCGAAGTAAAAAGTCCGTGCCCCAACACGGTTTGTATCGTACGTAGATTATTAATATCATTGTCGAATACCTTTACCGACGCACCAAGAGCCAAGGCTGCACGAGCCGCCACAGTTCCGGCATGTCCGGCACCGACTATCACAACCTCGGTCGGTGATACTCCAGGTATTCCTCCAAGCAATATACCCTTGCCACCATGAGTATTACTCAGCAAATCAGCGGCAACAGTTATTGCCGCAGTTCCTTCAATCTCGGAAATAATATTCAGCACCGGCGATTTCTGCCTGTTGTCCTTCAACAGTTCATAGGCAACGGCATTTATCCTTTTTGCGGACATCATGGCTAATATTTCCTGACTGATCAGTCGTGGCTGCACGAAAGAAAAAAGAGTCGTTCGCGGTTTCATCATTGCAACTTCCTGAAGCGTAGGAGGAAGTATTTTCAGGATAATATCTGCCTGATATACTTCTGCCGGACTGGAAACAATCTCTGCTCCTGCTTCGGAATAATGGTTGTCCGAATAGCTTATTCCCAAGCCGGCATCTGTTTCAACCCACACCTTATGACCTGCCATGACTAATATCTCAACGGCTTCGGGCGTAAGCGCAAGGCGCTGCTCTCCACGACGGATTTCACGTGGAATTCCAATCCACAGTCGTCCGCCGGCTCTTCCAAGTTCTTTCAGAAGTTCCTGGGGAATATTCGATTCAAGGTTTGATATCATAATATTTTATAGAGATTTATTAGGTTTATAATTTAGATACAAGGGGACAAGGTTTCAGATACAAGGAAACAGACATAAGGTATTACTTAAATACTTGTCAACTTGTTAACTTGTCTCTGAAACCTTGTCATCTCAAATTCCCAGCTTCACCTTCAAGTCATCAACAACCTTTACAATGTCTTCATAAGTAAGCATTGTCTCTGCCGGAAATATCATCTGAGCCTTTTCATAAAAAGGAAGTCTCTTTTGCAAACTCTCAGTTATAAAGTTCTTAAGCTCCTCACCCGTTCTGTTCTGCAGAACCGGACGTGTATGGCGGCAAGTTTCCAGACGGGCGGCAAGCTCATCAACCGACACTTGCAGATACACAGTCTTTCCGGCAGCATTCATAAACTCCATATTGTCAAAGAAACAAGGAGTTCCGCCACCGGTGGAAATTATTATATCTTCGAACTCAGCAACTTCGTGAAGCAGCCTGCGTTCTATATCTCTGAATTTGTCTTCACCATATTCGGCAAACAAACGGCTGACCGTTCTGTGATAACGTTCTTCGATAAACACATCCAGGTCAATAAAAGAAAGGCCTGTTCTCTCGGCAAGTTCCTTTCCTACTGTTGTCTTGCCGGCACCCATATAGCCTGTAAGAAATATACGTTGCATATTTTCTTTATTTATTCATAATTCTGCATACTCAACATAGCCGAACCAAATCTGGCTGAAAATGCAAAATCTCATTTATATTAATTTCATTAATCGTTTGAACTAACACAATTACAAACATATGGAAAATCTTAATTAAACACGAAATATTTGTGAAAAAGTTATTTCGCAATTTAATTATCATGAGACTCTTGTCAACTTGTTTTCTTGTATGCCCGCCAAATTAATGTTAAGCTTGCGAAACTTGAATTACATTAACAGACTGGTCGTTCCTGTGTTTTTCCTGTAAAAACAATATATATAGAGCTACGGCACCGACAACCGCACAAGGAACTCCAGCCAAAGCCGGTGAAGCCAATCCATAACCCATATCAATTACAGCGCCACCCATAGCAGCAGCTACGGCATTCGATACGTTGAACGAAATTTGTATTCCTGCACCTCCAAGCATCTCTCCACCTTTGGCATAACGAACTATAAGATACTGCAACGGACCACCAAGTCCAAACAACAGTCCCGAAGCTATGAAGGCAAATATAAGTGACGGTATTTTATATGACGAGCACAAATAAATCATTGGCATCAGCACAATCATTATTGCAGCTATCGTTGCAGACACAATTGATGGAGAATACTTATCGGCAAGCTTACCGGCATAAAAGTTTCCAAACACCATACCAGCCCCAACAAGAACCATTATGAACGTCATTGAAGCATCTGAAAATCCGGTTACTTTAGTCATTATAGGTGCAATATAGCTCATCCAACAATACACACTTGCCTGACCGAAGAACACTCCGGCATAAATCAGCCATGGAGCCGGTTTGGAAAGAAAACGGAACTGTCCTTTCAAACCTGTATCTGGCAGAGACGGCAATGCCGGGACCCAGCATCTAATGGCAATAAACGTCATGACGCCAATCAAAGCTACAATTCCAAAAGGTAAACGCCATGACAACGTATGACAGATAAATGTAAAAACAGGAACTCCTATCAGATTTGCGACAGTCATTCCTCCAACCAATACGGCAACGGCAGTAGCTCCTTTTCCCGGTTCGGCAATTCGTGAACAAACTATTGCTCCTGCTCCGAAAAATGCGCCGTGAGGCAAACCTGAAATAAATCTAGCGACCAACAAACACCCATAATTCGGCGATAATGCAACCATTGCATTTCCCAATGCAATTACAGTAGCCAACAACAACATCAAACGGCGCAAAGGCTGTTTTCTGAGAAGCAACAAAGATGGGGCACCAACAGCTACACCAATAGAATACGCAGAAATCAAATGTCCTGCCTTCACAACACTTATCTCAAGGTCGGAAGCTATGTCACTCAAAATGCCCATCATTCCAAATTCCACCATTCCGAGGGCGAATGTACCAAGAGCCAGTGACAGTAACGATTTATTCATAAGAATCAATATTTATTTTTAAGCCCACAAAAGTACAAATTTCTTAACTTTGCGCACACAAGAGAATAATATAACAAAATGGCAAAAAAGAAATTCTACGTAGTTTGGCAAGGCTTGAATCCGGGTATCTACGACAACTGGGCGGATTGCAAGGCGCAAGTGGACGGACAGGAAGGCGCAAAATATAAGTCTTTTGAAGACCGAGATGCCGCCGCTCTTGCTTTCGAACAGGGTCACGAGCATTATCTGAAGAAATATTCCGGCAAAAAGGATTCCAAACCGGTGTGGGAAGTTGACGCTCCAATCGGCAATCCGATAAATGAAAGTATTGCCGTCGATGCGGCGTGTAGCGGTAATCCTGGCGATATGGAATATCGTGGTGTTTATGTTGCCACAGGTCAGGAGATTTTCCATATCGGACCTATGAAAGAAGGGACAAACAACGTAGGCGAATTTCTTGCCATTGTCCATGGGCTTGCTCTTCTGAAACAGAAAGGCAGCAACCTGCCTTTATATTCGGACAGCCGTAACGCCATTTTATGGGTGAAGAAAAAGAAATGTAAAACTTTGCTTGAACGCACACCCGTCAACGAACAGATTTTCCAACTTATCGAACGTGCAGAAAAATGGCTCAACGAAAATGAATATACCACACAAATCCTTAAATGGGAAACTGCTGTGTGGGGAGAGATTCCGGCGGATTTTGGGAGGAAATAGATTCCCCCCCAAAAACAATCCGATAGAACTTTTTTCTTTTGAAACAAAATTCAATCAAAACCTGTAACCAAAAGAAATACCAGAATGGAAAGTTCCATATTCCGTAAAATCATGAAAATAATTTATACCTGTATAAAATCTTTTCCATTCAACACCGGCATCAGCAGTAAAACCAGCATCAAAGCCTTTGCTTGCGCCAACAAACGCGCCGCAATTCAAACGGACTTTTGCAGACTGGCTGACCGGCAAATGAAAAGAAGCATACACGGGTGCGTTAACCCCAATAGAGGCACGGTCAGCATCATTTGTTGTATGCAACAATGCTCCGGTTTGTATTGAAAATATGCCTGATAGCGGAATATCATAATAAGCTCCAACATGGAGTCCCAACCTGTCTCCTACTGATACACCAGAACGAACTTCTATTTCCCCACCCGAGACATGATTGTTAACCGTAAAGAATAGGGAAAAACATATTAACAAAAAACGAAAACATTTCAATCCATCTCTTTTGAATTCTAACCCACTCATATTATTAAATTTAAGTATTACATATATTACCCACGAATATATAGAACAATATATCTTCTGTACGAAATCTTCCAGTTAAAATAATCTAATCATTTATTCAAATTCACCTTTTATCCATTTCTGTTATGTTCAACAACTCTATTTGTTATTTGCAGGTCTATATCTCAGTAGTATTTCTTCCGAAACAAATTTGTTTTTCTTCCGTAAGTAATTCAATTTTCTTTCGGAAAGAATTTAAGTTACATTCGGACGTAAATTACCGAAATTTTAAATGGGTTATTTACGGAAAAAGGTAGGCATCTTTTTTCAGAAACACTACGAGCTTTTCCGGAAAAGATGCCGACCTTTTTTTGAAGATATCACGAACATTCAATATCTACAATTACCAATAACCATGTTTTTTACTTTTACAAGTTTCACAATCTTACTATATCATTAATTATCAATTGTATCATGTGACTTTAAAATATTTTTTAACATTCACATATTATGCAAACTCCAAATTATATTTAAATTACTTCAGTCACATCTTTTCTCTGATTTTCACGGATTTGAAGAAATGGTGAAACTTGCTTTTGGAAAGTTTCCTGTTATCTGTAAGAATTATCCTAAATGACATATAATTTCTGCAAGCATACGCATCATCTATTTTTCGCTTACATTATTATGAATCCATATAATTCACGTTACATTATCTCTCACCTCTTAGGCTTCACCAACATAATCACCCTATTATCATCCTCTCCTAATTTTGAAGCAATTTCCTTTAATTTTCCTTTCAGCTTTCCATCCTCATAATCCTGGCAAAGTTCATAGGCATCAAGCGTTGCCCATAATTCGCCTTTGGAATTTATCGGAGTAAACATTACCATATATAATTCCTTTTTACTGGTATAATCGCCATTATATGTGATATAACTGAAAAAATCATTTTCCTTTGTATCATACACAAAATACGTTCTTGGAAATCCTTCTTGTTTTCTAAAGTCATACACATTCTTTACGCTTTCCATAAAGTAATAACGGTCGGAAACCAATCTTAAAACCGGATAAATTTCCGGATCCATAGTATGAATAGACGGTGTTCGTGCAATAAACGGATGTAAACTAAAATCAGGCTTTAATGTGTATATCGTATCTGAAGAGGCCTCATATAGAAGCCAATTTTTTCCTAAAGGAAATATGCTGCTATAAGGGCCAGGTCCCGCGGATGCTGTCACCACTCCATCAGGTTTTCTGATGACTATATGAAATAACTTTTTCTCTTTAAATGGAACTTTAATCTCTTTCGTTATACTTCCATCTCGTTTCGATACAAGCAAGAACGGTATTTCAAAATTAAACATATCATAACAAATCAAGTTTTCTTTATCATAATCAAACATATCAACATAAAACGATTTTTTCTCACTCTTTTGATTAAAACTTCGTTTGAAATTTCCTTCTAAATCATAAACTTTTATTTTTGTTGCATAGCTATCGTTTACAAACAATTCTTCATTTTTTTCATCCAATACCACATTAAAAAAAGATATGTACTCTTCTCCTCCTTGCCCTTTACGGTTTATCTTACGAATAGCTTTCCCGTTCCGGTCATACACAAAAATATCACCGTCTCTACTATAATTGGTGACTATAATATATTTTTCGCCTACAGCCTGCACTTTCCCCTGATTTATAAACTCATCATTCGTTTCAAGCGGTATATATTCCACATCCATAAAGTCCTGAAGAACCAGTTCTTTTTTGGGGGAATAACTGCTTTTAGTTACATCTACCGTTACTAAACTGTTAGTCGAAGAGTTTCCTACGCAACCTGTAATTACTAACAGGATGATTATTTCCATAAGAATTAAATTTTTCATATGCGTATAATTTTTAATATATTTCAGTTTTTAGGTTTTACCAACATAATCACTCCATTATCATCCTCACTCAATTTTGCAGCTATTTCTTTTAGTTTTCCTTTCAAAATTCCATCCTTGTAATCTTGGCAAAGGTCTGGAGCGTTCAAGGTTGCACACAATTCTCCTGTGGAATTTATCGGGCTCAGCATAAACATATTCAACTCTTTTTTAGACGAATAATCTCTATTATATACGATATAACTGGAAAATTCGTTTTCTTGAGTATCATACAAAATGTGCGTTTTCGGAAATCCCTCTTTCTTTTTAAAATCAAAGACATTCTTTATACTTTCCATAAAATAATAGCGATTGGTAACCAATCTTAGGATTAGATGAAATTCCGGATTCATAGTATGGATTGGAGGTGTTTTCGCAATAAACGGGCGCAAACTATAATCGGACATCAAGGTATATATCGTATCTGACGAAAGTTCCAACAATATCCAGTTTCCATTAAAAGGAATAATTCTACTATATTCTCCTGGACCGACTACTTTTGTTCCTTTTTCATGTTGCAAAATTTGAAAAAGAAGTTTCTTCTCTTTAAATGGAACTTTTATCTCTTTAGTTATGCTTCCATCCATCTTGGATACAATCAAGAATGGTGTATCTTTATTCAATTCATCATAACAAATCAGATTGTCTTTATCATAATTATATATATTCCAATAGCACTGACTTCCTCCGGTTTGCTTCTGCTTAAAACTTCGTTTGAAATTTCCCTCCAAATCATAAACTAATACTTTCTTTATGATATGGTCATCCACTAAAATTTCATTATTCTCTTCATCCAATGTAATACCACTACAAAACAAGTATTCTTCGCCTCCTTGCCCTTTATGATTAATCTTACGGATAGCTTTCCCGCTCCGGTCATACACAAAAATATCTCCGTCTCTTCCATAGTTTTTTACTATTATATATTTTTCACCAATAGCCTCCACTACTCCCTGATTAATAAAATTCTCTTTTGTTTCCAGTGGTATATATTCCACATCCATAAAGTCCTGAAGAACCAGTTCTTTTTTGGGGGAATAACTGCTTTTAGTTACATCTACCGTTACTAAACTGTTAGTCGAAGAGTTTCCATCACATCCTGTCATTACTAAAAGGATGATAATCTCTAAAAGGGTCAATATTACCAGATTTTTCATAATACTAATATTAAATTTAAACATCAAGCCATAACATTCATTTCTTAATTTCGTAGTTATGACTAAATCCAAAAGTCTAATTAAAATTATCGATTCACCTAGGTGGGTTAATCGGCTCACCTAGGTGAATTGATTAACTCACCTAGGTGGATTGATTGGCTCACCTAGGTGAGCCGATAATTTGATAACTAAAAAAGCAATATATTATAATGGTAATCATAAGGAAGGATTGCATTCATCTTTAATTTAGAAAAAATATAATATTGCTATTAAAAAAATCATTTATCACTTAAACTTTAGTATCCTTACGACCTGATTATCATCGTCCTTCAAATTCCGCGCAACCTCACTTCCGTTTCCTAAAAGACGTTTCTTTTTATTGGCTTCCAGCATTGCCGGTGCCGGTACCAGCTCCGCTACCATGTTTTTTCCTATTGAGGGATTTGAGTGAGGAATATACCATTCTCTAGCTCCAATTAATCCATAATTTAATTCCATATCCAAGAGCAATACATTCCTTAATTTTCTGGTATTAAAATCATACATAAATGTTGGAAATCTTCCACCACCATTATTCAAATCTATAATACAAGTACCAAAAAGCATAAATTTATCTGTTGCAATATACGGAGTCCATATATTTCTCGGCTCTGATGCGAAAACAGACGGTGTACGCGTAAATACAGGCTTAAGCAAGCCGTTACTTGGAGATAAATGATACAATGTATCTGAAGAAATATCCATTATCATAAAATCTTTTCCGTAGTAGGCATTATATGGATAAGTAAATTTATATGGTCTCCACATATTATTATCCATATGTTGAACCACAACATTTGAAACTCTTTTTGGGAAACTTATATTCAATTTTGATACAGTGCTTCCATCTTTTTTGGATATCAAGCGGTACGGTTTATCGGTCGTTTTATCTTCCCTACCTGGCTCTACTACAACATCGTCAAATATTAGCAGGCATTCGTCATTGTAGTCAAAAACTTTCATTTCATGGTCAAAGCCATTTATATCTTTCAATGTACGTTTATAATTACCATCAAAATCATATACCTGGAAATATTGGGAACATACAAATATCTCTTTATTCTTCTCATCCAAAACGACTCCTACTTTAATCCATGAATATTCCTTTCCGCTCTGCCCTTTATTATTAAAATGATGACAGAACTTTCCGGTATGACGGTCAAACAAATAAACATCTCCGAACAGAGATTCATATACTAGAATATAATTATCTGTTACTGCAGACAGATTTGCGTGTTCGCTTAGCAAAATATCATCAGTCGTTTCCAAAGGAACATATTCTACAGTTACAAAGTCCTGTAAACGCAACTTCTCCAAAGGATAATTTTTTGACAAATCAACGACCGGCAAATTTGATGTTGATGACTGGGAAAAGGATAATTGGATGCTTGACAGCATTACTATAAACGAGAAAATTGTCTTGGGTAAATTCATAATTATGTACTTTATTTTTTAATGAATTATTTATGTTTCAAAAGTTACTCAACTTAAAAGTAGACTAGGCTACAAAAACTAGTTGACAAAGTTAAAATCCTGTTACTTCACTCTTAATTACCAGAAAACTCTTGTCAACTCGTTAACTGAAAAATTAAGCTCCAGGAACTTGAATTGATATATATTATCGTTTTGGTTGTAAAGATATAAGGAAAAGCATCAGGTTAACCTGACACCTAAAAAGAGAAGTAACTATATGTTATGCAATTCATTAAACCATAATTTAAAGTATTTATCACCTGACACTTTTAGTTAAAATAATAAAATTTGCTGTTCCAATTCGCCTTTTTCCCATTTTCGGCTATTGTCCAGGCGATTTCTGATACGTTGTTTTTTCTTGTCGAGGTTATCATATTCGATTTCCAAAATTGAGAGCTGTTTGCTTAATCTGATAGCTTAATATGGTTACCTTACTTTTCTGTTTAAGCATATAAAAAGGTATGTTCGGTAGGAAAAATGTATGATATGTTCCAAAGTTCGGTAGGAAAAGTGTATAATTTATTCCAAAGTTCGGTAGAAAAAATGTATATTTGTAACATAGCAATCAAAATATATGTATTATGCATAGAAATATCATCGAACAACTTAAAGTATGGAAAAACAGAAGCGGCAGGAAACCTCTTGTATTAGCCGGAGCACGTCAGGTTGGTAAGACTTACATTCTTAAACAGTTTGGAGAACAAGAGTTTGCAAATGTAGCTTATATTAACTGCGATGACAATGAGCTAGCGAAAAACCTATTTTCGAAAGATTACGATATGCAGCGTATTCTGTTAGCTATTGGAGCCATTACTGGACAGAGTATAGAAGCCGGTAAGACTTTGATTATTCTGGATGAAATACAGGAAGCACCACGTGGCTTATCGGTCTTGAAGTATTTCTATGAAAATGCACCGCAATATCATGTTGCTGTGGCAGGTTCACTGTTGGGAATAGCCATGCACCGTGGAGAATCTTTCCCGGTTGGTAAAGTGGATATATTGCATATATATCCTATGACTTATGATGAATTTCTACTAGCCAAAGGAAAGAAACAAATGGTTGACATCCTACGAGCCAAGGACTGGGCAACTGTGAAACTGCTAAAAAACGAGTATATCAAATTTTTAAGAGAGTATTACTTCGTTGGAGGAATGCCGGAAGCTGTAGCTGAGTTCATATCATCTAATGATGCGAAGAAAGTAAGAACTGTACAAAATAACATACTCTTCACCTATCGGCAGGATATGTCAAAACACGTAACTACATCGGAAGCCAACCGCATAAGTATGGTTTGGCAGTCAATGCCCTCACAACTTGTAAAAGAAAACAAGAAATTCATCTATGGTGTTGTCCGTCCCGGTGCACGAGCTAAAGATTTCGAGACAGCTATTCAATGGCTGCAAGACGCAGGTCTAGTATACAAAGCTGAAAGAATTTCACAACCTAAGATTCCATTGAAATTTTATGCAGACATTTCAGCTTTCAAACTGTTCCTTCTTGATTGCGGACTACTTGGAGCCCTGAGCGAAACGCCGGCAGATAAACTTCTGGTTGCTGACAATGGTATGGAAGAAGCTAAAGGTGCATTTACAGAAAACTATGTCATGAGTCAGCTGACAGCAACATGCGGAAGTTCTGTATTCTACTACAGCAACGACGCAAAGCTGGAAATTGATTTTATCATACAGCATGGCAGTGACATAGTTCCAATAGAAGTAAAGGCTGAGGAAAACCTGCGTTCAAAGTCCCTGTCTTGTTTTGTTGCAGCAAATAAAGGTCTGCATGGTCTCCGTTTTTCCATGTCTGATTACCGTGAACAGGATTGGATGACCAATGTTCCGCTATATGCTGCATCCATTCTATTTCAAGAAAGTTAAAACAATAATATTTGCTGTTCCAATTCGCCTTTTTCCCATTTTCGGCTATTGTCCAGGCGATTTCTGATACGTTGTTTTTTCTTGTCGAGGTTATCTTCTGTTATATTCAACAATTCTATTTGTTCTTTTCGTGTAAGGCCTAATTTTATAAGGCAACACAAACGGATATCAGCTTCCAACAGTTGAGGAAAAGACTTTCTCAACCGTTCGGTAAATTTATTATGCAATGAATTTGTATAAGAGATTAACTCTGGCCAGTCTTTTTCTCTTATATTACCATTGCTTTTTATTCGTGCCAATATATCAGAATTATCATCCTTTTGTTTTATCAGCTCTTCATAATGTTCTATTTCCTTATTCTTCTTATTTAAGGTCTTTAAAATCTGGGATTTCTGTTTATTCAACAAATCGTTGTTTTTAATAAGATTATCCAATTTCTGTTCCAAATCGTCCTTTATATGATGTAAATTATCAACTTCGGACTGCAAGGATGTAAGTTTGGTTATTTCTTGTTTATATTCTTTTATAACATTCTCATTCTTACTGATTTGATAACGGATTTCATTCAACTCATTCAACAATCCTATTATAGTACGTTTCTTGTTAAGATAAACAAGAAGGGAAACGATAATAACCAGCAGGACAAAAGTTATTCCTACAAATAATTGTCTGGAATGTTTAAATTCAAGCTGTTGTTTCTCAGATAATAATTTTTCGCTATTATACTTTCCCTCTACTTCTATTATTGCTTTTTGTTTTTCCACTTTCTGTATGGAATCGTTACAAGCCCAATATAACTTATTATATTTCAATGCATCCTGATAATCTTGTCCTTTTTCATATATAAGGGATAATGATTCATACGCGCTTCTTTTGGTGTACAGATTAGAAGTTGTTTTCAAAGCTGTTTTCAAATGGACAATAGCCCAATCATATGCTCCAGTCATACAGAACAATTTACCAGCTCTCAAATTGACATCAGACATATCTCGTTGCACATCAGAAAAAATTACAAGTACATTCAAATAATAATATGCGCTATCACTATAATTTGTATTTGTATAAACCATTGACAATCCATTTGCAGCTAAGCATAAAGGATGTTTTTCTCTTATTTTTTCAGCTATATCTAACGCCTGCCAGTAATATTCTTTTGATTTCTTCCATTCTTTCTGCAACCTATATATACTGCCAAGGTATGCATTTGCATAAGCTATGCTGAGGCTATCTTTTGAGAGATTAGCAAAATCCATACATTTATTATATGCATAAGCTGCCTTATCTATTATTTCGGAATCTGCATATATATTTCCGATTTCGGCATAAGCCTGATACTGCAATTTATAGTCATCACTGCCTTCTAATAGGTCCAAGGCTTCCATAAATGATTTGACAGCCTCATCATTATTCTTCAAATCTCTTTCTACTAATCCTTGTGTATATAAAGCCGTAGCTAGTTTTTCCCTGTCATTATGTTCAGTATAATAACGTACTGCAATATTTATGAGAGAATCAGAAGTGTGCGTACGTTCACTTTTATCCATTGCCTGAGTCATCAGCAAACACCAGTTTGCATATTCCTGCTCTGAGCTTTTCTCAGGTGATTGCAAGGATGAAAGCAAATGATATGCACTGTCAGGATTGGAAAAGACCAAACTGTCCGCCTTTTCCAATACAGAAGAAATGGATGTGTTCTTTTGGCATCCGGAGATTAGAAGAGGGAAAAGAATAATGATATAATATATGTATGATTTCATTTTAAGAAAATTATTCCTTTATAATTTATTTCCTCTCTTCTATTTTCCACTCCTCTATCGTTCCCGTTTCAGATGAGAACACAGCAGCTATCTTATAAAGCTTGCGGCTGTCTGATTCATATTCACGGGCATAGCCTTTTTTTTCTATCTGACGCATTGCTTCATCTGCCGTTCCGTCAAGTTTGAACTCGAAAATATAAATATATCCGGATGTCTCTACTATGCAGTCAACACGGCCGTGGCTCTGAACCTTCTCCGTATAAACTGTATATACACTGATAAGGCGCATTATCAGATAAAAAGTGTAATGGAAATATCTTTCACGCTCTCGTTCGTTTTCCTTTCGGCGCATTGTGTATGGAATGCTTGCCAGGAAGGATGTAAGACCACTGCGGAAGTCATCAATTCTACCGTCCTCCAATTGGAAAGCTGCATCTCTTGTCCAGGAATCCACACTTTCACGTGCCTTAAAATAATTGGCAGCTACCAATGAAAGGAAACCGTCCTTTACCTCATTGTTCGGAAAGTCTAGAAGGAATAAATTACGGCGAATGTCAAAATCCTTTATTGTCAGATAACCGCTCTGGTATATCATTGGCAAAGGCTGTTCTACATCTGCTTTATAATCGATAAATTCCTTTGGAGCATAATATTTCCCAGTTATCTCATTCATATTCTCATTGGTATGAGAAAGAAGGCGGATAAGATATGTAGGTGTACCGCTCTTGAACCAATAATCGCTTATTCGTTGTGCATCAAAAGCATTCAGAAGGCTGAACGGATTATATACATCTGTCATTTTATCACTGAAATGATAACCGTCATACTGAGATTTCAACATTGATATCATTTCTTCGTATGAACATCGGTAGAATTCTCTCATCTCTTCTACAGATTCACGGAATGTGGCTTCCAGCTCTGTTTGAGATATCCCACATAATGTCTCATACTTGCCATGCATACTAATATCTTTTGGCTGATTGAATCCGCTAAACACACTGACCTGTGAAAACTTCGTCACTCCTGTAAGGAATACAAACTGGAGATGCTCGTCTGCGCTTTTGAATACAGAATAAAAGCCTTTCAGTATATTACGGTGTTCTTCTTCTAGATTCTTATCTACATCAAGAACATCAAGGATGGGTTTGTCATATTCGTCTATCAAAACTACTGCCCTTCTTCCTGTAAATTTATGAGCTGCACGGATTACCTCTGCAAACAAATCACCCAATCCAAGCTCATTACTTTTTTCAGGAAGCGAATATTCTTCTCCCCATGATGTTATATAATACCTCAACTTTTTCTCCAATTCTCCAGATTTTGTATAATCTGTTCCATTAAAATCCAAGTGAAACACCGGATAAACTTTCCAGTCTTTCTCCAATGAATCAATCTTCAACCCTTTGAACAGTTCTTTCCTGCCAAGGAAATAATTCTTCAATGTGGAAACAAGAAGACTCTTTCCGAAACGGCGGGGACGGCTCAAAAAGTAGATCTTTCCTTCTTTAACCAAAGAATAAACCATATCGGTCTTATCTATATAAACATAGTTGTCTTCTATCAGTTGGTCGAAACTTTGGATGCCTATTGGATACTTCATTGTTGATATATATTTTAATGATGAATTAACATGTTAAAAAGGATTCGGAATAAATCCGAATTCTTACATAACTTCTTAACTAACGGACTACTTAATTCCTCTCTTCCATTTTCCACTCCTCTATCGTTCCCGTTTCTGATGAGAACACCGCAGCTATCTTATAAAGCTTACGGCTGTCTGATTCATATTCACAGACATAACCTTTTTCTTCTATCTGACGCATTGCTTCATCTGCCGTTCCGTCAAGTTTGAACTCGAAAATATAAATATATCCGGATGTCTCTACTATGCAGTCAACACGGCCGTGGCTCTGAACCTTCTCCGTATAAACTGTATATACACTGATAAGGCGCATTATCAGATAAAAAGTGTAATGGAAATATCTTTCACGCTCTCGTTCGTTTTCCTTTCGGCGCATTGTGTATGGAATGCTTGCCAGGAAGGATGTAAGACCACTGCGGAAGTCATCAATTCTACCGTCCTCCAATTGGAAAGCTGCATCTCTTGTCCAGGAATCCACACTTTCACGTGCCTTAAAATAATTGGCAGCTACCAATGAAAGGAAACCGTCCTTTACCTCATTGTTCGGAAAGTCTAGAAGGAATAAATTACGGCGAATGTCAAAATCCTTTATTGTCAGATAACCGCTCTGGTATATCATTGGCAAAGGCTGTTCTACATCTGCTTTATAATCGATAAATTCCTTTGGAGCATAATATTTCCCAGTTATCTCATTCATATTCTCATTGGTATGAGAAAGAAGGCGGATAAGATATGTAGGTGTACCGCTCTTGAACCAATAATCGCTTATTCGTTGTGCATCAAAAGCATTCAGAAGGCTGAACGGATTATATACATCTGTCATTTTATCACTGAAATGATAACCGTCATACTGAGATTTCAACATTGATATCATTTCTTCGTATGAACATCGGTAGAATTCTCTCATCTCTTCTACAGATTCACGGAATGTGGCTTCCAGCTCTGTTTGAGATATCCCACATAATGTCTCATACTTGCCATGCATACTGATATCTTTAGGCTGATTGAATCCGCTAAACACACTGACCTGTGAAAACTTAGTCACTCCTGTCAGGAATACGAACTGAAGATGCTCGTCTGCGCTCTTGAATACGGAATAAAAGCCTTTCAGTATATTACGGTGTTCTTCTTCGAGATTCTTATCTACATCAAGAACATCAAGGATGGGTTTGTCGTACTCGTCTATCAAAACTACTGCACGACAGCCACTTGTTTCATGAGCCTTCGACAATACATTCTTAAAACGCATTCCAAGGTTGGTTTCTCGTTCTCCGTTCTCTATTCCATAGGCTTTTTCCCATTGGCTGATATAACCTACAATAGCGCTTCTAAGAGAACCTTGCAATGTGTATTCTCCACCATTAAAATCCATATGGAACACAGGATAAACTTTCCAGTCTTTCTCCAATGAATCTATCTTCAACCCTTTGAACAGCTCTTTCCTGCCAAGGAAATAATTCTTCAACGTTGAAACAAGAAGACTTTTTCCGAAACGGCGGGGACGGCTCAAAAAGTAGATTGTGCCTTCTTTTACAAGAGAATAAACCATATCGGTCTTGTCTATATAAACAAAACCATCTTCTATCAAGCGGTCAAAACTTTGGATGCCTATGGGATATTTCATATAACTTCAATCCTTGAATTTGAACTATTTATATAAGTTCATTTTTATTTCATAATAACAAAAATAATAAAAGGTTATAATAGAGACAAATAAACTACTCCTTTATTTAGTCTAAAGCGGTTTCAAAATAGGATGCGGCTCGGCATATCAAAATCAAAAACAAGTTTATTATTTTGCTCCGCACTCGTCTTTTCATATATTTGCGTATTCTTTAGATAAAAAACAAATACCATGAAAAAAATACTTGTGACCTATGATATGTTCCGCGAAGGATTCATTGAATTGGAAAAGCTTTATGACGTGACCTTTCCTGATGGACGTGATTTCACTTATGAAGAAGTGTTTGAAATGATTCCGGAATATGATGTATTGTGTTCTATGTTCGACTTTCCGGTAAATAAGGAATTAGTGGACCATGCTCCAAATCTGAAACTTGTATCCAACTATGCTGTCGGGTATAACAATATAGATGTAGCTTATTGTTTGGAAAAAGGTATAACAGTAACCAACACTCCAGGTCCTGTTACTGCCCCGACTGCCAATATTGCTTTGGGATTAATGCTCGACACTGCGCGCCGCATAACAGAATGCGACCGTAAACTCCGCCGATTAGGAAAGCAGATGAAAGTGGGTGTACTGGAGAATTTAGGTCTTCCTATTGATGGTAAGACATTGGGTATAATCGGAATGGGACGTATAGGACAGGCTTTGGCAAAACGTGCCGTTGCATGCAATATGAATATCATTTATCACAACCGTCATCGCTTATCTCCTGAAGAAGAAGCAGCGATTCCAGCTCGTTATGTTTCTAAAGAAGAACTGCTGGCACAATCTGATTTTGTTTCAATCAATGCGCCTTATACTCCTGAAACATATCATATCATCGGAGAAAAAGAATTGAAACAAATGAAATCTTCTGCTGTACTGATTAATACGGCACGAGGTCCTCTTGTCGACGAGCATGCACTGGTTAAGGCTCTGCAGAACGGAACTATCCACGGTGCAGGATTGGATGTTTTTGAGTTTGGCGACCATCCGATACCTGAATTATTAGAACTGGAAAATGTTGTCCTTTGTCCGCATATCGGAACACAAACATACGAAACCCGAGTTATCATGGCTCAAACTGTTTGTGACAACGTGATTGGTTTTTTGGAAGGTGACCGTCCTATTACGCGGGTGTTACATCCGTAAAAGCTCTTTCTACTAATAAATTACAATGGATACAAAACACAACTACATAATCCGTCCAATAAAAAAAGAGGAAATTTATTTGCTCAGGGATTTTCTATATGAAGCTATATTTATACCAGAAGGCATCGAACCTCCGGCAAAAGAAGTTGTAGATTTGCCCGAACTGAAAGTTTACATAGAAGGTTTTGGAGAAAATAAAGACGATTATTGCCTGATTGCAGAAACTAATGGCAATATAATCGGTGCTGTTTGGTGTAGGATTATGAACGATTATGGACATGTAGATAATAATACACCATCTCTTTCCATTTCCTTATATAAGGAATATAGGAATAAAGGAATAGGGAACCAGCTAATGATTGAAATGATAATGTTACTTAGAAACAAAGGATATAAACAAGTATCACTGTCTGTTCAAAAAGCCAATTATGCTGTTAAAATGTACCTAAAGCTTGGTTTTAAAACTATAAAGGAAACAGAAGACGAATTTGTTATGGTGAAAAATATTATCTAAGACAAAAAGTTTATTACAAACAAAAATGGTTAATTCCATTTGTTAGTAATAAGCTTTTTGTCTATAAATATCACATATTTCCCTGTATTATCGGTCCTATCAACTCCCACAACCCCATATAACGCAACATAAACTCAACTCCACCCAATACATGGCTCGGCATCGAAAGGTCAACCAGTGTTGATGACTGCCAAAGCTTATGTGCATTCACTGCATTGGAATATGGCACAAAATCGTCTTTCGGTGAATGATAAAGCATTATCGGAGTCTGTGGTTGAAATGAAGTATTCACCAATGAATTTTTCCGCAAGGCTTCTATAACTGCCATAACATCTTTATTATTGTTATAATCAGGTGCAGCAAAGAAATCAGGATTCAGCACTTTGGTTATATCATTTCCCAAAGCATTGTGCCATTCCGAAAGTGGTCGTGTAGAAAACATTTCATTCAGTCCTTCATCAATAACCTCCGGAGCATACAGATTTTCATCGCTTACAGTCAATTGTTCTCCATAAACCATGCCACGTATCAGATAAGGAGCATACCCCGTATGCATATAAGACATAGAACCAATTGTTGGAGAAGTGAATACTTCCAAAGTATTTATAAGGTCATACACACCACCTCCGGCATATACACCACGAATAGATTCAGCTTGCCCACGTTCTTCCAGTTCCAACAAAGTTGCAATTGTAGCCTGTCCACCTTGGGAATAACCTAAGAGTTCAATATCATCATCATTTTCCGTAATGGATTTGTATTTCAAATATTCCCGTGCAGCCTCAATCATATCGGCACAAGCTGTTCCTGTCAACTTATTATGCAAATATGGGTGCTGACGGTCGGGAGTCTGGCTGGAACCATAGCCCAAATAATCTGCCATTACTACGATATGTCCGCTCACAACAGGCATCATCTCGTAATAGAAAAGCTGCTTCGACGGAGCTTCTTCCATATCCAACGTGCCGTGCTGGATGCTCAGCAAATGCTCATATGAAATCGTTCCTTCAGGAATAGCAATCACACCAGAAGCTGTAACTTGTTTTCCATCTACTCCAGTTGTATTATATTCGATAGAAGCCACATCAATACTGCATATCAAGGAACTCAGCAGTTCTTCAGGAATATTGATTCCTTGTGAAGATGCAAAATCTGCAACCTGAGATGCTATTTCTGTTTTATCAATATGTTTCTCAGCAATAATGCCACTGAGGAATTTATTAGATTCACCAGGTTCTTCAAAAGGGGCTTCATCTTTGTTACATGCTGCCATAAATAACAGCAGAAACAATACCAGAAGTTTGTTTGTGATTATATGATTATTCATTATCTAGTATTTTTATTGGTTAGTCTGATTTCTGTAAAATTAGTTATTTATAGATAAACAAAAAAAACTTTATTATTATCTTTAATGCATTGTTGTTCTTTTATCCAAATTGACAACAGATGTTATGTAATCGTTTGCGGCTGACTAATTTCTATATGAAGAAAAATTTAAATCATGAAAATAAAGAAACTAAATAAACGACTACGAGCATGGCAAATATCTGACATTCCATCTTTGGCTAAATATTTGAATAACAAAAAGATTTGGAACAACTGTCGGGACCGCCTTCCTTTTCCTTATACGGAAGAAGACGCACGTTCTTTTATTGAATATGCAATGAGCCAGCAAGAACAATGCGAATTCTGCATCGAAATAAATAACGAAGCTGTTGGCAATATCAGTTTTATGCGAGGGAATGATGTTGAACGTTTCAATGCAGAAACTGGTTATTGGCTTGCTGAACCATTCTGGAATCAAGATATTGCAAGTGAAGCACTTCAAGAAGCACTACTGCGTTATTTTACGACAACGAATGTCATCCGTATAGTCGCCAATGTTTTTGAGAACAATATAGCTTCAATGCGAGTGCTTGAAAAAGTTGGATTCCGAAAAATCGGCATACATCATAAAGCATGTTTCAAAAACAATTGTTTTTTGGATATTCATTGTTTTGAGTTGTTGAAAGAAGAATTTGTTATACACTAAGTAAAATGAGCACTTCAATAATAATATTCCTATTACCTTGTTTATTTCTGTTTCACGAACTGGAAGAAATTCTAATGATACCTTCGTGGATTAAGAAGAATAACACCGAAATGTATACCCGTTTTCCAAAATTTAAATCTCTCATATGGAAAATGGAACAAATAACAAGACGGAAAATTACAATAATCGCTATTGAAGAATTCCTAATAGTATTTACTTGCACAATTCTAAGTGAGCAGACAGGAAATCTTGCAGCTTGGTATTGCTGTTTGATTGCCTTTGGCATACACCTTATTATCCACTTTATCCAGTTTTTATTATGGAAAAGATACATACCTGCGATAGTAACTTCATCATTATGCCTTCCTTTTTGTATAGTAGCTTTCCTCTCAACTTATGAATTCTTTACCTCATATAAACAGGTTGTATATGCATTAATCGGAATATTATCAGGCGGACTGAATTTGTTTATAATGCATATGATTGTAAATAGAATCCGAGACTAAAGATATATAAGTTTTTACTTTGAACGAACAATTACAAAAAAATGTATTTTCCTCTCAATCAATAGCTTCCAGAGCTTTTCTGAAATATATCATATCCTTCAACACCTTCCCTTCCTCTATAATAGGATGGTCATAATTATCAGTGAAAAAGTTCGGGACAATATGGGAATAAACAAATCCGCATTTCTGATAAAATGAAATTGTCTGCCTACTATCACCTGTTCCTACAATCATTAAATCAAAACTATCCTTATAATAATGGCATAAGTATTCAATCATCATCCTTCCTAATCCTTGCCTCTGACATTCCGGAGCAACAGCCAGATTTTTAAGTTCGCAAACGCCGTTTGTTTCATCGGTAACGACAGCAGAACAGACTGGTTCATTATCTGAATTATACATAACAAACATATCTCCCCTGTCCAGATATTTATCTATCATTGACTCCTGTTCATCAGCAAGAAATAGAAGCGGCATAAAACGTTTCTTATTATTTATGATTTTTTCAATTTGCATAATTGTAACATATTGTTCCGATAAAAATAATAATTTTATGTTTCATTGAAAACATATACTAAACTTTCATCATACGTTGATGATAAATCCGCCCCTATTACCAAAACATAAATCAATTTTATTCGCGTATTCCGCCGAATTTATGTAAGTTTGCAGATTGATTGTAAAAAGCAATAAAGTAACACAAAATAAAGAGTAAAATCATGTACAGAACAAGAACATGTGGAAACTTGCGTCTGGCTGACGAAGGACTGATAGTTACTTTGGCCGGATGGGTTCAGAAGACTCGTAAAATGGGTGGTATGACATTCGTGGACTTGCGCGACCGTTATGGAATCACTCAGTTGGTTTTCAACCATGAAGTTGATGCTGAGCTTTGCGAAAAGGCAAACAAACTTGGCCGTGAATATGTAATTCAGGTAACAGGAACAGTTCGCGAACGTTCAAGCAAGAATCCTAATATCCCGACAGGTGAAATCGAACTTGTTGTTTCAAAGCTGAATATATTGAATTCGGCTGTAACTCCTCCTTTCACTATCGAAGATGATACAGACGGTGGCGACGATTTGAGAATGAAATATCGTTATCTGGATTTGCGCCGTAACGCTGTTCGCAAAAACTTGGAATTACGTCATAAAATGGCTTTCGAAGTGCGCAGCTATCTTGATAAGGAAGGTTTCCTTGAAGTTGAAACTCCAGTGTTGATCAAATCAACTCCGGAAGGTGCACGCGACTTCGTTGTTCCTTCTCGTATGAACCCAGGACAGTTCTATGCTTTGCCTCAGTCTCCTCAGACTTTCAAGCAGCTGTTGATGGTTTCAGGTTTCGACCGTTATTTCCAGATTGTAAAATGTTTCCGCGACGAAGATTTGCGTGCTGACCGTCAGCCTGAGTTTACTCAGATTGACTGCGAAATGAGTTTCGTTGAACAGGAAGATGTTATCCAGACATTCGAAGGAATGGCTAAACACTTGTTCAAGACTATCCGCGGAATTGAGATAAAAGAACCATTCCAGCGTATGTCATGGCAAGACGCTATGAAATACTACGGAAGCGACAAACCTGATTTGCGTTTCGGCATGAAATTCGTGGAATTGATGGATATCATGAAAGGCCACGGTTTCTCAGTGTTCGACAACGCTGCTTATATCGGTGGTATTTGCGCTGAAGGTGCTGCAACTTACACTCGCAAGCAGTTGGATGCTTTGACAGATTTCGTTAAACGTCCGCAAATCGGTGCTAAAGGTATGGTTTATGCTCGTGTTGAAGCTGACGGAAATGTAAAATCCAGCGTTGACAAATTCTACTCTCAGGAAGTTCTTCAGCAGATGAAGGAAGCATTCGGTGCAAAACCGGGCGACTTGATTCTTATCCTTTCAGGAGACGATGCTATGAAGACTCGCAAGCAATTGTGTGAATTGCGTCTTGAAGTTGCCGAACAGCTTGGCTTGCGCGACAAGAACAAATTCGCTTGCCTTTGGGTTGTTGATTTCCCATTGTTCGAGTGGAGCGAAGAAGACCAGCGCTTCTATGCAATGCACCATCCGTTCACTTCTCCAAAACCGGAAGATGTTCCTTTGTTGGACACTGATCCGGGTGCTGTACGTGCTAATGCATACGATATGGTTATCAACGGTGTTGAAGTTGGTGGCGGTTCAATCCGTATCCACGACAGCCAGTTGCAGGACAAGATGTTCAAGCTGTTAGGCTTCACTGAAGAAAAGGCTCACGAACAGTTCGGCTTCTTGATGGATGCATTCAAATATGGTGCGCCTCCTCACGGTGGTTTGGCTTATGGTCTTGACCGCTGGGTTTCATTGTTCGCAGGTTTGGATTCAATCCGTGACTGTATCGCATTCCCTAAGAACAATTCAGGACGTGACGTAATGATTGATGCTCCTTCAGCAATTGACGATGTTCAGCTTGACGAACTTAATCTTAAGATTGACCTTAAGGAGAAATAAATTATAGATGGCGAGTTGACAAGGTTACAAGTTGACGAGTCGAACAAAAGCCGATAGAAATTTTTATCAGATTTCTATCGGCTTTTTGTATAAAGTATATTCAATTTTATTATGCGATAAATATAGCTATAATGGTGTATATATAAACAAAAACGAGTTGACAACCCTAATGCCTTGTCAACCCGTCTCTCTTTAACCTGATATATTATTTACCGCCTAAAACCTTCTCCAATGTCTCATGCAGAACTTCCTCACGCAAGTCACGTCCGATAATCTTTCCATCCGGATCAAGGAGAACATTTGATGGAATGCCGCGAACTGCATATAAGCCCGGAACTTCAGAATCCCAATACTTAAGGTCTGAAACATGAGTCCAAGTCAGCTTATCATCAGCAATCGCCTTCAACCAGCGTTTCTTGTCCTTATCCAGCGAAATACCGATTATTGTAAAGTTCTTGTCCTTATACTTATTGTATGCTGCCACCACATTAGGATTTTCCTTGCGGCATGGAGGACACCATGAAGCCCAGAAATCAAGCAACACATATTTTCCTCTGAAATCAGACAACGACACTTTCACTCCTGCTGTATCAGGCAATGAAAACTCAGGAGCAATCTGGCCAATCTGCACTTTCTCCAACTTGGCAATAATACCATCCAAATCTGTCACATAAGGGCAAGACGACAAAGAAGCGTCAATCTTAGCTCTCGTAGACTTCAAATCATCAAGAGGCAACTGATATGTGAAATAACGATACAAATAAAACGCAGCAGCAGACGAAGTCGGATATTTTGTAATCAAGCTGTCAATATTGAATCCGTCAGAAAACACCTTTTCCGCATTGCTTTGGAATATAGCGTTTTCCTGAGAATTAAGCACCTCTGTAATCTTTCCTTCCTTATTCATAGTCACAGTCATTTCACTGTTTTCAACGAATAGCTGAGAAGGATAATCCATTTCCTCAGTCTGCAAACCATAAAGAAGCGGCTGAGCCACTTTTCCCTCAAAGCGGAAACTTCCGTCCTTTATTTCAGCCGAATCCTCAACAAAGAACATCTTGTTTCTGAATGATTTCAGATATATCTTTCCGGAAGACACACCATCCATCTTTCCTTCTATAACATAGCCTTCAGGCTTCTGCTGACAGCCGGCAAACAAAGCCGATGCCAGAATAAATAAACCTACTTTCTTTATCATTTCCTTTTGTTTTTATATCTTCCTTTTTTCTTTGTTTCGTTTCCATATTCTATAGCTCTCACTGGACAATTATGAATACATGCAAGACATTGTGTGCAAGTGCCTTTCCAAACAGGTCTTTTGTCTTTGCCAATCTCTATAACCGACGAAGGGCAAACATCGGCACACACCCCGCAGCCAATGCAGTTTTCCGTTGCATAAAACTTCTTCCTGTCTGCCATAAATTTACAGAACAAAGGATAAACCATCTTCGTCTTCAATCCGGGCATAGAGCCTTTTGTATATAAATCATCCGAATTGCTTTCCTCGCCCTTTATCACCTTTGATATCTGTGCAATCCTGGCAGGAACTGCATCCAGCTTCTTTTCCTCTAAATCCTTGGAATCAACATCAAAGCCGGGCAACAGAATATAATTGTTAGGCATCTGCACAGAGAAATATCCTGTAAGAGAAATTCCTTTCTTTGCCAGCTCCTTGCCGAAAACCTCGGCAGCCAAACCGCAATCATCGCCGCACGAGCAAACTGCCCACACTGGCTGACCTGCATAACCCGCTGCTTCCCAGATTTTCAGAAATTCCATAATCGAAACAGCCGGTCCCCAGCTATGAACCGGAAACACAAATATAATCTTCTCCTCCGGCTTCAATTCCGGAAGAGAATTATGCGACACCAGCCCATAATCTTTCACCGGAAACATCTGTTCTCCGGTTTCCTCGCACAAAAGGCGTGCCGCATAGGCTGAATTCCCGGTTGCAGAGAAATATAGAATCATAGCAACATTATTTTCCCATTTCCAAATTCTTCACCAGAAGTCCGCGAACCTCATCTTCCGACATATTTCTCCTTCCGGCATAGTCTTTCATCTGCTCTTCTGAAACCGTTCCAATCATAAAATAAGAACTTTCAGGATGAGCAATATACAAACCGCTCACAGCAGCAGTAGGCAACATCGCCCCGTTCTCAGTCAGAGAAATGCCTATACGAGAGAAATCAAGAAGCTCGTCAAGAACGAAATTCAGTTTCTGGTCCGGCAGCGAAGGATAGCCCACAGCCGGACGTATTCCCTTATATTTCACCTTGAACATTTCATCAACAGTCAAATCCTCGTCCGGAGCATAACCCCAGTACTGCTTGCGTACCTTCTCATGCAAATACTCAGCCGTTGCCTCAGCCAATCGGTCAGTAAGAGTTTGCAGAAGCACTGTATTATATGTGTCTCCCTCAGCCTCAAATTCCTCCTTCAGCTTGTCAGAACCAAAACCACCGGTCACGGCAAAAGCACCCACATAATCCGTCTTGCCCGCAGTTTCCGGCATCACATAATCCGCCAGAGATTTATATACGCCATCTTCCCTCTTCGCCTGCTGGCGCAATGTCGGGATACGAACCGATGAATTTATCACCAAATCATCTCCTTCGCTATATGCCGGGAAGAATCCGTAAAGCACACGGCAATAATCAGCCTTCATAGCGGACAGCCTGTTCAGCAATCGCAAAGCCTCCTTGTGCAGCTGCATAGCTTCCGAAGCCTTCGCACGCTCTTCTTCCGGGAAAGAAGTCAGCCACATAGCACGGCACGAGTCGCAACCGTGGATATTGGCAATACCGGCGAATTTGCCTCCCAGTTTCCAGGCATGGAAAAAGAATGTCCAATTTATATATGGTATAACATCGTCAATCGAAACAGACATTGAATGTACTCCCAACTGAGCCGGAACACACGGACTATAACCATCCCAGTCAAGCTCAACTTTCTTCGAGCGAGCCTCAGAAAGAGAAACAAACTCAACTGACTTAGCCCCAACCGAAGCCCTCAACGCCTCATATTCACGCTTTAGTTCTTCGATATAAGCATCCCTTGTGTCCTTGTTAAGCAGCTTAGCAGCAATAATCGGATTCTGCGACGCATCCAGAACATGTATAACAGGATAATCATAATGCGGAGCAATTTTCACCGCAGTATGCAATTTTGAGGTAGTAGCGCCGCCAACCATAATAGGAATATTCAGCCCTGCCTTCTGCATCTCCTTGGTCACATTCACCATTTCCTCAAGCGAAGGAGTAATCAGGCCTGAAAGACACACCAAATCCGGCTTCTCCTCAATTGCCGTACGGACAATCTTCTCGGCAGGCACCATCACACCAAGGTCGATAACCTCATAATTGTTGCAAGCCAGAACTATTGAAACAATATTCTTTCCAATATCGTGAACATCGCCTTTCACTGTGGCAAACACCACCTTTCCCGCCTTAGTAGAACCTGCACTGCTATTCTCAGCCTCAATTGCCGGCTGGAGAATTGCCACAGCCTTCTTCATTGTGCGGGCAGTTTTCACCACCTGCGGCAGAAACATCTTTCCTGCGCCAAACAAGTCGCCCACCTTGTTCATTCCGCTCATCAGCGGACCTTCAATTATATTCACAGCCTTAGGATAAACACCCAAAGCTTCCTTCAAATCTTCCTCAAGATGCTCGCCCACACCTTTAATCAAGGCATATTCCAGACGCTCCTGAAGCGAAGCCTCGCGCCAAGCCTCATGCTTTTCCTCATGGCCGCCTTTGTCCACAGCCTGCATCTTCTGGGCATAGGCAATCAGGTCTTCCGCAGCATCCGCACGGCGAGCCAGGATAACATCCTCAAGCAAATCTCTCAGCTCCGGCTCAATGTCCTCATACAACACCGATGACGAAGGATTCACAATACCCATATCCATACCTTTGGCAATAGCATGATAAAGGAACACCGCATGCATAGCCTCACGCAGATAATTGTTTCCGCGGAACGAGAATGAAAGGTTGCTCACACCACCGCTCACCTTCGCTCCCGGCAAATTATTCTTTATCCATTCAACGGCACGGATAAAGTCAAGCCCGTAATTGTTATGCTCCTCAATACCCGTCGCAATCGCAAGGATATTAGGGTCGAATATTATATCATTAGGATTGAATCCCACTTCATCGCAAAGCAGTCTGTATGCACGGCCGCAAATCTCCACCTTTCTCTCAAACGTATCAGCCTGTCCTTTTTCGTCGAATGCCATCACCACAACCGCAGCCCCAAGCTGCTTGATGCGGCGCGCATGTCTCAGGAATTCCTCCTCACCGCCTTTCAGCGAAATAGAGTTCACAATGCTCTTTCCCTGAACGCACATCAGTCCTTCCTCAATGACTTCCCATTTCGACGAGTCAATCATCACCGGCACACGGGCAATATCCGGCTCAGCAGCAATAAGATTCAGGAATGTTTTCATCTCCTTCACAGTGTCCAGCATTCCGTCGTCCATATTTATATCCAGAATCTGCGCCCCATCTTCCACCTGCTTGCGGGCAATGACAAGAGCCTCTTCATAGTTTCCTTCCTTAATCAGACGGAGGAACTTTCTCGAACCGGCAACATTACATCTCTCGCCCACATTCACGAAGTTATTCTCTGGCTTCACCTCAAGCAGCTCCAGACCGGACAGCCACAGGCAGTCCGCCTTCTTCACCGGTACATGAGGCTTAGCCCCTTTCGCAAGTTTCGGGAACTGAGCAATATGAGCAGGAGTTGTTCCGCAACATCCGCCCAGGATATTCACCAAACCTTCGTCGATGAAAGGCTTCACGTGCACCGCCATTTTCTCCGGAGTCTCGTCATAAGCGCCGAAGCTGTTAGGCAATCCCGCATTAGGATAAGCACTTATATAATAAGGAGCATTATTTGCAAGCTCAGCAAGATAAGGCTTCATATCAGCCGCGCCGAATGAGCAGTTCAGCCCCACACTCACAATATTGGTATGCTGCACCGAAGCCAGAAAAGCCATCAGCGTCTGTCCCGAGAAAGTGCGTCCGCCCTGAGCCGACAATGTCAGCGACAACATAATAGGCAAATCCTTGCCCATCTCCTTCAGCACCGTATCGGCAGCTTCAAGTCCAGCCTTAACATTGAGAGTATCGAAAGTAGTTTCAAACAGGATAATATCCACACCGCCCTCAACAAGTCCCTCAACCTGTTCCTTATAGGCAGCATACAAATCCCTGTATGTCACAGCGCGGAAAGCAGGGTCGTTCACATCCGGGCTCATCGAAGCTGTCTTGTTGGTCGGACCGATTGAGCCCGCCACAAAAACAGTGCGTTCCGGAAACTCCTGCATAAAACCGTCGGCAACCTCGCGCGCCAGCTTTCCCGCAGCCACGTTAATCTCCTTCACATATGCCTGCATGCCATAGTCCTCCATCGACACGGCATTGGCATTGAAAGTGTTCGTAGCAAAAATATCAGCACCTGCATCCAGATACTGACGGTGAATGGATTTTATCACATCCGGACGAGTCAGGCAAAGCAAATCATTGTTGCCCTTCAGCTGTCCGGGGAAATCGGCAAAACGCTCGCCACGATAGTCCTCTTCCTTCAGACCGAAAGTCTGGACCATCGTTCCCATACCTCCATCCAATATCAAAATACGCTCACCAAGGAGCGACAAAAATTTTTCCTTATTCATTCAAGCAGTTTTGTGAAGTTTGTTATCTTTTGAACGCACGGTCCATCTCACGTCTGTCGTCACGCTCACGAATTGAATCGCGCTTGTCATATTCCTTCTTACCTCTGGCAATCGCAATCACCACCTTTGCCAGCCCTTTTTCATTGATGAACAGACGGGTAGGAACAACAGTGAATCCCGAAGTATGCACCGATGCCGCAATCTTCCTCAGCTCCTTCTTTGTCAGTAGCAGCTTGCGGTCGCGGCGTGCCGTATGATTGTTGTATGTTCCGTAGAAATACTCTGCGATATACATATTCTTAACCCAAAGCTCGCCTTTCTCCACGATGCAGAAAGTATCCACCAGACTAGCCTTGCCCAAGCGCAATGATTTTATCTCAGTTCCTGTCAGCACAATACCGGCAGTAAACGTGTCCAGCAATTCATAATCAAACGTGGCTCTCTTATTCTTAATCACCACGTCTTTCTTTATTTTCTCTTTCATTTTCTCAGCCTTTTAAATTAATCAGACATGCAAACCCGGCATCATAACCTCAACCAGCAGTTCCACCAAAATCGGGAATCCGATAATAAAGATAGTCGAAACAACTGTCACCTTCAGCCTGTCCTTAGTTTCAACCTTCATAAAAGCAGGAAGTCCTTCCCACACTATACGAAGCGTATAAATCACAAATACATACAAAAAGAACAAGTCCGGGATAAGCATCCTTATAATAGTCAGAGCATACATATATGCCGATGCATACCCGATAAAATGCTGCCAGCGGCGAAGCCTGCGATGCATATCCACAAACTTCGAACAGAATTTCTTTATATAATACGAAGCCAGATAGAAGCCTCCGATATATGCCACCACAGTCCTGATTGAATTCTTCAAAGCCAACTCTAGCACAAATTCCTTATGAGTGAAAACACTCAGAAACGAAGCCAAAGTCACAAGCCCAATCAACGGATAAAGATAATTGGCAAAAAAAGGATCATCCTTATAATCCACTCCTTTTTCTTCAGCCCTATCCTCCTTGTTCGCTATTATATTCCAGGCACGGTTAGGCTGAAAAGTCACGGCTAGCACCCAGCTAAATATTTTCTTGTACATAAAATGTATATTATATTGTTATTAAATGCTTTGTTAGTTGACGAGTTAACAAGTTAACAAGTTGACAAGTTGATAAGGCTACAGAAAATAAGACTATTCACCTTAACTACTTGACTCCTTAACTCCTTGCTCCTTACTCCTTAACTTCCTCCCCGTTCTCCAACACCGAATAAACCTCCGACGCATTCCACACAAACCCCGGATAATTCGAATTGAACTGTTTCGGATAAATCACCTGAAACCTTATAGTATCGTCCGTTCTTTCAGGAGAAGTCTTTGCCCATTCCACAAAATCAGTCAGGTCGAATGCCTGAGGCAGCACCTTCTGCTCCGTAACCGAATCATTCTCGGCAATCGAGCCAAACGAGCGCAGATAAAGACGATAAACCTTCCGGCTGCTGTCGGCAGTATATACAAGCCCTTCGGCAGGAAGGAAACTCATCCGGAACGAATCCACCTGAGTCTGATAATGACTGCCATACTCCATATACAAAAACAGATGATTGCTCACGAATCCACCCTTTGGAATATCGAAGTCCAGGAAATGCTCATCAAACCTTATCATCGTGTCCGGCTCAGTCAGCATCAGCTGTTTCCATTTCGGCACCGGCTTATAAATCAGCCAGTCCGTATGCCAGATTCCTTGCAGCGTGTCAGTCTGCGTGTCATAGTTTATCTGAAAATCCACCAGGCAGCAGTCTGCATCTTTCACTGCCAGAGTGTCCAGCTCCTGCGCTTCCAGCGTCATCCCGTTCCTCAGATGTATCTGCTTTCCGTCTGCCAGGCGCACCACTCCCGCCTGTGAGCCGAATTTCACTATTGTCCCGGATTCTCCCATGCACGAAAACATCGCCACGCATAATATCAAACAAATTATATGCTGGTTTATCCGACTGAAATATTTGTCCATAATTCTTTCATTTGTTTTATTTTCAAGGGCATATATCTGACCGCTTACAAACTAGACGTTTAAGCCAGGTATATTTTTATTCAAAGGAACAAAGGTAATAAAAATAATTAAGTATAAATAAGCTTGTAATATTCATTAAGAACTTTGTTTTTTATATTATCATTCAATGTTACTACCACTAATAATAAATTAATCAGGTAGTATTACAATCTTAAAACTAAGACTTAGTTTTTATAATCTAAAGCTCAGTTTTTAAAAACTAAAGCTTAATTTTTAGAAACTGAAGCTTAGTTTTCAAAACATAATAGACATTTATAAGTTTCAAATACTTGATACAGAAATATTGAAAGGCAAAATGGATAAAAATGAAGAACTACTATTATATTATGTATTTTGCGACTGTATAATATTTTTCTTACCTTTGTCTCCAATAACTCAAAACAGTTTGTCGGCTTGTCGCTCACTTTTCGGAGTGTGAGGAAAGTCCGGGCAACACAGAGCACCATACTTCTTAACGGGAAGCAGTCCGCGAGGGTTGAGTAATGTAACAGAGAATAACCGCCATGGCTGATGCTGTGGTAAGGGTGAAAAGGTGAGGTAAGAGCTCACCGGGTCTTTTGGCAACAAAGGATGCCGTACAACTTATGGGTTGAAAGGTCATGTATACCGGCGCATGTAGGGCTGCTCGTCCGATGCCGGGGGGTGGACCGATAAAGCTCATCGGCGACGGTGAGATCAGATAAATGGCAGGCACTTTTTCCGGTAATACGGAAGAAGCACAGGACCCGGCTTACAGACAAACTGTTTTTTTTAAAATAAAGACAAGGCAACAAGGTTTCAGATACAAGAAAAAACCTCGTAAACTCGTCAACTTGTTTTCTTGTCAATGTCAACTCCATAAAACGCGCGCTATGACTCCACAGGATAAAGAGAAATCATTAATGAAACGTATCAGTGACTTCCTTTCGTGGGCCATACACTTTGTCACTTATGATATATGGCGAATAACCGAAAATGAAGTTTCCGGGCTGAAAATCATTTATCTCAATATTATAAAAACGATAATTCTTGCAGTACGGGGATTTATCAATGATAATTTGCAGACGAAGGCTTCGGCTCTCACCTACAACACGCTGCTTGCCATTGTTCCGCTGCTTGCCGTATTGCTGGGTATTGCAAAGGGGTTCGGATTTCAGGGAACTGTGAGAGATGAGCTTCTGGATTATTTCCCAGGGCACGAGGTGGAACTGACCAAGGCTTTTGAGTTTGTTGACAGTTATCTGGTGCAGGCTCAGGGCGGCGTTATTATCGGGATTGGTCTTATTTTGCTGTTCTATACGGTTATCAGCCTTTTGTCGTCGATCGAAGATACTTTCAATGATATATGGCAAATACAGAAATCCAGACCTTGGTACAGGAAGATTTCCGATTATCTTGCTTTGTTTATTATTCTCCCTGTGCTGATGACGGCTTCGAGCGGTATATCCATTTTTCTGTCCACTTTGCAGAATTCGTTCCTGAGCCATTATCTTTTCCTTACTCCGGTGCTGGAACTTATCCTGAATATCCTGCCTTATGTGATTACTTCGCTTGCCTTTGCAGGACTTTATATTTCGCTGCCTAATACGAAGGTGAAATTTTCGAACGGGATAATTGCGGGAACTATTGCGGGATGTGCTTTTCAGTTTTTCCAGTTTCTTTATATCAGCGGACAGATTTGGGTGAGTAAATATAATGCCATTTATGGTAGTTTTGCTGCCTTGCCGCTTTTGTTGCTGTGGCTTCAGCTGTCGTGGCTGATTTGTCTGTTTGGCGCTCAGCTGTCGTATGCATCGCAGAACGTAAGGAAATTCAGCTTTGAGCGTGACAGCAAGAATATCAGCCGACGGTATAAGGATTTTCTTACGCTGCTGATTGCTACTCTTATCGTGAAGAGATTTGAAAAGGGGGAAAAGCCTTATACGGCTGACGAGTTGTCGAATTCATACCAGATTCCGTTCCGACTGACAACGCAAATCCTGTATCTGCTGATGGAATTGGAAATAATAATTGAGGTGAATGTTGGCGAGGATGACCGCATTGCTTATTATCAGCCGGCAATAGATATCAACAAGATTTCGGTGGGTTATCTGTTTTCGAAAATCGACCGTGCCGGGTCGGAAAAGTTCAAGATTGATACTATTAATCTTTTCAACAGGGAATGGCACACTCTTCTGCAGACAAGAAAGGATATGCTGCAGGCAAGCGACAAAATTTTGCTTAAGGATTTATGATGAAAAAGGAAAAGCGTGATTTGACAGTTGGACCGGTTGGCAAAACTATATTGGGATTTGCTTTGCCGCTTCTGATAGGTAATCTCCTGCAACAGTTGTATAATCTTGCCGACAGCATTATTGTGGGGCGTTTCCTGGGGAAAGAGGCGCTGGCGGCGGTTTCGGCGTCTTTCTTCATATATTATTTTATTATTTCGTTTGTGATTGGCATCGGTAGCGGAACGTCTATCGTTGTGTCGCAATATTTCGGCGCCAAAAAGCTTGAGAAGGTGCAGCAGGCGTTTTCGAGTTTCTTCATTTTCATGTTTATTGTCGGTATTTTGCTTTCTATCGGCGGTATTATTTTTGCTGAGCAGATTTTCCGAATCACACAGACTCCGGAGGAGGTTATTCCGGAAGCTGTGAAATATTTCCGTATTTATATTGGCGGGACGTTTTTGTTTATGACGTTCAACAGTGTGATTTCCATTCTGAGAGGATTGGGCGAATCTGTGCGTCCGATGCTGTTCATATTTATGTCGAGCGTGCTGAATATTGTTCTTGATTTGCTTTTCATTGTTGTTTTCGACTGGGGAATCGAAGGGGCGGCACGTGCTACGGTTGTGGCTCAGGGAATCGGGATGTTTGTTGCCTTGTGTTATGTAAATGAGAAGCACCCTATTCTTTCCATCAAGCGGAAGGATTTGCTGTTCGACAAGGAAGTTTTCCTACAAAGCCTGAGAATCGGGTTGCCGACAAGCGTGCAGCAATGCGCCATTGCACTGGGGCTTATGACTTTGCTGGGAATCGTGAACCAATTCGGTACCAATACGCTGACGGCATACGGCGCGGCAGGAAAAATTGATACGCTTATCACCCAGGCGATACTTACTCTTTCCGGGGCGCTGTCGACTTTCTGCGGGCAGAATGTTGGAGCCGGGAAAATGGAGCGTGTTCACGAGGGTGTACGCTTTTCGATGATGATAAATATTGCTTTCGGGATTGTGATGTTTGCCGCGGTTTATTTTGCGGGCGACTATATGATGATGATTTTCACCAACGATAAGGATGTGGTTGAGATTGGACACAGTTATCTGACGATTACGGGATTTTTCTTTTGTATTCACGGAGCACTGAATGTGTTCAACGGGGCACTGCGTGGAGCGGGCGATACTTTCTTCACTATGTTTGTGAGCCTTCTGTGTTTGTGGCTTGTGAGAATTCCTCTGGCTTACTGGTTCAGCGAGTTCCTTCAGCAAGATGGTATTTGGTGGGCGATAAACGGTAGTATCGGTATCGGCTTTGTTATTACTTTGGGATATTATCGTAGAGGGAAATGGAAGGATAAAAGGGTTGTAGGGAGATGAGGAGTTAAGGAGTCAAGAAGTCAAGGAGTTAAGGAGAATACTCTTGTTTTCTGTAGCCTTGTCAACTCGTCAACTTGTCCCCTTGTCAACTGTACAAACCTATATAAAAAAGAAAAGGTTGTCTCACGACAACCAATCTCCATTGTTAACCTTAAATCTAATACCATGAAAAACACATTGCAAATATAGAGAGTTTATGTTATACAACACAAACTTTTGCTTGGAAAATTCAATATTTTAAATCTGTTTAACTAAAACATGCTTTACAACATAGTTTTATAAACAGATTTTTGCTATAAAACATATTTTTCGTGGCTTAAATATTTGTTTCAGCACTGAGTTCACAGAGAAATTGAGCCAATTAAATTGGCTCGTTTTCCTCATTTTATTCTTGCATCAGCTCCCCACATCAGTTTTTCTCGCAATGTTTTATAGAATGTATGATTATATCTTTTGAGAACCTTTGCCGTATAGTCCGCCTTGCAGATTGACAGTTTGATGTCGGCAGGGAAAATCTCAGAACGGCCGTCAAGCGAAACAAGGAATGTTTTGTTGCGGCTTTCGATATGCAAATCTATCTTGCAATTATCCGGAATGACCAGAGGACGCACGTTAAGGGAATGTGGCGCAACCGGGCTCAGGACAAGACTGTTGTTCTGAGGCACGATAATCGGTCCGTTTACACTCATGGAGTATGCTGTGGAGCCGGTCGGTGTTGCTATTACAAGTCCGTCTGCCTGATATGATGTGAGGTATTCATCGTCGAGCATTGTGTGGATTGTTATCATTGATGATGTATCTCGCTTCAGCACTGCAACTTCGTTGAGGGCACAGTTGTAGCCTCTATATCTCCTTTCCTCGGTCTTGAGGCAGAGCAATGTTCTTTCTTCAATCCGGTAGTAGTTCTTGAAGATTTCTTCGAGCGTTTCCTCAATCTCGTTGCTGCTGATATCGGCAAGGAAACCAAGGCGGCCGGTGTTTATTCCTAATATTGGAATATTTCTGCTGCCTATGACTGCTGCCGTGCGAAGGAATGTTCCGTCGCCACCGATGCTCAAAGCCAAATCAATATGGTCCACCGAATATGTTATTACGTCATTGATGTCCGGATGATAGTCGAATTCCTCACATATATATTTATAGAAAGCTGAATCCGGATATATTTCTGCTCCGAGAGACTTCAGTTTTTCGAACACGCGACGTATTACGCTTTGCTTTTCTTTTTGATATTTGCTTCCGAATATGCCTATTTTCATTTTGAGTTTTTGAGTTTTTAAGTTTATTAGTTTATTAGGGGACGAGTTGACAAGTTGACAAGGCTACAGAAAACAAGAGTATTCTCCTTAACTCCTTGCCTCCTCTACAAAAAACACCTCAACACCTCATCCACCCTTTGCTGAAGTGAATCATTCACCGCTCCTGCTTTCATTGAATAATAAATCACGGAATAATTGAAGCGCTCCAAACTGCGGATTACGGCTGTGGCATCTTCGAGATTTATTTTCAACAGCAGTTGCATACGGTCGGTCAATGGGATATAACGTGTCATAAGGGCTTCAATCCGGGCATCGTTGGATTCGGCGATGCGGGAAATTTCGGAAAGAGCATAGTCTCTGTCATACATTTCAAGGATGATAAGACTTCCGGGCTTGTCCATGCAGGTCATATTCACCAAAGCATTAACAATATCCTTTCTGTCCAATATTCCGATAATATTCCCGTCGGAATCTTCTACTTTTACAAATTCCAAATCCTTGTCGGCAACAACGGACAATGCATTCAATATGGAATCATCTGCCCTAAGCGACGGAACGGAGTCGGGAAATGAATCAGTGGAATAGCCTTTTAAGGACGATATATCTTTTGTTATGAAATCTTTCACCAACATTTTTTCCTTTATTTTCTAAATCATATTAAATTTGCACGATAGTATATATCAGAAAGAGACCAGGGAACAAGGATGCAGACACAAGGTTATGAAATGACCTTGTCAACCCGTCAACTTGTTAACTCGTCTTCTATGAAAACATATACAAAAGTAGTCAAAGATAAAAGATAATAATAGAAGATGACAAATTTAAGTGTAAACATTAACAAAGTGGCAACTATCCGCAATGCCCGCGGAGGTAATATGCCTGACGTGTTAAAAGTAGCACATGATGCTGAAGTTTTCGGTGCACAAGGAATCACAGTTCACCCTCGTCCGGACGAAAGACATATCAGATACAGTGATGTGTATGGTCTGAAACCTATTGTCCGCACTGAGTTTAATATAGAAGGTTATCCTTGCGACAAGTTCATTGACCTTGTGATGAAAATCCGCCCGACACAGGTGACGCTGGTGCCGGATGCTCCGGATGCGATAACATCAAATGCCGGATGGGATGTAAAAGAGAATTTCGATTTCCTTTCAGACCTTGTGGAAAGATTCAGTAGCAATGGAATCAGAACTTCTATCTTTGTCGGTACTGATATAGAAAATATCGAATGGGCGGCAAAAACAAGAACCGACCGTGTTGAGTTATATACAGAGCCTTATGCTACTATGTATCCTAAAGACAGAGAGGCGGCTGTTGCTCCGTTTATCGAAGCGGCTAAGGCTGCTAAGAATCTTGGTCTTGGTGTGAATGCCGGTCACGATTTGAGTCTGGAGAATCTTGCCTTTTTCAGCCAGAATATTCCTTGGCTTGAGGAAGTGTCAATTGGTCATGCCTTGATTTGCGATGCTTTGTATCTTGGGCTGGAAGAGACTATCAAGCAGTATAAGAATTGCCTTGTGAAATAAGATACAAGATACAAGGGGGCGAGGCTACAGATACAAGGATTATAAACCTCGTCAACTTGTCAACTCGTCAAATATAAAAAACAATAAATATACAGAAAAATGAATTTCCTACTATCAATTATGGCAGCCGCACAACAGAATGCAGCTGACCAAATGCCGGATTTGACATCTGCAGTTACAACAACTCCGTTGGCAACGGAAGCAGAACTTAACATCATCGACCTTGCGTTCAAAGGCGGATGGATTATGATTGTTCTTTTACTTCTGTCGCTTATGGCTATCTACATTTTCATTCAGCGCCTGATGGTTATCCGCCGTGCCGGACGTGAAGATGAGAATTTCATGAACAGAATCAAAGATTATATACATGACGGAAAAGTTGATTCGGCTCTTAATCTTTGCCGTACAACAAACACTCCGTCTGCAAGAATGATTGAGAAAGGTATTACTCGCCTGGGCAGACCGATGAACGATGTGTTGGTTGCAATTGAAAACGTGGGTAACCTTGAAATTGCGAAACTGGAAAAAGGTTTCCCATTGATTGCTACAACTGCTGCAGGTGCGCCTATGCTTGGTTTCCTTGGAACTGTTACAGGTATGGTGCGTGCGTTCTTCGACATGGCTAATGCCGGTACTAATGTTGACGTGTCATTGCTTTCAGGCGGTATCTATGAAGCGCTGGTTACTACTGTTGGTGGTCTGGTGGTTGGTATCATCGCATTGTTTGCTTACAACTATCTGGTATCACAGGTGGACAACGTGGTGAACAAGATGGAAGCTCGCACTATGGAGTTCATGGACTTGTTAAATGAACCTGCTAATTAATTCAAGGGGACAAGGATACAGATACAAGTGAACAAGGTTACAGAAACAAGTATATATTCCTTGTCAACTTATGACTTATCAACTAGTCACCTAAAAAACTAAAATTATGGCTTTAAAAAGAAGAACAAAAGTAAACGAATCGTTCAGCATGGCTTCCATGACTGACGTTATATTCCTGTTGCTTATCTTCTTTATGGTTACCTCAACAGTTGTTATCCCGAATGCTATCAAAGTTACTCTTCCGCAGGCAAAGCAGCAGACAGCAGCAAAGCCTCTGACAAGAGTAACTATCGATGCTTCGCTTAACTATTATGTTGCATTCGGTAAGCAAAAAGAGATACAGGTCACTTATGAGGAAATAACACCGTTCCTGCAGGACTGCTACAATAAGGAACCGGAAATGTTCGTTGCTTTATATGCAGACGAAACTGTTCCATATAAGGAAATCGTTAAGATTCTGAACATAGCAAACGAGAATAAATTCAAAATGGTGCTGGCAACAAGACCACAGAGGAATTAAGATAAACACAGTGTCCAATTATGAAATTAAATAAAGATGACATATATGGCTTGACTGGTTCGCTGATTTTTCATGCTATTATATTCCTTGTCCTTTGGATGACAGTGCTGAAAGCGGAAATTCCGGAAGATGACGGAGGTATTTTGGTGAACTTCGGAAACGTGGATGCTTCGGCAGGCACTTTCGAACCGAAATATACCGGCCAGGAATTGCCTCAGGAAACTACTACCACTCCTCCACCTGCTGCAAAGCCGGTTGAGGAAGTGAAGGAAGAACTTGTCACTCAAGACCTGGAAGAAAGCGTTTCTCTGAATGAGGAGAAAAAGAAGAAAGAAGAAAAGAAAAAGAAAGAAGAGGAAGAGAAACGCAGAATAGAAGAAGAAAAAGAACGCCAGCGCCAGATTGAAGCCGAGAAAAAGCGCAAAGCTGAAGAGCAGCGCAAGAAGGAACAGGCAATCAAAGACAAGATTGCAGGTGCTTTCGGTATCGGTTCGGCTGAAGGCAACAACCAGGGCGACGCTGGTGAAGGCAGCGGAAACCAGGGCAGTCCGTTTGGCAACAGTGACCATGGAGCAAACGAAGGTGTGGGCGGTTATGGCTCATTCAACCTTAACGGACGTTCCATCGGTGCCGGTGGTCTTCCTCGTCCGGCATATACTATTCAGGAAGAAGGACGCATCGTCATAGATATTACTGTCAACCCGAAAGGTGATGTCATCTCGGCAAGCATCGGACGTGGAACAAATATCGACAACGCATCCATGAGAAAAAGCGCGCTCGACGCCGCACGCCGTGCTAAGTTCAACAGCATCAGCGGTGCGAACAATCAGAGCGGAACTATTACTTACTTATACAAATTGAAATAACATGAAAAAAGCATTCGTATTCTTGGCAGAGGGTTTCGAGGAAACTGAAGCCTTGGGAACAGTGGATGTATTGCGCCGCGCAGGCATCGAAGCTACAACTGTATCCATTAACAATGAGAAATGTGTGAAAGGTGCGCATAATATTCCAGTTATGGCTGATATTTGCTTTAATGAAGCTAGCTTTGACGGAGCTGATGCTCTGATATTACCTGGAGGTATGCCGGGTTCTAAGAACCTTAACGAATGCGAACCTCTTAAAGAAGCATTGTTGCAGCAATTTCGAGAGAACCGCATTGTTGCGGCTATATGCGCTGCTCCGCTGGTTTTGGGTGGTCTTGGATTGCTTAAAGGAAAGAAGGCTACATGCTATCCTAGCTTTGAACCTACATTGATTGGTGCGGAGGTTACAGGCGAACCGGCTGTTACAGACGGAAATGTGATAACAGGAAAAGGTCCGGGCTTCGTATTCAACTTTGCTCTGGCTCTGGTAGCTGCAATCAAAGGCGAAGCTGTTGCAGAAGAAGTGGCAGCAGGATTGCTTATTTAAGAGATAAATTATCAGATAAACAATATTGAATAAAGAGAATTCAAGTTTCGCAAGTTACTCAACTTAAAAGTTAACAAGGCTTCAGATACAAGTTGACAAGGTCAGAACACCTGTAATTTCACGAATAAAAATTTGAATACCTTGTCAACTCGTCACCTGTAAGTTGAGCTTGCGAAACTTGAATTATTAACGGCAGACTAATAATCAGACAGAGATAAAACTTAAAAACATATAAACTTTAACACACACAGGCACAAAATATTAAAAAATCTAATCTAAATCACTATATTTGCCTAGGCAAAAAGAATAAACAAATAATCATTCTTAAAATAAATCTATTTCATGAATAAAAAAAGTTTATGGGCATTAGCTTTAGCTGCAACCATGAGCTTCTCTGCTCAGACGTTTTCAGCAAGTGCTAACGAAGCTTTTGACCCGGTTAATTATGTTAACCCATTAGTGGGTACAGAATCAACGTTCGAACTATCTACGGGAAACACTTATCCTGCAATTGCCCGTCCTTGGGGTATGAACTTCTGGTCACCTCAGACAGGAAAAATGGGCGACGGATGGATGTATCAGTACACAGCAACAAAAATCAACGGTTTCAAACAGACTCACCAGCCAAGCCCGTGGATTAATGACTACGGTCAGTTCTCAATTATGCCAATTGTTGGTAAACCTGAGTTTGACATGCAGAAGCGTGCAAGCTGGTTCTCACACAAAGGTGAAGAGGCTAAACCATACTACTATAAGGTTTATCTTGCAGAGCACGACATTGTTACAGAATTCACACCGACTGAACGTGCCGTAATGTTCCGCTTCACTTTCCCGGAAAACGACAATTCATATGTTGTTGTTGACCCGTTTGACAAAGGTTCATATGTAAAAATTGTTCCGGAAGAAAATAAAATCATCGGTTATACTACAAAGAACAGCGGTGGTGTTCCTGATAATTTCAAGAACTATTTCGTTATTAAATTCGACAAACCTTTCACTTATAAGGCAACTGTTGACAACGGAAAAGTTACTGAAAACAAGAATGAGCAGGAAGCTAACCATGCCGGTGCTATCATTGGTTTCAAGACTAAGAAAGGCGAATTGGTTCATGCTAGAATTGCTTCTTCATTCATCAGCTATGAACAGGCAGAACTGAACCTTAAGGAACTTGGCAATGACAGTTTTGAAACTATCAAGCAGAAAGGTAAAGAGGCTTGGAACAAGGTATTAAGCAAAATAGAAGTTGATGGCGGAAATCTTGACCAGTATCGTACATTCTACTCTTGTATGTACCGCTCATTGCTTTTCCCACGCAAATTCTATGAAATTGATGCTAACGGAAATCCGGTTCACTATAGCCCGTACAACGGACAGGTTCTTCCTGGCTTTATGTACACTGATACTGGTTTCTGGGATACATTCCGTTGTTTGTTCCCATTCCTGAATATGATGTATCCTTCTGTCAACAAGGAAATCCAGGAAGGTCTTATCAACACATATAAAGAAAGCGGATTCTTCCCAGAATGGGCAAGTCCGGGCCACAGAGGTTGTATGATTGGTAACAACTCTGCTTCTGTTTTGGTTGATGCTTATATGAAAGGTGTAAAGGTTGACGACCTGAAAACTCTTTACGAAGGATTGATTCATGGTACAGAGAATGTTCATCCTAAAGTTTCTTCAACAGGCCGCCTTGGACACGAATATTACAACAAACTTGGCTATGTGCCTTATGATGTTAAAATCAACGAAAATGCGGCACGTACTTTGGAATATGCTTACGACGACTGGTGTATCTACAAGATTGCTAAAGAATTGAAACGTCCGAAAAAGGAAATCAATCTTTATGCAAAACGTGCGATGAACTATAAGAACCTGTTCGACAAGGAAACAAATCTTATGAGAGGCAAGAACGAGAACGGTGAATTTATGGCTCCATTCTCTCCTCTTAAATGGGGTGACGCTTTCACTGAAGGTAACAGCTGGCACTATTCTTGGTCAGTATTCCACGATCCTCAGGGATTGATTGATTTGATGGGCGGCCGTGAAAACTTCGTCACTATGCTTGACTCAGTATTTGCTGTTCCACCAATCTTCGATGAAAGCTACTATGGACAGGTGATCCACGAAATCCGTGAGATGACGGTTATGAACATGGGTAACTATGCACACGGTAACCAGCCAATCCAGCATATGATTTATATGTATAACTATGCAGGCGAACCTTGGAAAGCTCAGTACTGGTTGCGTCAGGTTATGAACCGTATGTACACTCCGGGTCCTGACGGATATTGCGGTGACGAGGACAATGGCCAGACATCTGCATGGTATGTATTCTCAGCATTGGGATTCTATCCTGTTTGCCCTGGAACAACTCAGTATGTTCTTGGTGCTCCATTGTTCAAGAAAGCAACTATTCATTTTGAAAACGGAAAGAATCTTGTTATCAACGCTCCTGAAAACAGCGACGAAAACATCTATATCCAGTCTATGACATTCAATGGTCAGAACTATACTAAGAATTATCTTGACCACAATGAAATGATGAAGGGTGGAGTTATCAATATCAAAATGGGTAGCGAACCTAACAAACAGAGAGGAACTCAGGAATCTGATTTCCCTTACTCATTCTCAAAAGACGAGAAAAAATAAAAAGTGAAGTTTTGATTATATAACTTCCAGTGAGTTATAGGAGTTACAGGTTGTTAAATATCCGGATTTAGTCACAGTTTGGCATTTAACTCCTATGACTCCTATAATTCGTAAACTTGCAAAAGTTGACAAAAACGAAGAACACATAAATATAAATATCATGAATTTTGTACAGAAAATTATGATGTCAGGCGCAGCTGGTCTGGCATTTTTTGCATTTTCTTGTGCTCCTACAAACAAGGCAGAAGAGAAAAAGGTTATTGATTACGTTTCTTATGTTGACCCATACATTGGTACTGGCGATCATGGCCATGTATTCGTGGGTGCAAGCGTTCCTTTTGGTATGATTCAGGCTGGTCCGCAGAACATACACAAAGGTTGGGACTGGTGTTCCGGTTACCATTACACTGACAGTGTAATCATTGGATTCAGCCACACACACTTGAGTGGAACTGGTTGTGCTGATTTGGGTGATATCCTGATGATGCCATACACAGGTGAAGTGCGTACTGCACGCGGCGAACAGGATAATATTGAAGGTGCTGCATCTTCATACTACAGCCACAAGAATGAATCTGTTTCTCCAGGATATTATTCATTGTTGATGGATAATGGTGTAAAAGTGGAACTTACTGCAACAGAACGTGCTGCTATCCACAGATATACTTATCCTCAAGGCGAAAAAAGACTTCTTATCAATTTGAAAGAAGGAAATGGCGACAAAGCTTATGAAACTTATCTGAAGAAAGTTGACGATAATACAGTTGAAGGTTATCGTTTCTCAAAAGGATGGAGTCCGCAGCATAAGGTTTATTTCGTTATGAAATCAGAACAGCCAATCGCTTCTGTTCAGGTTTTCAATGATGATACTGCTGCAGGAGAAAATGAATTGAAAGGCGAATCAGTAAAAGCTGTCATTACATTCAAGGAAGATGCTCCGGAAAAAGTACAGGTGAAACTTGCTATTTCTTCTGTTAGCTGCGAAAATGCTTTGGCAAACTTGAATGCTGAACTTGCAGACTGGGATTTCGAGAAAGTTCATCAGGCTGCTGTTGACAAATGGAATGACCGTCTTGCTGTTATTAATGTTGAATCAAATGACGAACGTGCAAAGAAGATTTTCTATACTTCAATGTATCACATGTTCATCGCTCCTACTCTTTATTGTGATGTAAACGGTGAATTCCGCGGTCATGACGATAAAGTTTACAGCAACAACAATTGGACAAATTATTCTACTTTCTCATTGTGGGATACTTACCGCACATTGAATCCTTTGTTTACTATCATCGAGCCAGAAATGGTTCCTGATATGGTAAACTCTTACTTGAGCATTTTCGACCAGCAGGGCAAATTGCCAATCTGGCCATTGGTTGGTGGCGAAACTGAATGTATGCCTGGATATAGCGCAATTCCTATTATTGCTGATGCTTATATGAAAGGCTTCACTGGTTTTGATGCAGAAAGAGCATACAAAGCTATGACTAGCTCTGCAACATATGAAAAGCAGAAAGGTGTTCCTTATGTATTGGAAAAAGGTTATATCCCTTGCGATAAGGTTCACGAAGCAACTTCTATTGCTATGGAATATGCAGTTGGTGACTGGGGAATTGCAAGAGTTGCCAAGAAAATGGGTAAGGAAGACGACTATAAGGAATATAGCAAACGTGGCCATTATTACGAACAGTATTTTGACAAAGACATTAACTTTATCCGTCCTAAAATGAATGACGGTTCATGGAGAACTCCATATGATCCGTTCCGTTCAATCCACGGAGTTGGTGATTTCTGCGAAGGAAACGGTTGGCATTATACATTCTTTGTTCCTCAGAATCCTGAAGGACTTATCGAACTGATGGGTGGCGATGCTGCTTTCATTGCTAAAATGGACTCTTTGTTCGTTGCTGAAGGTGATATGGGTGAAGGTGCATCAAGCGATATCAGTGGTTTGATTGGTATGTACGCTCACGGAAACGAACCTAGCCACCATGTAGCTTATATGTATCCGTATGCCGGAGAACAGTGGAAAACAGCTGAGAAAGTTCGCTGGATTCAGTCTAATTTCTATACTGACAAACCGGAAGGTGTAATCGGCAACGAAGACTGCGGTCAGATGTCTGCTTGGCATGTTATGTCTGCTTTAGGTTTCTATCAGGTGAATCCTTCAAATGGAGTTTTGGTATTCGGTAGTCCTTCATTCGAAAAAGTAAGCATCAATTTGCCTGGTGGAAAGACTTTCGAAGTTGTGGCACAGAACAACAGCAACGAAAACATCTATATCCAGTCTGCTACATTGAACGGACAGCCTTATACAAAATCATATATCACATACGAAGATGTGATGAAAGGCGGTAATCTGACATTTGTAATGGGCAACACTCCAAACAAAGAATTTGGTGCTGCTCCGGAAGACCGTCCAAAGAGTGAATAATAACCGTATAAACTAATTATTATGCATAAAACAGTAAAATCGGCTTTGGCTCTGATGGCTTCTGCGTTCTTGCTTGCCTCTTGCTCTCAGACAAGTATGAACAATGAGCAAAGCCTGTCGCCTGTCGAATATGTAAATCCATATATGGGAAATATCAGCCACTTGCTGGTTCCGACTTTCCCAACAGTTCATCTGCCTAACAGTATGCTGCGTGCATATCCTGAAAGAGCAGACTTCACAGCAGACCGCCTCGGTGGCCTGCCTGTGATTGTTACGAACCATCGTGAACGCTCGGCATTCAACATCTCACCTTTCCAGGGTGATGAAAAAGGATTGCAGCCTGTTGTTGCTCTGAGCTACGACAGAGAGAGCATCAAACCTTATCACTATCAGGTTTATCTTGACGAGTTGGAAGCTAACGTGGAATATGCACCGTCACATCAGAGTGCAATCTACAATCTTTCGTTTGACGAACAGAAGCCTACATATCTTATATTCAACAGCCGCAAAGGTGAAATGAATGTAAACGGCAACACTGTGCAGGGTTTCCAGTATATCGACAAGAATACTAAAATCTATTTCTTCGCTGAAGTGGATAAAACTCCGGAGAAATCAGGAATACTCAGTGCTTCGGCTGTTGACTATAACAGCCAGAAAGCTGAAGGCGAGAATGCAGCTGTTGTGATGTCGTTCGGCAATATGAACGGTAGTGTTCATGTAAGATATGGTATTTCTTTCATTGACACAGACCAGGCTAAAAAGAATCTTGAACGTGAAATCAAGACTTATGATGTAAATGCCGTTGCAGAAGCCGGAAAGGCTGTATGGAACGAAACTCTTGGTAAAATCAAGATTCAAGGTGGCAGCGAGGACGACAAAACTGTGTTCTATACTTCATTATACAGATGTTATGAACGTCCTATCTGCATGAGCGAGGACGGAAGATATTACAGTGCTTTCGACGGTAAAATCCACGAAGACGGCGGACGTGCTTTCTATACTGACGACTGGATTTGGGATACATACCGTGCCACTCACCCACTTCGCGTTCTTATCGAAAACGAAGTTGAAGGAAACATTATCAACTCATATCTGCTGATGGCAGAGCAAATGGGTAACAACTGGATGCCTACTTTCCCTGAAGTGACAGGCGACACAAGACGTATGAACTCCAACCACGGTGTAGCAACAGTAATCGATGCATACAAGAAGGGATTGCGTTCATTTGACTTGGAAAAAGCTTATGCTGCTTGTAAGGCTGCAATCGAGGAAAAGACTCTTATTCCTTGGTCTGCAAAACCCGCCGGATGGTTGGACAACTTCTATAAAGAACACGGATATATTCCGGCTCTTCGTCCGGGTGAAAAGGAAACAGTAGAGAATGTTTCTATGTGGGAAAAACGTCAGCCGATTGCTGTTACTCTGGGTACTTCATACGACCAGTGGTGTCTGTCTCAAATTGCCAAAGAATTGAACAAGGAAGACGAGGCTGCTCATTATCTGAAATGCTCATATAATTACAGAAACGTGTTCAACCCTGAAACTGGATTCTTCCATCCGAAAGATAAAGACGGAAAATTCATCACTCCGCTTGATTACCGTTATGACGGCGGATTGGGCGCACGCGACTATTACGGTGAAAACAACGGATATATCTATCGTTGGGATGTTCAGCACAATATTGCTGACTTGATTCAGCTGGTTGGTGGAAACGACAAGTTCACTTCTGCATTGGACGAAATGTTCAACACTCCGCTTGGTATGTCGAAGTGGCAGTTCTATTCATTCTTGCCTGACCATACAGGAAATGTTGGTATGTTCTCAATGGCTAACGAGCCAAGTTTGCATATTCCATATCTTTACAATTATGCTGGCAAACCTTGGATGACACAGAAAAGAATCAGAACATTGCTTGATATGTGGTTCCGCAACGACTTGATGGGCGTTCCGGGTGATGAAGATGGCGGTGGTATGTCTGCTTTCGTTGCATTCAGCCAGATGGGATTCTATCCTGTAACTCCAGGTTCACCGACATACAATATCGGTAGTCCGGTATTTACTGACGTGAAGATGGATTTGGGCAATGGAAAAATCTTTGAGATTAAGGCTAACAATGCTTCCAAAGAAAACAAATATATACAGTCTGCCCGCCTGAATGGAAAAGAATTGAACCAGCCTTGGTTCAACCACTCAGATATCGCCAACGGCGGTGTTCTGGAACTGGAAATGGGACCGAAGGCAAACAAGGCTTGGGGAACTGCAACTCCTCCGCCTTCTGCCGGTGTTCTTAAGTAATATCAGATAAATCTAAAATATCAAACCCCGACAATTCTACCAAATAATGAATTGCCGGGGTTTATTTTATCCAAATAATTATTACAATTATAGAACCTTATTCCTCCAGTTTCCTTTAAGCAAATATATAATACTGAACAGGAATAATCCCACATAATATATTGTCTCAGTAAGGAAACATAATGAAACCGGAAGTTTCATCCTGAATGCTGCAACGAAAATAAACAAGGTATAGAAAACCAATGTCACCACTTCAATAATAAATGCGACCTGAGTGTTTCCCGTTCCAATCAATCCATTGAATACGATATTAGCCATTGCAGCTATTGGCATAGCCAGCGCCACTATAAAGAAAGTGGAAACCGATGCTTCGATTAGCTCCATATCATTGGTGTATATGGACAGAACTGCCTTTGGGAACAAACACAAAACTCCAACGAAAACAACCGTGACACCGACAGACAAATATGTTATATGCTTGATTACCGGAAGAACATTGTCAGCACGGTCGGCACCCAGACAATTGCTCACCAATGTATTGGTTGTCATTGCTAAAGCATTTATAGGAATAAGCATCATAACATAAAGACTTCTCACAATATTTGCCACCGCAAGCGACCTTTGTCCCAAATGTTCCACTGCAATAAACAGGATGAAATATGTTGACAATGATATGAAATATTGCAACATTGTGAAAATAGAAATATTGAGCACTCGTTTCAGCAAGTCTACATCAAATGAGCGGAAACGCGTCAGACCATATTTTTCGGAGTCAACTGTCAAGCGCGTGTAAATGAAATAGAACAATATAGATACTGCCTCAGCAATGACAGATGCAATTGCTGCTCCTTCCAGCCCTAATTTGGGGAATCCGAATTTTCCGAATATCAACAGATAATCCAGCACTATATTTGTTATTGCCATGACAATTGCATTCAGTGTCAGAACTTTGGTTCGTGTTATACCAACAAAGAATGCTCTGAACATCACTCCAAGGAAGACAAAGAAAAATCCGATTACACGCCAATTCAAGAATCTTACTGTGGCATTCCATATATCATCAGAAGAAATCAGCATTCGCATTATATCTCCCGCAAACAATAAAGATAAGCCAAACAGGAGAGCTGCCATAACAAGCAAAAAAGCACAGCCCTGAATCATGACAGGACCGACTTCTGCATAATTCTTCTCCCCGTTCCTTCGTGCTATAAGGATTTGCGAACCTGTGCTAAAACCAAAAGCTATGGTGAAAATACAAATATAATACAAGCCGCCCATGGCTGAGGCTCCAAGTTCAACCTCGCCTACTCTGCCCAAGAATGCAGTATCAGTAACATTGATAATATTCTGGGCAAGCAAGCCGAAAAAAATAGGATAACTGATATTCCAAATCTGTCTGTTTGTTATTACTCCACTATCTGAAACCATATAATCATTCTATTTAATTTGTCGATGCAATATAAGAGTGACGGAGTCCATATTTTATCCATAAAACAAGAATATAAAACCTTATCTTTTCCACTTGAAAATATATACGGACGTACGTCAATTTGGGGCCGGACCTAAATCAAAATATATACGGACCGACATGAACGTGGGTTCGGATGTATTTTTCGCAGAAAACATATACATCCAATTTTCATTAAATATATAAATATCTCTAATAACAGCAAAGAGCAGGATAGCTTGATACGGAAAACAAGTCTATCCTGCTCTTTGGGAAACTATCTGCAAAAAATAGTTTACTTAACTAATTTATTAGTAGCAGTATCAGGAAATACAACCGCAGGCTTGAATGTTTTGGCTTCTTCAAAATCCATCATTGCATATGACATGATAATTATGATATCGCCAGGCTGAGCTTTTCGGGCAGCCGCACCGTTCAGACAAATCACTCCTGAACCCGGTTCACCTTTGATAATATAAGTTTCAAAGCGTTCACCATTATTATTGTTTACAATTGAAACCTTTTCATTAGGAATAAGATTTGCCGCTTCCAATAAATCGGCATCAATAGTTATACTGCCGATATAATTCAGATTAGCTTCAGTAACCGTTACACGGTGAATTTTTGATTTAACTACTTCAATAAACATGCTATATTATTATTTTAATTCGCAGATTTTATATATAACCGCAATGTCCTTGTTCAGATTACAGACACAACAGCTATTGATGTGAAACCATCATCAATATTTAATATTATCAATCAGACGAACCTCTCCACAATACACTGTTATGCAACCAACAGGATAGTCAGTATCTTTCCAGTCCTTTATTGACTCCAATGTATTTCCATCTACAATTTCGAAATACTCAACTTCCATATCCGGTTCTTGATTGATGGTGTTAACTACATAATCAATTACCTCCTGAACACCTTTTGCGGGTGCAAAGTTAGTACTTTCTTTTAATGTACGGGCAATAAGTGGAGCTTTTTGACGCAGTTCAGGTGTCAATCTTGTATTTCTGCTACTCATTGCCAATCCATCAGCCTCACGGAGAATAGGACAATCATTGATTTTAACAGACAATCCAAGTTGCTTAACCATTGCACGGATAACGGCAATCTGCTGGAAATCTTTTTCACCGAAATAAGCATTGTCCGGCTCAACAATATAGAACAATTTGCTCACAACCTGAGCAACACCATTGAAGTGTCCAGGACGACGTGCTCCTTCCATCACCTGCATCACTTTGCCAAAATCAAACACGCGAGTGTCTGGTTCCGGATACATTTCCTCAACCGACGGAGCAAAAACATAATCACAACCGGCAGACTGAAGCAACTCGCAGTCTTTCTCCAATGTGCGAGGATAAGTTTCCAAATCCTTTTTGTCATTAAACTGTGTCGGATTGACAAAAACACTGACTACACATATATCATTCTCGTCAACACAACGTTTAACCAGACTAAGGTGTCCGGCATGCAAGGCACCCATTGTAGGGACAAAGCCTATTCTTCTGTTATTCAACCTTTCCTGAGCTAAATAACCCTTTAAATCTTGAATTTTACTTACTATTTTCATCTTATAGATGCGTTTTGACGGTACAAAGCAAATAAATAATTACGTTAAATGAAAGAAATTGCTTATCTTTGTAGCGTTTAAATTAAACTTAATAACAGAATGGATGCAAAAAAAGTATTATTTATAGCACAAGAAATAACACCTTACTTACCAGAATCAGAAATAGCAACAATTTGCCGCCAATTGCCACAAGGCATTCAGGAACGCGGAAGAGAAATCAGAACGTTCATGCCTAAATTCGGAAACATTAACGAACGCCGCAATCAGTTGCACGAAGTAATTCGTCTTTCCGGTATGAATTTGATTATTGATGATACTGATCATCCACTAATCATTAAGGTTGCGTCTATTCAAGCAGCTAGAATGCAGGTTTATTTTATCGACAACGACGACTTTTTCCAGAGAAAAAACACTATCTGTGATGATGAAGGAAATGAATATGATGATAATGACGAACGTTCTATTTTCTACATCCGCGGTGTGTTGGAAACAGTTAAGAAACTACGTTGGATTCCTGACGTTATTCATTGTCATGGCTGGATGTCTGCACTTACAGCTTTATATATTAAACGTATGTATGCAGATGATCCATGTTTGAACAATGCAAAAGTTGTTTATTCAATTTACAATGACGAATTTAAAACTCCATTCAATGAAAACTTCGCTAAGAAGCTGAAAATGGACGGAGCTAAAGATTCTGATGTCAAATTGCTAAAAACTGACACAAGTTTCTTAGCTTTGACAAAATTAGCTATCGACATGTCCGATGGTGTAATTCAGGGAAGCGAAACAATACATCCTGAACTAACAGAATATATCGCATCTAAAAAGAAGAAATTGTTCTTGCCATATCAGAAACCTGATGTTTATATTGACGAGTTCAATAAATTCTATGATGCAGTTTTGGAAACTAAATAACACATAAGAATCATGAAAGTCAAGCTTTTAACACTTGGGATTGCTTTGGGAGCTGCGCTCCTCGGCAGTTGTGATGATGGAATTAGTCTGGTAGGACCAAGTATTCAGCCCGACAGAGACAAGATAAATGTTTTTCAAGATACGATTGAAATACAAGCCTATACGGTTTTGATGGATTCTATTTATGCAAAAACATCAAGTGCATTGTTAGGAGAATTTTATGACCCGACATACGGAAATCTGAAATCCGACTACGTTTGCCAGTTCTATTGTCCTGAAGAATATCAGTTCCAGCACACACCTTTGGATGAAAAGATTGACTCAATGGCTTTCCAAATCACTTATTCATCATGGGTTGGTGACTCACTGGCTCCTATGCAGGCACAGATTTTCCAGGTTACAAAACCTCTGGAAAGAAATTATTATACCAATGTTGACCCGAAGGAGTTCTGTGATATGAAAACTTTGTTGGGAACAAAAACATATACTGCATATGATGTTTCCATTCCTGATTCTATCAGAAATATTACAGATCAATATGATGAGAACTATTATGTTCCTAAAGTTAGAATCAGAATGCCGAAAGAGTTAGGGCAGAAATTCTATGATGAATCTGTAAACAATCCGGCGACATTCAATTCTCAGGAAGCTTTCAACAATTTCTTCCCGGGACTATATGTCACAACTAACTACGGAACTGGAAACTTGCTCAACATCAACCGTTCATCATTGTTTATTTATTACAGATATAAGACAAAGAGCTCTGCAACAAACAATGATACTATCATTTCGACTTATGAGCGTTTCAACTCAACTACTGAAGTTATTCAGCTTAACAGTCTTAAGAATGGCAACTTGGAACAGCTTTTACAGCCAAATGATGAATACACTTATATGAAAACACCTGCCGGTGTTTGCACTAAGTTGGAAATTCCAGTATCAGAGCTGAAAGATAAACTTGAAGGACGTATTATTAACAACCTTCCATTCAAAATGACAGCTTTGGCACAGGAAGACTGGGAATATGCTTTGAGCGTTCCTAAAAGCTTGTTGTTATTGCCTGAAGATTCAGTAAAAACTTTCTTTGAATCAGGAAAGATCCAAGATAGCCAGACTTCTTATGTCGGAGATTATACTGCAGACGGAAGAACTTACGATTTCAAGAATATTTCCAGAGTGTTTGAAAAGCATTTGGAAAATAATCCGGATGAGCCGCTTCGACTGCTTGTTATTCCGGTTGAAAACGTAACTGAAACTTCTAACAGTTATTACGACAGTAATACATATACAACTGCCATAAACAACTATATGTCTCCTTCTGGTGTTAAACTTAAGAAAGACAAAGAATCAAGAACATTGATTCTGACAAGCAGTAAATACAATGAATAAATAATATAAAGGTCTGAATCACCCAAGGTTCAGACCTTTTCTTGTTAAAATAATATCCAAACTATTCCCATAAAGTAAATTTTCCTTATTTTTGCGTCATAAGAAAGAAGTGCTGTGAAGACTTTTAGAAAGAAATATATTGTTTATCTCTTCTCACTGCTGTTTACTTGGTATTATGGCAGTGTGATGCTCTTCACACATATACATATTAAAGATGGTGTTGCAATAAAACACTCTCACCCATTCAAGAATATTGAACATCACCATAAGACTCTTTCTGAAATAATCTTCCTCCAGACATTATCTACCATCAATGCTGAGGACAGTCAGAACGGAAGTCCGGATATTCAATGTTTCCTTAATCTCCTTACTAGAATAGTTGAGAAAAACGATTCGCATCCTTATTTGTTTTTCTTGACTTCAAACAATCTTAGAGCACCTCCTTATACATTATAATATATATACTTGTCTCCGGAGATTAAAATTTCCGCACATTTTCTTTATTCTATAATCAATATAATAGGATTATAGGAACTCTGTCGTATGTATAATAATATCGTTATTTCTGTGCTACAAATATGAGAAACAAACATATCTGTAGTATAGAAACTGAGTGCATATTTATTTTTCATACGAAGAATCAGTTGTGCAAAATCGTCCCGGTTGCATTTTCACAAACAACTTTATTATCTAATTAGAGGATAAATCCTCTTCAATATATATTATAATGAATAAGCTTATAAATTTAACTATATGCTTGTGCATGCTATTGTTGTGCACAAAAGCTTTTGCCAACGACGAGAATTATAACCTCAATCCATCTGATGCAAATATTGTAGGTCATATTATTGACAAGAAATCAGGTGAACATCTTTCCTTCATAAATATATATCTGGAAGGAACAACTATAGGAACAACTTCAGATGCTACAGGACACTATTTCCTAAAGAATCTTCCCGAAGGGAAATTTACAATTGTTGCAAAATCTCTTGGATATAAGACAGAGAAAAAAAGCATTAATCTGAAAAAAGGAAAAACAATTGAAATAAACTTCGAAATCGAAGAAGATGCTGTTTCACTTGACGGCGTTGTTGTTTCGGCAAACAGAAACGAAACTACAAGACGCATGGCGCCAACATTGGTGAATGTTTTGGATGCAAGAGTATTCGAAACTTCAAATGCAACTTCTCTTGCCGAAGGTTTGAATTTCCAGCCTGGAGTTCGAGTTGAAAACAACTGCCAGAACTGCGGTTTCCAGCAAGTAAGAATAAACGGTCTTGATGGTCCGTACACTCAGATTCTTATGGACAGCCGTCCTATTTTCAGCGCCTTGACTGGTGTTTATGGTTTGGAGCAAATTCCGGCAAATATGATTGAGCGTGTTGAAGTGATGCGAGGTGGCGGTTCTGCATTATTCGGTTCTTCTGCAATTGCCGGAACTATCAATATCATCACGAAAGAACCGATGAGGAATTCTGCTCAATTGTCACATTCTCTTACTTTGGTTGGAGGCTCAACACCAGACAATAATACTACAATTAACGCATCATTGGTTACTGACGACCATAAAGCAGGATTATATGTATTCGGACAGAACAGACAGCGCGGACATTATGACCACGATGGCGACGGTTTCTCTGAACTTGGAAAAATCAACGCAAAAACAATAGGTTTCCGCTCTTATCTGAAGACTAGCAATTATTCAAAGCTGACTTTCGAATATCACGGTATCAACGAATTTCGCCGCGGCGGTAATATGTTTGACAATCCGCCTCACGAAGCTGATATTGCTGAACAAACTGAACATAACATCAATGGCGGCGGTTTAAAATATGATTTGTTCTCAAAAGACTACAAGCACAGAATGAATGTCTATACTTCAGCTCAACATACAAAACGTGATAGTTATTACGGAACGAATCAGGATTTGAATGCTTATGGACAAACAACAGACATGACTTTGGTTTCGGGAGCACAATACAGCTATTCGGCAGACAAATGTTTATTTATGCCAGCAGAATTTACAGGTGGTCTGGAATATAGCTATGATGATTTGCAGGACAGAATGCCTGGTTATGACAGAGAAGTGAACCAGACAACCCACATCGCCAGTCTTTTCGCTCAGAACGAATGGAAAACCAAGAAATGGAGTTTCCTTATTGGTGGACGTTTGGACAAACATAATCTTATCAACCACGTTATATTCAGCCCGCGTGCCAATGTAAGATTCAATCCAAGCGAAAATATAAACTTCAGATTGGCTTATTCAAGCGGTTTCCGCGCTCCTCAAGCTTTTGACGAAGATTTGCATATCGAAGCTGTTGGAGGAAATGTTGCTTTGATTGAACTTGCTGACAATCTTAAAGAAGAGAAATCAAACAGCTTGAGTGCTTCTGTTGATTTCTATCACAGATTCGGTCCGGTTCAGGTGAACTTCCTTGTGGAAGGTTTCTATACAAACCTTAAAGATGTATTCACTCTTGAAAAGACTGGAACTGACGACAAAGGCAATATCATCATGGAAAGAAGAAACGGTTCCGGTGCAACAGTCGGCGGTGTAAACCTGGAAGGTAAAATGGCATATTCGTGGATGCAGATTCAAGCTGGCGCAACAATCCAGAGAAGCCGCTATAAAGAACCAGAACAGTGGAGCGAAAATGTGGAAGCTCAGAAAAGAATGTTCAGAACTCCGGATGTTTACGGTTATTTGACCTCTACATTCACTCCGGTAAAAAGACTTTCTCTTGCTCTTACAGGAACATACACAGGAAGTATGCTTGTGCAGCACAATGCCGGATATATCGAAGCCGACCGCGACGATGAAACTCCGGATTTCCTTGACATGAGTGTAAAAGTTGCTTATGATATTCCTATTTATAAAACCGTCACTTTACAAGTTAATGCAGGTGTGAAGAATATATTCAATTCATATCAGAACGACTTTGATAAAGGAAAAGACCGTGACGCAGGATATATCTACGGTCCTGGATTGCCAAGAAGTTATTTCTTCGGTTGCAAAATCACCTATTAATTCAAATTGATTAGGGAAAAAACATTTAACTAAACAAAAACCTCCGGTAATAAATTGGAATGACCAATTATACCGGAGGTTTTCTATTACAAGTATAAGCCTAATTAAAATTTCAGCCTTTAAATTCCATTTCCTCTTTCATGTCTAATTCATTCTTCTCTTCATCATAGAACTTGTATTCGAGGAATGCCAGACTCTGATTTGGAATCACCTTCAAGCCGTAGCTGTATCTCATCTTCCACTGCCAACTTAAAGGGAAAAAACCTTTGTTCACATAAGCTGCAACATAAGGATGTACGTGTAAGGTAAATTTCTTCACATGATGTTTGTTGACCAAACAATCAATCTTTCCTTCCAAACTGTCGGTAAACAAAATAGAAGGTTTCACAGAACCTGTTCCAAAACAAGCAGGACAAGCTTCAGAGGTTTGAACATCCATTGCCGGACGAACTCTCTGGCGAGTTATCTGCATCAGACAAAACTTACTCAAAGGAAGTATATTATGCTTTGCTCTGTCGCTAGCCATTGCCTTCTTCATATGCTCGTAAAGCAGCTGGCGATTTGTATTGCTCGACATATCAATAAAGTCGATAACAATGATACCTCCCATATCACGCAAACGTAACTGACGGGCAATTTCATCCGCAGCGGCAAGATTAACATCGATAGCTGTCTGTTCCTGATCCTCGCTGGTTTTCGAACGATTACCGCTATTGACATCTATCACATGCATTGCCTCCGTATGCTCAATAATCAAGTAAGCCCCACTTTTATAAGTAACCGTACGCCCAAAGAGGGATTTTATTTGTTTGGTAACTGCGAAATTATCAAAGATAGGCAGTTCACCGGTGTACAGATGTACAATCTCTTCCCGTCCGGGAGCAATCAGACTAACGTAGTCCCGAACATTATTATAAACCTCTTTGTCGTTTACAAAAATATTCTGAAAGGAAGGGTTAAATATGTCGCGTAGCAAAGCGACTGTTCGTGCAGTCTCTTCATAAATAATGGCAGGCGACTTACTTTTTGTTACTTTTGCGCTATTCTCTTCCCAGCGTTTCACCAGAGTTTTCAACTCGTGGTCCAATTCCGCAACTCTCTTTCCTTCTGCCGAAGTACGGACAATCACACTGAAATTCTTCGGTTTGATACTTTGGATGAGCTGTCTCAAACGGGCACGTTCCTCATTGGATTTGATTTTTGTCGAAACTGATACTTTGTCGGAAAATGGTATCAAAACTATATATCTCCCGGCGAACGACAACTCCGAAGTCAATCTCGGTCCCTTTGTGGAAATCGGTTCTTTTGCTATCTGCACCAATATCTCCTGACCTATTTTGAGAACATCACTAATACTGCCTTCCTTTTCTATTTCCGGCAATATCTGAAGTTTTGAGAAAGCGGGAGCTTTCTTAGGGTCAGAAAGCAGCTGATTGAGATACTTTTGCTGGGTGTTGAAATGAGGACCTAAGTCCTGATAGTGAAGAAATGCATCCTTTTTATAACCTACATCAATGAAAGCAGCGTTTAATCCTGGCATAAGTTTCTTAACCTTGCCTAAATAAATATCGCCCACTGCAAAAGAGACATTGTGAGCTTCTTTTTGTAGCTCAACCAGTTTTTTGTCTTCCAATACAGCGATTGATACTTCTTGGGACTGTACATCAACTACTAATTCACTAACCACTATAAAAAGGTGTTTATTAAATTTTTGCAGACCTTTATAAATACGCAAAGAACAAACTTAAAAGGTCTCTTATAAGTTTGTTCTTTATAGAGCGTTTGTTTCGAAAAATAAACTTATTTCTTCTTATGTCTATTCTTCTTCAGTCTCTTTTTGCGCTTGTGAGTAGACATCTTATGTCTCTTTCTTTTCTTTCCGCTTGGCATCGCTTTAAAATTTTAAGATTAAACGTAATATTTATTATTTAAGAAATTCCGAAAACCCTAACTTTATTATCTTTAATTAAGTCAAAGCCTGCGTAATAAATCAACAATTATTTCACGTCGTTCAAGAAAGTCTTAGCCGGCTTGAATGAAGGAATATTGTGTTCCGGAATAATAATTGTTGTGTTCTTTGAAATGTTACGAGCAGTCTTCTGAGCTCTTTTCTTAACGATGAAGCTACCAAAACCTCTCAAATATACATTTTCATTTTTTGCCAAAGAACCTTTTACAATTTCCATAAAAGATTCAACGCTTGCTAGCACTGTTGACTTGTCGATTCCAGTGTTTTTTGAAATTTCGCTTACGATATCTGCTTTAGTCATATCTTTAAATAATTAATTGATTTGGACCTATTAATTTTTTGGAATGCAAATATATAGCTTTTTATCGAAGAGTGAAAATATTGCTATGTATTTTTTTTCAATAAATTTGCCCGAATCTCACCCCAATATCACTCTATCCACAAAGCAATCAACACGTTATACATGAAACTATTTTGTAACATTTTATACTTAATAATGTTCCAAAGACTCAACTTTAAAGAAAACAGAGCCACAATACATGCCAATATTTAAGCCTCATAAGCATCTACTAAACTGCATAAATACGGAAACAAGAAATCTCTGTTTCAAAAAACTTTTTGCATACTTCAAAACATAATAATATAATCTTAAAACTAAGCCTTAGTTTTTATAAATTAAGACTCAGTTTTTATAAACTAAAGCTTAATTCTTATAAACCAAGTCTGAGTTTTAAGAATATATCAGTATCTTTCAAAACAGACATTGGACAAAAGCAACTAATCACGGAATATATGAAATGATTCACACAAATGCTCAGCCAGTCAGATTTACAGAAAGAAAAGACAATGCGAACAAAACTCATTGCAAATTTTGCATAATATTTCTTTTTCAATAATTATTCATTACCTTTACACCAATAATCTTGAATTAAATACGGAATAAAAAGTTTTAATTATGTCTTTAAACAAAGTTTTATTAATTGGAAATGTAGGAAAAGACCCTGACGTACGTTATTTCGACAGCGGAACAGCAGTGGCTAATTTTCCTCTCGCCACCTCTGAAAGAGGCTATACCTTGGCTAATGGAACAGTTATACCGGAACGCACCGAATGGCACAACATCGTTGTGAGAAGAGACCTTGTACCTTTTGTTGAAAAATGGGTGAAAAAAGGTTCCGGACTCTACGTTGAAGGAAAAATCAGAAGCCGTAGCTATGATGATGCAAATGGAAACAAAAGATATGTAACGGAAATCCATGCAGACAGAATAGAATTCTACAGCACCGGAAGCCGCCCGGCAACCGACAACGGTAACCAGGCTCAAAGTCCGGAAACTCAATATTCCACAAATCCAACTACAATGCAGACTAATGTTGCTCCTAGCAACAACATGTCTCAAATGGATGACGCAGACGACCTTCCGTTCTGATTATAATATAACTAAAGTTTCGCCAAACTCAACTTTCAGTTAACAAGTTGACAAGGAAACGAGTTTACAAGAAACAGGTGTTTATCCTCGTCAACTTGTCTCTGAAGCCTTGTAAACTATTATATCGAGCCTGGCGAAACTTAAATTGTCTAACTTAAATTTATCATTTTGGACTCAGACTATTTTCAAAACATATTCAACCAAGTTTATATTGACCAAATAGGTATTGACTCGGTCATTGCTTTCGCGGTTGCGGCAGTTTTGCTGCTTTGCTCCGGATATATATCAGCTTCTGAAGTGGCTTTTTTCTCGCTTTCGCCTGCAGATTTGCAGAAGGTGAAAGAGAAAAAACAAAAACGTGCGGACAATCAGATAGAAGAACTTCTCAGCAAGCCAGACTATCTTCTTGGAACTATTCTCATAACGAACAATCTGGTTAACGTAGCGATAGTAACACTCTGTACTTATGGTATAAATTCATGGATAGATTTTTCAGCCGTTCCTATTTTCGGATTTATCCTCGAAACTGTTCTCCTTACTTTCCTCCTGCTTCTTTTCGGTGAAATTATGCCAAAGATTTATGCGCAGAAAAACGCCTTGCCTTTTGCAAGAAGGACTGCAGCTACGATGCTGTTTCTGGAAAAGATGATGCGTCCTTTCTCGTCGGTGCTTGTCAGCTCTTCAACGGTTATCAACAAAAGAATCTCGAAGAAAAAGAACGATATTTCCGTGGACGAACTTTCAAAGGCATTGGAAATAACATCTCCGGAAATAAAGGAAGAAAAGAATATGCTCAATGAAATCATCAAGTTCTACAACAAGACAGCCGATGAAATCATGACACCACGACTGGACATGAAAGGTCTGGACATCAAATGCAACTTCGGTGAAGTGCTTGAAATGATTGTCGAATCCGGATATTCCAGAATTCCCGTTTACGACAACACTGAGGACAAAATAAAAGGAATACTCTACATCAAGGATTTGCTTCCACATATCGAAGAAGACAAATATTTCAGATGGCAGACTCTGATACGTCCGGCTTATTTCGTTCCGGAAACCAAGAAAATCGACGATTTGCTTGAAGAATTCCGCACCAACAAAATTCACATGGCTATCGTTGTTGACGAATTTGGCGGAACATCCGGACTGGTAACAATGGAAGATATCCTGGAGGAAATCGTTGGCGACATCTCCGACGAGTATGACGAGGAAGAAAGATTCTTCACAAGACTCAAAGACGGAAGTTTCATTTTCGAAGCCAAAATTCCGCTAAATGACTTTTTCCGTGTTACGGAGCTCAAGGAAGATTCTTTCGGAGAACTTACGGACGAGGTTGAAACTCTGGCTGGTTTGCTGCTCGAAATAAAAGGTGATTTCCCTAAGCGACAGGAAATAATCGAGTTTGGCGGCTATCGTTTCCAGATACTCGAAGTGGATAACAGACGTATTATCAAAGTTAAGTTCTCTGTATTATAACAGAGTTGTCCTATAATATATGATACGATTCAGAAACATACTGCTTGTTGTGCCGTTGCTGCTCAGTGTTGCCTGCGAGGAATATACACCGAAACCACGTGGCTTTTTCCGTATTGAGCCACCGAAGGCAGAATACACGGAGTTTGGTCCGGACAAATGGCCTTTCTCTTTTTATGTTTCCAACCAGGCAAATATAAATGTCAGCGACTCTTCGAAATTTATGTTTGAGGCAAACTATAAAGATTTGAATGCTGAATTGTATTGCAGTTATCTGAAGGTGGACAGAAGCAAAATAGAGCAGACTTTAAACGAGAGCCGCGAACTTGTTGCCCGCCAGGCTGAGCAAGCTTCCGCCATAAAGGAAATGGAGTTCGTAAACGAAGAGGAGAATGTGCGCGGATATATGTTTCTAATTGAGGGAAACACAGTTGCCCCAATTCAGTTTTCTCTCACTGATAATGAAAATAAGTTCTTCCGCGGAGCATTATATTTCAATTGCCCGATAAATGCCGACTCACTCAAGCCGGTGATTGACTATCTGCAAAAAGATGTGGAAGTTATGATTGAATCTTTCAAGTGGAACAAATAAACTGGAATTTATGCCTTTATTATACAAACAGCAAAACGGCGCTTGTGTAGGAATCTGGGAAATGACCGAAACAGTTGATGAACTGAAGAATATGCTGGGAAGCAAAGCTCTCTCCTCACCTTCCGTGTCAATTGATATCCGCTCTGAAGCCAGACAGAAAGAAAGACTCACAGCATTGGTGCTGCTGAAAGAACTTTTAGGCCACGAAGCTATAATCGGCCACGAAGAAAGCGGCGCACCGTCTCTTCCCGAAGAAAATCTTAATATAAGCATATCTCACACCAAAGGATATGCGGCTATGATATTATATAAGGAAAAGGAAATCGGTATCGATATAGAATATCGCTCGGATAGAGTGAAGAAAATAAAATCTCGTTTCGTGAACGAAGCAGAAGCACTTCATATCAGTCCGGAGAATGAAACCGAGCATCTTCTCATCCACTGGTGCGCAAAGGAAACTCTTTTCAAAATGATTGGCTGCAATGAAGTGGACTTTCTGAAACATCTTCATATTTCTCCTTTCATATATAATAAGGAAGGAATAATCAATGTTTCAGAAAGCCGTACTGAAAATCAGAAGTCATATAAATTATATTTCCGTGTGGCGGATAATTTCGTCATCACTTACACTTCCTGTGAATGAAAGGAAGCACCAGGAAAAGAGGAACGCAGCAAATCATAACCCATATGAAGAAATGCTGATAGCCAATCTGCTCCTGAATCCATCCCGAAACCATTCCCGGAAGCATCATTCCCAATGCCATAAATCCCGTGCATATAGCATAATGCGAAGTTTTGTATTCGCCTTCGGAGAATAGCATCAGATACATTGTATAGCCGGTGAAACCAAAGCCATAGCCAAGCTGCTCCACCGCAACGCAAGTATTAATCACCAGAAAACTTTCCGGACGAGCATAAGCAAGATAAAGATAAACCAGATTCGGCAAAGAAATAGCAAGAGCCATTGGCCAAAGCCAGCGTTTCAATCCGCCGGAAGAAATGGCTATTCCGCCCAGAATTCCTCCAACCAGCAGCGCAGCAACTCCAACTGTTCCATATACAAATCCCACTTGTGTTGTGCTCATTGCCAAACCTCCGGACTCAATGTCATCCAAAAGGAAGGGTGAAGAAAGTTTCACCAGCTGCGATTCGCCAAGCCTGTAAGTCAGCATAAACAGCAAAGCCGGAATAATGCCTTTTTTCTTGAAGAAACTTACAAAAGTCTGCCCGAATGACTGTCCTATATTGCGCAACGTAACATCAGTACGCTTGAAGTCCGACGCCGGTTTCGGCAATATATATCTGTGCCACAAAGCAAGGCCTATAAATGTTCCCGCCAGAATAAAGAACACCAGACTCCAAGCATACGAAATCTGCCCGGTAGTTTCCTCAAGCCATCCGGCAAGCATAACAAGCAAACCTTGCCCGGTAATCATTGCCACGCGATAGAATATATTTCGGATACCGATGAAAAACGCCTGTTGCTCCTCATCCAAGCCCAGCATATAAAATCCGTCGGCAGCAATATCATGAGTTGCCGAGCTGAAAGCCATCAGCCAGAAGAAAGCAAGAGTTGCACGGAAGAAGAAATCGCAAGGCAAAAGGAAAGCTATTCCTGCCATTCCGGCTCCGATAAGGAACTGCATTGTCCAAATCCACCAGCGCTTAGTCTTCAGCAAGTCAATAAACGGACTCCAAACAGGCTTTATCACCCATGGAAAATAAAGCCAGCTTGTGTATAATGCTATTTCAGCATTCGAAACTTCCAGACGTTTATACATAATGACTGACAACGTCATCACCGCAACATAAGGCAAACCTTCGGCAAAATACAGTGTCGAAATCCAACTTAAGGCTTTCCCTTTTGATGGTTTATTCATAATCTCAATCTTTATTAGTTATTATTTTTAGAAGTTGACGAGGCTTCAGATACAAGTTGACAAGGTAAAATCATCCGCATCTTTCCAAGCCGGGAACTTTTCACGGAAACTTTCTATTTCTTTAGCAGACAGAACACAAGTTCTGGTTGTTTCCTCCCTCTTTCCCGCGTCAGCGATTTTCTTTCCTTTTGGAGAATAGACCACGGAATCACCTTTATAAGTAAATCCTTTCCCGTCAATTCCCACTCTGTTAACTCCGCAAACATAAGCCATATTCTCGATTGCACGCGCCTGCAGAAGAGGTTTCCACACTTTCCTTCTGGCTTCGGGCCAATTCGCCACATAAACAAGCAAGTCATATTCGTTGCCCACATTGCGGCTCCACACCGGGAAACGCAAATCATAGCAAACCTGGAGACAAATGTTCCAGCCTTTGTAATTTACAACCACTCGCTTCTCTCCCGGAGTATAAACATTGTTCTCACCTGCCATTCTAAACAAATGATGCTTGTCATAGAAAGTAATTTCATCGCCATTTACAAAGAAAGCACGATTGAAATAGCGTCCGTTCTCTTCAGCAATGAAACTGCCGATGATTGCCATGTTATAGCTTGACGACCATTCCTTCAAGGTTGCCACAGTTTCGCCATCGCAAGAGTCGGCAAGTCGTGAAGGCTCCATCGAAAAGCCGGTTGTAAATGTTTCGGGAAGTACAACCAAATCTGTTTTTCCTTTTACCCGGCGTATAAGTTCTCCATAATATGACAGATTTTCTTTTCTGTCTTCCCATATTATATGGGCTTGTATCATTGATATGCGCAAATCTGCTTTCATAATAGAATCTTGAATCGGTAAGAAATATTTTCAGGAGTTAACACTGCAAACAGAAGAATAAAAGCAAAACACAGAGACACAAAGCCACAGAGGTAATATATTATGTATAAAAATCTCCGTGTCCCCGTGTCCCTGTGTTTAAATTAGTTTTATCAATCCACATAGAAATTCTCCGGATGGCAGGCAGTCACGCCCTTGAAGCAAGAACGGATATAAGCCATATCCTTCTCAATGTCTCCGGTCGGATAGAATATGCCTTTCGTGCCCACCTCTTTCTTTCCATAATCGAAATATGCAAGCAAAATAGGCACATTGGCTTTCAAAGCTATATAGTAAAAGCCTTTTTTCCATTCTTTTACTCTCTTGCGAGTTCCTTCGGGAGTAATTGCTATCTGAAATCTTTCGTTCTTGTTGAACATCTCAACAACCTGGTCAGTTATGGAAGTCCTTTTTCCTCTGTCCACCGGAACGCCGCCCATACTTTTGAATATCAAATTAAACGGGAAGAAAAACCAATCTTTCTTGATAAGAAATCCGGCAGTCAGTCCAAGAGATGTATAAAACATCTTTCCTACTATAAAATCCCAGTTGCTTGTATGAGGTGCCACACATACTACGCATTTCTTCAGCTCAACGCCTTCGGTCGAAGCCAGTTTCCAGCCGAACAATTTCAAAATGGCTTTACATAAAGCTTTCTTCATTCAAAATCCCTTCTTTTATTTGTTCAAGTCAGCTATTTCAGTTGCGATTGCATCAACTTCAGTCTGCAAATCAACTCTTAGCTTACGATAATATTCTTTTACCAATGCCGGATTGTCTTTTCCGTCAGGACGATGAGCACGACGCACAAATTCATCCTGCATATCTAGAATACGTGCCATAACAGCTTCTGCCTTTTCCACTTCAACACCAGGGATAAACAGTTTGCAAACCAATGCTTCTGTAAACAGTTCGCCAGCTACATAGCTAATGTCTTTTTTTAATTCTCTTCTTTTAGCCATATTTTTTAGTTTTTGAGTTTGTGAGTTTGTCCTTAACTCCAGTTATTATATATGACAAACTTACGAAGCTTTCCGCACATTTCAAAGGTGTTTACAAATAATTTGTCTTATAGCTAATAAAAGGCTTATGCCAAAACATTAATCTCACATTCGATTCTTCTGGCTCTGACCGGCTCCTGAACCTTTGTATTTGCTCTTGCTTGAGTTGAATTTATATCTTACGGTAACAGAAAATTCACGAGTATCATATGAATTTTCCTGATAGAGATTATAATCTCCACTATAAAGATGCAGATACTCCTTGTTGGTATAGAATAAATCCGAGCCTTTTAACTCCAAACTTAGAGCATCTTTCAGGAAACTTTTTCTTAAGGAAATATTCACGCGACCTTTGGAATGTTCCATAAAAACATTCTGAAAAGCACCTTTGCTCTGAAATTCAGCATCCAATCCAACCATGAAACCTTTCGGCAATTCTATCGTATTGTTGAAATTCGCTACAAATATCGGAGATTTCATATCAAAAGGCTCGCCAAACGACTCCACTGTAAGCCATTGCTTCTGAACTCCCGCACCAATCATCGGAGACCAGCAACCTATTCTAGGCGATGCCGAAAGAAATGCCGAGAATGAAGGAATCGATTTATCCCAGTTTATATGACTCAACATAGTTTGTGATCCGTCTTCCTCTATCAATTCTCCCCAATATAATATCCAGTTCTTGGTCTGAGCATATGAAATACTAAGTTGCAGACATTTCCATACGGCAGCCAGCGACAAGTCGTGTGTAATTGTAGGGCGCAATGTCGGAGATCCTTTCTGCAAAGTAAAACGGTCGGAATAAGAGACATTATTGCTCAGTTGTCTATATGAAGGTCTTTCGGTTTTAGCAGTATAACTTAACTGAGTCTGTATTTCCCATAATTTGGTTGAGAAAGAAACATTTGGGAATATATTGTCAAATGTACGGCTCTGGTCTTCCATATATTTGTCGTTTTCATAATAATCGAATTTATCATGTTCATATCTCAATCCGACAGACCAGTCACCCCATTGGAAACTCCGGTTATATTCCACAAATCCAGCAGCATTTATCTCTTTCAGTTTACTGTAAGACGTAGGCACATAATTTTCCTCATTCAGATAATCATCATTACGGTGCGTATAAGTCACCTCACTTCCAACGGAAAAAGTTCCTTTTCCCAAAGGCATTGAAACTATCAGTTTACCAGCCGCAAGACGATTTCTAACATCTCCAACAGAATGCACATCTCTGTTTTCATAATTCTCACTCAACTCTTTTACAACGGAATAATCCCTGTTTCCATTTTGGAAATAGTCAGCGTTGAAATCTACATTTACAATTCCAAATACTCCGTTGTAATAGGCATTTACTTCATGCCCCGGGTCATAATCAGAATTATTATCTGTCAGGGTGTTTATATTATCATACGGTTTATTGTCCGTAATCACACTTGTATAAGTTTCACTATGACCGACAGAAGAGAGATATTTATTTGGCTGATATTTCACGCCCAATGTATGTTTTTCGTTCAACTGGTAATTAAACCCTACGTTACCTCTCAGCATCTTAGATACATTATAACTCGAACTGCTCATATTGTGAATCCATTCCTGAGTTCCCTTTTTCCTGAGCACAAGATCATAGTATTGCGTATTTTTCATTTTGCTGAAATACAGCGAACCGAAAATATCCAAGTTATTATGGCGATAATTAAAGTTAGCCTGTTCCACCCAATCAGTATTCTTCGACTGGTAATAGCTGGAACGCAAGTCAAAACCCAAACCGTCACCCTGGCGTTTTACGGTCTGAATACGAACAACAGCCTTTACCGTAGCATCATATCTTGAACCCGGATTACGGATTACCTCCACCTTCTTTATTTCTTCAGAATTCAGTTGTTCCAGCTCCGTCAAGTCATTCAGCTTTCTGCCGTTAATATATATCAAAGGAGTTCCTTTCCCAAACACTTCATAACCGTCCTGTTTCTTAGTAATTCCCGGAATCTTAGCCAAAACATCATTGGCAGAACCTGCCTTACTAAGCACACTGTTTTCTATGCTTGTCACCATTGCATCTCCTTTCATTTGCGTAACCGGCAGATTAGCCTTCACCACCACTTCTCCAAGCTGAAGAGCATCTGATGATAATTTCACCACACCGAAATCAGGCGGGATTACAGACTTATATATAGTAGTATAACCAATTGAAGAAATACGAACTATCTGATTCTCCGATGTTGACTGCAAAACGAAACTTCCGTCCTCTCCACTTATCGTTCCTGCAACAAACGCCGAATCCGGCAATGACAACAACACAACATTGGCATATGGCAAAGGTAGATTATTCTCATCAACCAATTTTCCTGTTATATTTTGTGATGAAGCTCCAACAGAAAGAATAGAGAAAACAAACACAAACAAAGCCTCTTTAACGCTATTCATGCTTTAATTTTTTTAATTATACCACAAAGTTATTTTTTTTCACAATTCTCTCAGCGACTCAGAGTATTTTTCTTAAAACATTAAAGAATGCTATTAACATTGCACATAGAAACAATATTCGTATATTTGAATTATTCAAGTTTCGAAAGTTGCTCAAATTAAAAGTTAACAAGGCTTCAGAGAATTGAAAACACAGGAAATTCCGACAACAAATCCAGTGTATGAATTATTATATATAAATAAAACATCCGAATGTTTATTTACAGCTTATTAAAATTGGTTAACCTATGGAATCAAGAAAATTATTAAATTTATTCATGTCCCTGCTGGCTTTGGGAATGCTGGTTTTGGGGGTGAGTTCGTGTGACAAAGATCCCGAGTTATTCGTTACAGAAGATTTTGAAGGAACAGAAAGAGAAGAAATTGATTTTGCGTTGGAGAATGTTCCGGCTTATGTGCATGGAATATATGAAGGATATGTTACAATAAATTATGCTCAATACGCCTATGAGTATTATCATGAGTATGATTATTACAAAAAAGAACTTAGCACTCCTCAAACAGAAATAGATATCATAGACAAAAGAATAGCTGTTTCCGTAGAAGAATTTGAGAAATACAATATCCCATTGAAATCCAAAGTTTATGTTTCCGCTGATGTCACTAATCGAGGTAAAGTCCTGAATGAAGGGGATCATGGAGATGATTGGGGGTTTGTTTCGAAATGTATTATTCGGAAAGGTTATCTCACTGATTTAAAATCAAGAGAGTAGTTGTTTATCTTAAAAAAGTTGCAGAAACCATACTGAATTACCAGTTGGTAAACGCAACTTAGGGCGTAATCACCGCTAACGGCAGCATTTATAGCCAATATTACAAATAGATAATACTTAATTTGTAATAATTGGCTTTTATTTTACATAACAAACATTTCCTCAGAAATAAACCAACTATACCTTTTGACAATTTCTAAATCTACTGTAAAGCTGTCTTCTTATAACTTTTCAGCTACTCGGAATATTTTACTTTAAACATTAAAGATTACTATTAACATTGCACATAGAAACAATATTCGTATATTTGAATAATTCAAGTTTAGAAAGTTGCTAAACTTAACAGTTGACAAGGCTTCAGAGACAAGTTGACAAGATCAGTAAATATACAGAACTTTGAGAAAAACGTAGAGATAACTACTATTGCACAGATAAACTGAAAAATAATAAAACTAACACATAAAAAAATGAACAATAGAATTAGGAAAACAATCAAGACATTAGTCATCACTCTTGTATCCATAATTTTATTGGTATTAGGACTAATTGCCTTCACTTTAAATTTCATTTTCACTCCGGAGAAAATAACTCCGACAGTGTTGCGTGTTGCCAACCAGACAATGAATGCCAAGCTGGATATGGAAAGCGTGGAACTGACTTTTTTCTCAACCTTCCCGCGCTTCGGACTTAAGCTGACAAACGGCTCGCTGGTTTCGAAAGCGCTCAACGACACATTATGGCAAAAGACAGACTCTTTGCTGGCTTTCAGGAAATGTGTGCTTGTCGTGAGTCCGCTAGATTATCTCAACAATAAAATTACAATAAACCGACTCGTTGTGGACAGCGCTTCGGTATATGCTTTCACCAACAAGGAAGGATTGTCAAACTGGGATATTATGAAGTCGGACTCAACAGAAAGCGACACCACTTCTGCTACAAAAATGCAGCAGGACATAGATATCAAACGCCTTGTTTTCCGCCGCACCAATCTCGTGTTCGACGACAGAGCAACCAGAGTTTACACCAGCCTGCAAGGTGCAAACCTTCAGCTTCAGGCTTCTCTGCAAAAGGAACAGTCTGTCCTCGACCTTAGCTTCAGCAATAAAAACATAATTTTCTGGCAAGACGGGAAATTGCTTGCACACAGAATTTCCACTTCTCTCGAAACCCGCCTTATGCTCGAAAGAAGCAAAAAACTTCTAACCCTGCATAATGCTGCACTTGTGGTTAACGGAACAGAAATGGATATCAACGGAACTCTCCGCGGCGACAGCATAAAGCGCGCACTGGATATTGACCTGAACTATGCCATGCACGCGCCATCTCTGGAAAAGGTTATAAATATGATTCCACGGAGCATATTGAAGAAAGGCGAAATGAAAGCATCCGGCGCCGTCAGCCTCAACGGTTCTATCAAAGGTTTGTATGGCAAAAATTATATGCCGACTATTGTGATGGATATGAAAATCGACGAGGCTTCTGCACAATACAAGGATTTGCCATACGGAATCGACAAAATCACAGCCGACTTCTCCGGAAAAATAGATATGATGAAGAAAGACACATCTTTTCTGCATCTGAAAATTTTCCATTTCAAGGGCGCTCACACCGAAATTCTTGCCGATGCAAAAGTTGACAACCTGTTTGGCGACCCGGACATTACACTGAACACAACTTCCGAAATAGACCTCACTGCCCTCTCGCAGACTTTTCCTCTGCAGGAAGGAATCGTGTGCGAAGGAAAAGTAAATGCGAATATCCGCATGCGCTGCAAACTCTCCACTCTGAAAAAGCAGGATTTGGGAAGAATAAAGATGAAAGGAAAAATCAACCTCGACAAACTTGCAATAACCGACACAATTCATAATTTCAAATTCACCGGCGACGCCAAATTCAATTTCAAAGGAAACGAATTGCTCGAAGCTGATGCTGAGATAAATCAGATAAACCTGGATTCTCCTTTCTTGAAATCTAATATCGAAAAGGCAACAGCCGAGGTAAAATCTACGAATCCGAAAGATACAGCCAGAATCGTAGAACTAGATTGCAAGATTAACCTCAGCAAGCTGAAAGCCAATCAGAACGACTCTCTGCAACTATTCTGTCAGAAAACCTCTGCCGGAATCAAGCTCAGTCCGTCGGAAAAAGATTTTACGAAACCAAAAGTAAAACTCACATTCAATGCCGACTCATTTTTCTGCCGTTTCGAAGACATGAAATTCGGAATGGACAAAGCCGGATTTGCCGTTACTGCAGAAAAAGTAAACGATTCAATATGGGATCCGAAAGGTATAATAGGTTTCAGGAATCTTATCATGCGCACACCGGAAATAGCTCTGCCTGTCAGAATGCAAAAAACGGCACTTACTGTCGGCAACAGAAAAATAAGTCTTAAAAACGCCACTATGAAAATAGGACGTTCCGACATCACTGCCACCGGCTCCGTATATAATCTGTATGAATCGCTGAAAAAGAATAAGAAAATCAAAGCTGAGCTTGCAATCACATCAAACAACCTGAACTGCAATCAGCTGATAAGAGCCATGGCTTCACCCTCAGATTCAATAAAATCCGAGCAGGATACGACATCAACAGACTTAAGTCTTTTCGTTGTTCCTGAAAACTTCGACTTCGAGCTCAGCACAAAGCTGAAACGAGTGCGCTACGGAAAAATGATTTTCGAGAATGTTTCCGGAGATGTAGATATCAAGAACCAGGCAATTCACCTGAAAAACCTGAGCATGACAAGTATTGGCGCCAAAATGAAGTCTATGCTTGTATATCAGGCACGTGAAAAAGAGAAAGGATATGTAGGCTTTGACTTCCAGCTGCGTAACGTAGATATTTCCCGACTGGTTGATTTCGTTCCGTCACTAGACTCAACTGTCCCAATGCTTCGTTCGTTCGAAGGCGTAGTCGATTTCAATGTCACTGCCGAAACAGCCCTGGATTCTTGTCTGAACATAAAGATTCCAACACTCCGCTCGGCAATGTTCATCAGCGGCGACAGCCTTGTCCTTATGGATGGCGAAACTTTTGCTGAAATTTCAAAGATGCTAATGTTCAAGAACAAGAAAAGGAATGTGTTCGACCATATCGAAACTAACATAACAATTGAGGACGGAAATGTCACCATCTATCCTTTCCTTCTGGAAATCGACCGCTATCGCGCAGCCGTTGGCGGAACTCAAGGCCTGGATATGAACTTCGATTATCATATTTCTATCCTCAAATCTCCTGTTCCATTCAAAATGGGTATAAATATCACAGGAAATCTGGATGATATGAAAATCCGCCTCGGCAAAGCCAAATATAAAGATGCTGTCTCTCCGGTTGAAATCAGAAAAGTGGATAGCACAAGGATTAATATGGGCAGGAATATTATTGAGGAGTTTAGGAAGTTGGTTGAGAGAGCGCAATGAGAAAGAGAAGCTGAAAAGGCTATTTTTCAGAATCAATTAAACACCTATATTCCATATAATTATATTTTCAATAGATTTTATCTATGTGAAAAACTTTTTTCATAATATATGGAAAAAAATTTTCATGCTGATGAAAAAAGATTTTCATATATTATGAAAAAAGAATTCCATATATTGTGAGAAAGTTTTTTCACAATATATGGAATATCTTTATCTTCATTATAAAAAACTTATCTGCCGCCGGCAGGCAAATTCTTCAACCAATAATCTGCCATAGACATACGAAGGTGAAGAGTGGTTCCAGGGCGTTCGCTAATGCTATGTGAGCGGAGAGGATAGCTTAACTGAGAGAAAATCTTTCCGTATTCAACCAGTTTGTTCACCAGCATTTCGCAGTTCTGATAATGAACATTGTCATCACCTGTTCCGTGGATAAGCAACAAATTGCCTTTCAAACCTTCTGCATAAGTGATAGGCGAACCTTTGCGATAACCATCAGGATTGTCCTGAGGAGTGTTCATATATCTTTCCTGATAAATAGTGTCGTATGTGCGCTGATCGGCAACGAATGCGATGGCAATTCCGGTGTGGAACACTTCCGGATAACGGAACATACAGTTCAAAGTCTGGCTTCCGCCGCCGCTCCAACCTGTGATACCAATTCGTGATGCATCAATATAAGAATACTGACGGGCAAGGTCCTGAATGCCTCGAGCCTGGTCCTCGGATGCAAATGTTCCTACTTCGCCATATATACATTTGCGCCATTCACGACCGCGAGGAGCTGCCGCACCACGGTTTTCGATGCTGACAACAATATATCCCTGATTTGCCATATACTGATTCCACAAATCACCGCCGCTCCAAACGTCCTGGACTGTTGAACCTGCCGGCTCGCCATACACCTCAATGATTACCGGATATTTCTTCGACGGGTCGAAATTCTTAGGCTTAATCATATAGGCATCGAGCATCAAATCTCCACTCTTGACTTTCACAAATTCCTTAGGCTGAAGGGCAAGTGCCTTGTATTGTTCTTTGGCTTTTGCGTTGTCTTCAATCATTCTGACGGATTTGTGTTTAGGAAGTGAAACCATGTCGATTTCCGGAGGAGTCACTGCATTGCTGAAAGTGTGGACTGCCCATTTTCCTGTCGGAGACATATTGTATGAATGTTGTCCGGATTGCTGCATAGGGCTGAGACGGGTCACTTCGCCATCGCCGAAGAGTTTTGCGCTGTAAAGATAGCGCTGGGTGAAATTGTCCGGGGAGGCAATAAAGTAGGTAACTCCTTTATTAAGGTCTGTTCCTACATACTGGATATAATCAAAATCGCCCTGGGTAATCGGAACTATCTCTTTTCCGTCGCGGCTGACACGATACAGATGACGCCATCCGTCGCGCTCGCTTTCCCATGTGAAATATTTGTTGTCCTTAAGCCAAAGAATATTGTCGTTTGTATCCAGCCATGCTGCATCTTTGTCGGTGAAGATATTAACCGGTTTGGTTTCGCCAATTGCAACAGTCCATACTCGGTTTGTATTCTGCTGGCGGTTCATCTGCTGGATAAAAAATTCGTTGCTTCCGGGGATGAAATCCATTCGAGGAATGTAGTTGTTGCGTGCGTCACCCGGGATTTCCACCCACGAAGTTGCTCCTCCGGCTGCTGGAACATAGCCGACTTTCACTGCTGAGTTGGTTGTTCCTGCTTTTGGGTAAGGGAAATGCATTATCGTAGGATAAATGGAATCCACATTGTTTATGATATCGAATACGCCGGTTCCTTTGGTGTCGCTCTGCCAATATGCGATGTATTTTCCGTCCGGGCTCCATCTGAAACCGTCGCGGCATGAGAATTCTTCTTCATATACCCAGTCGAATGTTCCGTTGACTATTCTGTCTGAACCGTCTTTTGTAAGCTGGGTTACTTTTCCGGTTTCTACGTCTTCAACATAAATATTGTTTTCCGAAACATAGGCAACTCTTGTTGCGTCCGGCGAGAATTTGGCAAACATCAGTGAAGATTCGGGACGGGCTGTTCCCAGTTGGCGGAGTTTTCCGCTTTCCAAATCCAGAACCCAATAATCTCCGCGGGTGTCGTATCTCCATACGCGGCGGGTGTTGTTATATATAAGGACTTTCTTATTGTCGGCACTCCAAGAAATGCTTCTTATGGCAATAGGCTTTCCTGTTGTTTTATCAATAAACATAGATGAAGGTATGATAACCTCACGGCTGTTGTCTTTAGCCTTATAGGCTACAACATCAAAACCTCCTGTTTCCTGATTCTTTTCGAGGCGGCTGTATCGCTCGCCATCCTTCAGCCAGCTCATTGCACCCATTGAGCGGGTTTCAATCACTTTTCCGGCAACTATATCTTTCAATGCCGGTAATTCCTGAGCGTTTGCAAATCCAGTAAGGCACTGAGCCAAAGCTGCACAAACTAACACTTTCCGTAGATTCATGGTTTATAAATTAAGATTTGACATTATATTCACAGCAAAGAAACGAATTTCAATCAAGGTTTACAAGAAAATGTTATTTTAAGTTGAGGTGTTAATATGGTTGTTGGTATGAAGGGAGGTTCAGCCAAAAGTATTTGAGTGGCGTTAATATAGAAGCAGGTGTGTATCAAAATAAATATAATAAAACACAGAGCCACAAAGACACAGAGAAAATATATTATGCATTAACATTATATAAACTCTGTAACTCCGTGACTCTGTGTTTAAATTTGCCTCGTCAGCTGAATCACAATCCCAACACCTTGCGGAAACGGGCGATGAATTCTGCTGCTTCGTCCATTGTCAGACACAAAGGTGGCAACAAACGGATTGTATGCATTCCGGCTACTCCGGTGAATACTTTTTCTTCGAACAGAAGTTTTGAGCGGATTTCCTTGATTGACTCTTCAAACTCGATACCAATCATCAGACCACGGCCTCTGACTTCCTTGATTCCCGGGAATTTCTGCAATTCGTCCATCAGATATTTTCCGACCTTTTCGGCATTTGCCACAAGGTTTTCTTCTTTCATTATATCAAGAACTGCAATTGCGGCAGCACATGCAAGATGATTTCCGCCGAATGTTGTTCCCAGCATTCCATATGAAGGCTTGAATATCGGACTGATCAATACTGCGCCCATCGGGAATCCGTTTGCGATACCTTTTGCAACAGTAATGATATCCGGTCTGATTCCGGCATACTGATGTGCAAAGAATTTACCGCTTCTTCCGTATCCGGACTGGATTTCGTCAACGATAAGACAAGCGCCATATTGTGTTGTAAGTTCACGAAGCTGTTTCATGAAATCATCTGTCGGCAACTGAATTCCGCCAACTCCCTGAATGCCTTCAATGATAACTGAAGAAACATCGCCTTTCTTCAATTCTTCCTCAACTGCCTGGGCGTCGTTTAGTTCGAGATATGTCACAGCCAGGTCTTCATTGACAGGGGCGATAATCTTAGGATTGTCGGTTACTCGCACTGCTGCCGAAGTACGTCCGTGGAATGAGTGCTTGAAAGCCAGGACGCGTTTCTTTCCGTTGTGGAATGAAGCAAGTTTCAAGGCATTTTCATTAGCTTCTGCTCCTGAGTTGATAAGGAACAAAGAATAATCGTCATAGCCGGAAGCTGCGCCAAGTTTGTCGGCAAGTTTCTGCTGAAGTGAGTTGATTACTGAGTTTGAATAGAAACCCAAATTATTCACCTGTTCTGTTATAGCCTTGACATAGACTGGGTGACTGTGGCCGACAGATATAACAGCATGACCACCGTAAAGGTCCAAATATTCTGTGCCTTCGCTGTCCCAGACATGGCAGCCACGACCTTTAACGATTTCTATATTAAATAATGGATATACATCAAATAGTTTCATTTCTCAAAGATGTTTTTTTAGTTAACAAGACATCAGAGACAAGTTGACAAGGCGAAACAAATCTTGTTTACTTGTCAACTCGTTCCCTCGTCAACTTGAATAATCTTTTATCAGAACGCAGATGGCTTAAGATGCAAGCCAACTGTTTCTTCAAGGCCGAACAGAAGGTTCATATTGTGAACTGCCTGTCCGCTGGCGCCTTTCAGCAAGTTGTCAATCATTGATATGATAAGCAGCTTGTTGTCGATTTTCTGGAGGTGAAGCAAACATTTGTTTGTATTCACAACCTGTTTCAAATCCGGATTCTTGTCTGTAATGAAAGTGAATGAATGGTCGGCATAATATTCTTCATATATGCGTTTGATTTCATCCATTTCAATTTTACAGTCAATATAAGTTGTCGCAAAAATTCCACGAGAGAAATTACCGCGAACCGGAATGAAATTGATTCGGCTGCTGAAGCTGTTCTGCAACTGAGTGAGGCTCTGTGTAATCTCAGCCAAGTGCTGGTGTGTGAACGGCTTGTATATTGATATATTGTCGTTTCTCCAGCTGAAGTGAGATGTAGATGACGGCTTCACTCCCGCGCCTGTTGAGCCGGTGATAGCATTCACATGAAGCTCAGAATTAAGCATCAGATGTTTTGCAAGCGGCAGAACTGCAAGCTGGATACATGTAGCAAAACAACCCGGATTTGCAATATGCTGAGCATTGCAGATGCGACGGCGGTTCAATTCAGGAAGACCATACACGAAGTCGTGTTCCGGGCTCTCGATACGATAGTCCATACTCAAGTCCACAATCTTTACAGATTCAGGAACTGTATGGCTTTCCATAAACTTGCGAGTGTCACCATGGGCCGTACAGAAGAACAGACAGTCGATATCATTCAAAGGCAATTCGCTTGTGAAAACCAAATCTGTTTCGCCATACAATCCGCTGTGAACATCAGTTATCTTGTTTCCGGCATTACTTGAGCTGTTTATGAAAACAATCTCAACATCCGGATGATTAATAAGAAGACGAATCAACTCGCCGGCAGTATAGCCGGCACCACCAACAATACCTACTTTAATCATAGTGTTTCCTCGTCTTTATGATTAGCATAATAAGCACGCAAAGGAGTTGAAAGAACTTTGATGAAGCCTTTTGCGTCGTCGGCAGTCCAGCCTTTCTGTGTTTCGCCATATTCACCGAACTTGTTCTTAACCAAGTCGTCTTTTGAGTCAACACCGACTGTTGAGAATGAGTGAGGACGAAGCTCAAGGATAACTGTACCGTTTACGTTACGCTGAGATTCTGTAAGCATTGCTTCGATATCACGCATAACCGGTTCGAGATACTGGCTTTCGTGAAGGAACATTCCGTACCAGTTTGCAACCTGGTCTTTCCAGTACTGCTGCCATTTACTCAATGTATATTTTTCAAGGAAGCGGTGAGCACCGATAATCAACATTGGAGCAGCTGCTTCAAAACCTACACGGCCTTTGATACCGATGATTGTGTCGCCAACGTGCATATCACGGCCGATTCCGTAAGCAGCACCAATTTCTTCTACTTTCTGGATTGCGGCAATCTTATCTTCGAATACTTCGCCATTGACTGCATGCAATTCACCTTTCACGAATTCAAGCTTAAGCTGTTCGCTTCCTTCTTTAGTAATCTGCTTCAAGTATGCAGTTTCAGGCAAGCCCTGAGTTGAATCCAAGATTTCGCCGCCGCAGATTGAAGTTCCCCAAATACCAACATTATAAGAATATTTCAATTTAGCGAAATCAGCAGCGAATCCGTGTTCATTCAAGTAATTGATTTCATATTCGCGAGTAAGAGTCATATCGCGAGTAAGAGTGATGATTTCAACGCCAGGAGCCATAACAAGGAATGTCATGTCAAAACGAACCTGGTCGTTACCTGCACCAGTTGAACCATGAGCAATTGCATCAGCTCCAATTTCCTTTGCATAACGTGCGATTGCCAATGCCTGGAATATACGTTCTGAGCTTACAGAAATAGGATATGTTCCGTTACGAAGAACATTTCCGTAAACCATATATTTCAAGCTTTTTTCATAATATTCTTTTGTAACATCCAAAGTTACATATTTAACAGCGCCAAGCTTGTAGGCATTTTCTTCATTCTGCTTAAGCTGTTCTTCACTGAAACCTCCAGTGTTGGCACATGCGGCATAAACTTCATAGCCTTTTTCTTTTGCCAAATACATAACTGTGAACGAAGTGTCCAAACCTCCGCTAAATGCTACTACAACTTTTTTCTTTTTTTCTTCCATGGTTCTTATAGTTTCTTGTTTTTTATTTATTCATATATTGTTCTTTTGCAGAGTTTGCCATTTCAACTCTGATTTGCTCTGTGCGGCGACGAAGAGTTTCAAACAATTCTTCGTGCATCAGGCAACGTGGATCAGCCGGGTCGAAAAGCATTGCTGTGCAAATGCAATAACGGCGTCCGGTTCTTTCCAAAACGTCATGGTTGATGCAACCCTGGCAACCTTTCCAGAAAGCTTCATCATCTGTAAGATCACCGAAAGTCACAGGCATATAACCAAGTTCAGTATTCATCTTCATAACGGCACTGCCTGAAGTAAGACTAAACAACTTAGCCTTTGGCCAACGAAGACGGGCCAACTGGAATGCGGCGTGCTTGATTCGTTTTGCCAATCCCAAATGACGGAACTTGTCTGGAACAATCAAACCACTTGTTGCAACATATTGCTTGTTGCCCCATGATTCGATATACGTAAAACCGGCAAATTCTTCACCATTAAGAGCAATGATAACTTTTCCTTCTTTCATCTTTTGTGCCACATATTCATGGGTACGCTTTGCAATTCCTGTTCCACGAACCTTGGCAGCAGCTTCAATAGTCTCCAAAATAGTATCTACATACTTTTCATGGCTTTCATCTGCCACCATTACATCAATATCAACAGTTTGTTGTTCCATTTCTTTATAATATCTTTTTTACCTTTTCTTTAAACAATCAAAATTAAGATTTATACCACACGGATAAATATCAATGAATAAATCTGGACAAAGCTTTTACCACACTGTCACGGCTGTAGCCTTCGCGGGGAATTATCAATATTGTGTCATCTCCGGCTATCGTTCCCAGTATTTCTTTAGGAGATTGGGAATCTATGTCCGAAGCTATTCCCATCGCATATCCGGGTTTGGTCTTTATAACAGCCAAATGTCCTGAGAATTCAATTGAAGGCAAAGAATCACTATGAACAGCTTTCGGTGTATTATCAATAGTCGGGACTACAGCACGAGGTCTTATATAGGCATAATTGCCATTTGTTCCATGAGCTTTCACGATTTTAAGCGAACGGATGTCACGTGAAAGGGTTGCCTGTGTAATGTTGAAACCTTCTTTGGTCAACCTGTTCAACAGTTCTTCCTGATTGCTTATTTCTTCTTCATGAATTATCCGGCAAATCGCCTCATGTCTCTCCTGCTTTGTCTTCATAATGTATATTTATTCAAATCGACTGCAAATATAAAGCATAAATACGAATAAATATACATATAAGTGAATTTTTTTTCGGGGACGGATGTAAATATACTTATTTAATCAAATAGATTGATATATTATTAGAATTTCCCAATGTTACATAATCAGTAATATGGGTAAAACCTTTACTAAATTCATAAAATGCTATTATTTATTCTTTATTATCATGATAACCGGATTTGAATCTTCGGTCAATCCTTCAGCTATTTCTTTCAAATCGCCTTTTAGTTCATTTTTTTCAAGTGATTCAATTAAATCAGCAGCTTCCAGTTCATCCCATGCTACAATATTACCACCTAAAAGTCTGAGGACATTCATATAAATTTCTTTTTCAGTAATATAATCACCATTAAAAACCTTATAGTTAAAAAAAGCATTCTCCTTTTTGTCATACATCAAGAATGTACGAGGGAAACCACTATTCTTTTCAAAATCATACTCATTTTTCACCGTTTCCATAAAAATATAACGATCAGATTGAAAACGAATCATAAGAAAAACTTCCGGATTCATATCACCAACTGAAGGTGTCCGCACAATAAACGGAGATAAACTATAATCCTGTAGTAACTGATAAATAGTATCAGAAGAAAATTCCAAAAGAAACCATTTTTTTTGAAACGATAGAATACTTCGATAAAAACCAAAACTGGCAGAAGCTATTAAGCCTGTGTTTTCATCTTTACGAAAAGCTATTGCCATCTTTTTTTTATCAAATGGAATATTTATCTTCTTAGTTATACTTCCGTCTTTTTTAGAAACAAGAACAAAAGGAGTTTTAGCATCTAAAAAGTCATAACATATAAGATTATTATCATCATAATTATATACTTCCAAATAAATTGAGCTCAAATCCGAACTATATGGATTTGATTCTAAAGAACCTTTTCCAACCTGATGTTTAAGGGTTCGTTTATAATTTCCGTATAAATCATATACTAAAATCCTTTGTGTATGATGTGAGTTGATGAAAATTTCCTCATTTTTTTCATCTAAAACCATACCCAATATATTAACATATTCTTCCGGGCCTTGTCCTTTTCTGTTGAATTTATGTAGTGCTTTTCCTTTACGATCATACACAAAGACATCTCCATTATCTTTTCTATTTTTAACCAGGATATACTTCTCGCCTACATCTTGCACAAAACCTTGGTTTATAAACTCATCGGTTGTTTCCAGCGGAATATATTCTACATCCATAAAATCTTGAATGAATAACTCCTTTTCTGGATAAGATGTATCTAAAACATCAACCCTAATCAAATCACTCACCGACTGTTCTTCTTTACAACCGGAAATCAACAATGCAGAGATAAAAATAAGCCAATATATTTTTTTCATAACGTATTATTCGGTATTGATAGGATAAAACTAAGTGAGGACAAATATATAATTCAAGTTTCGTTTGGCTCAACTTTCAGTTAATTAGTTTACAAGAGTTTTTTCAGATAATAAAGAACGAAGTAACTGTTTTTTAACATCGTAAACTTGTCTCTGAAGCCTTGTCAACTTAACAACTGAAAGTTGAGCAACTTACAAAACTTGAATTATTTTCCTTTTTCAATCTGCTCCTGAACAATAGCATCAACAACAGCAACTGTAGTAAGATTCAAGATATCACGTGTTGAGCTTTCAACATCTGTAAAGTGTATAGGCTTGTTCAATCCCATCTGAATAGGACCGATACTTTCGGCAACACCCATTTCCAACAAAAGTTTGTATGCGCTGTTTGCAGAACTCAAATTCGGGAACACCAAAGTATTCACATCCTTTCCTGCCAGCTTGTTGAACGGATATGTTTTATCACGCAATTTCTTATCCAATGCAAAACCTACCTGCATTTCTCCGTCCACATCCATTTCCGGATATGTTTCATGCAAATATTTGATTGCATTATGAACAGTCAGAGGACTGCCTTCCTTGTCTGCGCCGAAATTAGAATATGACAACATTGCCATAACCGGTTCGTGAGCAAAGAATTTCACTGCGTCATGTGTAAGACGTGCTATATCAATCAGCACTTCTGTTGTTGGATGGCGATTAATCAATGTATCTGCAAGGAAGTATGTTCCTTTCTTTCCTGTTATAATATGCATTGCGCCAAAGTGCTTGTATGTCGGACGTATTCCGATTACCTCTTCAGCAATACGGCTCACTTCAGAATAACGGCTATAAACACCGGTGATAAATGCATCGGCATCGCCTGTTTCAACCATCATCATACCGAAAGTGTTGCGGTCGAACATATTCTCATAAGCTTCAGAATATGTAACGCCCTGGCGTGCTTTCTTCTTGGCAAGCAATTCTGCATAACGCTGACGGCGCTCGGTTTCTCCGTCTGAACGCATATTGATGATTTCAATGCCTTCAAGACTTAAATTTTCCTCAGCTGCAAGTTTCTGAAGATAATCCCAGTTTCCAAGAAGAATAGGATGACAAATGCCTTCTGCCTTAGCCTCAACAGCAGCCTTGAGCATATTGATATGGTTAGCTTCGGCAAATACCACACGTTTAGGATTAGCCTTGGCCATTTCTGTGAACGAGCGCAAAAGCTTGTTGTCATATCCCATCATTTCACGCAAATGATTTGCGTATGCATCCCAGTCTGTAATGTCTTTTCTTGCCACGCCTGATTCCATAGCAGCTTTTGCCACCGCGCATGAAACTCGAGTCAGCAAACGTGGGTCAAGAGCTTTAGGCAAAATATAATCACGTCCGAATGTAGTTCTCTTCAATTTGTAAGCTGCATTGACTACATCTGGAACTGGTTCTTTTGCCAATTTGGCAATTGCATACACTGCTGCAAGTTTCATTTCTTCATTGATAGCTTTTGCGTGTGTATCCAACGCACCACGGAAAATATACGGGAATCCAAGTACGTTGTTTATCTGATTAGGATAGTCCGAACGTCCTGTTGCGAAAATAATATCCTCACGTGAAGCCATAGCGTCAGCATATGATATTTCCGGATTAGGATTTGCCAAAGCGAAAACAATAGGGTTTTCATTCATGCTTCTTACCATGTCCTGTGTAAGAACATCGGCAACAGACAGACCAAGGAATACATCAGCGCCAACAACTGCTTCCTGAAGAGTCTTAATATCACGGTCGGTTGCAAACTCACGCTTAGCTGCGTTCAAGTCTGTACGATGAGTGGAGATTACACCTTTACTGTCGCACATTACAATATTTTCCTTGCGTGCGCCAAGCATCACATACAATTTAGTACATGAGATAGAAGCGGCACCGGCACCGTTGACCACAATCTTGACATCTTCAATTTTCTTGCCTGCAATCTCAAGGGCATTTATCAAACCTGCGCCCGAAATAATTGCAGTTCCATGCTGGTCGTCGTGCATTACAGGAATATCAAGTTCTTCCTTCAGTCTTGTTTCAATCTCAAAACATTCCGGAGCCTTGATATCCTCAAGGTTAATACCGCCAAATGTAGGAGCGATAGCCTTTACTGTTTCAATGAATTTCTGAGGATCTTTCTGATCAACTTCAATGTCAAACACGTCAATACCTGCAAAAATCTTGAAAAGCAAACCTTTTCCTTCCATAACTGGCTTTCCTGCCAAAGGACCTATATCACCCAACCCCAGAACTGCTGTTCCGTTTGAGATAACAGCCACAAGGTTTCCCTTAGCAGTATAATCGTATGCACTGTGAGAATCTTTTTCAATTTCCAGGCAAGGCTCAGCCACACCAGGAGAATAAGCCAATGATAAGTCTGCTTGTGTACTATAAGGCTTAGTTGGCACCACTTCGATTTTTCCAGGTTTTCCCTCAGAATGGTAGCGAAGTGCTTCTTCTTTTATTGATTTTGCCATTTCTTTATTATGTTTAGTTAATCATATTTCATTTCAACACTCCGCAAAAGTAACATTTTTAAAGTAAAAACGATATTTGAAAGGACATTTATTTAAGTTTTGCATGCTCAACTTTAAAGTTGATAAGGTTTCAGGAACAAGCATACAAGAGAAAAACTGCTATCGCTTATATATTCTAAATTATAAGAAAACCTTGGCTACTTATCATATAAATGACTAAAGGCTGTATCGGAAAATAAATCCGATACAGCCTTATATAAGTTATCTGTTGACAAGAAAACAAGTTGACAAGAATATGTATTCTATACTTGCAATCCTGCTTCCAGGTCGATTCGCAAATTAAACGATTCCTTGAGCCATCATTGCTCTAGCCACTTTCATGAAACCAGCAATATTGGCACCTTTAACATAATTAATATATTCGCCGTCTTTTCCGTGAGCTACACACTGATCATGGATATCACTCATAATCTGATGCAACTTAGCGTCAACTTCAGCAGCTGTCCAAGAAATATGCATTGCGTTCTGAGTCATTTCCAAACCAGAAGTTGCAACACCACCGGCATTAACAGCTTTGCCAGGAGCGAACAATACTTTGTTTTCCAAGAACAAATCTACTGCTTCAGCTGTACATCCCATATTTGACACTTCTGCTACGCAAAGAGTCTTGTTGTCGATAAGCTGACGAGCGTCGTTTGCATCAAGCTCATTCTGAGTTGCACAAGGAAGAGCAATATCAACTTTCTGTTCCCAAGGTTTCTTGCCAGGATAGAATGTTGCACTTGGATATTCGTCTGCATAAGGAGCAACAATATCATTTCCTGAATTACGCAATTCAAGCATATATTCAATCTTTTCTCCAGAGATTCCGTCAGGATCATATACATATCCGTCAGGACCTGAGATAGTAACAACCTTAGCACCTAATTCTGTAGCCTTAAGAGCTGCACCCCAAGCCACATTACCGAAACCGGAAATAGCCACAGTCTTACCTTTGATATCAATTCCGTGAGTATCCAACATCTGGTGAACAAAATACAAAGCTCCGAAACCAGTTGCTTCCGGACGAAGGATTGAACCACCGAATTCCATGCCTTTGCCTGTGAATGTACCTGTGTTTTCACGAGCCAGTTTCTTGTACATACCATACATATAACCAACTTCACGGCCACCAACGCCTATATCGCCGGCAGGAACATCTGTGTCAGGACCTATATTACGCCATAATTCAAGGATAAATGCCTGGCAGAAACGCATGATTTCAGCGTCGCTCTTTCCGCGAGGAGCAAAGTCTGAACCACCTTTTGCACCGCCCATAGGCAATGTTGTAAGTGCATTCTTGAATGTCTGCTCAAAGCCCAAGAACTTAAGGATAGACAAATTTACTGAAGGATGGAAACGGATACCGCCTTTATACGGGCCGATTGCATTATTGAACTGAACACGATAACCAAGGTTCACCTGGATTTCACCTTTATCGTCAACCCATGGAACACGGAATGTAAAAATTCTTTCCGGCTCAACGAGTCTTTCTATGATTTTTGCCTTTTCAAATTCAGGATGCTGATTATATACATCTTCAATTGAAATAAGCACTTCTTTTACTGCTTGCAAATACTCTTTTTCACCCGGATGCTTAGCTTCCAAAGCAGCCAATATAGCTTCAGTTTTCATACGCAATATATTTAAAGGATAACATTCTGTTTGCAAATATACAGGTTTACCCCAAACAAGCACTATATTTTGCTTACTTTTTGATAGTAAAATTATATGTTATTGAACATAGTTATTGATACAATAAAATAGGGGTTAAAATAACATCTACCTCACCTCAATCCTTTCTAATAATTCCCCATCAAGCGAATACACACTTATCACTCCTGAATCATACACAACGAATGTCGGCAAATTGCCTTGTTTAGGGAAAGTGATGGAACCAGAATTACATATAATCATTCCGTCACCATTCTCCAGTTTCCACAAATGAGTATGACCATAAAACATAACGTTCCAATCTCCTTTTGGCATGTTCTCTTCATTATAAATATGTCCATGAGTGAAAAACAATTTCTTACCGTTATCAACTACAAGTGCATAATCTGCCATACAAGGGAAATCAAGAAGCATCTGGTCCACCTCGGCATCACAGTTTCCACGAACGGCTATAATCCTTCCGGCAAGAGGATTAAGCATTTCCACAACTACCTTTGGATTAAGGCCTTCAGGAATAGAATTACGAGGGCCATAGTTCAGAATATCTCCCATAATAACAAGGAATTCACATTCCATAGCCTTAAACTGCTCCAAAGCTTTTTTCAACGTCAAAGCCGAACCATGTATATCTGATATTATAAAGTATTTCATATTTATATTGTTTAAGTTTCACAAGCCTTGTCAACCTATTATATACTTTGCTCCCGGCAATTTGCTCACAAAATAAACAAATGTCCATGAACAAGCAAATGTAAACAAGGCAGAAACTGGAACAACAACCGGAATTGGCACACCAAGCCAAAGCGTGAACACATAGCACGGACCAATAAAGAAATAATGCACGCAATAGATTCCAAAACCGCATTTCGTAAGATTTGCCAACGCCAAGCGAAGTTTCTCCGAACCTACTTTCGCATATCTGGCTATAAGGAACACAGGTATTGTCATCATCACCACATTAGGAGAGCAATATGTAAAGAAAAGCTCCATACCTTCCAGACTCACATTCGGATCGGAAGTCATATAACGGAAGCCGAAGTATGTAATCAAATATCCGACAACAAACAATGGTATTCCCCAAAAAACCACCTTAGCAAAAGATGGCTTTTCAATCCTGCCAAGATAGTGTCCCAAAAGTAAATAGCCATTGAAACCTGCAAAATAATAGAACAGTCCAAATGAGTTCCACGAACAAGTACCAAACAAATATTGAGATACAAAAACCATCAGATAAGGAATAAACAGACTGACTGCCCAAACTCCAAGGAACCACAATTTTGCCTTATCCGAAGCCTTCTCAACCCAAGCAGAAAACACAGGCATATAAAGATACAAACCTATCAATGTATATATATACCACATTGGTGTTGCATACACAGTGAAATTAATCGGTATCATAGCTATCGTCATCAGTGCGTCTGCAAGCGATGCCGAAGGATTTGGTTCCCAAGGGAAAAACTGTACTACAAGCTCCTTTGAACCACCAACAAACTGTATAAACCAAGGGGAAAGGTCAAACAATATCGACCACACCAGAAACGGAAACAGCACTCTCGGAATCCTTTTCCTGTAAAATGCCGAAGCTTCCTGCCTTACCGGAAGGAGCAGAAAACCCGTCATCATGACAAACAACGGCACGCAAGGCCTCAACATTGAGCCATAAGCCGAACCCCAGAAATTTATCTCAGGATTTGCCCTGGCTTCAGGCGAGGCATTAAATGGGTCTGTGCAGTGGCAGGCTATTACCAATAAAATAGCTATCAGTCTTACAACGTCAAGCCAGACTATTCTATCTTTAGAGTTTGTTATTGTATATTCCATAATATTTGTTTATCACGTTTGATAATTACTTAACCTTAAAGTTGAAATTGAACTTATTATTTCCCCGGATAATTCGGACTATAAAGCATCGTCTTATCCAGAGTCATCAGTTTTCCATTTGACACGAAACTCTCGCCGCGTTCCTTCAAGTGTTCCACCATTGCCTGATACATTTCACGGCGAACGGAAGAATAAGCTGAATCATTGATACAATTGTGTTTCTCGCTGCGGTCGTTACGCAAATCAAACAACTGTTCTGAACCGTTATGCAAATTCCATACATATTTCATCTTTCCGTCGGTGAGGGCACACCAGTAATTATCTTCGCTATAGCATGTGGCATGCTCCATATCTATATACTTTCTCCACTGCGGCTTCTTGTCTTCAACGAGTGCGAGCAATGAACGTCCGTCCATATCTGGCGGAACGCTTCCTCCGGCAATATCGATGAATGTGGGCAGGAAATCACGCAGCTCGACAGGCTGTTCAAGTATTGAACCGTCCGGCACCTCTTTTTTCAATGACTTTGGCCATTTCACTATATACGGAATACGAACAGAACCTTCGTACGGATATGTTTTTCGCCAGTGATAATGGTCGCCCATCATATCGCCGTGGTCGGCAGTGAAGCATATCAGGGCATTGTCATACATTCCTTTTTCCTTGAGAGTTTTTATTATCTCTCCTATCTGGTCGTCAACAAATGTGATATTAGCATAATAATGTTTACGGGAATTGCAGGCATAGTCGTCGCCGAAATTTCCGAAGGCTGCGTCTGTTGATACATCTTTTGGATTCTTCAGTTCGGAATATTGTCCGCACCAGTCGCCTTTGTCCGGCTTTGGGATATCCACCCCGTCATACATATCCAAATATCTCTTTGGAGGATCGTAAGGACTATGAGGGCGGGCAAACGATACTTTCAGGAAAAGAGGTTTGTCGGAATTATAATTTCGTATCACCTCGCAAGCAGTCTGTCCTGTCCAAGTGGTAGGATGCAAACGTTCGTCTAACTGATAAGTTGCAGCTCCGTGGTCGTTCCACCCTATACCGGTCTTGTCCGGATTCTCGCCCGGCGCCTGAGTCTGGAACCATTTGCGATAATCGCTGATGAAATCTTTTGACTCCACTCGTCCGCTCTCGTCAAGCAAAGTTGCATGAAATCCGTGCAGATTGTTCTGTGGAGCCCAGTGCATTTTGCCTATACCCATAGTGTAATATCCCAAGTTTCGCAAAATGCGCGGCATCTCATATTTATATGTTTCTGCAACACGGCCATAACCAAGCATTCCGTGATGCCATGGCGACATTCCAGTCAGCAGACCGGCGCGTGCAGGTGTACTGCTGGGGGAAGAAGTATATCCATTAAGGAAAATTGTTCCTTCTTTGGCAAGATTATCCAAATTCGGAGATATTACAGCCTTGTTTCCCATACATCCCAATGCATCTCCACGATGCTGGTCTGTCATTATGAAAATAATATGCGGCTTGACATCGCTGCCGGAATTTTCTTTCAATCCGACATTGACGGATTCTTCAGTATTTGCATTCAGGGAATGTGCGGAAGAGCCAAATCCCATCAATATTGAGGATTTTATAAATGTTCGTCGTTGCATAAATAATAATTCTGTTTAATTATTATCCAATTTAATAACTTAATCTTCCTTATTAAATGGATTACTTATTTTTCTCATATCGTCATCACTTAATGACTTATCATAAACAGCAATTCCACCTATTTGCCCTTTAAAGAAGTTTCCCATTCCATTTTTCAGGAGAACAGCGCCAACAGTAAAATCGGAACCATTATCACCTATTCCATAAGGGAAATAATATGGATTCTTACATTGCCTTAATCCTTCAGGATATCCGTCAAAGCCTTTTGTATGCTCGATGAGCTCTTCATCGCGTTTTTCAAATACTCCATTAAGATAAGAACGTATATATGTTCCGTCATAAGTAAAAGCAATACAGCACCATTCATTCATAGGAATTTTTCCTTCACTTGCTGAATAATCAATTGAATACGGGAATGGAGGTGTAGGTTTTCCGGTATATGAAATATGACCGCAAACCTGGTCTTTTCCATTATAATGAGGAAGTGAAACAAACAATCCATATTGCCTTTTTCCCCCATCCTTATATTCATTCCACATTCCTGCAACAAACCCGGTTTGCTCACCAGTCCACTTCACCCAAGCAACAACTGTAACAGCATTCGTTTTCACATTAAGTTTTCCGGTTTCACTATATGGAATATATAAATAATCCGTTCCATCAAAATAAATTGAATTTCCGGACAAAGGACCTTCTTTAACTATTACAGGACCTTCATCTCGAGAGCTGTTCAACCGATATTCACCTTTGCCTTTTGAAACCAGAAAATCCTTTTCTCCAGAAAAATCCCAATATGCAACCAAGCCAGAAACAGACTCAATATTATCAATAATATTATCCGCAACAGACTGAGCCTTTGCATTATCAATTATCATTGACAGGCTTAATAAGACAAACCATTTACTAACATTGAACACGGTTTTCATTCAACTACAATTTTTATCAAGGATAATCCAACAAAAAAATATTCCAGACAAATATAATCACAATAATCCCGGTTCACGGCGCTCCTTGCCTTTCTTGCGTGTCAGATTATCTCCCAACTCCTCACGCATATCATCTGCGATTTTCTTTAGCTTAGCTACACGCTCAGGATATTGTGCCACGACGTTATAACGTTCGCCCGGATCACGGCGCAAGTCATAAAGCTCCGGTTTCATTATTTCCAGATTTGTAAGTTTCCCTGGCTGACCATCATTTCCAGGCTCGTATGCGCCATAGGTGACATATTTATGAGGAAATACTAATTTGAATTCGCCATCGGTCACAGCTTCAAGGTCATTCTTGTTATAATAATACACGAATGATTCTCTCGGGTTTGCACCTTCACGACCTTCGATAAGCGAGAGGATACTAACACCGTCTATTTTTCTCTCAGGAAGCGGTGCTCCGGTTATTTCGGCAAATGTCGGGAACAAGTCAATATTAGATGCCAACTTGTTGCATATTGTGCCCGGCTTGGTGTGACCTTTCCAATACATAATACACGGGATTCGGTTTCCTCCGTCGAAAGTTGTTGCCTTTGCCTCACGCAAGCCGCCTGCTGAACCGGCATGATTGCCATAGTTTGCCCACGGACCGTTGTCGGATGTGATAACAACCAAAGTATTATCATCCAAGCCTTCTTCACGCAAAGCTTTCATCACCTGGCCTACGCTCCAGTCTATTTCCATCATTACATCTCCGAAAAGACCTTGTTCGCTCTTGCCCTTGAACTTGTCCGACACGGCAAGAGGAACGTGAGGCATTGAGTGGGCAAGATAAATAAAGAACGGTTTCTTACTGTTCTTCTTGATGAACGAAACGGCACGGGTTGTATAATCTGTCGTAAACTGAGACTGGTCTGTATTATAGCCAACCACCTCATTTCCGTCTATTGTCGGCAAATCCGGGAAATTAAAGACTTCACCCTGTTGAGGATGATTAGGCCACATATCGTTGGAATACGGAAGTCCATAGTATTCATCAAATCCGTTCTGTAACGGAAGAAACTGATGTTTATCGCCCAAATGCCATTTGCCGAATATGGCAGTCTGATATCCTTTCTGTTTCAGAAGTTCACCCATTGTCATTTCATCTTTGTGGATACCATAGTTGGAATCCGGTCCGGGTGCTCCGGCAAAACCTATTCTGTTAGGATAGCAACCAGTGAGAAGTCCGGCACGTGACGCTCCACTGATAGGTTGTCCGGCAAGGAAATGCGTGAATCTTACTCCTTCAGAAGCAAGTGCATCAATATTTGGGGTTGTATAACCATAAGCTCCGTTGCAAGAGAAATCTCCATATCCGACATCATCCAAGTTTATAAGGATTATATTTGTGTAGTCTGCGGCAAAGGCAGACAGTCCGCTGTAAAGACAGACGGTTGTGAGTAGTAATTTTGGGTTCATATAATATAATGATAAATTAGGTTTATACTAAGGGGACGAGGGGACAAGGTTGTTAATTTATATATATATCAGATACCTTGTAAACTCGTATCTGAAGCCTTGTCAACTTGTCTTAGATACCTTGTCAACTCGTATCTGTAGCCTCGTCAACTAGCCTCTAATGCCTTGTCAACTCACCCAAATATCGTTCTCGGTACCTCTCCCACCCAGCACAACGGTTTCTTCACACCGAAGAGCTGTAGAATGACAGCGGCAGTGTTGACAGTGTTGTTAGGTTCACTTAATTTATAACCTTTCTTTATTCCGGGACCTACAATTCCCCACGGAACAATCATTTCGGCTTCGCTCACACCGCCGTGTCCGTTGCCTACACCACCATGGTCAGTAAGGAACATAAAATGAGTATCATTCTTCAGACCTTCACTCTGCAGTTTGTCGAGGAATTTTCCAATTTCCACATCGGCTTCCTCAATCGACTTGATATATTCAGGAGACATCCATTTGTATTTATGACCGGCATGGTCCGTATGTACGGAATATATAAATGCCACTGTAGGCAAATCCTTGTTTTGCTTTATAAATTCAAAAGCTTTCTCCAGATTCTTGACATAGCCATCGTTTTCGAGGAAACTCACTTCGTCCAGATATTTCTGGTTATAAGGATAAATCAAATTAGGCCAGTTATAATAGAATGCAGTTTTCATTCCCTGCAAATTATCTTTCAGCACTTTAAATACAGAAGGATAATATCCGTCCGCATCTTTCTCCACTGCGGGAAGTTTGAATTTTGTTATTTCCCAGCTATTGTCCACAACTCCATGCAGCTCCGGACCGCTTCCTGTGAGATGGCTTGTCCAGTTTGGAAGTGTCACCGATGGCATCACAACCCTTGTCTCCAAAGATAGTACACCTTCGGCTAGCAGCTTATCCAAATTCGGAGTTTTCGCCTTCAGGAATCCTTCCACGCAAATTCCATCCAGAGAAATCATCACCACTCTTTTTGCCTTTATTTTTAAAGGCCTTTTATCTGGTTTGCCAGCAGCTTCCACAGTCTGCACTAATGGGCCGGCACCAAGCATCAGTGTTCCCAATAATCCTTGTTTAAGGAAAGTTCTTCTTGATTTTGCCATGTTATTAGATTTTTATTTTAAACACAAAGAAGTGTAGTCACAGAGAATTAATTTTATCACTTCACATCTTCCGTAACATTCAACACATCTTTCAATATAAGATTATTTTCATTTTTCATACGAAACATATTATCCTTCACAACAAGTCCGTCAACACCTTTCACAGATATAGCCTGAACAGAAGGATTATCAGACTCAAATACATTCTCTTCAATAACAATATTCCTGTGAACTGCACCTTCATATTTCTTATTTTCAGGAGAAATAAATATAACAGGACCTCCGCATTGGATGAATGTATTCCGGCGGATTGTAAGGTCATGCACCGGACCGGATTCGTACCAGCTCATAGCATCATCAGCAACGAGTATTGCGCTCATCTGCATTCCATAAAACACATTATTCTCGATAAGCGACTTTCTGCGTGTTGACAATAACACACCGCGCGTCGGGATACGAGAGAATTTATTGCCTGTAATATTGACTTCCGGCGTCCATGTCACATTATCCACCACAAGATTCTTCACTTCACGAACATCTGCAGGAATATTCCTGTCCAGTTTTATCACCATTTCCCTTGGAGAGACTAATTCTGCATCAACTATCTTACACGGCAGAACAGAAAGAAGAGTTTCTGCATTTACAAGCTCAGCCAAATCACCTTTGAAGAAAGCCTCAAATCCATAAGTTTGCGGATGCATAAACCGAATTTTCAATGTCCTTGCATCCATAAAGTCCACAACTTTAAGATGAGTTCCGTGAACATTAATCGGGTCGTCATGAGCCCCGGCAAATGCACAACCCTCAATATTAATCTTACCCTTACAACCGGACACCTGGATAAAATCGGCAAAGCCAGCATTAGTCCTTCCCGAACCTGGTTTTGGCATGAAATTACATCCGCTAAATGTCACATCCTCGCTATATTGCGAAACCACACCGAAATTACCCAGATAATAAAAGTTTACATTTTCGAAACGGACATTTGCCGAACGGTTCACAAATCCGCAAACCTCATCCCTGATGGCATCGCGCATCTGGAACACTGTGCCAACCTTCACCTCAGGCTTTTTGCTGTATTTCAGATAAAGAAGATTTGGTTCAATCTCCACAGTCTTCACCAAACCAGTCATTGGCGACCATGAGCGCCATGTCATGTCACTGACATAATCATACGACTGAGCTATTCCTCCGGAAAATGACCAGCCGTCGCCATACCACACAAGTCTGTCCTGCTCAATTCTATATTTAGATGTAGGATGAACTTCGGCAATCAGATAATCCTTTCCGTTTTCCCTCACTGTCATCTCTGTCTGTGTCGGGTTACTGTTGTCGATATTTATATTCTTAAAAACTATATTCTTGCATTTATCAAACACAAAAGAAGTCATCTCCCCGGTCATAAGCAAAGTTGAGCCACAACCATCAATAGTGACATTCTTCATACCTTCCAGCAGCAAGGCTATATGTTTCAAAGGTTCAGGATTTTCCTCTTCTGAAGTTGTATTAGACACATAATATATTTTCTCCGATGATTCAGCACGGCTAAAATCATATATTCCAGGTTTAAGACTGATAGTAACCGGTTTGCCATTATATTTGCTTGCCTTTTCCAATGCCTCAGAAAGATTGGAATTATCACTGCCGGATGCAGGACTGACAGTAATAATATTCTCCGCCGATATTCCGGAATTGTATATAGACAATATTATGAAAGCTGCAAAAAGGATAAATCTGTTATACATATTCAATAATCTTTATATTAATATTTTAAGTGTCCGGGAATTATTATCTAAAAATCTTGTCAACTTGTTATCTGAAAGTTCAACTTGCGAAACTTGAGCAACTTACTTTCCAACTCATCAACTTGTCGCCTTTCACTTCCTATTCCTCTCTTTTCTAATCTCCTCAAACACCTTGATATCATTCTCATTCATCTTAGCCTTATCTTTCCACTCATCCGAGCCATAAACCCCGACTTTGGAAAAATCCCAAGGCTTGAAACCAATCTTTCGTGCAGCCTTCATCGAACGGAAACGGAAATCATCATTCTCCGCATCCATAAACAATGGATCGGCAAGGATAGAATGCTTTTCCTTCAATTTCTTCCATTCACCAAAGCTGTGTTTTCCGAATTCCGGTTCACCATTAAGATGCCAGTATAGATTATAATCCATATCCAGATTTCCCTTTTCCCATGGACCGGCAAGAGTTTCGCCTTCGTCCTGCAGTATAATATTATGCCTGAAATGGAATGACAAATGAGGCTCCACACGAGTGTACTGTGCCTGATAGAAATGGCCGAAAGCAAAAATATTATTTTCAATACGATTTTCCTTTCCATAATGCTGATGGAAACCGCCGCTCTTACAACGATAAACAAGGTTTGAACTCATCTCAACACCTGTGGAACCTTCATCAGTATACAAGCCCCAGCCACCATAGTCATACGAAAGAATATCATGTATAATATTATTTACAATACGTGTTCCGGGAGACTCTCCCAAAGTATATACAGCTCCCATATCCGACAATTCACCCCATCCGATATGATGAATATGGTTGTATGCCACCAGATTCCTCACTGCCGGACTTATCAGCTTTATTTGTTTGAAATCCACGGTACCATCGTCCATAAGAACATTTGTCCACAGAGAACCAGAATTATTATAACCCCAAACCCAGCCTACGGAAACACCGGAATATCTCAAATCTGATATTTCATTATGCGTCACCTGATTGTCGGAAGAATGGAAAATAGCTACACCAACACCGCAGGGTAATTCACTTCCCGCGTGGGTAATAATGGAGTTATTGACTATATTATGTCGGCTCAGCATTGTTGTATCTTCAGTATATACAGGCTCACCAATCTTGATACCACCGGCGCCAAGGTCTGCAATATAACAATGATCCACCTTATTGTTCCGGCAAGCCGACTTTAACCACAAAGCATAACCACCCGTGTGCATCATCTCACAATTTACAAAGCTTATATTTTCGGCACGCTCAAGTTCAACCGCTGCCTCAACAGTTGCTGCCGCCTGCATAGGTTCGTTTCCGTTACGAGGCATACGGAATGCAGAATACTGGAAAGACAGATTCTCAAAACGGATATCTTTCACCGGCTTGCCTTTCTCACCTTCCACAACGAGCCACTGATGCAATGTCGGAACCATACATTCTGCCGTGGACATATCTTCTCCTTCACGTGGGATATAATATACATAACCCTCTGCCTTGTCCAGATACCATTCGCCGGCAGTGTCCAAAGCAGACTTGTATCCATACATTATGTAACGCGAACCTTCAGTTACCGGATTCCACGGTTTCATTCCTCCACCCTGCACATACACGTATCCGGAATCCGGACAGGCATAGGACAATTGTTTCTGCGTTATATCCCATTTATGATAAAAGCGAAAACGCACATCAGCCAACTCGTCTGCCGACAAGCCTTTCAGCGTTTGCATATCTACTTTGTCTAGTTCTATTCTCTGTGTGGCATAGTTTGCCGAGCGGACACCGGAAACGTAGGCAAATTCCTTGTATCCCTTCACCATATACCAGTCCTTATTCGGAGTCCTTGCCCATCTAGCACGCTTTCCGTTGACATAAAACTGTTCGAAGGAGAAATCGTACAACTTCACCTCAGGGATAAAAGCACGGTATATATTTCCCTTATATTTCTCCCATCCACGCACCTGCATACCTCCGAGAAAACGAGGCATATCAAGCTTATCTCCACGCACAACGACAGGCGAACCAACAGAACCGGACAAGCGGACTGTCTTATTCAAATGGTAATCTCCCGATGCCACATTGATATACAATGTATCAGCCGAAAAATCTACAGCTTCGGCAAAAGCCCTATCCAGAGTCTGAAATGGTTTTTCTTTATCACCGTTCCAAGTGTCATTTCCCTCAGGTGAAACATAAACTGTTCTCTGAGCCGAAATTCCGGACACAACACAGCAAAGTATTGCAGCAAAAAATAATTTGTTTTTTCTCATAATAATTTCCTCACATCCTGAAAAAAGGCAGAAAAGTCTGACAATGAAAATGTGTTCCTCATAGCACACAAGACAAATGTATAAAAAATTAAGGATAAGATTTCTACACTTTCACTTCAATTTCCGTCTTTGCCTTCACCACAACTTTCTTAACTTTTTGAGAGTCATTAATGTCAAAAATACTGTTTTTCAAGGGAACAGAATCATCCACATAAATTTTCAGCTCAGCATCATATTCTGTTGGATTCTGCAATTCTAGGACAAGATGATTTCCTTCTTTCTTTTTTGATTTCAATATAACATGATCAAACACCTCAACTTGCCCTTTATCTTTTCTCACATAAATACTTGGTAATTGTGTAACTGTCAGCAGAACCGCAGTTTCAACCCAAGAACAAGAAGCAAATATATTTCCTCCAACAGCATCTTTACCTTCCCAATCAGATAAATTTACCCTTTCACAGGCACCTCCTAACTCCATATTACCAATCTTATGACCAGGAGCACAAATATATTGAGGTACGCCATGTGCTATATCATTCAATAAATCAACAGCTCGCTGGTCATCAGTATAACGATAATACTTCAATAACGATTCTCCAGACCACGTACATATTGCCGGCGCACTGTGCTTATTAGCGATACTTGCCCATACACTACCATTGGAATGCGCATTAATCTTATTCATATCAGACTGTTCTGGAAATTCAAAATCATAACTCACCACCCAACTGGCACAGATTGGTAATAAATCTTTTGCAAATGTCAGCCATTTCCTATTCTTTGTCACTTCATATAATGTTATATACGACTCGAATAAGCCAAAAGCTGACTCACTATCCGGGGATGAAAGAATCTCTCCTGGTCCGCTAGTAGTATATCCCTTAAGTACAAAATCATTATAATACTTTTCAGCAAGCTTCTCTGCTACCATCAAATACTCCTTATTATGTAACATTTCCGAAGCCAGTGCTAGGCCCCCAGGAACAATTCCACCAGAAGTTGAACCACCAATACAAATATCTCCAGTCGTAACATCTACAAACTGACCGACCTGACCATATTTATTCCACAAACGGACAAAAGCATCTGCCTGCTTTCTGACACCATTAATCCAATGTTCAGGAATATCCCGCTTTATATCCCTAATATGTCCTATCTGACGCAACGACATATAAAGGAAATCACCCTGAGAACGAACTAATGTTTCATTATTCTTTAATGGCTGCGAATAACCAAAACTAGCAAACTCAACACCATTTCCATAAGCATAATAAAAACCGGACGGAGCCTGCGTCTTACTAAAGACAACATCCAAATTCTCTATTGAACGTTCTATAGCCTGATTATCCCCATTAAGAAGAAAAGGATAAGTGACCTGACCTCCACCAACCCATCCCAACTGCCATATCTGGTTCCAGCCTGAATTTGTACCTGGTTTAGTTAGTGAATACATATTAATAGCCTCGTTCCACCTGTCTTTTTGAAATAATGAATTCATTATCTTATACACCTCACTATAAGGCAAAACTGCATAGTCCTTTTCTATAGGATTCATATCTTTTCTAACATCATAAAAAAGAGAATACATATCCTGCAGTGAAGCATTATCCCATTTATATGTGCGAAACGTTATTTCAATTTCATCTCCTGATTTCAAATCACATCCTCTATCGCCTGAATTGACAAAGCCAGAACCAGTAGCCCGATTCTCGCGTACAGCTGGAGACATAATACGAAATACAGCCTTTCCTTTATCTTTATTTTCCTCAACAAAAAGACCATAATTACCCCAACTGTTTCCTTGCTTTGTCTGGACCATCCACACTTTATCATTCTTTGGAGAATGAAATGCCATTAATGGAGTTGCAGCATTCCCTGTTGTCAACTCTATTTTTCCGTAATCTTTGTATTTCTCAAGTGTTGGAACAGATGGAGTTGTTGTCGGCATATCAACTTTCCACTCAGCCTTCTCATACCAATATGGCGGATAGTTCATCTGCTTGATATCAAAACGATTTCCATTATATACTATTGAAGGTATAAACACAAAATTATCAGCAGACCAATCATCAAAGCCAAAGTTTACACCAACAGCCACTTGTGGAGCCATACCTTTTTCCAGTCTTAACTTCACCTTATATTCCACAGTTCCATTGGCACCGTCTATCAATGTGCTGTCAATCTTTATTGACCATTCTTTTTCTCTTGAATCTTTAACATTTCCGTTTGCAAATGGGAACACAGCTTTTTGTTCCAACTTGTTCTCTTTATAATAGTTTATAAAGAGTTCTCGTTGTTCTGCCCACATATTCATTGTTGAAGCAAGTAACAATGATATATAGAATTGTCTTACATTCATAAATTATTGTTTTTAAGGTATCAGATTATTTATTTTTTAAACAAAATATTTACAACATCAACTCATAACTAATTTCATAACAAACACTCTCAATAGAACGAAGGCTTCTCCTTCAAAGTTCCTCCTTCATTATATCTCTGATTATTGGGAAGACCTTTTGCCCCGACACCTTCTTTCATCAGCTCTTTCAATTCATCCAAATAAGACTGATATATGCGGCGTGGCAATACGTTATGTTTCTTGCACAATGATGCAGCCATGCCAACCACTTCGCCCATCATCCCTGTTGTTCGCATAACTCGCACTGTACCCAAAGCCACATGCGTAACACTGATATTCCTGCCTGCCATAAACAAATTATCTATATTGCGGGAATACAGACAACGATAAGGAATCGGATAAGGATAAATCGGTATATGTTTGGCTATCGACTTAAACTCAGCACCAGGGAAGTTCTTAGTGTTTGCCGGGTCCGGATAATGCAAGTCAATAGTCCAGGTTGTAGCAGCCGTTCCATCTTCATGCTCTACAGCCTTACGCAAATCATCTTCCTTAAGTATATAATCTCCCATAAGGCGGCGCGATTCACGTTTGCCGGAAATATAAGCAACCCAGCCAAGCTCCCTGTTCTTGTATATATCATTTTCTTTCAATTCATTTTTCAGATAACTCCAGTTTGAATAAACAACCATAAGACCGTAATCACGTATGCGCTCGAAATCTTTTATCTGATCGTAATTCATACCAGTTTCCCATGTCCATTCACCCATCGTTACCTTTTCACAACTATTATCATCAAAATGAACACCATAATTGAAGAAAGGAAAAGCAGTAGGCTTCTGCTTTTCTACAGAATACCACTGAACAGAGGCTCCCATCGTCATCTTATCAGCCTTTTCGGGAGCAGTTGTCTCACCAAACTCAGATTTGCTTTCACGCCCCATGCGATAATCCGCACCTGCAAGATACCCTATTGTGCCGTCACCAGTACAATCCGAGAACAACGGTGCCTCAAAACGAAGTTCATCGCCAGTCTCTATATGCTTGGCTACTACAGCCGTAATTCGATTACCATCCTTTTCAACAGCAATAGCACGATAATTAGCAAACAAAGTCACATTTTTTTCCCGTAGCAACCAGTCCATTTTCTTCTGGTCTTCATAATTTTCCGCAGGCTTTGCATTTCCCCCATTTACAGGACCGAATTCTTTCTGCAAATTACCAAGTTCCTTATACAGACCAGCCTCGATTCGTCCGCCCAAATGAACACGAACTTCCGAACTGTTGTTTCCGCCCAACACCGGACGGTCGTTGATTAATGCCACCTTACAGCCTAGTCGTGCTGCAGAAACTGCAGCGCTCATTCCTGCTATTCCGGCACCAACAACCACCAAATCATATTTTCCCGCAAGAGGAGCAACATCCGGAATACCCAATTTTGTACGTCTGAATTTCTCCAGTGCAGCTACATCCGATGGCGGACAATCATCTTTTTCAGTAGTAAAATAAATTGCATCGCAACGGCCATTGAATCCTGTCAAATCATGGAGACGCAAGCGGGCATTTGTATCCTTAACTACAATTTTTCCAGCACTCTGCCACATCCACGCATTGCCCTCACAACCTAAAGGCGAAGTCAGTTTCTGATTATCCACAAAAAGAGAAAACTTCCCTGCTCCTTCACCATCTTTCCACGGTGAAGTCCAGTTATAGGTACGCACATACACATAATAAGTTCCTTTCTCGGGGAAATCTACGGAAGTCACCGCATCACTCACCGGCTTCCCCATTCCATGAGCCATCAGATATGACGAGCCCATCAAATCCATAAACTGTTGATCAACAACCCAACCTCCTTTCGTTTTGAATGACTCAGCCTCAACAAACAGGTTTGCTGAGTTCAAAACTGAGCAGCAAAATAAGAAGGATAAAAAGTAAAGTAGAGATTTCATGGTTTATTGTTTTTTGAAACTTAAATAATTAAAAGTACAAAAAATATTTTATATTCTAATCAACGTATAAATATAATATAAAAATAAATATACAGTCTCACGCCCTCATCTCCCCCCACTTATCAAACTCCTGCATCAGCAGCCACGCCATCGCTTGGGATTTTATGATATACTGGCAAGCATGTTCCGGGATATTAAAACCTCCGGTCGGTTTAAAATCCTTGAAACGCTCCATGGCTTCCAGTTTCTGCTCACGGGTGTGATGGATAATTCCACGGTCCTGTAAAGTCTTGTAGATATATGGCGGGCGGAGCATTTCCAGACTTTCTCCGTTTTTGT
>CALCST010000029.1 GCA_937894065.1 uncultured Parabacteroides sp. | reverse complement strand
ATTATTGGCTATATAATTTGAAGCACATGGAAAAATTGGAATCTTTAGAGTTCAAAGGACAGAAGGCACTTTTCCAGCGTCTGGAAGAGTTAGCCCGTATTGTCAATATGAACAAGAAAGAGCGGGATGAATATGAGGCATGCCTAAAAGTGTATCGCGACAATTATAATACCTGGAACTATATGAAGGAACAGGCTTTGAAGGAAGGTAAAGAAGAAGGATTGGCTGAAGGTCTGGCTGAAGGAATTGAAAAAGGTCAGAAAAAAGAAAAAATCAACAATGCCAGAAGAATGCTTGAAAAAGGATACCCAATTGAGGATATTGCTGATATTACTGAATTGACAGAAGAGGAAATAAAAAATATTTTGAAATAAGTCAGTCAAAATATGTCCGTATCAAGTTTTGTTTTGGTACGGACATAAAATTTCTAGGGTCGAACCCGCGTTTGCGTCCTTCCGTATATATTTTGAAATACGTCCGTATATATTCGTACCTGCATCCGTATATATTTTGTCTTATTCCCATATTTTGTATCTTTACTATACATGAAGTTTCTGAAACTATGTTTCACGCAATTTGTAAATATTTGTATTACAGTCTAATCTTGTGATTTGAGGCTCGGAATATTAATTTATTATTCAGAAGTTGAATTTAATAGTAGATGTTTTTTGTTAAAAACAAAGTTAAATAAACAAAATTACAGTGTAAAATGTTTTTACTATATAGTCATAAATCCCTCAAATAAAATAAGCTATGCGACAATTATTATTCTTAATTCTTTCATGTTGCTTCTTTGCCTGTACAAATGATGAACAGGACATGAAATATGGTGAAGAACAGGTTTTAAATGATACGGAATGGATAGGCATTCAAGAGTATTATTATAGTAGTGATAAATCTTTGTCTCCGGTTGAATTTCCTAAAGATCAAATAATTTATTTTACTGGGGATAGTTTTACTATTACAACTAAAACTACAGTTTATGATAAGGATTTGCAGACAACACGTGATTCTGTTATTCTTACAAACGGAAAATATTTATACAAGCATCCAACATTATATTTAAATACAGATAGTGTTTCTGTTGAGGCATGGATTTCTCCTTTGAATCATATTTGTTTCTATGATAATGATGTTTTCCGGGAATTCGAGAAAAATGATTGAAGTTTGGAAGTTTTTGAATTTCTGGTTATTATATATTATATAAAATAAGTGCCGACGTTTCTGTGGAAACACTGCAGTGTTCAAGAAAAAACGTCGGCACTTTTCTGAAAAAACATCGGCATCTTTTTTTCAGAACTTAATTGCCGGTGGATTCAATTTCGTAACCTTCCGTATTGGATATAAATTCCGGAGCATACAAACATTGGATTGTACAAATTCCACCAGAGTATTCACCTTCTCGACTTACATAAACCGGATATTCAATAACAAAAGTTCCGGCAGGAAGGAAATCAATGAAGAAATTTTCTGATGCATCTTTAGGGCTTCGGAAGAATGAAATTCCTTCACGGAATTCTTGTTTTGAAACTTGTGAAACAGGTTCGAAGCATCCGGCACGTAAATCTTTTATACATACAAAGTCCATATCCATTCCGCTTCGGACAGTCAGGCGGACTATAGCCTTGTCGCCAACTTTCAAAGGATTATCCTTTGTAACTTCTTTCAGTTGGATTTCCTTTCCATTATTTACTTCAACGAAAACTTTCTTTTCTATGTTGAGGTCTGTTTTGTTCTTTCTTACCTTGTCGAGAGGTACGAAATATTGCTGATATACAGCGCCCCAAGCTGGTGCATTACCTTTCTTTTCAACAACAATATCTGAAGATACATTACCAGAAACTTCTTTTTCCTTTACAATTTTGCTGTATCCAATAATGTTGCCTTCATTTTCAGTTGAATAAGTTTCTCCATTCCACGAAATAACACATTCGTTTCCTTCGCTAAGCCAGTTTGTACCGTCAGTTAGCAATGAATGGATTGCATTCATTGTTGCTGGCTCTGATTCCCACTGCTGAGTACGTTTCTGGGCAAGCAGCCATTGCTTCATCAAGTCTATTTCGACATTATCAGATTTGCTTTCGCGGAACGCTTGCATAATAAGGCAATGAGTATCGATTACAGAATATTTGCTGTAAGATGTACTTCTGTTGTTTGCCCAAAACATACCTTTATCTTCAGAAACGGTTGCAGTTTTTCGGAACCACTTCAATATATCCTGAGCCGTTTCCTTATCTCCATTTCTCCACAGAAGAACAGCCAATGCAGCGCGGTTATGGATTGAGAGCTTTTTCCAATATTTCTTGGCTTGCTCAGTATAGAAACGTGAGGCATCGCGAGCGTCGCCTTCAGGAATATCACGATACATACTTCTTACGAACAAATATTCAATCTGTTCGTCGTATGGAATGTAATCTTTGATGTTATTTTCTGATTCCGTCAGTCTTTCATATTCTTTCCTTATTTCGTTGTCAAGGAAACGGAGAGCTTTGATTTGCATTTCCTTTTCTTCCTGCTTATATTCCACAGCATTCATTTCAACAAGCTGTCCCATTCCTTTGAGAATTTGCAAGGTGATGAATCTGTTTCCTCTCATTCCTTCGAACCAGCTCCATCCGCCATCCGGATTTTGCTTGGAAATAAGTTTTTCTAAAGTTGTCTGTCGCATTTGTGATGCCCTGTTTGCCTGCAACAGTAAATCCAGACGCTGCATTCTTTCCGTTTCGTTTTCTGCATCTCTGACCCAAGGAGTTTCTTCAAGAAGAATATTCTTTACCTCTTTGTTTTTCTCCAAATTTGAGACAAGTTCTGAATTCCCTTTCGCCTTCCAAATTTCTATTGCTTTACTGATCTCCGGGTTACTGTTGGCAATATGATTTGCAAGAATATTACTGTAATATACAGCAAACCATGAAAGGCTGCTTTCGTTACGTGCTTCACACAATGCCGGTAACGACTGAATGGCGTACCATACAGGATTTGCAGATATTTCAACAATGCTGCGAATAACTTTGCCATCCTGTTCTTCTTTTGGTGAAATCACTTTTTTACCTTCTTTATTTATAAAGAAAGGATTGCTTACAGTCAGCATGATTTTGTCTGACAGAACCGGGACAAGTGTTTGCTCACCGTCGCTGAATTTATCTCCTTCTGCAATAATACGGCAGCCGATTACACCATCTTTTACTTCCGGAACCTGGAACGACCAGCTGACAGTTGTAATTTCTCCTGCAGCAAGTTCAAATACTTTCTGCGACTTTGTTAGGCAAACTACCGGCTCTCCGTTTTCCGGATTGAACAATTCAAGGCGGGCACGTCCTTTTGCTTCTTCTCCACTTTGGTTTATAATCTGTGATGAAATATACACAATGTCGCCCACACGGAAGAATCTCGGCAGTGAAGGCAGGACCATAAGCGGCTTGGATGTTACTATTTCTTTTTGGATATATCCATATTTCAGGCTGTCTGTCCAGGCAAGCATTTGCAGTTTCCATGTCGTGTTGCTTTCCGGCATAGTAAAGTCGAACGAAAAATCTCCATTTTCATCGCTTACCAACACTGGATAGAAGAATGCATTTTCCTGGAAATTCTTTCTTATTGACATTTGGCTGCCGGTATTTCCAGTCACGGCGGATTGCTCTACGGAATAGAAGGATTTTTCATCACTTGTCACCACACTTTCTTCCAAAACTGCGGCATCTTCTCTAACTTCGATTGCATCGTTTGCCATCGGAGCTGCAGCAACAGATTTGCTCAATCCCATACCGCGTAAAGTGAAGTTTCGTCCGTATCTGATATTATTAAGAGCATTATACCAGTTTTCATACATTATATCAAACGAATACTCCTTCACCTCTTTTCCTTTGATTGTTTCGCTGTCATATTCACTATAACTGTCAAAAGCCCAACCACTGCTGAAGGTGTTATATTTAAGGAACGTAAGTGTATTAGGATTAAAATTCCAGTTGAACTTTACAATATCATCAAGTGAAATATCATACATTCCGGCAAGAATTTCAGCTTTAACAGGAAGAGAATCTTTGTCTGTCAGTTTGAAACTCCAATGTTCATTACTTCCCGGCAACAATTTGTCACGGAATGTATTTATGTGGAAATTAATCTTTCTGTCTTCTTGCTTACGTTTTACCTGTAAATAATCCTGATATAGCTTTCCATTCTTTATAAACATAAAGGCTGCAGTAAATCCTTTTCCATGTTTTTCTTCAAAAGGCATGTTGAATTTCTTATTCTCGTTGCTTAGGACAAATCTGTCAGAATGGAAACGTTTGCCTTCAGAATCGAACAATTCATACAGTACGTAGGCAGATGTATCAGATGTGCCGAAAGTAAATTCTACATTTTCGCCCGGCAAATATTCTTTATTATCTTTTATCAGCCAAGTGTGTCTGAACACCGGCGGACGTTTGTCCGCCTTTCCATATATTATAATCTCTCTCTTTTCAGAACAAATTTGTCCTTTTGAGTCCGTTGTTTCTGCCTTGAGTAAATATTTTCCGGAAGGAACAGAAGAAATAAACTTTCGATCAACAGCTTTTCCGGAAATGAAATTACATTTTGCCACTTCTTTTCCTTCCTTGCCATTGTTGTCAACCTCATAAAGTTTGAGCATACCTTCTTTATCTACAATCTTGCTGTTTACAGTGTGAGTATAGATTATAATATCAGAATTATCTTTATCTAATGTGTTTGCTGCACTGATACCAATATTCAAACCTTTGTCACCGACGCAGAAAGAAACCTCACAATCCTGAGTCTCACCTTTACTGTCTGTTATTTGTGCATAGGCAATATATCTGTATTGTATATCATCATTACCATTGAAGTCATTATCTTTTTTCGGAGTGAAATGTATTGAGAACTTACCTTCGCTATTGATTACAGCATTTCCTTCAGCCACTTGACGGCTGCTGCTGTCATAGTATGAATATCTTGCAAATATCCATATAGGATGTCTTTCAATTTTCCATTTAACATTTCCATCTTGCAGATTCACTCCTGAATATGTCCTGACAACGCAATTCAGAGACATTTCATCTCCGAAGAACACTTCTCCTTCAATCGGTTCGAACTCGGCAAGAAATGAAGGGCGCTTATATTCTTCAACCATAATATTGTTGAAATATCTTTCATCCACAGACAAAGTGAAATTCCCGTTCTTTGTAGTTTCCGGGATTTCAAATGAACCGTTGAATGAGCCGAAACTGTTTGTCCGGAATGATTTACGTGCAATTTCTTTATGGTTTCCGTCACGGAAAATCACAGAAATATTCTTATTCTCCAGAACATAAGGCTTTTCATAATCCCTTACATAACAAACGCCTTTGAAGGAAACAGTCTGTCCCGGACGGTAAATCTTTCGGTCTGTGAACAGTTCAACTTCCATATTATCTCCTTTTGTCGGATTGTTGACATAATAATATGGTAATACATTGTTCAGATAGCAAGTGTCGTTGCCATAAACAGCTCTTGCAACTTCACGCTCTTTCCTGAATTTTGCGGAAAGAATAGCTTTCCCGTTTTTATCAGTTTTGTAGGTTTCCAACTTTTGTGAAATCCATTTCCTGCTTACATTATAAGTAATGACAGTTGCACCTTCAATTGGTTTACCGCTCATGAAGTCTGTAACTATAGCTTCAGTTGCCCCGTCTTCCAGCTGACGTGTAACCATAGCAAGGCGGCTGACACTGAACGTACCGTTAGTTTTCAGCTTTCCTTTGCTGTCGCTTATTTCATAAATATATAATCCGGGTTTATCCATTTGGATATGTAATGTCGTATCCATTTGGCTGAACTTATCCGGATGATTCAAGGCAAAACTCTTTTCTGCAACTTTCCTGCCTTTGTGTTTGTCTTCATCTCTGGTGGCATTTACCGGCAGATTTGTGTTCTGATATATACAAACCTTTACATTATCAAGATTTTTGTATTCTAATTTCAGCTCCAAATCTTTACCCGGATATACATTTCTATTACCGGAACAACTTATAAAAGACTGTTCCATTTCCGCAAGTCTGTTCTCGAAGATTGCTACTCTTGGATTATCCTTATATATATTTATGTATTCCTTGCATTTGCTGTAAATGGCAGAAGTTCTTGAATTGCGGTCGCTAATTTTTGCGTAAACAGACTGTTCATATAAATTAAACTGCTTAATGGCAACCTCAATGGCAAGAAGACTGTTTCCTGCAGAGTTGGCAAGACTATCCAGTGCAGTTTTGTATTCGGTATCGTTGAGGTAAGGCTTATTTCTTCTGCGGAAATTCAGATATTCCAGTTCCACATTAATCAAAGCATCTTTATTACCGTCTTTCAGATGAAAAGATTTTAGCATTTCAAACCATTCGTCATCTGCCTTGATATCTATGGCACGGAAAGCAAGAAAGTCGAATAATGTCGGGCGTAGAGTTTCCGAATCTTTACCTTTCTTGATAACATCTCCCAGAGATTCTGTTTTGGCGTTTTGCAATATTTCGGCAGGAGAGAGGGAAGCCTTTAGTTCTTCCTGAATTTTCTTGTCGAAAATATTCGCACTCCATTCTCTTATATCTTCCGGGACAAAATCCTGTAGAGAAGTGCGTTGGTCGATGGTCCATCTGTTGGCATTATAATATATGGAATACATTTCCGCTAAAAGCGAATGCAGAAATGCAGTCGATGCGGATTCTTCCATATCTTTTATATACTGCTCTGTTTCTACGATAATTTCCGGAAACTTGTCAGTATCTTTTTCTAGATTTTCATCTATTTTCGTAACAAGTTCTTTTATCAGTTTCTCTGTATCCTTGCTTTGGATAATCTCACTGATTTCACTTTTATCGTAATTCTTATAATTACCATAAATGAATGTACTGCTTCCGGCAATTCCTATTGCCAAAAGTGAAGATATAAAAAATGCTCTTGAAATCATAGGCAATGTTTTTAGTAGTTGACGAGTGAACAAGTTGACAAGGTTGATAGTAATGACTGAAAACTATTGGCTTTTAACTCCTTCTAACTTCCAATAACTACTCCTTAACTCCTTGACTCCTCCACTTCTTTCTTTACTATTAGATTGATTTCAAGAGCAAAAAGTTGTAAGATTAGGGTTAATAAAGCATAAATACAGCTTTTTATCCCTTTCTTACATATGTAATAAAGCTATATGCATACTGATGCTTTTCGTCGGCAGGGAAATCCTGGTGTTCTGTTTCTTCCCATTGGCTCCAGTCAACAACAGGGAAGAATGCGTCAGCATCAGGGAATTCTGCATGTATTTTTGTTATATACATTTTATCTGCCTTACTCAAAGCCTGACGGTAAACCAATGCACCACCAATAATGAATATTTCTTTTTCGTTTTCACAAAGTTCAAGTGCATCGCTCATTGAATCGCAAGGGAAACAATTTACGAAATCTGCTTCCGGCATTGTTGTAAGCACAACATTCTTTCTGTTTGGTAGTGCTCCGTTTGGAAGAGATTCGAATGTTTTGCGTCCCATTACTACTGCATGACCTGTTGTAAGTTCTTTAAATCTTTTCATGTCATTAGGCAAATGACATAATAACTGCTGATTTTTGCCGATAGCACCATTTTCTGCTACTGCGGCTATTATTGTAATCTGCGGCATTTGAATAGTTTTTTGAGTTTTTTAATTTTTAAGTTGACAAGGTAACCTTTCTCTCACACTGCAACCACTCCCTTAATATGCGGATGAGGATCATATCCCGTAAGCGTAAAGTCTTCATATTTGAAATCAAATATACTTTTAACTTCCGGATTAAGTTCCATCTTAGGCAACTGGCGAGGTTCGCGAGTCAACTGAAGTTTTACTTGTTCGATATGATTGCTGTAAATATGTGCATCACCCAGAGTATGGATAAAATCTCCTGCTTTCAATCCGGTTACTTGCGCCATCATTTGCAGCAGCAAAGCATATGATGCGATATTGAACGGAACACCAAGGAATATATCAGCACTTCGCTGATACATCTGAAGACTAAGTCTTCCGTTTGCAACGTAAAACTGGAAGAAAGCATGACACGGAGGAAGATTCATATTGTCCAGGTCGCCAACATTCCAAGCACTTACAATTATACGTCTTGAATCAGGATTATTCTTTATAGTTTCCACAGCCTCGCTTATCTGGTCGATGGAACCACCTTTATAATCCGGCCATGAACGCCACTGGTAACCGTATATATGACCGAGATTACCATCAGCATCAGCCCATTCATTCCATATTCTCACACCATTTTCCTGGAGGTATTTCACATTTGTGTCACCTTTCAGAAACCATAACAATTCATAAATAATAGATTTTAAATGAAGTTTTTTGGTCGTGAGAAGAGGAAATCCGTCTTCAAGATTGAAACGCATCTGATGACCGAAAACACTAATCGTGCCTGTTCCTGTACGATCTTCCTTAAAAGTGCCTTCGTTCATCACACGATTAAGCAAATCAATATATTGTTTCATTTTTCTACATTTTCCCACAAAAATAACAAAAAACTCGATATATTTGGGGGATTTTTTTGAAAGAAGAATATAGAAGGAAGGAGTTGAGGAGTTAAGGGATTTAGAAGTCAAGGAGTTAAGGAGTCAAGAAGTTAAGGAGGAGTTATTGGAAGGTAGAAGGAGTTAAATGCCGATACTATTCAGTCACTACAGTTAACCTTGTTCACTTGTCAACTCGTCAACTTGTTAACTCAAAAACTAACAAACTTAAAAACTAAAATATATGAATAAACTATGTATGGCCGTAATGGCAATGACAATGTTGATGTCTTGCGGAGGCAAACAACAACAGCAGCAGGCTCCACAGGAAGAAGCCACTTTATCAGGTTTGTATAAATCAGATTTTGTTACCACAGTTGAAAACAAGCAGACAGAACTATATGTTCTTAAAAATGCAAAAGGTGCTGAGGCTTGTGTTACAAACTGGGGTGGACGTTTGGTTTCTGTTATGGTTCCGGATAAGAATGGAAAAATGACAGATGTTGTGCTTGGTTATGACAGCATTCAGGCTTATTTGGCTAGTTCAGGAAACTTCGGTGCTTTGATTGGCCGTTATGGCAACCGTATTGCTGAAGGTAAATTCAAAATTGACGGAAAAGAATATACTTTGCCTCAGAACGACGGAACTAACTGTCTGCATGGCGGACCTAACGGATACGACCGTCAGATGTGGGATGCAAATCAGGTTTCTCCTCAGTCTGTTGAACTTACTTATTTATCTAAAGATGGTGAAGCTGGTTTCCCTGGCAATCTTAATATAAAGGTAACTTATACTTTGACTGACGACAATGCCATCGATATCAAATATGAAGCAACTACTGATCAGAAAACTGTAGTCAACCTGACTAACCACAGTTATTTCAACTTGTCTGGTGTTCCTGGTTCAACTATCATGGATCATGAATTATATGTAAATGCAGACCAGTATACTCCGGTTGATGACAAACTTATCCCAACTGGAATAGCTAAGGTGGACGGAACTCCTCTTGATTTGCGTAAAGCTCAGGTTATTTCTGCTCATATTGATGATGATTTCGATCAGTTGACTAAAGCTGGTGGTTATGACCATAACTGGGTACTTAATACTAAAGGTGATGAAAAAGCTGTTGCTGCAACTGTATATTCTCCTGTTAGCGGTATTTTGATGGAAGTTTACACAAACGAACCGGGATTGCAGATTTATTGCGGTAACATGATGAAAGAAGAAACAGGTAAGAAAGGTGCAACTTATCCTCGCCGTGGTGCTATTTGTCTGGAATCACAGCATTATCCTGATTCTCCAAATCATCCTGATTTCCCTTCTACTATTCTTGAACCGGGACAGAAATATTACAGCCGTTGTATCTATAAGTTCTTGGTTAAGTAATATCCTGACAAATATTCATCCATAAAATAAAGGCATGTGACAAGAATCTTATTCGTTCTTTCTCACATGCCTTTTTTACTGTTATACTTTTTTATCAGAGTTTTGTTTCTCCTATTTCTGAAAACAGTTCCACCATACAGGCGTTATCAAGCAGCCATTTATATTCCTGAATTTTTTCTCCACTCCAGTCATTGCCGAGGAAACCGTTTTTGTCGCGATTGTTTTTCCATGCGTAAGTAGCATTATCTGCCATTGTTTTTATGTATTCATAATTTCCGTCAATTTTGTATAATGCTGTCAGGCCTCTAAGCAATATTACATTGAACCATGGACTTGCAGTATAAAACCTTGACTTCGTTTTATCGTTTATACTGGTAAATCTTTCATAAGCACCTTTTGCTGTCTTCTGTGCATCTTCTAGATATTGTTTGTCTCCAGATTCCTGATAAAGCATCACTCCGGCAAGAATCATTTGCCCGCTGTTGTAAGTATATTTTGCTTTATTTACTTCTCCGTCAAGAGTGATATTGTCCCAATATACAAAATCTTCACTGTCACGCAGATTGTTTTTTGTCCAATTGTAGACTTTATAAGCTTGGTCAAGATATGTTTTGTCTTTGGTGATATTATATAGTTTCATGCAAAGGACAGTTGCCGGTGCGTTTGAGCAAGTATTCTTGGATGTCTTTTTCTGTTCACACCAATATATTCCGCCACCAAGCTTTTCATCCCAGCCACTGAAAATATAATCGTAGAGTTGTTTGGCTTTCTCCAAATAAGCTTTGTTTTCAGTCAGTTCGTATAGGTCGCAGAAATCTATTGCAATCCAATCGTTGTCATCATAAAAACGATCACTGTTTCCATTGAATTTCGGATAGCTTTGATAACAGGCTGGAAGTCTGTCGCCATCCCAATAAAGTTCCACTCCCGGTATTATTCTTTCTTCAAGTATTTTCAGATACTTTTTATCTCCGGTTGTTCTGTAAAGAGATATACATCCGGACAAAATCCCGGAATAGGGCCAAAGGAACGAAACCTCCTGGTTTCTTAATTGTTCTGTTCCTTCTGCAAGATAAGTCACTTTGTTTTCCGGATTTACCGGATAAGTTTCAGACAGCAGTCCATATTTTTCTACATTATATTTATCCAATATATTCTGCAACATCGAGTCTGCAACTGCTATCTCATAATTCACTTGTTCTGCCTGTCTGGCTTCTTCTTTGCATGATATCATTCCTGCAAAAAGGAGTGATATCATAATCATTTTGTATTTCTTCATTTATAGTTAACTTTAAACAGGTTCTAGAACAAATTATAATTAGTTCTCAAAACCTTGAATTCTGTTCTTCTGTTGATTTGGTCTGCTGCTTCTTGCTGCTCCGGTGTAAGTTTCAGAATGAACTCTTCTGTAAGCACATCACCCTCTTTCAGGAAGTCAAATTCCTTAGCCATTTTCTTGTTTATAGTTTTAGGAACACTTTCTCCATAGCCTTTAGCTTCCAGACGGTCTGCTGCAATACCGCCTTCAATCAGATAGTCAACGACAGACTGTGCACGTCGCTGTGCAAGTTTCTCGTTATATTTGTCTGAACCTTTGCGGTCGGTATGTGCTCCAAGTTCAATTGTTACGTTAGGATTGTCGTTTAGCATCTTTATCATCTCATCGAGAGCTTTCTTTGATTCCGGACGTAGAGTTGCCTTGTCGAAATCATAGAATATGTTTTCTATTACGACAGGTTTGCTGATAGGCGAAAGGTAGAAATCCACTATATATGTTTCGCTCTTTTCCTCTGCATCGGTTTTCAGCTCAAAATTCTGATTAAGATATCCACGTGCGCTTGCCATCATCACGTAGCGAATGTCTCGTTCCAACTCAACGGAATAGTTTCCACTTTTCAAAGTCTGGACTTTTGCATTCATACCGTCACGGCCCACAATTCTCACTGTTGCATTCTCAATTGGAACTTCATCAACATCGAATACAATACCCTCAATTTTAACCGTAATAGTCGGCAATTCAAAAGAATATATGTGGTCGTAACCGCGGGCATCATTTCTGTTTGACGAGAAAAATCCTTTTTCTTTCTTTCCTTCAAAAGTTATTCCAAAGTCATCGGAAAAAGAATTTATAGGCCATCCCATATTTTCCACTTTCCAATGATTTGTGCTGTCTAGTGTAGCTTTGAATAAATCCAGACCGCCCATTCCCGGATGTCCGTTTGATGCAAAATATAGTGTTACGGAATCACGCACATAAGGAAACATTTCATCTCCTGGAGTATTTATTCCCTCGCCTAAGTTTTCCATGGGTCCGAAGTCATTACCTTTCACCCTTGCTCTGTATAAATCTTTTCCTCCTTGTCCGCCCACTACGTCAGAAGTGAAATATATATATTTACCATCAGGAGACATTGCCGGATGAGCAAGCGGAGTCACTGAGTCTTTCACCAAAGCAACTCTGTTCCCTTTTCCCCATTTGGCACTGCTTCGGGACGATTGGTATATTTCTGCAGTTCTGTCTCCATCTGGAGCCTGTGAGCAATAAGTATAGTACATTGTATTTCCGTCAGGAGAGAAAGACGGTGTTCCTTCGTCAAATTCAGTGTTTACTTCGTCTTCAAGTTCTTCGGGAGCAAGCCAGTTCCCTTGTTCATCTTTTTTTACCAGATAGAAATTGTTATTGTTCTGTCCGGTTATTGCACTGATTTTAGCTTCTTTATCTTTGCTTCTTGATGAGGCGAAATACAGCTGGTCATAGTCTGTTCCGGCAAGCATCGGACTGAATTCCCCACGTCTGGAATTGAATTTATCCATTCGCTTCACTTCATAGCGTGTTGGATTCTTTTTCCATTCCAGAGCTTTTTGTGCTCCTTCAACTCCGTTCATAGCTAGTTCGCTTCCCGGATCGTGCATCAGGTATAAATCATAATTTTTTATGGCTTCGGCATATTTCCCGCTTTTATGCTGCATTTGTCCTATCCTTAAATATACAATGCTGTCCGGATAGTCATATCTTAATGCGTTCATATATCCGCTAAGTGCTTTAGGTGTACTGTTTATCAGTCTGTTGCATTCTGCCATTCTGAATGCTATATAACCACGCAAGTCTCTTTTCTTAGGAGATGTCTTGGTGTAAACTCTTCTGTAAATTGCTGCTGCTTCATAATATTCTCCAATTCTGTGTTTTTCTTCAGCATCACTTAGTTTTGCTGATTTACACGAGAATAATAATGAGGCTATTGTAAATATGTATAATGTATGGATGATTATATGTTTCATACGAAACCTTTGTAAATAATAGTTATATAACGGCAAAGATATTCATTTTATTATAATGAATTGTGAATACTGTTTGACAAACCTTATCACAAACTTTTACCAATATGTATTCATGCCAATTCGTAAACAGAAAGTTTAGTATTCTTAACTTGAGTTATATGACATCAGTCAAACATTTACTATCAAAGATGTAAGGATTTTATTATAATGATTATTGCCTTTTATTGTTATTATTTCTTACATCAATGCTAATCAAAATATCGATTCACATAGGTGGGTTAATCAACTCACCTAGGTGAGCCAATCAATCCACCTAGGTGAGCCGATTAACTCACCTAGGTGAGCTGATATTATTATTTCGTAGAAGTAATCAAATAATTGTAATAAAAATGATGTGCCTTTGTGATGAATATATAATAAGAAAAGTAAAAATAATTTATTGTTTATTTAGTTCTTACGAAATGTTAGTATATTTGTGACTGAATGGTAGATTGTGGTGCGGTTTTGAGTATTATTTTTATTAAAAATAAAAGTGAGATTTATGAAAAGACTAGTTATTGAATTTTTAGAGAGCCGATTTGTGGCTTTTGCTTTTAGGACAGTTTTTTATTTATTGTCCTTGTTTTCGTTTATATTAACCTGTTGGCAGAATTTTAGCACATCTAATTTGATAAATTTTAATTCAGCCAAAGAGTGTTGTATATAAGAGATTATATAAAAAGAATTAGAGGAGTGTAGATCTTGGCTTCGTGTTTGAGATCTAGAGCTTTATAACAAAGGTATATATAAATGGCTTTGCCCCCCTCTCTATCCGATTACGAAATCAAAAATAAGTAGTTCTAATATGTGTAATGTTAAATTATAAATCATATTTACCATGAATAAATTTTGTATGATTTTTATTTCATCATTTTTGATGATATTTTTATCAGCTTGTTTAGAAAATAAACAGGCCGACGATTTTGTAACTATTGATGTTACAGCGAACTATCCGTTAAAAGAATTAATTCTTCAGGATTTTATGGATGTGGAGTATATCCCATTGGAAACCACAGATAGTATTCTTTGTTCTGGAAGCGTTTGGCATGTTGGTGAGAATTTGATTCTTGCTACGAACCATGCTTCAGATGGCAATATATTTCTTTTCGATCGAAAAACAGGGAAATCTATAAGAAAAATAAATCATAAAGGACAAAGTGGAGAAGAATATACTTCTGCATTAGGCTTTGTCTTGGATGAAGAGAATGATGAATTGTATGTGAGTGATACTTATGCCCGTAAAATAGTTGTATATGATTTAGAAGGGAATTTTAAACGTAGGATTTCATGGGAAGATGACTATATGTTTGGTGAAATATTCAATTTCGACAAAGAGTATTTAATTTGCCTTAATATAGATAATCCTACAGTTCGATCAACAGAGTCATTTGTTTTAATTTCCAAACAAAATGGGCATATGATAGAAAAAATTCAGATTCCTTTTAAGGATAAAAAGAGTATAATCATAAGAACTCCAGCTGATGATAGTGGTATGTATTACGCTTATGCCCCTTCAACATCGCATCCATTGATTCCTTATTTCAATAATTATGTGTTAGCTGAATACTCTGCTGATACAGTTTATCAATATACGCCCAATGGGGCAATGGGGCCAATTATTGCAAGAACTCCATCTGTCCAGACTTTGAACCCGGAAGTATTCTTGTTTCCAACCTTATTTACGGACCGGTATTACTTTGTAGAAGCGGTTGAAAAAACAATGGAATTTAATGCAACAGATATTGTATATGATAAACAGGAAAACAAATTGTTTAGATATAAGGTATATAATGGAGATTACTCTTATAAGCAGGAAGCGTTCTTAAAGTCAAGGCCGTTGAATAGTAAAATTCCTACTTCGCAATTCTTAGAAGCATGGGAACTTGTTGAAAAATATAAAGAGGGGAAATTAAAAGGGAAATTGAAAGAGATTGCTTCAAATTTAGAAGAAGACGATAATCCGGTAATTATGCTTATTAAACATAAAGAATAAAAACTATTCATTCTCAAAGACCTATTGGCTGAATTTAATATGTGCTGATTTAATCACGCTAACGGTTATATAGAGGTAATTACGCCTAGTCTGGATGTATAAGGTCTTCAGCTTATAAGGAGCAGTTTTTTGTATCCTTGTTTCCTCGTCAACTTGTCCCCTAAAAAACTTCCCTTTCTATTTCTCTGATACTCAGCAAAACTTGAAAATAATTTAAAATTTCTTCCCAAAATATTTTGCAGATTCAAAAATCCGTTCTACTTTTGCACCTGCAATCGAGAGAGATGCGGTAGTCAACATGATGAAGAGGCGAAGGAAAGTGGTTCTGTCAGAGATAGGTGAGGTTGGTAAATCCAAGCGAAATTCCGAAAGCTGAAG
>CALCST010000028.1 GCA_937894065.1 uncultured Parabacteroides sp. | reverse complement strand
TCAAATCAGGCATTTGCCTGATTTGTATAGCCCAGGGCGTGAGCCCTGGGTAAATGTAACCACCATCCGTTCTAAGCTCTGAAAGAGCGACTCTCTATTAACGACAAAAACATAACAGAACATTGTGTCGCCCCTTCAGGGCTTTGTTTTATTATATGTCTGTGACCCAGGGCTCACGCCCTGGGCTATAAAAAGGCTTTCAGCCTTAATTATGTCCTTTTTCCTGGAATAATCTATTCTCCAAAACTGTTAGCATTTTTAATTCGTCGAACTCCCGTTAAATAGGTAGAAAATTTTTGTCAATTCTTTATTTTAGAGTTTAACTTGCGCAACTTTAGTTAAATATGATCATTAAAGTAGTTTTTCTAATTCTTCAACAGGTGGAAGTAGTTTCTTAGAAAGTTCTCATCTTTCTCAAACTAGGAGCTGAGAAACCTCTTAAACCGGGTAGGTATTTGCTTGGTATTCCTTTACTAATTTAAGTTTAGCAATTGTTAAATCAAAGTGTAGAATACATATAGTAAGGTGACAAGTTCTTTTAACCTTGTCACCTCGTACCTTCGTCACCTACAAATTATATTTTCCATTCCGCTCCGTCCTTAGTATCTTTGATAGTAAAGCCGATAGCGGTAAGTTCATTTCTGATTTTGTCCGAAGTAGCCCAATCCTTGTTAGCCTTAGCCTGCTGGCGGATTGAAAGAAGCAAATCCACAGCTTTTGAGAAAGCTTCGCGGCTGTTGTCCTGTCCGCTTGCTGCGGCAGTTGCAGTGTCCTGCATACCAAGGATATCGAATACGAACAGATGGAACACTTCCTGAAGTTCCTTCAAATCTTCTGCGGAGATTGAGCCCTTGCCGTCTTTAACAGAGTTGATGGCACGTGCCGCGTCAAACAGATGAGAAATTACGATAGGAGAGTTCAGGTCGTCATTCATTGCTTCATAGCATTTCTCACGCAAACCTTTCACGTCCACAGTTGTTGTTTCGCCGGCTTTCAGTTTCATCAGGTTGCTGTATGCGTCCATCAGACGGGCAAGACCTTTTTCACTTGCCTGAAGAGCCTCGTTACTGAAATCTACAGTGCTGCGATAATGAGCCTGAAGGATGAAGAAACGGATAGTCATTGCGTTATATGCCTGAGCAAGCAATTCGTGTTCGCCGGTGAAGAACTGGTCAAGAGTAATGAAATTACCCAAAGACTTACCCATCTTCTGTCCGTTGATGGTAATCATATTGTTATGCATCCAATAATGAACCATATCTTTTCCCTGTGAAGCCACAGCCTGCGCAATTTCGCATTCGTGGTGAGGGAAAATCAAGTCCATACCGCCACCGTGTATATCGAAGCTTTCGCCAAGATATTTCTTACCCATAGCCGTACATTCGCAATGCCAACCAGGGAAACCGTTGCTCCAAGGTGAAGGCCAGCGCATGATATGTTCAGGCTGGGCGCACTTCCACAAAGCAAAGTCTATCGGATTACGTTTCTCTTCCTGACCGTCAAGCGCACGTGTAGTGTTCAGCATATCGTCGATATTACGTCCTGAAAGAACACCGTATTTATGGTCTTTGTTATATTTCTCAACATCGAAATATACAGAACCCTGGCTTTCGTAAGCATAACCGTTGTCAAGGATTTTCTTTACCAGTTCAATCTGTTCGATGATATGTCCGCTGGCATGAGGCTCGATGCTTGGAGGAAGCACATTCAATGCGTCCATTGCCTTGTGATAGCGGTTCAGATAATACTGCACCACTTCCATCGGTTCCAACTGCTCCAAACGGGCTTTCTTAGCAATCTTGTCTTCTCCGCTGTCAGCATCATGTTCCAAATGGCCTACATCGGTGATATTACGCACATAACGAACCTTATATCCCAAATGTTTCAGATAACGGAACAAAAGGTCGAAAGTGATTGCAGGGCGGGCGTGTCCCAGATGGGCATCGCCGTAAACAGTCGGTCCGCAGACATACATACCAACATGTGGCTCATGCAGCGGAACGAATTTTTCCTTTCTTCTCGAAAGCGTGTTATAAATATGTAAAGGATGTTCCATATTTTTTGTGTGAAATTTGTAATGTGGCAAAGATAGAGATATTTCACTGTTTTTACAATGTCGTAACCTGCAATTCAGCTATTTCTTCGAATAAATAATTTACTTAAGTTTCGCAAGTTGCCAATGTTTCATATAAAAGTTGAGAAGTTCAAATACCTGTGAAAACCTCAAGAATCCAATGCCAAAATGTCAGTTGTGCGCTTCTGAAAATTCCTTATTTTTAGCGAAATAGCTATTTATAATAATGCTAAAATAGAATGAATACAATCGTTCCGGAAAATCATTGCAATGATTCCGGGAAATGATTGTGAAGACTCACTGGTGTTATTGCAATGATTTGGCGCAACGATTGCAATGATTCCCTGAAACCATTGCAATGAAATTTTTAACACATGGAAATTCCCCCTTAAAAACCTCTTTTTTATGCCTGAAAACCCTCCAAAAAACGGTTTTTTTCATCAGGAACGATAAAAAACACAAACAAAACCAGAGTGATATTTTGATTTGGAATTATAAAAGATAATTACATAAATTCAACAGAAACAGAAATGATTCAGATGATTTTTATCCCGTGTAAGCAATTATTGATATTTTGTTTACAAATTGTATTTCCTAAACTCTCTGAGAATGCGTTTTGTCGGAGTTTCTTGATATATGTGCGTAAAAAATCGATTCTTACGGTGTTTAGCTGACATAATGGCGGAATTCTTTCAGAAGTAGATTGTTTGTTCTTTTCTGTATTCTTGTGAGTGTTCCCTCTTTTATATACGCCCTGAAAGGGCATAACTTCACTCAGTTCCGCCCCTTCAGGGCTTACTGTAGGTATATACCTTGAAACACAGGGCGTTGCCCTGTGCTATATAATTTAAGGCTTTCAGCCAAAA
>CALCST010000027.1 GCA_937894065.1 uncultured Parabacteroides sp. | reverse complement strand
ACAAAAACGGAGAAAGTCTGGAAATGCTCCGCCCGCCATATATCTACAAGACTTTGCAGGACCGTGGAATTATCAATCACACCCGCGAGCAGAAACTGGAAGCCATGGAGCGTTTCAAAGATTTCAAACCGACCGGAGGTTTTAATATTCCGGAACATGCTTGCCAGTATATCATAAAATCCCAGGCTATGGCGTGGCTGCTGATGCAGGAGTTTGATAAGTGGGGGGAGATGAGGGCGTAAAAATGTTAAAAGAGCCGCTTTATGGCGGCTCTTGGTATTTGCGATTAGCTTTCAAATTACTATCTTTACACAGCAATTACAGCATGTTAGAGTTTTGGTTAAAATTATCAACGGTTGTGATTAGCTTTCAAATTACTATCTTTACACAGCAATTACAGCGACCCTAATTATATGCGTGATGAAGCAAGCGTTGTGATTAGCTTTCAAATTACTATCTTTACACAGCAATTACAGCTGCTTTATTGATGGGAAATTGTTAGCCTTGGTTGTGATTAGCTTTCAAATTACTATCTTTACACAGCAATTACAGCGCGGGGGTGTAATACTGTGTCAAGCCTTTAGTTGTGATTAGCTTTCAAATTACTATCTTTACACAGCAATTACAGCTCTTTCATCATAATCTATATCTTTTTCTGTGTTGTGATTAGCTTTCAAATTACTATCTTTACACAGCAATTACAGCTTTACTCGGCCATACAGACGTTAAGACAACGTTGTGATTAGCTTTCAAATTACTATCTTTACACAGCAATTACAGCTTCTCCTGTTACGAAGTAAACATTACCTTGTTGTGATTAGCTTTCAAATTACTATCTTTACACAGCAATTACAGCCTTACACAAGAAAAATGCTTATAGAAAAAGGTTGTGATTAGCTTTCAAATTACTATCTTTACACAGCAATTACAGCTCTTCCGTATGTAGGCGATCCAGGTTATGAGTTGTGATTAGCTTTCAAATTACTATCTTTACACAGCAATTACAGCACAATATGTATAAAGTGCTGTAATTTAATGCTGTATCTCAATGGGTAGAAATATAAAAATGAATAGTATATAAATAATAAATCCAGTTTTATGGTGAAATTTATTATTTTAGAATAGCTCCAATTGTTGCCCAGGACTATTAATTTCAAGAGGCTTTTTTCCGTAAAACAATTCAATTTGGCTGAATTGTTTATCTGTTATGCAGATAATGCCTACTTTTCCAAATTCCGGGAGAAAAGATTTAACCCTTTTTATATGAACTGCAGCATTTTCGCTACTTGCACAATGACGAACATATATGGAGAATTGAAACATAGTGAATCCATCCCTCTGAAGATTCTTTCTAAAGAGCGAATAAGCCTTTTTGTCTTTTTTTGTTTCAGTAGGCAAATCAAAGAGAACCAATATCCACATTATTCTATATTCACTAAATCTATCCATAATATTAATATTCCGGATATATGACTTTGCGTAATTCTCCGGTAAAACATTTATATAAAGAGGCTGTGGTTTGACTCACTGCAATCATTAATGGGCTTCTTTTTCCGGAAATAATTACTTCAAGTGTCGGTATAATCAGCAACTGTGCCTTTATTTCTTTATTGAGTTCTATTTCATCTCCATATTTTTCAACAATATCGTAAACCAGTTTATCGACATATGGACGATAAGGTTCCATTATGTCATCTGCAAGGCAATATGCATTGTAACGGTTATGATGATGTATACCCAAAGTCGGTAATAAACCACTTGAAACCAATGCTCTTGCAACTATGGCTCTTAAAATGGCATATCCGTAGTTCAGGAGGTTGTTCGGACATATTCCATTTCTGTCACGCGTGAAATTCTTAATATGGGAAAATAAATATTTCCAATAGTATGCAGCAGCTCTAGCTTCCATATTGTCAGTATCACCACTTTTTACTTCCGAAGCCCATATTTTCATACATTTGACAACTTCATTTTTACATTCACTCAATACAGAAGCCTGATTGTTTATTTTAGCTTGTATAGTTTGTTGCCATAGTTGTTTTTTTAATGGTAATGAAGATTCTATCTGATATCGGAAGCGCTCGCTTTGTGTGCTGTTCCCATATAATGGTAGCATCAATCCTATTGGCATACTTTTTTCATTGCACGATATAATTGCACAATTGTTTACCAATAAAGCGTCTATCAGTCCTGATGTTATTGTAATTCTTTTATTATCCAATACAATAACACCAATATCCTCAATTGGTTTTGTTACTTCGGACTGTTGCTTCATCCTTTCCGGAAGTGAAGGGTTGTTCTCCACTTCCGGAAGTTTTATAACTAATTGAGAATTCCTCGGTGATAAATAGACAGGACTGCCAAAATATAATGTTTTCTTTATCATAATATTTCTTCAATTTTACCTAGTCTGTTTACTTTTAAAGGGAAACATATTTCCTTTATCATTTCATCATTAATACTTTTTTCCATTTTATTTGATGTGGAAAATTCATATTTATCAACAATACAAGCAGATATAGTTTGTTTTATAAAAAAACATTGTGTTCCTTCACAACTTACCATTTTATAAATCCTTTCTTTATTTATAGGCTTTATAATTTCTCCTTTTGATATTTCCTCTTGCGATGGTACATAAACCAAGTCATTTGGAGATAACACGAATAAAGGATGATTACCGTTTTCATCATCAGGAGCAGGAGGCAATCCTTGTTTTAATCTGTTTATAACCAGATTTAAAGGTAAAGAAGTAAAACTCCTTTTCTTTTTGATTTCCCCTGTTTTTTTGTCTAAAATTTCGGATTCATAAACAGCAAAAAACAATTTTGTACCTTTTGCTGCTTCTACAAACTTTGATGCTTTGGAACCTTTCAATCCTACCGGAAATTTCCTGGATTTTTCAAACCATCTTATACTAATAACAGGTTTATGTTCTTTTCCATTATTCAAATCCTTTATATTCTTATTCATCATATCTATACCATCAGGTGAAAAAGCTAAAGAAGGATTTCCTCCATTTATTTCTAGATGGCGAAGCAAAATCTTCTTTATACCAGAATCAGTTATACTTTCCAATATTTTTTTCCTGTCAAAGCTTTCATCAAGTTTTTTGCGTGTTGCAAAGAATCTGTCCTTTGTATCTTTAGAGAAAACATATACTTTGATTTTCTTCAAATCAATATCACTCCAAATTTCCGAATTATTATCAAAATAAGATTTGATATCCTTTTCTTTGTAATTCAGGGTTAAAAGTTCTTTTATTTTTCTTTTTAAATCTTTGTTTACAATAGAATCAGGATTAGCCAAAACTGATTTTAAAGTGGCAGTTTCAATACTTCTTAAATTGATTTCTCCGAAAACGGTTTCTTTATGCATAGATTTACGTATAGCCCAACTGTCTCCTTTTACCTGCTTAGTCATAACCTTTTTCCCTTCTTCATTGTAATGTTGGTAATGATTGACAGTTTTGTTTATTACTCTCAGATTCTGTTTAAAACTAACTATTATATCAGAAAGAGAGGTGTAAACATCATGGCTGAATGTTTCCCAAGGCTGATTAATTGTCCATTTATAGTTTCCTTTTTCATCTACTATTTTTTTTGTACATAGCAAACGCTGCAAATCAAAACGTGATATTTTTGCATCACTTCGTGCAGATTCGTTATTCAAATAATTTACTATATTTCTGTCAGCGCAAGCAATTACTATTGCGTCCATAGCATGATGTCTGTGGTCTATTCGCTTTTTATTAAAACCTTTCTGTAAATGAAATGGAACCGTAGGTATTTCATGACCATTAGCGCTAACAGAAATAAAATCGTGTGATTCAGTCATTTCATTAAGCCTTTTAAATCTTGAAATAATAATTTTATTCCATACATCATTGACACCCCAATCCTTTTTCAATCTGTCGGTTATTGAGCCGTTGCAAATTATTATATTTTTAGAGACATATTCTTGTTCTCCTTCTTCACGAACTATATTTGAAAGTAGTCTGGTAACATATTTGCTTATATATCTACTGTCGTTCAGCTGACGTTCTATGAACTGGTTCGGAATATCTTCCATCAGTAACTTTTTCATTTTAGTTCTGTTTGAAGAATAATGTTCCTTGACAAAGTGTTCATATTCTTCAGTAGAAAAAATATTTACTGTTTTTCCACCGTTCAATGTAACTTTCTCTCCATTATGTTTCTTTATAAATTCATATCCAAGCATGTTGCTTTTCAGCTTATTTACTTCTGCTTCACAAATTACTTTATTACTCAACGAATCATCAAAATATAGTGACTGAGGAATAATGTGTTCTATTTCATAAGAAGGAGTAAACAGTTTGCCTAAAGGTATGATATTCCCTGTATATGGAGAACAGTATTTTTGTTCCAGCCATAATTTATATCTTTTTATTTCTGATTGGCTAGGGCGTTTTTTAACATCAGACTCATTGAACTTTTTTAATATCGCAACTATTTCCTCTTTTTCCGGATCTTTGTCTGAAATGCTATTCCACACACCTTCTTCATAAATACGGAATATTTCCTGTTGAGATTGAGAATAAGGACGAACGTTTTCTATTCCCAAATCAGGATTCATAAACTCCATAAGTAAAGCCTTGATACGTAGATTTGTATTTTCGTTTTCCAATGCTTTAGAAGTTATTTTCTTTCTGCTTTCAGCATTGTTTTTCATTTCGCGACCTAATTCTACGTGAATTTCATCTATGTGCCCGATTTCTTTCCAGATGTCGCGAACAGTTCGTAGAGTTTCCATAACGACTTGTTCGACAATTGGATTTCTTAAAGAGTGTTGTTTGAAATTTTTCAGGAAAATATCAATATCAGATGGCGATTTCCATTTTTCAATATCGCTAGCTTCAGAATGTCTGTTATAAACGATGTAGCATGCAAGCCATAATGGCAGTCCTTTGAATGAGTTCAAATCATTCAAAGACTTAGTCTTTTCACGAACTTGTTCGCTTATATTACAGTCAACCTCTCCGTTTATAATTTTTTCAATTCTGTCTTTTGTCGTATCATCTATATTATTTTCATTCCAATATTTACCCATGCGCATCAAAGGCAAAAGTTTTTTTATAGCTTTTGCCGAATATGCTCCATAAGATTTTTCAAAAGGAGGGATATTTATAAAAGCATCAACAAAAGTGTTGTCAAGCGAATTTCTCTTTGCAAAAGAAGTCAATGCTTTTTTCAATTCCTCTTTTCCAGAAACAGAATATAGGATATGCCATAAGGATTCTTCAAAAGTGCTGTCGAAGACAAAGTCCTCTAATCCCGCTTTTTGCAGGTATTCCAATATTAAAGAATGTGTTTCGTTGCATGGATATGGTTTATCTTCAACATAATTCCACCTGAAATTATTTCGTATATTCTTGTTTATTTCAAAAGCTGGGTATGACAGGAATTTATCCTGTTTTATATTTTTTTTATTGTTGAGCCATTCAAAAAGAGCAACGTAATCATCTTCAGACTTTAAATATTCAGATGTAACATCAACATCTGTTTTGAGTTTTCCATCAACCAGTTTGTCTTTTTGATAAATACGAATATTAGACAGAAATTGCCATAGACGGAATTCCTGGAAAAGGGGATGTGACTTTGCAATACATTTCAATGGTGCGAAACATATTTCTCCAGTTTCTTTATTTGTATATGAATTCTTTTCATAAGGACAGTTGTCTATCAAAGATTTTTTACTCTTTAAAGGTCTTTGATAAAATAGAATATCATCAACCAATAGATATACCATATCTCTGGCTGATATAAGATTACGATGAGAGAAGTTGTTTGGGTATAATTCTTCTATGCATCTTTCATAAATCTTTTTGTCTTGTAATTCTTTGTGAAATTCTTTTTGTTTAGTTAATATCTTTAAAAGTTCATCACGATAATGGTGCCGTTCTATTGTTCTTACCAGTCTTCCCTTGATTTTTTGTTCTGGATTTTCAAGTAAGGCATCATAAATATATTCACCGACAGTTTTTCCAGAGAACTTTATGTCTGATTCTGTTTTCAGCATCATCAATGACCAGTCATCTTCTTTGGGAGCACGGAAAGAGCGTTTTATTTCTCCATATTTATCTCTCTTTTCGGTTCCGTCTTTTTCCAATTCTGTTGTAACAATAAAATCTTTGGTTTTTCCAATCCAATCCAAAGGAATAGCACTTGCTCGTCTGTAAACCCATCCATTTTCCAACTTGACATTATACCAGACAGAATTTCCTTTTTTATCACCACTGTCCTCAACATCAACAACTTTCAGAGCGTAAAACTCTTCTTTTTTAGTATTATCCTTTTCCTCTTCTTCTCCTCTCAACTGAAAATATCCTCTTTTCTGATTAAAACTCAGAATTATCCATGATAGCTCTTCTTTTGAAATTTTATAGTTCAATGCTTTTTTTCTCAAATAATAAATAGTCCAATCATATGGAACTTTTTTTGAGTCTGACACTATAACAGGATTGTTTTTCTTGAAATCTTCTATCATTTCAAGAAAAGAATCTTTAAAAACAAAATTATAATGGCTGCTGTCATCTTTTACCCAAGCAATTTTAGGTTCATTATCATTAATGAATTTACCATATCTGTCAAGTTCTTTTGAATAATGTTCTGGGAGAAATCCTATTAATGATAATATTCTATGCAATCTTTCACGGCGAAGTTTTCCCCTTTCATACAAGCGTCTTATACTCCTTTGTCTAGTTCTCTCAGATGTTTTTGAAATCGAGTTTCCTTTGTCAAAGTCACTTAAACTTCCTGCATCCATAGGTATAATTCTACTACCAGAAGAAATTATTCTCGAAGGTATTTCTTTACCATCTTCATTTGTTGATGTTCCGACAACTGCCCATCCTATACTATTTGTTCCAATATCTAAACCGAGTCTGTATTTCATGATATATTAAATTTAACATTTTCCCAAATGTAATATTTTTTCATAAAATAATTTGCTTAAGAAAAAAATTATATATTTGCAGACGTAATTTGAAGCTAATCACAATAAGGATTATTCCGTTGTGAAAACATTTAGGTTGCCCTCGTCCTTAACGGGGGCTTTTTGTATATATAATTATTGATTATACTTATTTCTTCACTAATGATTTACAATTACAGCCCTTTTCAACCAACCTCCTAAACTCCCCAATAATATTCCTGCCCATATTAATCCTTGTACTCTCCATTTTTCTGATTTCGACCGGAGAGACAACATCTTTGTATTTGGCTTTGCAGAGGCGGATTTTCATATCATCCTTTCCGCCCTATAAAATCCCCCATAATAAAGATTTCCCACATTATCCCCCCATAAATTTGCACCAACCAAAATAAATAACTATGTTAGTCGAAGAAAAAGATATAAGTTTAACAAATAAAAAAGATAGATAAATGCCGAAAGTAATTTCGTTTAATGAATTGAGAAAACTAAAAGACAGTTTGCCTGATGGGACAACGCACCGAATAGCTGATGAGTTGGGAATATCCGTGGAGACAGTAAGAAACTATTTTGGAGCTCAGAATTTCAAAGACGGGCAAAGTTGCGGGCTGCATATTGAACCAGGTCCTGATGGAGGAATTGTTGTTCTGGACGACACAACAATATATGACAGGGCAATGGAGATATTGGCGGAAGAAGAAGATTGACAAATAGATTATATTCCATCTTTTTTATTCAATTCCCGAACTATTTTTCAGGCAAAACTGTTTAATAATAAAGGGCTGATAATTGTATAATAATTACATAAGAAAAGAAAGGAGATAGATTATGGAAGACAAACTGGTAACATTAGCTATACATACTTTCGAGAAAGCTCAAATCCTTAAGACTCTGTTGGAAACTGAAGGTATTGAAGTGTATATTCACAATGTGAATCAGATTCAGCCGGTTGTATCTGCCGGAGTCCGTATCAGAATAAAGGAAACAGACCTTCCTCATGCCTTGAGAATTATTGAAGACAGTAAATGGTTGGATGAAAAAGAGGAAAAGGTGGCAAAGGATCCTCATATTGGTAAAATACTGATCCCGGTTGATTTTTCGGATTATTCGTTGAAGGCTTGTGAGATTGGTATAAACTATGCATTTAAGAAAAATGCTGAGGTGATGATTATGCATGCATATTACACTCCATATTTCCCGACTGCTGCTCCTATAGGTGATACCACGGCTTATCATTTGAAAGAAGAGGATTCTCCGGAGCATTTGCGTGACAAGGTGCAGAGGGATATGGAAGGAATTTGCAGTGTGCTGAACAAGAAGATGGAGGATGGCGAACTTCCGATGGTGGAATTCAATTATGTTTTGCGTGAGGGCTTGCCTGAAGAAGAGATTATTGCTTACGGAAAGGAATACAGACCTGATATAATCATAATGGGAACCAGGGGCTCGGACCAGAAAGATGCTGATTTGATTGGTAGTGTCACCGGTGAAGTTATTGAACTGAATAAGGTTCCGGTGCTTGCTATTCCTGAGGATACTCCTTTCAACGACTTGGCAAAGGTTAAGAATGTTGCTTTTGCGACTTCTTTCAATGAAAGGGATTTGCTGGTGTTTGACGCTTTTATGGAAGTGTTTGCCGGATATGATGTAAATATTCATCTTTTCAATATTTCGACTAGCCGCAACGACTGGAATGAGATAAGACTGTCCGGCGCAAAAGAGTATTTCAAGAAGCAGTATCCGGATGCGAATATTTCATATACTGTGCTTGATGACGGGGATTTGCTGCTAGCGATAGAGAAATTCGTGCGCTATCAGAATATTGATATATTGGCATTGAGCACTTACAGGAGAAATATTCTTGCCAGAATGTTCAGTCCGAGCATTGCACGCAGGATGTTGTTCCACACAAATACTCCTTTGCTGGTGATGCATGCAAAAGGATAAATATTAATTTGCAAAACTTAGATTAACTTAGTATCTTTGATACATGTAAAACAATAAAGGCCGTGTGTCGGAATTTTCGGTTTCGGCACCCGGCCGTATTAAAATAGCTAATCTTATGTTTGCAAAAGAAACTTACATTGCCCGCAGGGCTCAATTGAAAAAAACAGTCGGTTCAGGACTGCTGTTGTTTTTGGGAAATGATGAAAGTGGCATGAACTATGCAGATAATACATATCATTTCCGTCAGGATTCAACTTTCCTTTATTTCTTTGGACTTCCTTATGCAGGATTGTCTGCCGTTATTGATATCGACAATGACAAGGAAATCATTTTTGGTGATGAGTTGACTATTGATGCTATTGTATGGATGGGAACTCAGCCAACTTTGAAAGAAAAAAGCGAGGCTGCAGGTATAAGAGAAGTCAGACCGTATAAAGAAATAGAATCATATTTGAAATCTGCCCAGAGCAAAGGACAGACAATTCATTATTTGCCTACATATCGCGCCGAACATCAAATCAAGCTTCTTGCCTGGTTGGGTGTGGCTCCTGGTGCTGAACAGCCATCTGTCCCTTTCATATATGGCGTAGTAAATCAGAGAAATTATAAATCTGCCGAAGAAATTGAAGAAATTGAAAAGGCTTGTGTTGTAACTGCTGATATGCATCTTGCAGCTATGCGTACTGTCCGTCCGGGCATTCGTGAATGTGAAGTTGCTGCTGCTGTTGCTGAGGCTGCATACAAACATGATTATCAGTTGTCGTTCCCTATTATTGCAACTGTTAACGGTCAGACATTGCACAATCACGACCATAGCAATATGATTAAAAGCGGTGATATGCTTTTGCTGGATGCCGGTGCAGAAACTGAAATGGGTTATGCCGGTGATATGTCGTCAACAATTCCTGCAGACGACAAGTTTACTCAGCGTCAGCGTGATGTATATGACATTCAGGTGGCTGCTCACGAGGCTGCAGTTGCTGAGCTTCGTCCGGGTATTCCTTTCGTGGATGTATATGAAAAGTCTTGCGCAGTTATTATGCAGGGTATGAAGGACCTTGGTTTTGCCAAAGGTGACCCGATGGAAGCTGTAAAAGCCGGTGCTCATGCAATGTTTATGCCTTGTGGTTTGGGACATATGATGGGCTTGGATGTTCACGATATGGAGAATTTGGGTGAAGTTTATGTGGGATATAACGGAAAGCCGAAGAGCACTCAGTTTGGACGCAAGTCGTTGAGATTGGGCCGTGAGCTTGAACCTGGATTTGTTCTGACAATCGAACCTGGTATTTATTTTATTCCTGAATTGATTGATTTGTGGAGAGGCCAGAACAAGTTCACTGAATTCCTGAACTACGACAAGCTTGAGACATATAAGGACTTCAGCGGTATAAGAAACGAAGAGGATTATCTGATTACTGAAACAGGCGCACGCCTTTTGGGTAAGAAACTTCCGTTGCATGCTGAGGAAGTTGAGGCTGCTAAGAAACAATAAAATATACTTTTGAGAGAAGACGAGGCTTCAGGAACAAGTTGGCAAGGGAACAAACTGCTGTTAGTTGTTTCCTTGTCAACTTTGTTAACTGAAGATTGGGCTTGCAAAACTTGAATAAAACAATAATAACTTTGAATTTATGAAGAAAATTTTTCTGACAGCCGGATTGGCTGCTATGTTGTCGGCATGTGGAGGTGGCGGCGCACAGAAATCTGCTGAAGTTGTTGGCGAGAATCCATTCCTTACGGAATATACAACGCCTTTTGGTGTTCCTCCTTTCGATAAAATAAAGTTGGAACATTACAAGCCTGCCTTTATCCAGGGAATGGAAGAACAGGCAAAGGAAATAGATGCTATTATAAATCAGCGTTCAACTCCTGATTTTGAAAACACTATTGCTGCATTGGACCAGAGCGGAAAATTGCTCCGTAAGGTAAGCGCTGTATTTTATGGTTTGAACAGTGCAAATACAAGTGACGAGATGCAGGCTTTGAGCCGTGAGCTTTCTCCGCTTTTGTCAAAACATAGCGATGATATAAGCCTTAATCCTCGTCTTTTTGCAAGAGTAAAAGAAGTTTATGAAAAGAGAAACGAACTGAATCTTGACAAGGAGCAGATGAAGCTTCTTGAAGAAACTTATAAGGATTTCGTTCGTGGCGGTGCAAATCTTCCGGAAGACAAGCAGGCTAAGTTGCGTGAGTTGAACAATGAAATCTCAATGCTTCAGCTTACTTTCGGACAGAATATGCTTAAGGAAACTAATGACTTCAAGCTTGTAATCGACAAGAAAGAGGATTTGGCAGGACTTCCTGAAAGCTTGATTGCCAATGCTGCTGCTACTGCGGCAAGCGAGGGCATGGAAGGCAAATGGGTGTTTACTCTTCAGAATCCTAGCGTAATGCCTTTCTTGCAGTATGCTGACAACCGCGAACTTCGTGAGAAGATTTTCAACGGTTATATCAATCGTGGAAACAACAATAATGATGCCGACAATAAGGAAGTTGTGAAGAAATTGATTGCTGCACGACTTGAAAAGGCTAAATTGATGGGTTGTGATGATTATGCTGCTTTCGTGCTTGACACTCGTATGGCTAAGAATGAGCAGAATGTATATAATCTTCTGGATGAAGTTTGGGCTCCGGCTTTGGCTAAAGCTAAAGAAGAATTGGCTGACATTCAGGGCGAAATCAAGAAAGAAGGCAATAACTTCACTGCTGAAGGCTGGGATTGGAGATATTATTTCGAAAAAGCTAAGAAAGCAAAATTCTCTATCGATGAGAATGAAGTCCGTCCGTATCTTAAACTTGAAAATGTGCGTGATGGAGCTTTCTATGTAGCTAACAGATTGTATGGAATTACTTTCACTGCGTTGAGCGATATTCCATTGCCACATCCGGATGCACAGGCATTTGAATGCAAGGACAAAGATGGTTCAAGCCTTGGTGTGCTTTATATGGATTTCTTCCCACGTGAAAGCAAGCGCGGTGGAGCATGGTGCGGTTCATATCGTCCGCAGTCATATGTTGACGGCAAATATCAGGCTCCTATTGTAACTGTTGTTTGCAACTTTACTCAGCCTGCTGCCGGACAACCTGCTTTGTTGAGTGTTGACGAAGCTAAGACTTTGTTCCATGAGTTTGGACATGCATTGCATAATTTCTTCAGAAATGTTCATTATTCCGGAGTTGCAAGTGTTCCTCGTGATTTCGTTGAACTTCCTTCTCAGATTATGGAACATTGGGTTCTTGAACCTGAAGTTTTGAAAGTTTATGCTAAACATTATCAGACTGGTGAAGTTATCCCAACTGAGCTTGTGAAGAAAATAGAAGAAAGTGATAAATATGGTCAGGGTTTTGCTACAACAGAATATATTGCAGCTTCGTATCTTGATATGGACTATCACGTTCTTAAGGAAATTCCTGCAGACTTGGATATCGTGAAATTTGAGTCTGAAACTCTTGGCAAACGCGGCTTGTTGAAGCAGATTCCGTCAAGATACCGTACAACATACTTCAACCACACAATGGGCGGCGGCTACACAGCTGGTTATTATAGCTATATGTGGGCAGAAGTTCTTGATGCTGATGCTTATGAAGCATTCAAGGAAACAGGAGATATTTTCAATCAGGAAGTTGCTCAGAAATTCCGTCAGTATGTTTTGATGCCGGGTTGCATTGACGATGCTATGGATATGTATAAGAATTTCCGTGGAAAAACTCCTAACACTGAGCCATTGCTTAAGAACAGAGGTTTGAAATAAAAAAGAGATTTATGCATAAGACACTGATTAAAAATGCAGAAATAATAAATGAGGGCCGTCGCTATGTCGGCTCTCTTTTAATAGAAGGGGATAAGATTGCTGAGATATTCGAGGGCAATTGTCCGGATATCGACGGAGCTGAAGTTGTTGATGCGACTGGCAAATGGCTTATTCCCGGATGTATCGACGACCAGGTGCATTTCCGTGAACCGGGTTTGACTCACAAAGCTGATATCGGAACAGAAAGCCGTGCGGCAGTTGCCGGAGGTGTTACGACATTTATGGATATGCCGAACACAAAACCTCAGACAACTACAATTGAGAATTTGGAATGGAAATTCCGCAGGGCGGCAGAAACTTCAGTTGCCAATTATTCATTCTTCTTCGGTGGAACGAATGATAATATGGATGAAATAAAGAAGCTGGACAGAAGCCGTGTTCCCGGATTGAAGCTGTTCCTTGGTTCTTCAACAGGAAATATGCTTGTGGACAATAAGGAAACATTGGAACGCCTGTTTGGTGAAACTGGAATGCTGATTGCTATCCATGCAGAGAAAGAGGAAGTGATTAAACGCAACATCGCTCATTACACTTCTTTGTATGGTGAAGATTTGGATATATCTTTCCATAGCAAAATAAGAAGCGAAGAGGCTTGTTATGCTTCATCTTCCGAGGCTGTTGAGTTGGCTACTCGTCTTGGTTCAAGATTGCATATACTTCATTTGTCAACTGCAAAGGAAACTACTTTGCTGGACAATTCCTTGCCATTGTCGGAAAAGAAGATTACAGGTGAAGTTTGCGTTCATCATCTTTGGTTTGACGATAGTGATTATGCCCGTTTCGGCAACAGAATAAAATGGAATCCGTCAATAAAAACAGCTGCTGACCGTGATGCTTTGCGCGAGGCTGTAAACAATAATCTTATTGATATTGTAGCGACAGACCATGCGCCACATCTTCTTTCGGAAAAAGAAGGTTCATGCCTGAAGGCTGCATCCGGAGGTCCGTTGGTTCAGCATTCTTTGGTTGCTATGCTTAAGATGGCTAAGTCCGGACTTTTCACATATGAGAAGGTTGTGGAGAAAATGGCACATAATCCGGCTATATTATTTAATATTGACAGGAGAGGATTTATCCGCCCGGGATATTATGCAGACTTGGTTCTGATAGATCCGGAAAAGCATTGGACAGTTGCTCCGGAAAATATATTGACTAAATGCGGCTGGTCGCCATTTGAAGGATATACTTTCCACCATTCCGTATGGAAAACATATGTAAATGGCCAGTTGGCATATTCTGATGGAAAAATTGATGATAATGTCAGAGGTAAAGAAGTAGCATATCTCTAAATTCAGAATATTAGGCTATTAGATATATTTTATTAAACCTGCTTTGATTTATTCATTATGTAAAAAAGCCGTGATGAATAAATTTGAGCAGGTTTTTTTGTGTTATTTGTTGAAAAACTAATATATTTGTTCAAGAAAACACAAGGCAGAATACTATGTGATGAAATAATTAAACCTAATTTATAGCTAACTAATATTTAAAAACATGAAAAAAATTCTTCTTTTAATCAGTTTGGTTTGTGCTTTTACAGCAGCAAACGCTCAGCAAGGTGGACATGTTTCTCCAGCAGCTACAGAATGGTATACTCCTCAGCCACCTAAAGTTCAACCAGGTGATAAACCAGGTAATCCACCATCAGATGCAATCGTATTGTTTGACGGAAAAGATTTGTCAAAATGGGTGACTCCAAAAGATGGTAAGTTTACTGATCCTACTTGGAAAATTGAAGACGGCGCAATGGTAATCGTTCCTGGTGGCGGCGACGTTCAGACAAAAGAATATTTCGGTGACTGCCAGTTGCATATTGAATTCAAAACTCCTAAAGCTGGTCCGAAGAATACTTTGCAGATGAAGGGTAACAGTGGTATTTTCCTTCAGAGCATTTATGAAGTTCAGGTTTTGGATGGCGAAGACAATCCTACTTATGTAAACGGTATGGTTGGTAGTGTTTACAAACAGCAGGCTCCTTTGGCTAATGCATTTACTGGAACTGAAAAATGGCAGGTTTATGATATCTATTATAAAGCTCCACGTTTCACAACTGATGGCGCATTGGAATCACCGGCAATGGTTACTGTTGTTTTGAACGGTATCTTGGTTCAGAATAACTATATCCTGAAAGGTAATACTCCGTATATTGGATTCCCAACATACAAGGCTCATGGCAGATTGCCTTTGTTGCTTCAGGATCATGGTGTTGCTGTTGCTTATCGTAACATCTGGATTAGAAATCTATAATCCGTAATTATTTGGACATATTAATATACAAAAAAGCCTGGTCGGACCGGTTGGTGTTGACCAGGCTTTTTGTTTTTATTCGTTTACTGATTTGTTGATGTTATCAATGAAATCTAATATATCATCTCTTCCTTCTTTTTTCTCTGATGAAGAGAAGAGGATAGGAGGTAATTCTTCCCAAGTTTCGAGAAGCTTTTTCTTATACACTTCAGTGTTTTCTGCCAGTCTGCCTTTGCTGATTTTGTCAGTCTTTGTAAATATTATAACGAACGGAACACCGTTTTCACCCAACCATTCCATAAATTCCAAATCTATTTTTTGAGGAGAATGGCGGCAGTCGAGCAAGACAAAGAGACAAGTAAGTTGCTCACGCATCAGAATGTAACTTTCAATAATCTTGCGTATGTTTTCACGTCCTTCTTTGCCACGTTGTGCAAAGCCATAACCTGGAAGGTCCACCAGATACCATTCGTCATTTATTATGTAATGATTGATAAGCATGGTTTTTCCAGGCTTCTGGGAAGTCATAGCCAAACCTTTTTTTGCTGTCAGCATGTTTATCAATGATGATTTGCCAACGTTGCTTCGTCCGATAAAAGCATATTCAGGTTTGTTTCCTTCCGGACACTTTTTTACGTTAGTATTACTGATAACGAATTCTGCGCTTTTTATTTCCATGAAAATTTAGTTTTTAATTTCTAATGAAGAACTGGTTTCCCGGCTATTGCTTGAAGTAAGCCACATTCCAAAGAATGTTATGGCTGCATTTATCATCAATATTTCATATCCGAAAATATAGTCTGTTGTGTTTTCAACAACATAATTAATGCCAAAGCTGATTACCGGAGATATGATGCAAATATACGGAACAAACTTGTCTTTTACCAAGCGTTTGGTAAATAAGCCGAAAATAAACATTCCGAGCAGTGGTCCGTATGTATATGATGCAATCATATATATTGCGTCAATAATACTTCTGTTGTTCACTTCTTTTATAACCAGAATAATGAGGGCAAAAACTATTGATATTGCAATATGAATCATCAGTCGTTTGCGTTTTGCCTGTTTTTCACTGTCGTTCTGTATATCCAAAATATCTATACAGAAAGAAGTGGTGAGGGCTGTCAATGCCGAGTCGGCACTGCTGAATGCTGCTGCAATAATCCCGATGGTGAAGAAAATAAGTATGCTGTTTCCCAATATTCCGGAAGTGCAGAACATCGGTAATATGTCATCACTGAGCTCTGGCAAGGCTATTTGCTTCTGCTCGGCAACAATAAGGAGAAGTATTCCTAAAACCAAAAACAGGAAATTCACCGGAGTGAAGGCAAATCCGTAAGTGTACATATTCTTTTGCGCCTCTTTCAGATTCCTGCATGAGAGATTCTTCTGCATCATATCCTGATCAAGCCCGGTCATTACTATTGTTATGAATATTCCACTGAAGAACTGTTTGGCGAAATGTTGGGAACTGTTCCAGTCGTTAAATTCGAAAATGCGGAAATGAGGATTGTTAGCAACGGAAGTGCTCATTTCTACAAAGCTCATGCCCAAAGCGTCCTTGACTTGCCATATGATTACAACCAACATGGCAATAAGGCATATTGCTTGTATTGTGTCTGTCCATATAATTGTCTTGATGCCACTGCGGAAGGTATAAATCCAGACAAGCAATATACTTAATATGACAGTTACAGCAAAAGGTATATTGAACGCATCAAACACATAATGCTGAAGAATCAGAACCACGAGATAAAGTCTTGCCGCTGCACCTATGCTTTTAGACAACAGGAAAAAAGAAGCCCCGGTTTTATAGCCTCTATGACCTATTCTATCTTTCAGATAACTGTAAATTGATGTTAGTTTTAGCTTATAGTAGAGTGGAAGTAGTATGTGCGCAATGATAATATATCCGACGAAAAAACCAAATACGGTTTGCATATATGTCATGTCGATACTTCTCACCATGCCGGGAACAGAAACGAAAGTCACACCGGACAGGGAAGTGCCGATCATTCCTATAGAAACTATGTACCATGGTGATTGCCTGTTGCCCGTAAAGAAAGCATCGTTGCTGCTACTTTTCCTTCCTGTTAACCATGCAATAAATAATAGCAGCCCGAAATAGACTGCTATTATAAAAAGAATTGTATATCTGCTCATTTTTCTTTTTCATAAATTTTTTCCAGAACAGAGCCGGGAAAATAATGTTTCAAGATTTCCTTATAAGTATATCCTTCTGTGCTCATAACTGCTGCTCCGATTTGGCAAAGTCCGACGCCATGTCCCCATCCGCTTCCGGTGAGAGTGAATTCTTCAGGCACTCCATCCTTGCCCATAACCTTATCTACTACGAAGGCTGAGCTGTAGAGATGTGATTCGGAAAGGGAACGTCTGATCTCCAACTCTTTGCCAATAACCATATTGCGTTTGCTGCCTTTGATCATCAGTTCATATATTCTTCCTGATTTTCCACGTTTGATGGGAACCAAGTCTATAATATTTCCGAAATCTATTCCTGTCCTTTTTTCTATAAGTTTACTCAGTGTTTCCTGTGAATATGAAACTTTCCACCTGTAGAAATCCGGAGTCTCGCAATCGTAGTTGTTTAGGATTTTCTGCAACAATTGTTTGTCGTGAGTGTTGCAGAAAGCATTTGGAGAACTGCGAATCCATTTTTCCGCGTCTTCTTCCTTGGTTAAATCTTCGATAAGCAAATCATATTGATTGTCTCCGGCAGATTTAAGATATGGAACGGAAATATCTTCCCAACACGCATCAAATTCCTCAATGGCTCCGCCGCAGCATTTTGAGAATCGGGCATCGCAGATTTCACCGTCATACATAAGGACTTCACCGTATGTCTTGTCTATTATCTTCTCGATTTGAGGATTTGTCTTGCGGCTTATTCCTTGATAGCGCTGGCAATGGTCGTCTGCACAGACATCGAAAAGCTTGTGGTCTTCGCGGTCGTACCACTTGATTCTTCGGTTTTCTGTTTCAACCTGCCCTTCACCTTTGCTGTCTTCATGTCTGCGCAATGATTTCCTTATTTGCGACATAACCCAGCTTCTTGATATTACAGCATGAGCTTTAAGGAATTCTCCCGGAGCATCAGAGTTCATCTCTGAAGAAATTACGCTGCTGAGATAACTTTCTATGTCAATTTGATTGATTGCAACAATAGACTCTCCATCAACAATCAGATTAAGAGCTCCTTTGAATCGCTGATTTTCCTTGCGTTCCCAATGGAAGTCAATACCTATTGTAACATCCATAAGGTCGAACGAAACATCATCTCCTGTGGGTTCGAAGAACAGCTCGTCGTGCCACTTGCCATTGAAAAGAATCTTTCCATTATTTACGGAAACCTTTTGTTCTCCTGTGATTAATGCTCCCGTTTCTGCAAGGATATATTCTCCATTGAAAGAGAAAAAGATACTTTCTCCTTTAACTATGCCTATATTGATTTCCGGTGTTTCCATAAAATAATTGTTGTTGTATTAATATTTATTGACTGATGATTTTGCCTTTGCCTGATTATCTTATCAGGCAAAGGCCTGTTTGGCTTGCTATTTATTTGCGCTTAATGAACTCTTAGTCAAATAAACCATTAGCAATACGTACATAACAACTGCAAGCCATTCTGCCATTGCGCCCGAAGCCCATTCTGTGCAATATAAATTTATATCCGCAAATCTTAAGATTGCGCTGATAACACCCATCAATGCTCCTCCGGCGATGAATCCTGATGAAAGGAGAGTTCCTTTCTGCAGTCTCGCTGCATTCAATGCTTCATCTTTACTTCTGCTGCCGACATACCAGCTTATGGCTCCACCTATAAGCAAAGGAGTGTTGAGTTCAATTGGAATAAACATGCCAAGAGCAAATGCAAGAGCCGGTATTCCGCAGAAATTTAATATAACAGCCAGAACTGCTCCGATTGCATACAAAGCCCATGGCGCGCCAGTTCCGTTCATTAACGGTTCAATAACTGCTGCCATTGCATTAGCCTGAGGTGCAGCGAGCTGTCCGCTAGTAAATCCATAAGTCTTGTTTAGAACTAGAATAACGCCACCAACTGTTGCTGCAGAAACCAATGTTCCCAAGAATTTCCAAGTTTCCTGCTTTGCCGGAGTTGTTCCCAGCCAGTATCCGATTTTAAGGTCTGTAATGAATCCTCCCGCCATTGACAATGCAGTGCAAACAACACCTCCGATAATAAGAGCTGAAACCATGCCGGCTGTGCCTTTCAATCCTGTTGCAACCAGAATGATGGAAGCGAGTATCAGCGTCATCAAAGTCATTCCGGAAACAGGGTTTGTTCCAACAATTGCAATTGCATTTGCAGCCACTGTAGTAAACAGAAATGCTATGACAGCAACCAACAAAAGTCCTACAACGGCATAGAACCAATTGTCAAGAACTCCGAAATGGAAGAACAGATATGTGATTATTAATGTAGCAATAACTCCAAAAGCAATGATTTTCATTGAAATATCCTTTTGTGTTCGTACACAAGTGTTATCTGCTACATCAGATTTGCCTTTCAATTCGCGTGAAACCAAGCCTGCAGCTCCTTTGATTATTCCCCATGATTTGATGATACCAATTACACCGGCTGTTGCAATACCGCCGATACCGATGTGGCGGGCATAATTAGTGAAGATTTCTTCTGCGCTCATTTGGCCAACAGTTGCAGTTATGGCTGCATTGCCGAATGTAAGAACATCTCCGTTAAATATTGCAGACATTGCAGGAATTATAACCAGCCATACCAAAAATGAACCGGCGCATATTATAACTGAATATTTAAGTCCGATAATATATCCCAAACCAAGAACAGCTGCGCCCGTATTCACTTTAAATACAATCTTTGCTTTTTCGGCAAGCATTTCGCCTGCGCCAATGATGCGTGTACTTATATTTTCGCTCCACCAGCCGAATGATGCGATTATAAAGTCGTATATACCTCCGATAAGACCGGCAAAAATCAATGGTTTCGCCTGGTTTCCTCCTTTTTCGCCGGAAATCAGCACTTGAGTAGTTGCCGTTGCTTCAGGAAATGGATATTTGCCGTGCATATCCGAAACAAAATATTTTCTGAACGGAATAAGCAATAATATACCCAGAATACCTCCCAGAAGAGAACTCATAAACACTTCAAAAAAGTTTACTGTTATTTCCGGATACTTGTCTTGCAGAATGTATAATGCAGGCAATGTGAAGATGGCACCTGCAACAATCACTCCGCTGCTGGCACCGATTGACTGTATTATTACGTTTTCAGCCAAAGCATTTTTCCTTTTGAATCCTCCTGACAATCCGACTGCTATAATTGCAATTGGAATTGCTGCTTCAAATACCTGGCCCACACGTAGTCCGAGGTATGCGGCAGCCGCACTGAAAACTATTGCCATAACCAATCCCCAACATACGGACCATGGAGTAACTTCGCGATAATTCTTGTCCGGAGACATAACAGGAACATATTTTTCTCCTTCTTTTAGTTCCCTGTAAGCATTTTCCGGCAGACCGCCGACTTTTTCTTCTTTTTCTTCTTTCATGATGTGTATTCTTTTATTGTTTTGTGACGTTAGGTAAACTTGCCGATTCTTTGATTGAAAGCCGCACTTTTGAAAGTTAATTTATAATTAGTCTGCAATATATTTAAAAAATTTGAATTTCCAAAATTAAAGGGAAGTATCATTATGTTTTGAATAGAGATTAAGGCAGAACATAGGAAGAAACTTGATGGAAAATAATTATCCTATTATTTATGTAATTTGAAAAAAAATGTCTTATTTTGCTATTGAAAACAAAGGGGTGCCTGAACGGAGGCTGAGATTATACCCTTCGAACCTGACGCAGTTAGTGCTGCCGTAGGGATTGTTGATATTTCTCTTCATAATATTCCGCTTATATACATTCCTTTGTATTTCCATTGTATTTTAGGATGCTAGAGTTTAATCCACATTTTGTGTGAGTTAAAGCATCGTTTTTATTTATTTCATATCAAAATACAGTTTTATGAATATAAAGGTGAATAACAAATCATTGGAGTGTCCTGAAACTTCAACTTTGGCTCAATTGTCAGAGCAGTTGCAATGGCCGGAAAAAGGAATTGCAGTTGCCGTAAACAATCGTATGGTTCCGCGTACAGAATGGGCGCAGTTTGTCATAAAAGAGAATGATTCTCTTGTTGTGATTAAGGCTGCATGTGGCGGATAAAGTCTTTGAGAAGCATAAGTCAGATAATAAATATATATAATATCATAATCATATGGAAAAGTTGGTTATTGCGGGAAAAGAATTTAATTCCCGTTTGTTTTTGGGTACAGGAAAATTCAACTCAAATAAATTGATGGAAGAAGCTATTCTTGCTTCTGGTTCAGAAATGGTGACAGTTGCAATGAAGAGAGTAGATTTGGACGACAAGGAAGATGACTTGCTGAAACATATCACACACAGCCATATACAGTTGTTGCCTAACACTTCAGGCGTTCGTAATGCCGAAGAAGCCGTATTTGCTGCCCAGATGGCGCGTGAGGCTTTTGGAACAAACTGGTTGAAACTTGAAATCCATCCGGATCCTCGTTATTTGTTGCCTGATACTGTGGAAACTCTTAAAGCAACAGAACAGTTGGTGAAACTTGGTTTCGTTGTTCTTCCATATTGCCAGGCAGACCCAGTATTGTGCAAGCAGCTTGAGGAAGCTGGTGCTGCAACTGTTATGCCTCTTGGTGCTCCGATTGGAACAAACAAAGGTTTGCAGACTCGTGATTTCCTTCGCATAATTATCGAACAGGCTGGTATTCCAGTAGTTGTTGATGCCGGAATCGGTGCTCCAAGTCATGCTGCTGAAGCTATGGAACTTGGTGCTTCTGCTGTGTTGGTTAACACTGCTGTTGCTGTTGCCGGAAATCCTGTTGAAATGGCTAAAGCATTCAAGGCTGCGGTTGAGGCAGGACGTCAGGCTTACGAAGCCGGATTAGGTGGAGTGGCAAATAACTTCCAGGCTTCTGCATCATCTCCTTTGACTTCATTTTTGGGATAAAAAGAAGATAAGTATGAGTTGAGCTCGCTAATCTTGAGTAAAACTCAAAAACTTAAAAAACTCAGAAACTAAAATTATATGGATAAAAAAGACAACAGAGCTTATGCTCATGCCGAGAAAACATATATGTCAGGGAAAATGTTCCCATACATCAAGGTTGGAATGCAGAAGGTTAATCTTGCTCCTACTGTAACCGTTGAGGACGGAAAGAAGGTTATGACGCCAAATGCCCCGGTATATATCTATGATACCAGTGGTCCGTTCAGCGATCCTTCTATCGAGATTGACTTGAAGAAAGGTCTGCCTCGTATGCGTGAGGAATGGATTGTTTCTCGTGGAGATGTGGAGCAGCTTCCTTCCATTACATCAGAATATGGAAAGATGCGCCGTGACGATAAATCTCTTGACCATCTTCGTTTCGAGCATATTGCCTTGCCTTATAGAGCTAAAGAAGGAAAATGCATCACTCAGATGTATTACGCAAAGCAGGGAATTGTCACTCCGGAAATGGAATATGTTGCCATTCGTGAGAATATGAACTGTGCCGAACTTGGCATTGAATCATATATTACTCCGGAATTTGTGCGCGACGAGATTGCTGCAGGTCGTGCTGTTCTTCCTGCAAATATCAACCATCCGGAAAGCGAACCGATGATTATCGGACGTAATTTCCTTGTCAAGATTAATACTAACATCGGTAATTCTGCAACAACTTCATCAATCGATGAGGAAGTGGACAAAGCTGTGTGGAGCTGCAAATGGGGCGGCGATACATTGATGGACCTTTCAACTGGCGCAAACATCCACGAAACCCGCGAATGGATTATCCGAAACTGTCCTGTTCCAGTCGGAACCGTTCCTATCTATCATGCTTTGGAAAAAGTAAATGGAAAAGTTGAGGACTTGACATGGGAAATATATAAAGATACTCTTATCGAGCAGTGCGAGCAAGGTGTCGATTATTTCACTATTCATGCAGGTATAAGATATCAGAATGTTCATCTTGCTGACAAACGTCTCTGCGGTATCGTGAGCCGTGGTGGAAGTATTATGAGCAAATGGTGCATTATGCATAATCGTGAAAGCTTCCTTTATGAGCATTTTGATGAAATCTGTGATATTCTTGCACAATATGATGTGGCTGTGTCATTGGGCGACGGATTGCGTCCGGGTTCAATTCATGATGCCAACGACGAAGCTCAATTTGCCGAACTTGACACATTGGGAGAATTGGTGCAGCGAGCTTGGGCAAAGAATGTCCAGGCATTTATCGAAGGTCCGGGACATGTTCCTATGCATAAGATTCGTGAGAATATGGAACGCCAGATTAAGTCGTGCCACGATGCTCCGTTCTACACACTCGGTCCGTTGGTAACGGATATTGCTCCGGGCTACGACCATATTACGTCTGCCATCGGTGCTGCTCAGATTGGCTGGTTGGGAACTGCAATGCTTTGCTATGTTACTCCGAAAGAACATCTTGGCTTGCCTAACAAGGAAGATGTGCGCACAGGAGTTATCACATACAAGATTGCCGCACACGCTGCCGATCTTGCCAAAGGTCATCCGGGTGCGATGATTCGCGACAATGCATTGTCAAAGGCTCGTTATGAATTCCGCTGGCGCGACCAGTTCCATCTAAGTCTCGACCCAGACAGAGCTTTGGAATATTACAAGGAAGGCCGTCACGAAGACAGTGAATATTGCACAATGTGCGGTCCGAATTTCTGTGCAATGAAGTTGAGCCGTGATTTAAAGAATTTATAAAACTATCCAAATATGTTTTCGGAAGAATTAGAAAAAATAGATTGGGATGAAACAACATCCCTTATTTACTCTAAAACCGAAGCCGATGTTCGTCGTGCCTTGGCAAAAGAGCATCTTGATGTCAATGATTTTATGGCATTGATTTCACCTGCGGCTGAGCCGTATATGGAAACAATGGCACAATTAAGTTATAAATATACAAGAGAAAGATTCGGAAATACAATGTCGATGTTCGTTCCGTTGTATATCACAAACTCTTGTACCAATTCATGCGTTTATTGTGGTTTCCACGTCAGCAATCCGATGAAGAGAACTATCCTTACTGAGGAGGAAATCGTAAACGAATATAAGGCAATAAAGAAACTGGCTCCGTTTGAGAACCTGCTTCTTGTAACAGGCGAGAATCCGGCTAAAGCCGGAGTGCCGTATATTGCCCGTGCACTGGACTTGGCAAAGCCATATTTCTCAAACCTTAAGATTGAGGTTATGCCTTTGTCTGCTGAAGAATATAAGGAGCTGACTCATCACGGGATGAATGGTGTGATTTGCTTCCAGGAAACATATCACAAGGCAAACTATAATATTTATCATCCGCGTGGAATGAAATCCAAATTTGACTGGCGAGTGAACGGGTTCGACAGAATGGGACAGGCCGGAGTTCACAGCATCGGAATGGGCGTGTTGATTGGTTTGGAAAAGGAATGGCGCACAGATGTGACTATGATGGCATATCATCTCCGCTATTTGCAGAAACATTACTGGAAAACTAAATACAGTTTCAACTTCCCTCGTATGCGTCCGTCGGAAAACGGTGGTTTCCAGCCGAATGTTGTTATGTCTGACAAGGAGCTGGCTCAGCTTACTTTTGCTACACGAATATTTGACCATGATGTTGATATTTCATATTCTACACGTGAGAGTGCTGAGTTCCGCGACAATATGGCTCGCCTTGGTGTAACAACTATGAGTGCTGAAAGTAAGACTGAACCAGGTGGTTATTATTCTTATCCTCAGACTTTGGAACAGTTCCATGTCAGTGACGAGAGAACTGCCCGCGAAGTTACTGCCGCTTTGAAGGGATTGGGAATTGAGCCGGTTTGGAAAGACTGGGACCAGGCTTTTGATGAACCAACATTGCAGGCTCATGGATAAAGATTTTCGTGAACGATATTCGCGTCATCTGCTCCTGGATGAAATAGGAGAGGACGGACAGCGGAGATTGTCCGAGGCTAAGATATTGCTTGTGGGCGTGGGCGGACTTGGTTCGCCCATTGCCCTTTATCTTGCAGCAGCCGGTGTAGGACATTTGGGATTGATGGACGATGATGTTGTAAGCGAATCGAATCTTCAGCGTCAGGTTTTATATACTGAGTCTGAAGTTGGAATTCCAAAAGTTGAATGCGCAAAGCGCAGACTTCAAGCATTGAATTCATCAATAGAGATAACTGCCTATCCGTTCCGACTGGACGAAACGAATGCCGAAAACATAATATCTGCCTATGATATTGTTATTGACGGAACCGATAATTTTGCAACCAGATATTTGATTGGCGATATAACTTCGCGCTTGTCTGTTCCATATATTTATGGAGCTATTCGTGAATTTGACGGGCAAGTTTCGGTGTTCAATCTTCCTGATGGAAGGAAATACAGAGATTTGTTTCCCGATGAGGAAGAAATAATGTCGATGCCTCGTCCTTCATTGGGCGTTATGGGCGTTCTTCCCGGAATAGTTGGCTGCGTTGAAGCGTCCGAAGCCATAAAACTCATTACAGGATGCGGTGAGAATTTGTCCGGCAAATTATGGACAATTGATTTGCTGACAATGCAAAGCTTTGTCCTGGATTTGTATTGATTGCGGGAAAGCATCGAAAGAACAAGAATACAATTCACAAACTTATAAATTCGATAACTAACAAACTTGAAAATCCATGTCTAAAATCCATTTCCTTATAGCAGCCGCTTCTTCCGGTAGCGGAAAAACAACATTCACAATGGGAATGCTTCGTGCTCTGAGAAACAGAAATCTGAAGGTTCAGCCGTTCAAATGCGGTCCGGATTATATAGACACTCAGTATCATACGTTGGCTGCGGGTTCTCAGTCTGTCAATCTTGATACTTGGATGGCTTCGCCAGCGCATGTGCGCGATTTGTTTATCCGATATGGAAATGATGCAGATGCTTGCGTTGTGGAAGGAGTTATGGGTTTGTTTGACGGTTCGCGCAAATCTGAAGGAAGCAGTGCTGATATTGCAAAACACTTGGATTTGCCGGTTATTCTTCTTGTCAATGCCAAATCAACGGCTTATTCTGTTGCTCCGCTGATTTTCGGCTTCAAGAATTTTGATAAATCAGTAAATATTGCCGGAGTGATATTCAATCAGGTTTCTTCTGAATCTCATTTCTCTTTTCTGAAAGATGCCTGCGATGATGCAGGAGTGGAATGTCTTGGATATTTGCCTAAATTGTCCGGAATGGAAATTCCTTCACGACATTTGGGACTTAGCCTTGAGCATCTTGCCGAACAGGAGAAACTGATTAACAGAGTTGCGGAGGAAATAGAGCGTCACGTGGATATGGATAAGCTTTTTGAGCTGACTGCTGCAACTGCGCACTGCCATGAATATTCTGCCGATTCAGAAGCTGCAGATAATAAATTGCGTATAGCAGTGGCTCGCGACAATGCCTTTAATTTCACATATCGTGAAAATATAAGGAAATTATCTGAAAAAGGAGAGATAATATATTTCAGTCCTATCGCTGACTGCAAATTGCCGGACAATATTGATTTCCTTTATCTTCCGGGCGGTTATCCGGAGTTTTATCTCGAAGAATTATCTTCAAACAAGACGATGCTTTGCTCGATTGCTGATTATATTGAGAACGGAGGCAAAGCTTTTGCCGAATGTGGCGGCATGATGTATTTGTGCAAGAGTATAATAGGAATGGATGGCAAGCAATATCCGGTTGTTGGAGTGCTGGATAATGTTGCAACAATGGAATCAATGAAACTTCATCTCGGATACAGAAAATTCATTTATAAGGACCGTGAAATCAGAGGTCACGAATTCCATTATTCATCAGTGAAAGAGGAAAATCTCGAATCGGTTGTCAACCAATATTCAGCCCGCAACACCTTGTGTCCGACTCCGGTTTATCGTTATAAGAATCTGATTGCCGGATATACGCACTGGTATTGGGGCGAATTTGATTTGATTGAACTTATTCCATAGGTTTATAATATCTGAACTCTCTGTCTCCGATTATTTCCGGATGGAAAATCTTGATGAAATCTTCCAGCAAATAGTCCGGATGGAGAGGAAATTCTTCATAATAAGGAACAATTCCGGTGTTGCAACCGAAAATCTTTCTGTTCTTGAAAGCATCGAAATTTCTGTATGGACTGTATTCTGATTCCAGTTCACGATAAGTCATGTCTTTAGCAAGATTGTATTTTATCAGCCATATATCGGCATGAATCGCTTTCTCGAACACTTGCTCGAAAGTTAGCGGAATGCTTCCGGCGCCTTCGAGGTCGCGGAAAATATATTCTGCACCGGCATCTTCCAGAAGATGTGCGATATAGCTGCTCTTTGCCGGCATATACCATGATGCACCGAATTTCTTTTCAGTGAAAACAGTAGGTTTGTCTTTTATATTTGCCGTCAGCTCTTTAAGTTTCAAATATCTTTGCTCAGTTTCACGGAAAATAGAGTCAGCTTTGCTTTCTTTGCCTAAAAGCAGTCCGTAAAACTTTATCCATTCTGTTCTTCCCAAAGGCAGATTTTCCATATAGTCAGCACCTTCAATAATAGGAATGCCTATTTTCTCCACCGGTCCATAACTGCTGTTCTGGAAAGGAGATGCAATGACAAGTTCGGCATTAATCTCTATCATTTTCTCAACATTTGGCGAAGTTGCTTCACCAAGGTCGGTGATTTTTCCCTCTTTCAATCCGTTTTGTATTACCGGAGTATCCATGTATCTCGGTTCGCAAACACCGATTATTTTGTCGCTTTCACCAAGCTGGTCAATTATTGCAACGTGAACAGAAGTGTAGGCAACAATATTCTTAACTGGAGTTCTTACGACAGTTCCTTTAGGAAGGTTTTCCGGCTCTTCGGAGTTTCTGTCAATTAGGATATATCTTTGCAGAAGTTTCGTTGTGTCCCAAGGATTGCGCACTTCAACAGTTGAGTAATCTTTGTAATGACGAATTGAAAAACCTTGGGCATAGCGTATGGTTTCTGTTCCGACTGGAGTTTCTTCCGGTTTGTTTTTTGCATTCTGACATGAAATCAGAAGCATGCATGCTGCTATCAGAGTATATATCAATTTCATCATTATCTTATATTTTTCCGGTTAGTAAATTGAAGTTTATCGCTTATATTTTTATTTGCCCTGTTGTTCAGTATAAACTATTTTAGTCACAGCTGTGATTTAATCTCGCCACAGTTGTGACTTGATTTCGCCACGGCTGTGACCTAATTAAACCACAGTTGTGGCGAAATTAATAATTCTATATTTCTTGATTATTGTACGCTTGAAGCAATAACCTTTATAGGATTCAGACCAGCTTCGAACTTAACTTTAAGATTTCCATCTCCGTCGAAACAATATACGTCTCCGTTATTTGTATAGTCTGATTCAGTGACAAACAGCATGTTAGAAGCTTTGTCTGCTGCAATCTTATAAGGCTTAGCAATAGTTTCTTTCAGCGCAGAATCAGTTATTATATTTTCATTTATCGCGTCATACATATAATAAGTAATTGTCTGATTCCAGTTTTCATCATACTGAGAATACATCATGAATATTTTATCACCAAGTGAAGCCATTTCAGTAGCATTTGCAACAGAAACAGTTGATATTTCGTCTGTCGAAGTATTTATTTTCTGCAATGTGTTTGGAACATCAGCATAATTACCCATAGAAACAAGATAAACATCTTCCTGTGAATCACGCTGAACATTACATGGGTTAAGAACGGTTTCAATTTTCTTTGTTTCTGTGAATGATTCAAGATTTACGACAGAAACAGTTTTGTCATAGCCAACTTCAGTATTATAGTCAAGACCACCAGAGTTTGCAACATACAATTTTCCGTTTGCTACAGTTAATTGTTCCGGATTTCTGCCAACAGCAACTGTGTTGTCTATTTCCAGTGATGTTGTGTCGATACTTGCAACATAGCCGTCAAACAAAGAAACATAAACTTTGCCGCCGTATGAAGTGAAAGCTCTTGGCTGCAAAGGTTTATCTGTATTGCTCTTTATTTGTTTTAGTGATTTGCCGTTCAAGTCTGTCACTTCAATAGTCTGTGAACCATATACAGCCAGATAAATCTTTGAGCCATAGATAATCATATCATTGGCTGTATCGCCAAGTTTTCTTCCATTGGCAGTTTCAAAAATATCGCTTGTTGTTTCTTTACTTTCGGTATTATAGAAAGTTATTGTTGAATTGTTACTTCCCATTTTTCCGCTGTTCAGAACATAATATCCGTTGAGGACAGTTTGTCCCGGCTGCTCCGGCTGTGGATTGTTTTCTGCATCATCTTTGCTGCAACCAACCAAGGTTGAAGCCATCAAAAGAGCACAAAGTGCAAAATAGTTTTTCTTTTTCATTTTATTGATATTTAGATTTATAAATATATAGCTTGATGGAACGAGTTGACAAGGGAACGAGTTGACCAGATTATCAGGCATTCTCTCCTAGTCAACTTCATTAATACTCAATTCCAAGACTCAATCTCCACGATCTTCCCGGCATAGGGTAATATTGAATCACCTCATAAGTTTTGTTTGTAAGATTCACTATTTCTCCTTGCAGGCGCAATTTTACTTTATTCTTTATTGTGAAACTGCGGTTTGCAGAGATTGTATGTTCCATATATGATTTAATCAGATTGCTTTCAATATTCTGAGGCAATGCATATCTGTCGCCGGTAGCAATCATACTGAAACTGATATTTACCCAGGGATTCTCAATCATAGCCGAAACTGAACCAGAGTGCCGCGGTGTATAAGGAATCTGATGTTTATAGTTTTTGGCTGATTTATCAGTTACGTCAACAGCGTATTGATAGCTGTAAGCAGATGACAGAGAAAGAACAATCTTATCATACAGCGGAATTTCAGAGTTGAAATTTATATCAACACCTTTAATATCTACTTCGCCGAAATTCATCATTTTCCATATATATAATGTAGGCAAAGCAACGATTTTGTCCTTCACTTTGTTGTAATAAGCATCTGCAGATATATTTATCAGACTGAAGAATGCAAGGCGCTCACTCCATGTCAATCCGATGTTGTATTGCGTAGCTTTTTCCGGAACCAGATTTGTGTTTCCCATTCGCAGATAATAAAGGTCTGTGAAAGTAGGAACACGGAAAGCATCTTTGAATGAAGCTCTCACTCTCAGATTCTGCTCTTCGAATGGTCGCCACGAAAGGCTAAGGGCAGGAGAGAGTCTTTTTCTGTCGGCAGGTTTGTCGCCATATTCAACTTCATCAGTAATGTATGTGCCGAGGACGCTTGCTGTTGCTGTAATTCTTGAGTTCTTGTATTGCGCGGCAAGAGCAGTCAGCGAAGTCCACCTTTTCGGCATTGGAGAATTCATGTAATTATTGTCGAGCATAGCTCTTGCAATATCCGAATTCAGAGAGAAAGACAATCCAGAAAGAGGACAGAACAAAGCACCGAGCGAAGCATAATATTCGTTCTGAGTGTTCAGGTCCTTCTGGAATCCATCTGCATATTTGTCATTTACATCAAGATATTTGCTGAAAGAATAATTGTATTTCAAATCTGCACGTATTTTCCACATATCGGAAAATGCTTTTGAATAGTTCACTTGAGTGAAGAAGTTATTGTCCCAAAGACGTTCATTTGCCGTGTTGTTGTATAATATAACACTTCCCGGCAAACCACGTTCGGAATCATAGTAATATACTTTTGCCTTCAAGTCTCCGGCATTTCCAAGGTTTCCGTATATATTTGCTTCGAGGCGCAGACTTGTGATGTCGCTGTTTCGTCGTGTTTCTTCTGTAATCTGATTTCCGTTCACTAGAGTAAAAGGATATTCACCGTTGCTTTTCGTCCAGTTTCCATATACTGAAGCAGACCATTTAGAACCTAATTTCTGCTCATAATTTACAGAAGGATTTATCAGACCGAACGAACCGCCTTTGATTTTCCCTTTCAGATTGAATAATTTGTCGGTAAACTCCGGAGCAGAGGTTTGTATGCTTAAAGCTCCGGCAGATGCATACATTCTGGCTGTCTGGAATATATCGTCAGTTTGCCCGATGGATAGAGAAATCATTCCTACATTATCCAACGAGAAACGGCTGATATCTACTTGTCCGCTCTGTGCGTCAGTAATAGTTATTCCATCATAACTTACGGCTGTATGTTTTGCACCAAGACTTCTTACTGAGACAGTTTTGAGTCCGCCTACGCCACCATAGTCCTGGACAGTAATTCCGGAGAATCTTTTTATAGCTTCGGACAAATCCTGCACGCCCAGCATTTCAATACTTTTCTTGTCCAAAAGCTGAATAGGAGCAGATGAGCGGGTTGTTGAAGGTCGTGACTTTGCAGTGATTTCAACTTCCGACAAATCTTGCGTCTTAGTTGTATCAATCTGTGCATTTGTATGTGTGCAGACGAGCAGCAAAAGACTAATGAGTCCTTGCAGACAAAAACATCTTTTTCTTAGCATAAATAGAATTAAAGAGTTAGCAGCAGCTCTTACCCGAGAATTGCCGGCACAACCAACAAAGGCAGGTTTTCTGGCTTGTCTTCCATAATGCAGGCACCTTCCCGGCAAATAGCCAGTGGCATAAAGAGTACGCCTGTGGATTAATAGACTTACAGCTACGGGTACAGCTTCGGATTCACACCGAATTCCCTTTTACTAATATTAGCCGAACGGCTGAATATTACACCTTTGTTTTATCGTTGCAAAGATATGAAAAGGAGAGTGGAGAGGCAAATTAAAATACACGTTTTTAATAATCTTATAGATTGATATTTCATGATATAAAAATAGGACCGGACCTACGTTATCGTGGGTTCGGTCCTACGATGAATTATATACGGTCCTACGATAGCGTAGGTTCGGATGTATTTTACCTGTATTTTTATATCGTCGTCATCGAAGGGAGATATAAGGAAAAAGTTAGTTGTAAAATAAAAACGAGGTAATTCCAATTAGGAACTACCTCGTTTCATTATAGTAATATATTCAATCTATTATCCCAAGAAACCTAACAAGATACCGGCTGCTACTGCAGAACCGATTACACCTGCTACGTTCGGACCCATAGCGTGCATCAACAAATAGTTGCTAGGATCGTATTCCAAACCTACGTTCTGTGAGATACGAGCAGCATCAGGAACGGCTGATACACCAGAGTTACCGATAAGCGGATTGATCTTGTTACCTTCTTTCAAGAACAAGTTGAAGAATTTAACGAACAATACACCTGCACAAGTTGCGATTACGAATGACAATGCACCCAAACCGAAGATTTTGATTGAGTTCAATGTCAAGAACTGAGTTGCCTGAGTTGAAGCACCTACAGTAACACCAAGAAGCATAGTGATAACGTCGATCAGCGGACCACGAGCTGTTTCTGCCAAACGGCGAGTAACACCACTTTCTTTACACAAGTTACCGAAGAACAACATACCCAACAATGGAAGACCAGAAGGAACCAAGAAAGCAGTCAACAACAAACCTACGATCGGGAACATGATCTTTTCAGTCTGTGAAACGGCTCTCGGCGGTTTCATACGGATCAAACGTTCTTTCTTAGTAGTCAACAAACGCATGAATGGAGGCTGGATGATTGGCACCAATGCCATATATGAATAAGCTGATACCGCAATAGCACCCATCAAGTTAGGAGCAAGTTTTGATGACAAGAAGATAGCTGTTGGACCGTCAGCACCACCAATGATACCGATAGCACCAGCCTGGCTTGGGTCGAAGCCCATCTGCAAAGCGATGATATAAGCACCAAAGATACCGAACTGAGCAGCTGCACCGACTAGCATAAGTTTCGGGTTTGAAATCAAAGCCGAGAAGTCGGTCATCGCACCGATACCAAGGAAGATCAACGGCGGATACCATCCTTGTTTCACACCTTGATAAAGGATATTCAACACTGAACCTTCTTCGTAGATACCTAACTGAAGACCTGCATCTTTGAAAGGAATGTTACCAATCAGGATACCGAATCCGATAGGAATCAACAACATCGGTTCGAACTCATATTTAATTGCCAGGAAGATGAACAGCAAACCTACGAGCAACATTATGAAGTGGCCCGGAGTTGCGTTCGCAAAACCTGTATAAGACAAGAACACCTGTATGTTTTCAGCCAAGAACTGAGCAAAGCTTTCAGATGCACCTGCCGCTTGTAATAATATTGATGAAAACATACTCTTATTAACCGATTACGACGAGATCAGCACCTTCAAGTACAGAATCGCCTTTGTTTACTTTAATTTCTACAATCTTACCGTCGCGGTCTGCGTTGATATTGTTTTCCATTTTCATAGCTTCCAATACCAAAATCTTCTGACCTCTCTTAACTACATCACCAACTTTGCAGTCGATGCTAAGGATAACACCTGGAAGTGGAGACTTAACAGCACCTGCAGCGCCAGAGCTAACTGGACGAGCAACTACTGGTTCGCCAGCCGGAGTTGTTGGAGCCTGAGCCGGACGCTTCAATGTTACCATTTGCTTTTTAGCCGGCTTTTCCATTTTAACGCTGTAAGGAGTACCGTTTACTTCAACTTCAGCAATATCATCAACAATTGAGTTGATATGTACTTTATATTCGTTACCGTTGATGGTATATTTAAAACTTTTCATTCTTTAATTTCAGTTTAAAAGGAATAATTACTTTTTGTTAGGAGTCTGTCGCAAAGTATAAATCTTAGAACTCCATGGAGAATATCTGCGCTGTACTTTGTGAATTGTCAATACAGTGTTTTCAATATCATGATTGTCATCGCTCATTTCATACAAAGCCATTGAAATTGCAGCGAAGATTTCGCCTGATTCGCGGCCTGCATCAGCAGAAACTTTAGTACCTGCAGCTGCAGCAGCTTTCTGTGCATTACGCTGGCTTGCTTTGATAGCAGCATTTCCAATCTGTTTGAATACCAAGTATAGAACAATCAAACCAATGAACACAACTGCCATAGCTGTGATTGTCATACCAATACCCCAAGAGTCATTACGCTGGAAATTCTCAACTTTTGCGTTACTGTCCAAAGTTACGTTGTTAGTACTTGGTGTAACTTTTGTCAGAGTTGTCCATTTTCCTTTTCCGTCCATGTCAAGACCATAGCTGATATCAGCTTTCTGACCTGCAGGAACAACAACTTCGTCGATCAAAGTTGTACCGTCTGCATCATACAAAGCGATATAATTGTCTTTGTTTGGATCCAAAGTGAAATTAATGTGGAAAGTTCCACGTGTAGGCTGATTGTCTGCCCAGAATAAAGTGTGCTGATAAGGTGGAATCTTAGTCAATACGTCACCCTTCGGGATCATGTATTTTCTTGGATTGTTCTTATCGTCTGTCAGATAACAACCACGCAAGTCGACAGTTCCTGCTGAATTGTTGTATAATTCAATCCATGGATGACGCTTGCCATAGTCGTCTACGAAGTTATCTTCGTTGACAACCAATACTTCGTTTATTCTAACGGAAGATGTCAGCTGAGCATGAGCACCGAATGTAAACAGTGTCAGAAGCAGCAACAGCATTCCGAATTTTTTATTCATCATAAGTTTTCCTTTTTTTAGAGAATTACAATGGCAAGTTATCATGTTTCTTAGCAGGGTTGCTTAACTTCTTAGTCTGCAACTGCTGCAATGCACGGATGATGCGGAAACGAGTGTTACGAGGTTCGATAACATCATCAATGTAACCATACTGAGCTGCATTGTAAGGATTAGCAAATGCTTTCTTGTATTCTGCTTCTTTTTCTGCAGCACAAGCTTTTGGATCTTCAGCAGCAGCAACTTCCTTAGCAAAGATAACTTCTACGGCACCGCTTGGACCCATAACTGCGATTTCTGCAGTTGGCCATGCATAGTTCATATCACCACGCAAGTGTTTAGAACTCATCACACAGTAAGCACCACCATAAGATTTACGCAATGTTACAGTTACTTTAGGAACAGTAGCTTCACCGTAAGCATAAAGAAGTTTAGCACCGTGAAGGATAACACCATTGTATTCCTGACCTGTACCTGGCAAGAATCCTGGTACGTCAACCAATGTTACCAAAGGAATGTTGAATGCGTCGCAGAAACGAACGAAACGACCTGCCTTACGAGAAGCGTTGCTATCCAAACAACCTGCCATAACTTTTGGCTGGTTAGCTACGATACCAACTGCCTGACCGTTGAAACGAGCGAAACCAACGATGATGTTCTTTGCATAGTCTGCGTGAACTTCAAGGAATTCGTTGTTATCAACGATAGTACCGATAACTTCATACATATCGTAAGCCTGGTTTGGATTATCAGGAATGATTTCATTCAAGTAGTCATCCAAACGATCGATTGGGTCTTTACATTCAATAACTGGAGTTTCTTCCAAGTTGTTCTGTGGCAAATAGCTCAACAACTGACGGATAAGTTTCAAACCATCTTCTTCTGTGTCAACTGCGAAGTGAGCAACACCTGATTTTGTTGAGTGAACGCTAGCACCACCAAGCTGTTCCTGAGTTACATCTTCACCTGTTACAGTCTTAACAACTTTCGGACCAGTCAAGAACATATAACTTGTTCCACGAGTCATGATGTTGAAGTCTGTCAAAGCTGGAGAATAAACAGCACCACCGGCACAAGGACCAAAGATACCTGAAATCTGAGGAATAACACCTGATGCCAAGATATTGCGCTGGAAGATTTCAGCATAACCAGCCAATGCGTTTACACCTTCCTGGATACGAGCACCACCTGAATCGTTCAAACCGATAACTGGAGCACCCATCTTCATAGCCTGATCCATAACTTTACAGATCTTCATAGCCAACATTTCAGACAATGCACCACCGAATACTGTGAAGTCCTGAGCGTAAACGTAAACCAAACGGCCGTCGATTGTACCATAACCTGTTACGATACCATCACCCAAGAATTTAGTCTTTTCAATACCGAAGTTTGAACAGCGGTGTTTTACGAACATATCAATTTCTTCGAAGCTACCTTCATCAAGCAACATGCTGATACGTTCGCGAGCTGTATATTTACCTTTTTTATGCTGAGATTCAATTCTCTTTTCTCCACCGCCCAAACGTGCTTGTTCACGCAAAGCGATAAGCTCTTTTACTTTTTCAAGCTGATTACTCATTTTTGTATTTATGATTTATTTAAGTTAGTAATGAACTTAGTAAATTGAAAAGTGAGAATTGATAATCGAAATAATTCCACTTAAGAATATGTTTCAATTTTCAATTCTCATTTTCCCATTTATTATTTGCCCGGCATACAAAGTTCTGTCAATACGCTGCAAGTTGATTTCGGATGCAAGAATGCGATGTCCAAACCTTCAGCACCACGACGTGGAGCTTTATCGATCAACTTAATGCCTTTTTCTTCTGCTTCGTTCAAGCAAGTCTGAACGTCAGGAGTAGCGAATGCGATGTGATGGATGCCTTCACCTTTCTTTTCGATGAATTTAGCGATAGTACTGTCTTCACTGGTTGGTTCCAACAATTCGATTTTTGTCTGTCCGATTTTGAAGAAAGCAGTTTTTACTTTCTGATCAGCAACTTCTTCAATGCTGTAGCATTTCAAACCTAAAACACCTTCGTAGTAAGGCAAGCATGCTTCGATGCTCTTTACTGCAATACCCAAATGTTCAATATGTGTAAGTTCCATTTTGATAATGATTTAAAGATTGATAATGTTTTTATGTTTTTTCTTATGGGCAAAGGTACATTTCTTTTTTTGATTAAAAAGAAAAAAATGAAACGAATTCTTAAGAAAGTTCATCTTTTTTAAAGTTTTCTAACCATAAAATGATGTTTTCCGTGTCCATAATACAATATTGGCGATTTTATTAGAAATCCACAATAAGCCTAGCATTAATCTGGCGTCCGGTCAGATAATTCGGTACGGCATACTGTGCTCCATCCGGTTTTGCTATCCAATAGTATGAATTTGTGTTCTTAATATCAAATATATTGAATACATCAAGTCCAATCCATATATTCTTCAGATATTGGAATACTCCGCGGTCCATTAGTCTGCTTTCGCCGCCGGCCAACTGATATGAAACACCTATGTCCACACGCTTATATGCCGGTGTGCGGAAATATCCGTCCTCATAGCCGTGATTCGGAATAGTAACAGGTAAACCTCCGGACAAAACTCCCTTAAGATTAAGCTTCACTCTTTTGTATCCCGGAAAATAATCCTGGAAGAAAAGACTGAGGTTATAACCCGGACTGTTTGGAAGCGGAGCTTTGGTTGTTTCCCTGATAGTTTGCTCTGTTTTCATAAGCGACAGACTTATCCATGAGTCTGTTCCCGGAACGAATTCACCGAAGAATTTAATGTCAAGTCCTGCTGCATAACCTTTCGCGCAGTTCTCTCCGTAGTATCTTATCTTCACATTATCTACTGTATAAGGAATAAGGTCATCCAGTTTCTTATAATATAATTCCGTAGTCAATTTGAAATTACGGTCCATAAGTTTGAACGTATAATCTCCGCCTAATATGAAATGAATTGACCTTTGCGACTTAAGCTGATCGTTAAGGACAGTTATGTCGTTGCCATTCTCGTCCTCTTTTATCATACGCAGTTCTTTGTAGAAAGGCGACTGATAATAAATACCCGTTGCAAAGCGCATTGTCAGATTCTGGTCGAAATTAGGAATGAATCCAACTGATGCTCTAGGGCTGAAAATAAACTCTTTGTTGAAACTCCAGTAACTTCCTCTAACTCCACCAACGATGGTAAACATACCTTGTTCTGTTCTGAACTTGAATGCATCCTGTATGTGTGCCGAGAATCTTGTACTTTCCAGCTTATTGTCCGAGTATAAGTTTGAATACATATTCACTCCGTCGCCAGTGTGTGGAAGTGAATATCCCGATGAATCTCGTTTTTCCCATTCACTGATTCTGTCGTTGATTCTTTCTCTCTGAACCAGTAATCCCCAGTTTATGGTGTTTCCTTTCAGACGCAGGTTTCCTGTGTGTGCGATATTCATTACACTGGAGTGTAATTGGTTTCTCGCATGTTCCATATATCTGCCGACAGACATTGCTGATGCTCCGGCGTCTCCGGTTGCGGTGTTTTCCGTTCCGTCGCTCAGCCAATATTCTCCCGAAATATCATATCTTTCTTCTTCCTGGCTGTCGAATGCTGATGCCTGCAAACCTAAATCTAATTTGTCGTTTACCTTATATTTCAGAGATAATGCTCCGAAAAGCGTCTGGAACTTGTCTTTTTCATTACTGTTAGGAAACCAAACAGTGAAGTTTGTGATGTCATTTGTCGTACCAAAAGATGTTTCCCTGCTGTGAGGCACATAGTGATATGTGTTTCGTGACATATTTCCAAGGAAATTCATCTCAATTTTGCTCGACGGCTTATATGTCATATAAGTCTGTATGTCCATGAATCGAGGGTCATATTCCGCGTCCGTGTCCATTGTGCTCAGCAGCGAACTACCGCTTTTATATCTGAATCCCGTAATTTGCGAGAATTTGTTGTTTCCGCTTCCCACATATGCCGAGCCGCCCATAAGGCTTCCCGATGCTGAACCTTCAAAACCTTTGGGCTGTTTGTATTTGATGTCGAGAACAGAACTCATCTTATCTCCATATTTTGCCTCGAAACCTCCGGCTGAGAAATTTACAGCCTCTGTAAGGTCAGGATTTACGAAACTTAGTCCTTCCTGCTGTCCGGAACGAATCAACAATGGGCGGAACACTTCGATACCGTTTACATAAACGATATTTTCGTCATAACTACCGCCTCTCACAGAATACTGAGAACTCAATTCGTTGTTTGACGAAACACCGGCAAATGTCACAACCAAACTTTCAATACTTCCGCCGGCTGGGTCGGGAAGGAGCTTTATCTTGTCTGCCTTCATAGTTTCCATAGTTGTTGTCTGCTTGCGGATAGCAGTGACGGCAACTTCGCCCAGCTCAAGTGATGTGTAGTTCATCTGCACATTAAGGCGCATATCACCGCTTAGCAAAGGGATAATTCTCTCTGCCTTGTTGAAGCCGATACACGAATATATTACCGAAACGGAATCGCCCGGTGTGGTGTTGATGGAGTAAAAGCCCTTTTCGTTGGTCATGGCTCCGTTAAGAGTGTTCTTTATTCTTACGTTTACCAGCTCCAGCGGACTGCCATCTGCGTCTCTCACGTAGCCGGTGATTTTTACTGTTTTCTGCGCAAAAGTATAGAATACAGTAAAAATAAGTATAAGTGCTGTTATTGCACGACGTTTTATCATTTGTTACTTTTTTATTTATAGGATTAAAATATTGATATGACTTCATTATATATTCATATCAACAGACCATTTCTACATATAAACGTAGAAAATACAAAAAATTATATTTCAGTATTAAACTTTTCTTTGTTTTTGCTGAATTTTGCCAAATTTCTGAATATCACAAATTCTTTCTATTTTTGTGATTCAGACTACAAAATTAGAAAGAAAATATGAAAGATTTTGCATCATTGATAAAGGACAGAAGAAGTACACGTAAATTTACTTCTCAGTTGTTGAATCCTACACAAGTTGAAAAAATATTGCGTGCCGCTTTGATGGCGCCGGCGTCCAAAAGAAAAAATCCTTGGCAGTTCGTTGTTGTTGAAGATAAGGAAATGCTTCAGAAACTTGCAGCCTGCAAGCCTCACGGTGCTGCTTTTCTGGAAAAATGTGCGCTTGCAGTTGTTGTTCTTGGAAATGTAATGGAAAGCGACGTGTGGATTGAAGACACTTCAATTGCTTCAATATTCATGCAGCTTCAGGCTGAAGATTTGGGATTGGGAAGCTGCTGGTGTCAGATTCGCAACCGTCAGTACGACGAAGACGTTGATGCCGCTCAGTATGTAAGAAATCTTCTGGATATTCCTTATCAGCTCGAAGTTCTATCCATCATTGGTTTTGGATATAAAGACCAGGTCAACAAGCCTTTCGATGAATCAAAGCTTCAGTGGGAAAAGATACATCTAGGAAAATATTCAATGCCGGAAGCTCCGGAAACAAAATCAGAAGAATGAAAGTGACAATAGTAGGCTCGGGCAATTTGGCAACCAATTTGTCCGCAGCTTTAAAATCGTGCGGCAAAGTGGAGTTTGCCCAAGTATATAGCCGCACAGAAGATAATGCGAAGAAACTTGCCGGGGATTTAGGTTGTGACTTCACTACCAACGCAAGCCAAATTCTTCCCGGTTCAGATTTATATATATTCTCGCTGAAAGATTCATGTCTGGAAGAAGTACTGTCTCAAGTGCCGGAAAACGACGGATTGTGGGTTCACACCGCAGGCAGTGTTCCGATGGAAGTATTCAAGCCTTATGCGAAACGATATGGAGTTTTCTATCCGTTGCAGACATTCAGCAAACAGCGCATTGTGGATTTCAGCAGAATCCCGATATTCATCGAAGCTTGCGACGGAGAGAATCTTTCAATACTGGAAAATCTAGGTTTAAGCATATCTTCCGATGTAAGAGTCCTTTCTTCAGAGAAAAGAAGGAATATCCATCTGGCAGCAGTTTTTGCATGCAATTTCACAAACCATATTTATGCATTGGCAGCAAATATTCTTGAAGATGCTGATATTCCTTTCGATGTTCTTCTTCCATTGATTGACGAAACAGTGAGCAAGGTTCATCAGATTCCTCCGCGTGAGGCGCAGACCGGACCTGCTGTCAGATATGACGAAAATGTAATAAACAAACATCTGAATATGCTTTCGGACCCGATGATGAACGAAATTTATCGTCTGTTGAGCCAAAGCATACATAAGGAATCAACGAAATGAGTACAATAAATTATGATTTGACTAAAATCCGTGCCTTCGTATTCGATGTCGATGGAGTTCTTTCGAGAGACGTTGTCAGTCTGCATCCGAATGGCGACCCAATGCGCACGGTAAACATAAAAGATGGTTATGCAATGCAGCTGGCAGTGAAACTGGGTTATCAGGTCGCAATCATAACCGGAGGCTACACAGATTCTGTCCGCATCCGATTCGAACGTTTGGGAGTCCAGCATATTTATATGCGCAGCGCTGTGAAAATAAACGATTATCAGAATTTCCTGAATAAAACAGGACTCAAGCCTGAAGAGGTGATGTATGCCGGAGATGATATTCCTGATTATGAAGTTATGCGACTTGCCGGTCTTCCTGTTGCACCTGCCGATGCAGCACCTGAGATAAAAAGCATTGCAAAATATATATCCCATAAAAATGGGGGCGACGGAATTGCCCGCGACGTTATCGAACAGACTCTGAAAGCTCAGGGACGATGGATGCAAGGCGAGGCTTTTGGATGGTGAAATGATTGTATAAAATAGTGTTTTTGGATATAATATTAGTAGTCAGGCGATTGCATTTCCAGGTGATTTTTTTGCTTTGGAAAACTTTTTTCATGCCTATGAAAAACTTTTTTCACTAGGAAGAAAATAAATTTTCATCAGGGAGAAAAAATTTTTTCACTCCTAAATATATTGAGAAGGAAAGGCAAGCAGCTGACTGCGGATAAATACAGAAAAGAAATATGTTGCGTAATTTGGATAAATATAATATTATACTGGCATCAAATTCGCCAAGAAGGAAGGAATTGTTGGGCGGACTGGATTTGGAGTTTCAGGTAAAAGTTATTCCGGGACTTGAGGAATCTTATCCGGAAAGTCTCCCGGCACAACAAATCCCGGCATATCTTGCCGAACAGAAAGCATCTGCATACCTGGATTCATTGGAGGACAATGATTTGCTGATTACTGCAGATACAATTGTGTGGAACAATAATCAGGTGATTGGAAAACCTGCCGACCGTGACGAGGCAATAGCTATGATACGTTCCCTTTCCGGTCATGAACATCAGGTAATAACCGGAGTTTGTCTGACTACTAAATCTTTTAAGAAAACATTCTCCGTTACTTCTTCCGTACGTTTTGCAGAGTTGACTGACGAAGAAATTATTTATTATGTGGATAAATATCGTCCGTTCGACAAAGCTGGAGCTTATGGTATCCAGGAATGGATTGGTTATGTTGCGGTTGAAAATATAGAAGGTAGTTTCTACAATGTCATGGGTTTACCGGTTCAGCGTTTGTATAAGGAATTGAAGGAACTGTAAATATAAGATTTGTGAAATTTGAAATAATAGGTAACAAAAAAAACTCCTGTAATCATGAAGATTGCAGGAGTTTTTTTTTATTCAGTAAATTCTAAAATTACTTCTTCATTGCTTCTTCGATAGCAACTGCAACAGCAACTGTAGCACCTACCATTGGGTTGTTACCCATACCCAAGAAGCCCATCATTTCAACGTGAGCAGGAACTGAAGAAGAACCAGCGAACTGAGCGTCAGAGTGCATACGACCCATTGTGTCAGTCATACCGTATGAAGCAGGACCAGCAGCCATGTTATCTGGGTGCAATGTACGACCTGTACCACCACCAGAAGCTACTGAGAAGTAAGGTTTGCCTGCCAATACACGTTCTTTCTTATATGTACCTGCAACTGGGTGCTGGAAACGTGTTGGGTTAGTAGAGTTACCAGTGATTGAAACGTCTACATCTTCTTTCCACATGATAGCAACACCTTCGCGAACGTCGTCAGCGCCGTAGCATTTTACTTTTGAACGCAAACCGTCAGAGTAAGCAACTTCTTCGATTACGTTAACTTCGCCAGTCATATAGTCGAACTGAGTCTGAACATAAGTAAAGCCGTTGATACGAGAAATGATCTTAGCAGCATCTTTACCCAAACCGTTCAAGATAACGCGCAACGGAGATTTACGTACTTTGTTTGCCATTTCAGCAATCTTGATAGCACCTTCAGCAGCAGCGAAAGATTCGTGACCTGCCAAGAAAGCGAAACATTGAGTATCTTCACGCAACAAACGTGCAGCCAAGTTACCGTGACCGATACCTACTTTACGGTCGTCAGCAACAGAACCTTTGATACAGAATGCCTGCAAACCGATACCGATAGCTTCAGCAGCATCAGCAGCGTTTGTGCAACCTTTTTTGATTGCGATAGCAGCACCTACAACATAAGCCCAACATGCGTTTTCGAAGCAGATAGGCTGAGTTTCTTTACACATTGTATATGGGTCAAGGCCTTTAGCAGCGCAAATTTCTTTTGCTTCTTCGATGCCGTTGATACCGTATTCTTTCAAAACCGCATTGATATTATCGATTCTGCGGTCGTAACTTTCAAATAAAGCCATATTTTTTACTTTTTAAAATTCTTGTTTACGAGAAATAATGAAATCAGAAAATTGAAAACAAGCACACCGCCACAACAAGCCACATAGAATGCTAACCAAGGCTTTTCACCTTTCAGAGCAAAATAAGCTATCGTAAATCCGATAACACATATTATTATCAGCCCGATGAGTACGCGTGTAAGTGTTTTCTTATTCATTACGAGGATCGATATATTTTACAGCATCTTTGAAACGGCCGTAAGAACCTTTAGCTTTTTCCAAAGCTTCATTAGCGTCTACGCCTTTCTTAACCATATCCATGAATTTACCAAGGTGGATAAATTCGTAACCGATAACTTCGTCGTTAGCATCCAATGCCATACGAGTACAATATCCTTCAGCCATTTCCAAGTAACGAGTACCTTTAGCCAATGTACCGAACATTGTACCTACCTGGCTACGCAAACCTTTACCCAAGTCTTCCAAACCTGCACCAATTGGCAGACCGCCTTCTGAGAAAGCAGACTGAGTACGTCCGTAAACGATCTGCAAGAACAATTCACGCATTGCTGTGTTGATTGCGTCGCAAACCAAGTCTGTGTTCAAAGCTTCCAACAAAGTCTTGCCTGGAAGGATTTCAGAAGCCATAGCTGCTGAGTGAGTCATACCAGAACAACCGATTGTTTCAACCAATGCTTCCTGGATAATACCTTCTTTGATGTTCAATGTCAATTTACAAGCACCCTGCTTTGGAGCACACCAACCGATACCGTGAGTCAAACCTGAAATGTCAGTAATCTGAGTTGCTCTAACCCATTTTCCTTCTTCTGGAATCGGAGCGCAAGGGTGGTTAGCGCCCTTTTTAACAACACACATGTGTTGAACTTCATGTGAATAAATCATAATCGCTAATTTATTATATTAATGATAATAAAAACTTTACGCTTTTCTCATTTTTGTAAGCCAGTACAAAGATAGAATTATAAATTTATCCTTGCAACAGATAAAACAGAGTTTGTATGTTTTTTTATTACAGTTTTCATCTTTTTGATGTCTTTGGAACAATTTAAATTGAATATTCGATAATATATGGCTTATTGTAAATAATTCCTCTATTTATGTAAAAAGTGTATTAAAATGATTTAATTGAAGGTTCTTGCTTGTTAAGTTTTAGTGTATAGGGATAATTTGCTTGATAATAGATGTTTATCTATTATTCGATTGTGTATTTTACAAAAACTTCAATAAGAAATTTCGCAATAAATCATAAAACAGTGCTTTTACTTATTGTCTTTAATGAACATAATATGTGTATAATCTGTTAAAATTGGTGTTATAGGTTACAAACTTATTTATTGATAAAATTTTTATGGTGTTAAGGTACAGACTTTTTTTATGGGGAATCTGCGGGTTCTCTTTATTTTCGTGTAGTGAATCAGACAATTTAACAGACAATGACTTTGACAATGAAGAGGAGGAAGAGAATGTTGAAGATAAAGATGTCAGAATCTTTATGTCGGTTCCAAGTATTTTTACTGAAAGCAGAGCTTCCATAAGTGAGGAGCTTGTTGAACCTGGAAAACCTTTGCCCTTGAGATGGGATAATGGAGACAAGATAAGAATGCTTGTTGGTGAAGATAGTATTAATATGTCAGTGTGTGATTTTGAGCTTATGAATATTGATAATTCCGGCACCGCTCATTTTGAATATTCCGGCAGAAGTATATTCACTGATTATTATTGTGGAGTATATCCGGCTATGGATATTTCACTGTCAGGCTCGTTCGCATTTTCTGTTCCTGTGGATGGAAGCATATCTCAGGCGGCAGGTGATGATTCCCGTCATTTGTCAAATTATAGAGTTATGTATTCTCCATATACTGAAAATAAATCCGGTGAAAATGAATTGGCAAATGTTGCATTAAAGCACTTGACTAGCCTTGTTATATTTAATCTGGAAAACAAATCAGGTAAAGATTTGATTGTGAAAAGCATTAAATTAAAGGCTGAGAGTGTAAAACCAGTTTTTCATTCTAAGGCTTCGTTTAATTTATTCACAAGTGAATATATCTTATCAGAAACAGATATGTCAGACTCTTTTAAGCTTAGTTTTTCCGGGGATGGTTATAATCTGAAAGATAATGTAATTGGACGTGGTTATATGCCATTGATTCCTTCAGATAATTTTGATGGAATTCCGGTAATTATTGAAGCTGAATTGGCAGACGGAAAGATTGTGAAATCAATAGTTCCTGCTTCAGTAATTGACGAACTGAAGAATTTCCAGGCAGGAACATATTGTATGATGAATGTCATTTTCAATAATGAAGGAATAACAGTTGGCTCAGAGTTTGAATCTTGGGAAGATGGCGGAGCTATTGAAGTTCCTTTGAATTTGGTATCCGGTTAATATTTATCCTAAAACAAAATAAATACAGATAATGAAAAAGTTTTTTGGTTTACTTATTTTTATAAGTGTTTTTTTATTCTCGTCTTGTAGCAATGATTTGTTAGTTTCCGAGGATTCGTCTCAGAGTTTAATGTATCCTATACGCTTCAAATTGAGGCATGAAAACTATTCGGAATCAAATGGAAGACAAAGCAATGTCGCTTCTGTTGTTGCTACTTATGATAAACTATTCTTTTACATAGCTGATGAAAACGGTAATATTGTGGAAACTGTAAAAATGGACCACAATTCTTCAAAGTCCGAAATTTATGCTGAAGGTTTACACGAAGGCGAATATAATCTGTTGGTGTTAGGCATTAAAGGAGATGAGAGTGAAGATATGGCAGAGATAAATAAAATATCATCTGCCGATGAAGAGTGGCTTAGTTTCCCTTCCGATTTGCACAGACCATTACAAGCTGAATATTTCTATTCTTCAACACCATTTGTAGTTGAAACTAGTGCTTCAGAATTTGGAGAAACAGAAATTGCCGTGATTGACAAAGATATAATGCAGAAAAGAATTATCGGCAGACTCGATTTTGATTTCATATATAATAATGAATATGTGAGAAATGCGACAGTAGATAAAAAACTACTACTCACGAAGTCCAGATTCTATACATCCCTTAAAGGAAACGGAGATTTTGATGGAGAAAGTGATGGCGTAATGGACGAAATAAGCTTGAATGAGATTCATTCTTTCATGTTTATGCCAACGGTCGGTGGTTCATCAGTAAAAGCAACTGTCGAACATTCAACTGTTAATTATTTGTCAGAAGAAGCGTCAGTCTCATTTGATTTCGAACAGAAAGGTATTTTCCCTAACAATATTCATAATATAGAGAATGTGGTTAATCATCCGGATGATAATTCGCCTGTGATGTATATTACACCTAGGTCTTATAATTTATCGAAGCATTATGAGATTCTTTCAGATAAAGAAACAAAAGATATCTATACAGACAGAACTCAGAGAAGTTTCAACACTTCACGTCCTCTTCAGATATCAGTAAATGATAATGGAGAATTGCATGCACGTTTCTATTCTCCACGCGTTTTGTATGATGCAACAATAAAAGTTAAGCTGCCATCTGTTTCTGATGAGTATTTTGATTTTGCACATTTTGATTCAATACCTGCTTTTGCAGACTTCTATGAAACAACACCTATGTTGAAGCGGGCTACAATGTGCCGACTTGAATCCGGTAGATATGTGAATGTTCCAAAACTATCCATTTCAGATTTTTCTGGAGCTGAGTTTGTGATAGAATCGACTGACCCATATTGGGAAAAGATAAAAGCTATCAAGCATGGCTGGAATATATTTTGGGGACTTTTCAATGGTGACCCGGACAGAGAAGATGGCGGACCTGTCGGTAATTGGATGGGAATTCGTCCCGTGCATTGTAGGGAATCAGTGGCATTCTTCCTGAATTTTACTTATTTGATTGATATGGAAGAACACGAGCAGATTTTGCGTGATAATGCTGGTGACTTATATGACGACAACAGAAATCCTGTAAAAGTAGAGCAAGTATTGGCTCAGATGAGACAGGAGAGAACATTGCAAGTAGGCCTTGTTTATCCGGGAAATGGAGTAGTCGGACTGGGAAGCCCAACTGTTTTCGGAGCATATCAGGATGGCTGGTTCAGTCATTATAGCAATACATATGCCTGCAATGTGATGTTCCACGAATTAGGTCATGTTATGGGATACGGACATAACAGTTCGTTTACTTACGGACCATGGGCAGAAAGATTAATGAATAATTTCTATGTTCAGAATATAAGCAAAATGCCTATTGATTCTCCTGATTACTTGAAGAGTAAGTTGAACCCGAATAAATACTGATAAATTGAAAATAAAAGAAATGAAAATATTAAGATACATATATTTACCTGTTTTTCTGATAGCATTGTGTGCTTGCACGGCAGATGACTTCAGAGATTCTACAACTGTTGCAGAACCTCTTTCTGTAAGGTTTTCAATGCCGAATCAGCAGAATTCGGGCGGATTATCTTCTGAGATTGATAATATTTCAGCATTCCGATTCGAGGATAATATTCTAAAGGAAGTAATTAGCAATATTAGTATAAACGAAGAAGGAGTTGCTGATATTAACATGGCATCGACGAGAGGAAATTTGTATTTCCTTGCTAATGCTGCCAGAATAATAGAAGATAACAACTTTCAGGTTGACAATACATCTGAAGAAGACTTTCTCAGCATTAAGTCCGACATGGAAGGTATGAACCATCGTGGTATTACAATGACCGGAAAAGCTGATTTGACTGGCAATGATGACAATAATCTTACAGTTGCAATCCGACATTCGGTGGCTCGAATTGATTTGGAATCATATTCCGTTGATGCCAATGTGCATAGTGTGAGAATAAAAAATGTGGCTTCTCAAGGATATGTATTTGAACAGGAGGGGAAAGTCGAAGATATATTTGATAAAGAAGATGTATTCAAAGATTTCGCCGACACTCCATTTTCTAACAAAAAAGAAACCATTGATTATTTACCAGAACAGTATGGCAAAAGATTTCAAGTAGAAGTTCTTATAACAGTAAATGGTGCATGGAAGAGGTTGAGAGCTGAATTGCCGGAAATTCTGAGAAACAAGGTCTATACACTAAAAATCTATGGAAGCGGAGCAGACTTTGCCATTAGTGTTGATACTGGTGATTGGGAGTATGGAACAGGCTCGGAAACAGAAGACGTATATAAAGGGATTGTCGACATAGATAATTCAATACTCAGTGATGCTGTTTATGTCAATAAGAACAGAGACTCTGTTTTTGTTGAATCATGGGACAATAGTTTCACACTTGCTATTTTGTCGGAAGAAGGAGCCGATTGCCGAATTGATGGAAATGTTGACAAAGTTGATATGGAATTTATTTCGTCTCGTTCACTGGTAACAAATTCACGTAAGCTTAATGTTCGCAGTAAGCTCAAAATGCCAGGTGTTGCTGAGCAATATGCATATATAAATGTATATAAGAATGATGTGTTGCGAGATAGGGTTGTTCTGGTATTCAAGGCAAATCCTGTAAAGTTGGAAGGTCATCTCAACTTTGATGAAAATGCGATGTGTGATTTTGCACGATATATTGATGGTGAAGTGGCAGTAATTACTCTCCCTGAAGGGAAGAATATCTCTCTTTCTTTTGCAGATGATTCTCCGGAGTGGATGAAACTTGAAGAAAATGGCAACAACCGTTTCCGTCTGTTGGCAGGTTGGAAGCCCAATGACCCTGATGCTGACGGAAGAATACAGACTGCACAGATTACTATATCCGATGGCAGCAACCAACACATCGAAACATATACCGTTAAGCGTCAGAACTGGGGATTGCCTGTTGTCAACATCAATGGAACATGGTGGTGTAAGTACAATCTTAGAGGAAATGTGAAGAACTTTACTGACCAGATACTTGTCTCGAATGAGCCGGCTGGTGGTAATCTTGCGGATTATATGTCTTCATGTAGCGATGCTGAATTCCTTAATGTAATTGGAGACCAGTATCAGGCTGGAAACCAGGAGGGACTAAGTATTGTTCATAATGGAGAAGGTTTTGTGTATGAGAATTATAATACCAAATCCGACAACTTTGGAACATTGTCTCCGACATTTATGGCTCCTGATGGATATGAAATACCGGACTATGATGATTTCCGATTCTTTAATTGGGGTAATAATTCAAATCTGGGTTATCATAATCCTGGTGCCTTTAACAATGGTTTGGGACAAAGATTGAATTTCAAGGTTGTTGAGCGCAATGCTTCTTTCTTGGGAAATGAATACGGACCAATTACTTTCTATGATTTTGAATATGAAGGCGAACATTTGCTTCTTTGCGGTTTGGGACATCAGTGGAACGAAACATCTATAGCAAAGATGAGTATATTGTTTGCAACATTCGGAAACAAGTCAAATACATGGTCTATTGAGGGTTATTCACAGTCAGACGGTTCAGGAAACTGGTTCAAGTATTCTGCTAATAACCAGAATAAGACAAGAACTATCCGCTGCGTAAAAACTCCGGTGGAATATATTTATGAGTAATTTAAGTAGCTGAATTTTTTTCAATATCATAATAATGATATGTTTCCATTTTAGTAATGGATTAGGGATTTGTTAGTAATCAAAATATCGGCTCACCTATGTGAGTCAATCAATCCACCTAGGTGAGCTAATCAATTCACCTAGGTGAGCCGATTGAACCACCTAGGTGGAGCAATATTTTGAATATGACAAATGTTATAAATAATTGTAATTAATGTAGCATGACTTTTCAATGACATGATTTATTATAATGATTTCAAGTTTCTTCAGTTAACTAGTTGAATAGGAAACAAGTTGACAAAACTTTGAAACCTAGTTAAGTGTACTGTTGAGAAACTTAAGTAGTGATAAATAGCTGCACTTGAAAGAATAATATTTTGAAATAAAAATTAAGATGAAAATAAACACAATATTGACGAAACTGTTTGATAGTTTCATACCGGGAATTTTATCATTAATTATATTACTCTTTGCTATTTCGTGCGAAGATGATATGAGAAATAATCTAAATCAGAATAGCGGGAATGCTGTGATTGTACGTGCTAATTTACAGCCATACAAAATACAGGGGCAAGACGCTAGTGCTGATGGTGAGAACATTATAAACGAACTGCACGCTTGTCTTTTCGAAGATGGTCTGTTGAAGGAGGTATATGAGAATATCGACCTGAACAGCGGAATAAGAATTGACGAACCGAAAGGCCGACTTTATATGGTAGGAAATCTTCCGGGCGAGCAGCCTTTGAGCAAATTGCGCGATAGAGGTATGACGGAAGATGAATGGCTCGATATAAAAGTTGCTCATCACGGAGGTCTTTCTTTGGATTATTACAGTGGATACGTTGATTTGTCTGATTTGGCAGAACATACGATAAAACTCAGACGTGGTGTGGCTCGTATTGATTTTTCTGTTAATACATCAATTCCTGTATCTGTGGAGAAAATCGTGTTTAAGAATGTGGCAAATAAGTCATATATGTTCCCGAAAGAATCGGTGGCAACGCCTGATTCAGCAATATTTGGAGATGTTACGGTGAATCTTGAAAAGCCAGTTTCTGGAAATAAAAAGGCAGTAGCATATCTTTGTGAGCAGGTGTCGGATAATCTACGTGCTGTTTTGACAATCAAGGCTAACAACAAGACTATGGTCAAAGAAGTGAAGTTTCCTTCAATATTGAGAAGAAATACTGTATATACTGTCAATATTACGTATTCTGATAATACAACGCCAGAAAATCCTGACGGACCAAGCGAACCATCTGGTCCATCGGAACCATCTGGCCCTTCTGAGCCAAGCGGTCCGTCAGAACCGTCAGAACCAGGTGAACCATCAGAACCCGGAGAACCATCAGAACCATCGGAACCGGAAAATCCTGGACCTGTTGACCCCGAACATCCTGAAAATAGTATAATCATAAATGTCATTGAGTGGGAAGATGGCGGAAAAGTTGAATTATTGCCAAATACAAGTAATTTATTCATTGATATAAATAGTTCCAAACTTCCTGCTGATGCATCCGTTTCAGAATCCAACAAGCGAATAGTTCTTTCATACAAAGAAACAGATTTTACCTTGGCTTTGGATTGTGATGATGAATTGGAGTTTATTCCGGATCCGGCTTTACCTCTTCAGATTACCCGAATTGGTAATTCTCCGGAACACATAGGGAAAAACATATTTTCTGTTTCTAAGGGAATATGGCGCCCAGGAATGAAAGCTGTAGAGCGTAAGCTGATGTTCCACCGCAAAGGAATGAATGAAAATTATCAGGCAGATTATATTACTGTGGTTATGGAAGCTAATCCTGTTCAGCTTAGCGGTTCTATCAATTTTGACGAAAACAATGAGTATCATTTCTCTGAATATGTGGAAAATGAGATAGCTGTTTTTACTTTGCCTGCTGACAAATCTCTGGGGATTGAATATCCTGCAGATGAGGATAATTGGGTGAAAATTGAAGAAGTTTCTACTTACAGATCCATGACTTCATTCCGTGTTCTTGCCGGATGGAAACCTAATGACCCGAAGGCAGACGGTCGTGTTCAGACAGCCAGAATTGTAATAGAAAACAAGTCTGACGGTGGCGACAGAGAAGAATATACGATTTCCAGAAGAAACTGGGGATTACCTGTCACTTATCTGAATGGAGTATGGTGGTGCAAATATAATGCTATGGGCGATTCCCGTAATTTTGAGGATCAGATTCTTTCGTCAAATGATCCGGCAGCCAGAGCAGGCAAAACTCTTTATGAGTATCTTGGCGAATGCTCGGCTGAAGAATATTTCAACCTGTGGAAATGGCAATATATGGGTGATAAGACTCAGGGTCTTGAAGTTGTAGATGACAATGGCGTGGCAAAATTGGCAGGTTATTTCAATAACACTGTGCATATCAACAAACTTGATCCGAAATCAATAGCACCTAACGGCTATGAACTTCCTTCGATGCAGGACTACAACAATGTTCTTGAATCGACCGGCGATTATATCTGGCTTATGTGGGATGGCTCGCATTCGACAGCGTGGAATGGGGGCACATCGTTGCATAGACGACAGAAACGCCGAAATGATGTTTCAGTGGGAAGTGTTGCCTTGCCGGATTTGATTTACATAAGTATGTATAATACTTCGGTGAGCGAGCATGAGCCTTTGGTTTGGTATGGCTCCAGCAGCCAGTGGAACGATAGCGGGATTAATCACGGACACTACAACAATATGCTTTTTGCTGTTCACAATCCTGAGACGGGCCAGGGCTGGTATTTCAATGGCAGCATGGGTGCATTACATGCAACAAAGAATGGTGCCGGTGCAAACAATACACGAATCGTAAGATTCAAGAAATCGGATGTAGAGTATATCTATCAATAATAGACTGTCATATGGCGGAAAAATAGTATCTTTGCAACTTTATATCCATTCATTTGAAACATCAGAATTAAATAAAATACGACATGATTTCTATCGACGGATTGACAGTTGAGTTTGGAGGGACAACTCTATTCTCGGATATTTCTTTCGTTATCAATGAGAATGACAGAATCGCATTGATGGGAAAAAACGGAGCAGGAAAATCTACTTTGTTGAAAATATTGGCGGGAGTAAGAGAACCGACCAGAGGAAAAGTTTCCGCCCCTAAAGATACAGTAATAGCTTATCTGCCTCAGCATCTTATGACAGAAGACGGACGTACGGTCTTTGAGGAAACAGCCCAGGCTTTTTCCCATCTTCATGAGATGGAGGCAGAAATTGAAGCTCTCAACAAGGAGCTGGAAACTCGCACAGATTACGACTCCGACAGCTATATGGAGCTAATCGAGAGAGTTTCCACTTTAAGCGAGAAATTCTATTCTATTGAAGAGATAAACTACGATGCCGATATTGAGAAAACTCTCCTTGGCCTTGGTTTCAAGAGAACAGATTTCAATCGCCAGACATCAGAATTCAGCGGTGGTTGGAGAATGAGAATCGAGTTGGCAAAACTTCTTCTTCAGAAGCCGGATGTGCTGTTGCTCGACGAGCCGACTAACCACCTTGACATCGAGTCTATCCAGTGGCTCGAGGATTTCCTCATTGATAGCGGACAGGCAGTTGTTGTTATCAGTCACGACCGTGCCTTCGTTGACCATATCACAACTCGCACCATAGAAGTCACAATGGGACGAATCTATGACTATAAGGTGAATTATTCTCAATATCTCCAGCTCAGAAAGGAGAGGAGAGAACAGCAGCAGAAAGCTTATGACGAACAGCAGAAGTTCATTGCCGAAACAAAGGAATTTATCGAGCGTTTCAAAGGTACATATTCTAAGACTCTTCAGGTGCAAAGCCGCGTGAAGATGCTTGAGAAACTTGAAATTCTTGAAGTTGACGAAGAAGACACTTCGGCACTTCGCCTTAAGTTCCCGCCATCACCTCGCTCAGGCTCATATCCGGTGATAATCGAGAACGTTGCAAAGAGCTATGGTGACAAGACCATTTTCAGGAATGTGAACCTGACAATCGAGCGTGGCGACAAAATCGCATTCGTTGGCCGCAACGGTGAGGGTAAATCCACATTGGTGAAATGTATAATGAAGGAAATAGAGCATGAAGGAATGCTTACTATCGGACATAATGTCCAGATAGGATATTTCGCTCAGAACCAGGCATCGCTGCTGGATGAGAATCTTACAGTTTTCCAGACAATAGATGATGTTGCCAAAGGTGATATCCGAAACAAGATAAAGGATTTGCTCGGTGCATTTATGTTTGGCGGGGAAAATTCAACGAAGAAAGTGAAAGTGCTTTCCGGAGGAGAAAGAACCCGACTGGCAATGATTAAGCTACTGTTGGAACCGGTGAATCTCCTTATCCTCGACGAGCCTACAAACCATCTCGATATGAAGACAAAAGATATCCTGAAGCAGGCTCTAATGGATTTTGACGGAACACTTATCGTTGTTTCTCATGACCGTGACTTCCTCGACGGGCTTGTTACAAAAGTATATGAGTTCGGCAATCAGAAAGTTGTTGAGCATCTCGAAGGAATATATGAATTCATGCAGAGAAAGAAAATGGAAAATCTGAGAGAAATCGAAAGAAAATAAATTCTCCAACAAACAATAATGCTTTTTCCTAATCGGATAATGATTCAGGAAAAAGCATTATTGTTTATATAATCGCACTTGCTTTTATTTCAGCAGAACGTCATATGTCTTCTCAGATATATCCGGCAGAATTTTACGGAACTGGCAAAGTATTCTTTCCCGTGATTCCTGCGGTGAGCGTCCCGGACAACACGCATCACGTCCGAACAAAGCTTCTGGCGTAGTGAGAAGCGACCATCCCCAGCCATATTCACGTCCGTGCCGGTCGCGTGGATAAATGAAATCTTCCGTTACTATATAACCGCCCATTTCCAAACGCGTCACATAAGCATCGAAGCGGCTTCTCATTTTCGGCCCCGTGAATCCGCAAGCGTCGCGAAGTTCGCGCGTGATAAGACTTCCGCAACTTTTCAGCGTAGATAAAATAAATTCCTCAACGCTTCCTTCTTCCGGATAAGGAAAAACACTGCGGCGATAGTTGAAGAAATCCGGCCACCATTCCTTGCTGATGAACGCAGCTTTCTGCTTGAAAAACTTTCCGTATGCGCAGCCGCTGTCTCTCAATATGGCTCCTTTCCATTCCCACAGAGGCCATTCCCATCCTCCGTCAGGCAATTTGTTATACCCGCAATCCTCGTCGAGAACTTCTTCAGCCGACCATCCGGAGATTCCCATGCCGAGCAGAGGAAGAAAGCCCACCTCGTCAATATAATCCACCAGTTCCGGACATGAATGTAAAAGTTCTTTTGTCATAATTCTATCTAACAAAGCTCATATATAACTTTTCTGCCAGCGGAGCATAATATTTCTTTACTTCTTCCGCAGTTGGAGTGTGACCGCCGGGGAAATGATAAGAATGCTTATAATGCATCAGGAATAGCGGCTCATAATGTGCCACCTGGTCATTATCTCCGAATAAGCCCCATATCCTTTCCTGATTGTCAGGTGTGCAATAGTCCCACTGGTGTTGCTGAAGATCTTCAAATTCGTCAATCAATGCCTGGTCAATGACGAGCTGCTGATTTCCGTCGGCGCGCGGCGACTTATATTCATGCAAGCCAACACGTTCTTTTAAGAAATCCGTCATCTTTAAATGAGGATTTCCCAGCAATGCTGGAATTCCATTTTTTGCAGCGATTATTTGTGTAAGGAACGAACCGTTACTGTTTCCTATCAATATATCCGGCTTTTCCTGTTCGCAAACATGCTGCATGAATTCGATAGCCTTATATGGATGTAAAGGCAAATCAGGTGTCAGCAACTCCGCTTTACCATTGAAATATTCTCTCAGGGCTTGTGCCGGAACACATTCCCCTGAAGCAAAAAAACCGTGAAGAAAAATAATCTTGTGTGCCATAATCAACAACCGCTTCCGTCAATATTACATGTTGCCCCTTCGTTTACCGGGCGTGAATTTAATCCTGCATCTTCAGGATTCAATGTAACTGTTCCGTCTTCCAGAACAAAACAAGGAATGCCTGCAGCTCCGTTACGTTTTGCTTCATCGAAAACCGGACTGTTGTCCCTGAGTCTCAGAAAAGCTTTCAGATCTTTCACATGCCGGCCAATATCGATGACTTCGTATTTGTCGTTTCCTTTTACTTGCTCTTCCACATATGTGCAATCAGGGCAAGTCTCCATACCATAAATCTTAATCATAGCATTATTATTTGAAGTTCCATCAAAGGTAAGATATTATGTCTGATAAATCAAGCTTATGTTAGCATCATATTATTTCAAATAAAAAATCCGGTTCTGGATTTGTTTCTGCTCTTTTCGAGTTATATATTTGCATATTATGATACCTCCAAATATTGAACAATCAACAAAAGAAGAGCGCAGAGCATTCGTCCTCAATGCTTGGAAATGCCTGCACGATTGTGAATCGTGTGGTAAGTGCCGTATCCTGAAAGGAAAGGAAGCCGAGATATTATATGCAGACTATATCGAGGGCAAGCGTTCATATATGGATATCACGCTTGAGATAAGGGATAATAATTATTATTTCTAAAAATGTTTTCTTTAAATCTGACAAATATTAATTCTAATAAATATGGAAAAACAAGCTATGCCGAAGCGATTGGAATCGCTTGATGCCCTTAGGGGTTTCGATTTGTTCTTTTTGGTTGCGTTAGGACCATTTCTCATGTCTGTTATCAATGCCGCTGGCGTGCCATGGTTGAATTCGTGTAAATGGTTGCTTTCACATCAGGAATGGACAGGATTCTCACCTTGGGATTTGATAATGCCATTATTCCTTTTTATGTCGGGAATTACGATTCCGTTTGCATATTCACGTTATAAGAATGACCCGGACAAAAAGCCACTTATAAGGCGATTGGTGAAACGTGTGTTGCTTCTATGGCTCTTCGGTATGATAGTGCAGGGTAATTTACGGTCATTAGATCCGTCGCATATCTATTTGTATACAAATACACTGCAGAGTATTGCCGTGGGATATTTATTTTCTGTACTGTTTTACTTGTACACATCCAAACGTACTCAGATTATATCGTCATTTGTCTTGTTGATGATTTATTGGGCTGCAATGCAGTTCATCAGATTAGGTTCGTTTGGCGGTGGAGACTACACTCCAGATGGTAATCTCTGTGAAGGAATTGACCGTGCATTGATGGGGCGTTTCCGCGACGGGGCTGAAATGCAGAATGGAACAGTAGTTTTTGCTGTTGGCTATTATTACACTTGGATTTTAAGCAGTTTGAACTTTGTGGTGACAGTGATGTCGGGAATGTTTGCCGGATATATTGCCAAAAGTCACGAACTGGCAGAGAAAAAGAAGGTTCAGTTATTTCTATCTGTCGGAGCTGCTCTCGTAGTGCTAGGCTGGACATGGAATCTGGTGTTGCCGGTCATCAAGACAATATGGACTAGCTCGATGGTGTTTGTCAGCAGCGGTTATTGTTTTTTGCTTATGGGACTGTTTTATTATTGGATAGATTATAAAGGTCATCGCAGTAATATTACTTGGCTCAAGGTCTATGGTCAAAATTCTATCGTAGTTTATATGTTGGCTGAAACTATCAGTTTTAATTGCATAGGAGAATCTTTGCTTTATGGATTTTCACAATATCTTGGCAGCTTTTATCACCCATTGATTGTATTAAGTAATGTAGCGATTGTTTACTTTATTATGTGGGTTATGTATAAGCAGCGTATATTCTTGAGGGTTTGATAGGTTAATTGGGGAAAGTAAGAGAGTGATTATATAAAGACGACTGACGGATTAGTCTTGATTTAAAATAGAAATTATATGTTTAAACTTATAAATAAAGAAACTTGGAAAAGAAAATCGTATTTTGATCATTATTTTAGTCAGATACGGTGTACGTATAGCATTACCGTAAACATAGACATATCAGAGGTTATATTGTTTAAAAACAAAAATCATACGAAACTTTATCCACTTTTGATTTATGTATTGACAAAAGTCGTAAATAATCATGAAGAGTTTCGTACAGCAATAAATGATAAGGGAGAATTGGGTGTATGGGATAGCATGTCGCCATGCTATACAGTTTTCCATAAGGAGAATGAAACATTTTCCAATATATGGACAGAATGGAATGATAATCTTATGACTTTCCTTGCTAATTATGAGCAGGATATCGAGATGTTTGGCTGTAATTGTGGAATAGATGCCAAGCCTAATATTCCAGCGAATACCTTTCCAATATCTTCATTACCTTGGGCCACATTTACCGGTTTCAATCTGAATATATTTGCAGATGGAAGTTATCTGTTGCCTATTTTTACTTATGGAAAATATTTTCAGCAAGATGATAAATATCTTATTCCTATTTCTATTCAAGTTCATCATGCTGTTTGTGACGGGTTTCATGTATCAAGATTTATAAATGAAATCCAACAAATATGTAATGATATAAAAATGTATATGTAATAAATTATTGTGCAGTTATAAAAGAATGAAGAATATGAAGAAAATAAGTTCATTTGTGTTATGTGTTTTATTGATGTCTTGTTCCTTCAGCAAAAATGAAAAAGTTTCAGATGTGACAGCTAAAGAAGATGCAGGTTCATTAAAACAGGAGGTATGTGAGGAAAGATTTAATAAAGAATTGACGTATCCTGGAAGCAAGATATCATTTAATGTTAGTGTTAAAGGTGACAGCCTTATGATTCAACCTTCCGGATTGAGTGTATCCAACGAAACATTGTGTCATGATATAACTGGATATGCGGTTGTTAATGCCGAAATAGGAGATTTGAATATTGACAGTTATCCGGAGTTGTTTGTTTATCTTACATCAGATGGAAGCGGTAGTTATGGAAAATTTATCGGATATTCTGTAAACAATGGAAAATCTGTAAGTCAGGTATATTTACCCGAAGTATCAGAAAATAATGAAATAAACAAAGGTTATATGGGACATGATGAAATGGCTATTGTTGAAAGCACATTTTGCCAACGTTTCCCAATCTACAATGATGGAGACAGTAATGCTAAACCGACTGGTGGAATTCGACAGATACAGTATAAATTGGTTGATGGAGAGAGTGGCAGGATATTGAAGATAGATAAGGTTGTGGAATTTTAGTGTGTGATTTTCATTTACATAGGTAAGACTGTCATATAGAAACAAATAGAACAATCAAAGAATAGGAAATAATAACCAATACCTAAAAGAGCGTATTTATAAAAATCACGTTCTTTTAGGTATTAAAATTTGGAATAGTAGATTTCTCTAAATTACTTTTAATTATGGAATTAAAACTATGAATAGTTTTTGTATTTAATATAGATGACGGAAAGTATTCCAAATAATATTACATACAAATATTCAGATGTCCAATATACAGACAGTGATGAGCTGAAATTACTTATCGTCCATAAATAAATCTGGTAGGCTATAATGGTTACAGCTTGAAAAATGAAGGTTGTACGTGTGGCACCTGTTCCTGTGACAGCATTCATATATACATAACCAGGTAATGCAAAAGCATAATTCAACAGAGCTACTGTAAATGGTAGCTGTGCTATTTGTATCATACTTTCATTATCCGAATAAATATTGAAAAGAGGATTGAAACAGATTATAGAAAGGATAATAAGAGGGAATCCCACGGCATATCCCAAACGGATAATCCGGTTACATAACGGGAAAATCTGACTCTTTTGTCCTGCTCCCAATAGATTACTTACCAATGAGCCGGTTGTTGCTGCCAGTGAATTGACTATGACGAAAAACAAGGTAGATATGCTACGTATTACATTTGTCGCTGCCAGTTCCAACTCGCCCAAGTGCTCAATAGCTACGAAGAAGGCAAACCATGAGGCTACACCAATAAACGGATTGAACATGCTCCAGATAGATACACGGCAGACATGATGGAATATGTTTTTATTAAACTGCCAGTTCAGACCATAAACCTTTCTGTCCATTTTTCGTAAAACATGTATAGACAATATTATCAATGAGCACAATTCTGCAAATGAAGATGCTATAGCAGCACCGGCTATTCCCATATCGAAATAAAATATGAAAAGCCAATTACAAGGTATATTCACCAATACTGCGGTGAAGGCAGCTTTGTTCAAGGGCTTTGTAAGTGTGATACCGACAAGGAAAGATCGTAACGAAAGAAATGGAAAAGAAAACATTAATCCCCAAATGCGCCAGTCCAGATAGTCAATAACAGCATAATATACTTTCTCAGATGCAATCTGATTGCTCAGAATCAAGGGAGATAATATTTTCGAAATAGTGCACAGTAGAACTGCTAAACCCGACAGAAAAAGTAATCCTTGAAAGAATGTCCTACCTGTTTCTGAATATTGCTGCTCGCCATTACGCCGTGCAATGACAACCTGTAAACCTATACTGAATCCGAAGCCGAGCATATAAATGGCAAGATACCAGATTCCAGCGAGTGCGGATGCCCCCAATTCTATTTCACCAACATGACCTAAGAAGATAGCATCAGTTATATTAATAAGTTGTTCGATAAGGATGCTCATCATAACCGGAAAGTTGATGAGCCATATGTTTTTATATGTATAGTTCATTGTTCAACATGATATATACAATAAGTACTGTCAACTGGTAACATAACTTATTTGTAAAGTAATTATTTGATATAATGGCAAAATAAAGAAGTACAGACCTGTATTATGGGCCTGTATATTAACAATAGCTTGAATTGAGAATGCTATTCATTATGCGCAGCTATATGCACAATTGCCATTTCATAGGTTGAACAATCTTTGTTTTTAATATCCTAGGAACAAAGGTAATAAAAATAGAAATAGGTTAATGCTTTCCTGTATTTTTATAATCTTCCGTTGTCATTCCATTCTCCGTAGAGAAGTCCTTTTCGGGTATTTTCTATGAATTTGTTCAGGCGGCTTTCAAAAAGTTCGGGTTGATTCCTTTTGATTTGGATGGTATCAATTCTTATTCGCCTATATAAATCAGGAAATTGGCAGAAGTTGTTCCACACTACCGGGTCGGATTGTAGCCTCTGTAATATATTCTTGTCTATGATAAAACCATTAGGTGACATATCCGGTAGAACGGCTCTTCCGGCATCTGTCATCAGTCCTAATCGTTCCATTCTGCGGCATCTTTCTTTATTGAGCTCGGACCAATTGCTTCTTGGCTTTCTGGGGCAAAGTTTCTGGGCTGTGACATCATCTGCTATTTTTTTTGTAGTACTGTCTATCCAGCCGAAACATAAGGCTTCTTCTACAGCATCGATATACCAAAAAGTATTGTCATCTGTAGGCCTTCCACGTTTCACGACTACCCAACATTCTTTCTCCGTTTTGTGGTTCTGTATTAGCCATCTACGCAGCTCGGTTCTTGATTTGACATCCAATAAATTATGAATTTCCATTGTCGGCCATTTTGATTTGCATTTTGTAATTTTGTCTTTTCAGTAGGAGGTTATTGTCCTAAATATTTTACTTTTTTCATAATGAATGCAAGACATAAAGAATGCTATGTCTATTCTTAATAATATGAATTTATATTACAACTTTTCGTGCGCAAATTCTCCATTAATCCAAAATGTAGCCTCTTTTCCTATGAAATGTAAAAGTACAAAATTAGGATCTGTAGGGCCATACGGAAAGTGATTGATAAGCCAGTCCTGCCACATTTCTTTTCGTATGTTATCATCAGTTATAATCTCAATGATTCCTCTCAAACCGACACTGTCACCATAGTTTGAATAACAAAGTCCGGCTTTATTGTTTAGTTTGAAATCTGTAACCTTCACTGAATTGGCAGCTGTTGCCAACCATACCTCATTACATCCTTTTGAACTGATTTTGGACATTGGAACCGGACGTGGAAATCCTTCGGCATCAATTGAGGCAATCGTAATGTCCTTACATTGTGCTAACAAGCTAGTTGCCTTTTCTGTAAGTGCTCTTTCATCTTTTTCTTTCCATCGTTTAAGAGTAGGGAAGAATTGTCTCATATTTTCCTTAGCCTGTTCCGGAGTAAGATTCCATCCTGTCTCCTTATTTATCTGTTCAGTAAATTGAGCACAAAATTCTATCATTTGGTTCATGTTAAAATCTTGTGTGAATTGTCCTTTCTGATAACAATAGGAACAATATTCATTGTTCAAACTTCCATCAGAGTTTGTTCCTTTATTTGTATCAGTGAGAGGCATACCGCAACTTTGGCAAAACTGTTGTCCCATATATTTGCTTCTAAAAATTGAGAGTTTTTATTATTATAATCTCAAAAATACGGAAATATCTTCAATGTTCATTTTTAATAGCTTAAAATATGTTCGGATAATGTTCTATTATCACTATCTTTGTTCTTGTTTTTAAGGAAAACAAACATGTTTATAGATGACAAGTGGATTCAGATTTTATAAACCATGCCAACAGTTGAGGGATTATATCAGATACTATTGGATATTTGAGAGTAATCGGCCGATCGAGACCTACACCTTCCCAATTGGTTGCCCTCAGATTATATTTCATAAAAAGTCGGCTTTATATATTCCCGAATTAAGCACGAAGCAGGATAAACTAACTATTAGTGGACAAGTTAACTTCTCGTCTCATATTAGTGCTACGGATAATATAGAGATGATTGTTGCAGTGTTTCATCCTTATGCCATGAGTACCTTTCTTAATGTTCCCACGTCTCTGTTCTATAATAGGGAAGTATCTGGTTATGGACTGGAGAATAAGAAATTAAATTGTCTAGCTGCGAGAGTCCTGGATTGTGAAGATAATGACTACTGTATAAATCTTATAGAACAATGGCTACTTTCGCAATTAAGAATCAATTCAACATCAAGACGTGAACAGGATATTGACAGGATTATGACAGTTATCCGTCAAATGTATTCTAATCCTAATATTAGGATTTCAGAACTGGCATCTATTGCCTGCCTAAGCAAGAAACAGTTTGAACGTGTTTTTCTTGCTATGGTCGGTATGAATCCGAAAGAGTATGCACGAATCGTACGATTTCAGAAATCCCTTAAACTTATGCAAAACCAACCTGAAAGTATCAGTTTAGCGCAAATATCCTATCAATGCGGTTATTCAGACCAGTCACATTTTATCCGTGAATTTAGAATATTCAGTGGATATACTCCCTTATCTCTGAAAGAAATATGTGAACCATATTCTGATCTGTTTAGCATTCCATTATAATGTCTCTTTTGTTCTATACATGCTCAAATGCTCTTTTTATTTTTGTACCTTAAATTAAAGCTACAGAAATGAAGAAAGAAATTAACCCCGCAAATACAACACGAGCATACGCATACAAGATGTGGATTCAGGCACCTATGCCAATGGTTACATTTTTCAAGACGGTAGATGTGACTAAACTTGTAAAAACTAGTAAAAAGAAAGGACTGAAATTGAATATGTTGATGTGTTGGTGTATAGGCAAAGCTGCTTCCGGAATTAAGGAATTCTATATACTTCCTGTTGGTGACAGATTGGTTCAATATGATACAATTGCCGTGAATACGATTGTAGCCAATAGAATTGGTGAAATAAGTTCCTGTGATATTCCTTTTTCAGAAAATCTGATTCAATTTAATAATGATTATCTCCAATTGACCAAACAGGTAAGAGAAAACTGTGAAAACTATGATTTAACTGAAAGTATGGTTATTGGTACCTCTGCTCTTGTGAATTATGAAATAGATGGTGCTGTTGGAATGTATAGTGGTATATTCAATAATCCATTCCTGATATGGGGAAAAATAAAAAAAACTTTCTTCAGGAAATACCTGACTATTTCATTTCAATTCCACCATACACAAATGGATGGAGCTCATGCTGCAAAATTTTTAGATGAACTTCAAATGATAATTAATTGTCTGTAATTATATATGCGTATAGAATAAGTTTTTATTTTAATTAGAGTATATGAGAAAAATATTCAAATCAAATTGAAAATAATTTGACGTAATATAAAGTGAAAAAAGAGTGAGCAAATGTGCCCACTCTTTAATATAAATATAAAAATTTCAAACACCGATTTACTTCTGGTACAAATATCTCTTGATACTTCGTTTAGGAGTTTTCTCAAATTCCTTTTCCATAATTCTGAAAGATGAAACTTTGCAGTAGCGAGGTATTTCATTATTCAAAGAATAAATATTTTCCTGCATAATTTTTTCGATATTTGGATTAGCGTTGGAACTGGCTTTCTTTATAGCTTCGTAGTCCGGATATATGAGGGCGACGAGCTTTTCGTTTTCGGAAATAACAAGAGATTCGACAACGAAGTCTTTGTTGTTGAGTTTGTTCTCTATTTCTTCAGGATAGATATTTTGCCCGTTTGGACCAAGAATCATGGTCTTGCATCGTCCTTTGATGTAGAGGACGTTGTCTTTGTCGAGCAGTCCAAGGTCGCCGGTTCTCATCCATCCATTGTCCAGCATTACTGCTTTAGTAGCTTCTTCGTTCTTGTAATATCCCAACATGGTGTTCATTCCTTTTACAAGGATTTCTCCGACTTTGGTATTTGGATTTGGGTTTGCAATTTTTGCTTGCATCCTGTCCACGATTTTTCCGACAGAGCCAGGCTTGAACACATCCCACTGGGAATATGAAATCAGCGGACCGCATTCAGTCATTCCATATCCGACGGTGTATCTGAATTTTATTTCACGAAGGAAATTCTCAACATCTTTGTTTATTGCAGCACCTCCGATAACAATTTCTTCAAATTCACCTCCGAAGAATGTATTTATTCTTTCGCATATTTTCTTTCTTATGATATCCTTTACAATAGGAAGTGAAAGAAGGAGCTTCATATGAGGTTTTTCGATTATTGGGAAAATATTCCCTTTGACCATTTTTTCAATAATCAACGGAACAGCAAGTATCAGGCGTGGCTTGATGTCTTTCAATGCCTGTTGTATGATTGCCGGACTAGGCAGTTTGGTGAGGAAAAAGATATGACAACCTTTGTTGATTGAATTCAGCACTTCAAAAGCAAGTCCGTACATATGCGCCATTGGGAGCATACATAGTATATTGTCGCCCGGATTTATGAATTCCAGATTATCTTCAGCGAATTTGGTGTTGCTCCATAGGCTGCGGAAAGGAATCATTACTCCTTTGGAGAGGCTTGTGGTTCCGGAAGTGTAGTTGAGCACAGCCAGGTCTTCATTGTCTTCTATGTGATAGGATACATCTTCCGGACTGAATGACGGGAATTTTTCGGCAAAAAGTTTCTCCAAGTTGTCATATGTCCTGTGTACTTCATCGTTGGCTTTCAGTAGAGTGAAATCGTCAAGCTGCATGATAAGTCCCACATTTGGGATTAGCCCTGTGTCCAACGATGCATAGTTGGCTGCAGAAATCATAAGCGCCTTTGCCTCGGAATGGTTGATAATATTATGTATGATATCAGGAGTGAAATCATGAAGTATGGGAACAGCAACAGCTCCATATGTGAGGGTCCCGAAGAATGTTATAGCCCAACGGGAAGAGTTTCTGCCAACTATGGCTACTTTGTCTCCTTTGTTGATACCTGCAGATTTGAGTATTATATGAAATTCTTCAATGTGTCGTGCAAAATCTTTATATGAATAAGTCAGGCCTTTGTAGTCGGTGAGTGCTTCCAATTCCCAATGGGCGCGCACGCTTTTTTCAATGAGTCCTAAAAATTGCTGTTCTCTCATATTATATAGTTTTTAATATGTGAAACTTCTTTTTATATAAACATAAAAATGTTGTGAATTGTTTTAACAAATTTAGTGAAGTTTTGGCATATAATGGAGCATTGTGTTCTTGAAAAAATATCTGTGTTGAACAACATACTTTTTTATTGATGTAAAAATTACATTTTTGTTTGAAAAATAATTCTCTATTTGATATTTTTGCGATGATTAAAAAGTTAAAGTTGTATTTGGACTGTGTATCCCAATGAATGCACATCCGAAATAAAAATATCATATCATGGAAACTAAGACCGCACAGCGTGCGCCACAAAGCGCTTGTAATTTTGAGCCATCCGCAAATGTCTGCGGAATGAATGATCGAATCAAACGTTTGAGAAAAGAATCATTTGATGCTCAGCCTTCATTGTCTATCGAGCGTGCATTGATAGAAACAGAGTTCTATAAGGAGAACTATGGTAAATATCCTATTCCTATCCTGCGAGCAAAGAATTTTTATGAAATATGCCGTTTGAAGACAATCTATATCGGTGATGATGAACTTATTGTTGGTGAAAGAGGACCGCGTCCAAAAGCTGTGCCTACTTTCCCTGAACTGACATGCCACAGTGTGGAAGACCTTCATGTGCTGAATACACGCGAATTGCAGAGATATACTATCTCTCAGGAAGATATTGACAGATACGAACGTGAGGTTATTCCTTATTGGAAAGGACGTACACAGCGCGAGCGTATTTTCGGACACGTCCCTCAGGAATGGAGAGCGGCATACGAGGCCGGACTATTCACAGAGTTTATGGAACAGCGAGCTCCGGGTCATACTGCTATGGATGGAAAGATGTATCGAACTGGTTTGCTTGATTTGAAGAAACGTATTTCAGACGAGCTTGACAAACTAGACTTCATGAATGATCCTGAAGCTACAGATAAGCAGGAAGAATTGCAGGCAATGTCTATTTCTTGCGATGCTGCTATTCTGTTTGCTGAGCGTCATGCAGACCTTGCTGAGAAAATGGCTAAGGAATGCAGTGACCCTGTGCGTCGTGAAGAACTTTTGAAGATTGCTGAAGTTTGCCGTTGGGTTCCTGCACATGCTCCGCGTAACTATTGGGAAGCTATTCAGATGTATTGGTTCGTTCATCTTGGTACAATCACCGAGCTTAATGGATGGGATGCTATGAACCCTGGGCATTTTGATCAGCATTTGGCACCTTTCTATGAAAAGGGAATTGCTGACGGATCTCTTACACGTGATAAGGCTAAGGAGTTGATGTCATGCTTCTTTATTAAAGTGAATAACCATACTGCACCTCCAAAAGTGGGAATTACTGCCAAGGAAAGTGGTACATATAATGACTTTACAAACTTGAATATTGGTGGTGTGAAGGCAGATGGTTCTGATGGTACAAGCGAAGTTTCATACATAATGCTTGAAGTTCTGGAAGAATTGCACCTTTTGCAGCCGGGTTGCTCAATCCATATCAGCTCTGTAACTCCGGATAAGTTCCTGCATGCAGGTTGTAAGGTAATCAGACAGGGACATGGTTATCCATCTGTTTTCAATCCTGACGTTTATGTTCAGGAACTGCTGCGCCAGGGAAAATCTTTGAAAGATGCTCGTGAAGGCGGATGCAGCGGATGTATCGAAGTTGGTGCATTCGGTAAGGAGGCTTATCTTTTGACTGGTTATCTGAATGTGCCGAAAATTCTTGAAGTAACGCTTAATAACGGTATGGACCCGGTTACAAACACTAAAGTTGGTATTGAAACCGGTGATCCGCGTAATTTCAAGTCTTATGACGAATTGTATGATGCATTCTTGAAACAGCTGCATTTCATCATTGACCAGAAAGTGCGTGTAAGCAACTATATCGACAGAATGTTTGCAAAATATGCTCCGGCAACATTCCTTTCATTGTTCATCGATGACTGTATTGCTCGAGGCAGAGACTATTATGATTGTGGTCCAAGATATAATTCTACATATATTCAGTGCACAGGTCTTGGAACAACAACCGACTGCTTGTCTGTGTTGAAAAAGCATGTATTTGAAGACAAGAAAATCGAGATGTCTACATTGCTTGATGCCGTTGCAAAGAACTGGGAAGGTGAGGAGAAATTGCGTCAGTTCATAGTGAACAGAACTCCGTTCTTCGGAAATGATGATCCTTATGCTGATTCAATCGCAGTGAAGGTGTATGATGATTTGGTTGATGCAATAGATGGCAAACCTAATACAAAGGGTGGATGTTTCCGTCTGAATATGCTTTCAACAACTTGCCACGTGTATTTTGGCCTTGTGCTTGGTGCTAGTGTGAACGGACGATTTGCGAAGAGATCTATTTCCGATGGTACGTCACCATCACAAGGTGCCGATACTCACGGACCTACAGCTGTTGTGAAATCTTTGGGCAAGCTTGATCAGATAAAGAGTGGCGGAACATTGCTTAACTTACGTTTCTTGCCTAGCTTGCTGAAGAAAGACAGCGACATAGCAAAATTGGCAAATCTTATAAGAAGTTATTTTGCAATGGGCGGACATCATGTTCAGTTCAATATTGTTGATACTCAGACTCTGTATGCAGCTCAGGAAAGACCGGAAGACTATAAAGACCTTTTGGTGAGAATGGCAGGATATAGCGACTATTTCAACGATATGAATGCCGATTTGCAGGGCGAAATTATTTCACGTACAGAAAATGAATCTTTCTAAATAAAGGAATTTGGCTATGAGCCTGATTTTTGATATAAAGCGATATTGCATTAATGACGGTCCCGGAATCAGGGTTACTATTTTTATGAAAGGCTGTCCGCTGCATTGTGTATGGTGTCATAATCCGGAAGGTATAGCTAATCATAAGGAAAAGCTTTATACAAAGAAAAAATGTATTGGTTGTCAGTCGTGTGTTGAGGTTTGCCCTCAGCACGCGCTGAAGCTGACTCGTGATGGGATTGTTACTGACAAGTCATTGTGCGTTCTTTGTGGCAAATGTGTTGAAGAATGTCCGACGCTGGCTATGGAAATGTCAGGAACTGAATATTCACTGGATTATCTTACTGAGCAGATGCGTAAGGAAATTCCTGTGATTGACGGTTCAGGTGGCGGTGTCACATTCTGTGGCGGCGAGCCGCTTATGCATCCGGAAATGCTTCTTGCTCTTCTGGACCGTGCTGCGGGACTTGGGCTTCATCGTGCTGTTGATACGACTCTTTTTGCCCGTCCGGAGCTGGTGAAACAGGTGATGAGCAATTGTGAGTTGTTTCTGGTGGACTTGAAACTGATGGATTCGGAGAAACACCGTTTCTATTGCAAAGTTCCTAATGAACTTATTCTTTCAAATATCAGTATGGTGTCGGAGGCCGGTCATCCGTTCTTTATCCGCATTCCGCTGATTGAAGGTGTGAATGCCGACGAAGAGAATATCACTAAATCTGCTGATTTCCTGGCTTCGCTTCCTAATCCGCCGGAAGTGATAAATTTGCTTCCATATCACGATATAGGAAAGAATAAACATGAGAAACTGGGTACAGTTTATAATCCCGACAATATTCCTATGAGTGCTCCTTCGGAAGAATGGCAGCGTCATTGTCTGGATATATTCAAGGACAGAGGATTGAATGCCGAAATTGGAGGTTAATTAACTTCCGGTAAATTTGCCTTACTTCAATTATTTGATATTTATAGCACGGAGATACTATATTTGTATCCCCGTGTTTTTTATTTTAGCAGGATTAAGAAGTTGCTTTATGGATAAAAATGAGATTTATATAAAGAATATGGTTTGCCGAAGGTGTATAATCATTGTTTCGAATCTTTTCAGGGAAAATGGTATAATTCCGTTGAATGTTGATTTGGGAACAGTTACACTTGCTGAACCGTTGGAGGAAGAAAAATTCAAGTCAATCAGGCATCAACTGGAGGAATATGGTTTTGAAGTTATTGATGACAAGCGTATGAGGTTGATGGAACAAATCCGAGTAGGTGTGATTGAATATATCCGCAATCCTGAATATTCTGAAAATATGAATCTTTCTGACTATTTGCAGGAAAAATGCCATAGGGAATATAGTGCACTTAGCAAATTGTTTACGGAAATGAAAGGTGTCAGTATTGAGCGATATTGCATTGCTCAGAAAATAGAGCTCGTAAAGGAATTGCTTGTGTATGATGAATTGTCGGTAAGCGAGATTGCGGACAAACTGCATTATTCCAGTGTGGCTCATCTGAGTGCACAGTTCAAATCTATTACCGGACTTTCACCGACTAAATTCAAGCTTGCAAAGGAAAGGAAACTGAAACCACTTGACGAGATATAAATCATATCCATAAATATATAAAAGCCATGTTTCTGTCTGATAATATCTTTGTCCGCAAAAAAGAATGATATGGACAAAGGTAAAATAAGAAAAGAGACATTTCCGGTGCTGGGTATGAGTTGTGCTTCCTGCGCAGCACGTGTTAACAAAGCTCTTAGTAATCAGTGTGGTGTGTATGAGGCTAATGTGAATTATGCTTCGGCTTCGGTTCAAGTTATATACAATCCTGATGAATGTTCTGCTTCAACCCTTAAGCTTGCTGTTCAGAATGCAGGATATGATTTGCTGACGGAAACAGAAGAAGATAGAGATTCTGCAGACTCAAGATATGAAAATGAATATAGTAAATTGAGAAGGCAGACTATTTCTGCCATAATATTTACCATTCCTGTCATATTTATAAGTATGTTTTTCATCGACATAGATTACATGAAATATGTCGTATGGATTTTGTCCACCATTGTTTTGTTCTGTTTCGGACACCGTTTCTATGTCAATGCCTGGAAGCAATTCAAGCATATGTCGGCAAATATGGACACGTTGGTGGCAACCAGTACAGCTATAGCTTATACCTTCAGTTTGTTCAATCTTTTCTTCCCTGGATTTTGGGAGGAAAGAGGTATTGAGTCTCACTTATATTTCGAATCAGCAAGTGCTATTATAAGCTTTATTCTTCTTGGACGATTATTGGAGGCAAGGGCAAAGAGAAAGACCTCTAAATCCATAAGGAAACTTATTGGTATGCAACCTAAGACAGTAACAATTCAGACTGATGAAGGTGAAAGATTTATTCCTGTGGAAAAAGCCCAGGTTGGAGATATTATCGTTGTGAAGCCGGGAGAGAGAATTGCCCTTGACGGGATTGTGGTTGGCGGTGAATCATATGTTGATGAAAGTATGCTTACCGGCGAGCCGATTCCTTCGCTAAGAAAGAACGGAGATAAAGTATTTGCCGGTTCAATCAATCAAAATAGTGTGCTCCGTTTTGAAGCGGAGAAGACAGGGCAGGACACTATGCTGGCCCAGATTATCCAAATGGTGCAGGATGCTCAGGGAAGCAAAGCTCCGGTTCAGCAAATGGTGGATAAAATAGCAGGAGTATTTGTCCCGGTGATTATTGGATTGTCAATACTTGTGTTTGCCCTTTGGTGCATACTGGCTCAGTCCGGAGGTTTTGAACATGGAATACTAGCCATGGTTACAGTGCTTATTATTGCTTGTCCTTGCGCATTGGGGCTTGCCACTCCAACGGCTTTAATCGTAGGAATAGGGAAAGGGGCAGAAGCCGGCATTCTGGTGAAAGATGCAACAAGCCTGGAAGTTGCCCGTAAGGTGGATTCTATTATATTTGACAAAACTGGAACTATTACGGAAGGACATCCTGTCGTTACCGATGAATTTTGGATTGAAACTTCTTCGGAGGCTCGCACTGCATTCTACAGCCTCGAGCTTCAGTCTGAGCATCCTTTGGCGAAAGCTGTTGTGTCATATATGAAAGAACAGAAGTATGATGCGGAATCAACTGTCGTTGGATTCGAGAATGTTCCCGGTAAAGGAGTGACTGGTTCTGTTCAGGGAAGAACTTATTATGTAGGAAACACGGAATTGCTTCGCTCAAACGATGTAAATATTGACACAGTTCTAAAATCAAAAACAGAAGAATGGGAGAATGAAGCCAAAACAATTGTATGGCTTTCTGATACCACAAAAGCTATTGCAGCCTTTGCTCTAACAGACAGAATAAAGGAAACTTCAGCATATGCAGTTGATTTGCTCAGAAATATGAATATTGACGTATATATGTTGACTGGAGACAATGAAGCTTCTGCAAAATATATAGCCGGAAAAGCCGGAATCACAAATTATAAGGCAAACGTTTTTCCCGGAGATAAAGCTGCGTTTGTCAAAGAATTACAGAAGAAAGGCCATACTGTTGCTATGGTTGGCGACGGAATAAATGATAGTGCGGCATTGGCTCAGGCAGACCTCAGCATTGCAATGGGAAAAGGAAGTGACATTGCTGTAGATACTTCGATGATAACAATTTTATCGTCTAACCTTACTAAGATTGCAGAAGCTATTCGTCTGTCGCAATTCACGGTACGAACAATACACCAGAATCTGTTTTGGGCATTTATCTATAATCTGGTTGCCATTCCTGTGGCTGCAGGTGTATTGTTCCCGTTCAATGGATTTTTATTGAACCCGATGATTGGTGGCGCTGCTATGGCATTTAGCAGTCTGAGTGTGGTGTCGAACAGTCTTCGTCTGATGAGGAAGAAAATAGGAATTTCAGAACCAATAAATAAGAATAATATGAAGTACGAATTTAAAGTTGAAGGAATGATGTGTAATCACTGCCGCACACATGTGGAAAAGGCATTGAACAGTATTGAAGGAGTGAAAGCTGTGGTAACATTAAATCCACCGGTAGCAATTATTGAGAGTGAGCACGAATTGAATATTGCCGATTTACAAAAGGTGATTTCTGAGAGGGCAGGAGATTATAAGATTTATTGAGAAAAATGCCACCATAGAATGCTTACATTCAGCTTCTATGGTGGCATTATTATAGATATATCAAATCATCCTTTACAATATTCCTACTATTTTTTCCAACCATTGTTTGTCTGTTTCGTCGAAAGAATTCAGAGTGTCACTGTCTATATCCAGAACTGCATATACTGAATCGTTTTTCTTTAAAGGAACAACAATTTCAGAACGTGAAGCAGAATTGCAGGCTATATGGCCCGGAAATTTATCCACATCTTGAACTATAAGAGTTCTGGCTTCGCTCCAAGCCGTTCCGCAAACACCTCGACCCGGTTTTATGCGCGTGCAGGCAATTGGACCTTGGAACGGACCAAGTACAAGCTGATTGTCACGGACTATATAGAAACCGACCCAAAAGAAATCGAAAGTCTGTTTTAGAGCTGCTGCCATATTTGCCATATTGGCAATCATATCTGTTTCATTTCCAATGAGAGATTGCATCTGTGGAAATAGCATTTTGTATTGTTCTTCTTTGCTGCCTGAGCATATTGTCAATTCTTCAGCCATATTAAAATATTTTTATTCATACTTTACAAAGATAAAAAAAATTACCTTTGCACAAATTTAACCGTAAGATTATGGCAGATAAAAATTCCCCGTTGATTTTAGGGACTGAGCCGGTCAGAAAACTTCTGACGCAATATGCAATTCCGGCAATTATTGCAATGACAGCTTCTTCGTTGTATAATATTGCTGATAGCATATTTATCGGACAAGGCGTTGGCGCTATGGCAATAGCCGGGCTGGCTCTTACATTCCCACTGATGAATTTGGCAGCGGCTTTTGGTTCGCTGGTTGGTGTTGGTGCTTCAACTTTGGTTTCTGTTAAGTTGGGGCAGAAGGATTATGAAGGTGCAAACAATGTTTTGGGAAATGTACTTGTTCTGAATGTTGTGATGGGTTTGCTCTTCTCTGTTGTGTTTTTAATGTTTTTGGATCCGGTTCTTTATTTCTTTGGAGCGAGTGAGCAGACACTTCCTTATGCAAAAGATTATATGCGTGTAGTGCTGTATGGAAATGTTGTGACTCACATGTATTTGGGGCTTAACTCCGTTTTGCGTTCTTCCGGATTTCCGCGTATGGCAATGTATGCAACACTGCTTTCTGTTGTTATAAACTGTGTTCTGAATCCTATATTTATTTTCTGGCTTGGCTGGGGAATCAAGGGAGCAGCATGGGCGACAGTTATATCTCAGGTCATTTCTCTTACCGGGCAGCTCATACATTTCTCGAGACCTACGCAGCTTTTACATTTTCGGAAAGGAATATATCATTTGAGAAAAGATTTGGTTGACGGAATCTTCTCTATCGGACTTTCACCTTTCCTTATGAATATGTGTTCGTGCCTGATAGTTCTCCTTATAAATCTTGGATTGAAAGAGCATGGCGGTGATATCGCAATCGGTGCATATGGTATTGTGAACAGAGTCGTTTTCTTATTTATTATGATTATTCTCGGCTTTAACCAGGGAATGCAGCCTATTGCAGGATATAATTATGGGGCAAGGCAGTTCGACAGAGTGTTTGAGGTGACAAAACAGACTACGTTTTGTGCTGTTGCCGTTGCCAGCACCGGTTTTATTATATGCGAGCTTTTCCCGGAAATTGTTGTAATAATGTTTACGAGAGACGAAGCATTGATTGACGTTGCTGTAAAAGGTCTTAGAATTGTTTTTGCAGTCTTTCCTATCGTCGGTTTCCAGATGGTTGCAACAAACTTCTTTATGTCAATAGGAAAATCAAAGATGGCAATATTCCTGTCTCTTACAAGACAGATGATATTCCTTATTCCGGCATTGCTTATTTTGCCTAAGCTTATAGGAACACCTGGTGTTTGGGGCAGTATTCCTCTTGCTGATTTGACAGCTTCAATTGTAACGGCTATTGTTTTGTTCCGTCAGTTTAAGAATTTCAAACAGAAAGGTGTCATGTAATTTTACTGCTGAAAAAAGCAGTAAATACGATTATTTGCTGTTATTTTGCTATAGACAAATAAAAAAAAGAGGTAAGAATCTGTTATATTTTGATTCTTCCGATTATCTTTACATTTAAACAATAAAAACAGAGTACCATGAACAATGATAAAATAATATTGACCATTGGCCGTCAGTTTGGAAGCGGTGGTCGCGAGATAGGACAGAAACTTTCAGAAGCTTTAGGCATAGCATATTATGACAAAGAACTGCTGTCTGCAGCAGCAAAGGAAAGTGGCTTGTGTGAAGAAGTATTTGCCAGAGCTGATGAAAGAGCTTCAAGCGGAATGTCATATGCTTTCAGTATGGGCTTTTCTTATATGGGAATTCTTACTCCGTATAATGATATTCTTTCGAATGACGAACTTTTCCGCATTCAGAGCGACGCAATAAGAAATATTGCTGAAAAAGAATCTTGTATTCTGGTCGGAAGATGTGCTGATTATATTTTGCGTGATAATCCTGCGTGCATAAGTTTCTTTATCCACAATACGATGGAGAACAGAATTCAGCGCCTTGTTGAAGGACTTAACATAACTGTTGAGGAAGCAAAAGAGAAAATCAGTAAAATTGATAAATCTCGTGCAGCTTATTATAATTATTACACAAATAAAGTTTGGGGAATGGCTTCTTCATATAATTTCTCGATTGATGCTTCGGTTCTTGGTATTGACGAAACTGTGGCATTTATGAAATCATTTGTGGAGAAGAAGTTGGAAAAGCGTCCTCCTCATTTCGGCTGATATAAATTGTGTTTGAAGAATTAAGGCACAGAAGTGCAGAGATTGAATTGGCTAACTCTGCTCTTCTGTGCCTTATTTATTTTTGTCAGTTGTTGACTACCGGAAGGATTATTCTTGTCGGTGCGTCGTCCTGATGATATATTTTCACTGGCATTTTCATCATGAAGTCGTCAAGCGAACATTTGTATGTGTTGATGAACTTCTGCGGATTTCTGTCTATAATCGGGAACCATGAACTTTGAATCTGAATCATTACTCTGTGTCCCGGCTCGAATGTGTGGGCTACATCATATAGAGTGTAATTTACCGAAGTGATGCTGTCTGGAGTGAAAGCTTTCGGATGTTCAAAACTCTCGCGATAACGGCCGCGGAATAATTCACCTCTCACCATCAGCTGATATCCGCTCATAGGATAAGATTTGTTGTTGAGATATTTCACTGCTTCTTCCGGATATCTGAAGTTTTCAGGGAAAACATCAATTACTTTCACCATAAAATCTCCGTCTGTTCCTCCGATTGCTGTTTTGAGTTCCACTTCAATCGGGCCAGCGATAGTAAGCGGCTCAGTAAGTGTGTCTGTCACGAATGTGATTACATCAGGGCGGGCAGAAGCGAATCTCTGGTCGTCAATCATATATTCCAAAGTTCTGTATCTTGTCGGATTTGCTGTGTATGGAACAGGCTTAGACATATCGGAAATATATTCGGTGAACGATGCTTTTTCCTTTGGCTTTTCTGCCGACAGCTTTCCGCCTTCGTGCAGATAGAATGGAGTAGGAGATACGTTCGAAACCGGCCATTCGTCATAACTTTTCCATTTGTTTTCTCCAGTGTAGAATACCTGGACTTTCTTTGATGGCTTTTCTCCTTTTCCTTCCAGATAATATCTGAAGAACGGATATTCTATTTCATCTTTATAATATGCTGATGTGTTGTTGCCGAAATACATGTTTCCGAATCCTTGGAAATCGCGGCGAGTCCATGCTCCGTGCCACCACGGACCGAAGGCAAGGTAAAGTTCTGTTTCCGGAGATTGCTCTTTAATCGCCTTATATGTGTTCCATGCTCCATAGCAGTCTTCAGAGTCGAACAAACCGCCTACAACAAGAATTGCTGGTTTCAGATTATAGCATGACTGGCGTGCATCTCTTTCCTGCCAGAATTTGTCGAAGTTAGGATGAGAGGCAATCATGTTCCATAGAGTTGGAGTTGTGTCGTTGACCAGCTCGTTGACGTCTTTGAAAGTTCCTATATTAAGAAAATCTGTATAGACATCGTTTTTTACAATTTCTTTCATTACACCAACGCCGATGTGTCGGCCTTCCAGAGCAGGAAGAAAATTAGTAGTTTGCAGAAGAGTGAAAGCTCCATTGTGATGGCGGTCATCGCCACGGAACCAGTCTGTCACAGGACCTTGAGGTGAAACAGCTTTCAAAGCCGGATGAGCAGAAGAAGCACTCATTGTGGCATAGAATCCGTCGTAACTGATTCCCCATGTACCTACGTTTCCGTTGTTTTTCTTTGTGTTGCGGATAAGCCATTCGATAGTGTCGTAGGTATCAGTTCCTTCGTCAATATCTTTTTTGTTTTTCTTATTCTTATTGAGAGGACGCACCTGAACAAATTCGCCTTCACTCTTGTGGCGACCGCGAACATCCTGGAACACCAGAATATAATTGTTGTCAACATAATTCTTCAATGAAGAACGTAGATGTCGGCAGAAACTTTCGCCATAAGGAGAGCAGGAGTAAGGAGTGCGGTGCATCAGAATAGGATGCTTTTCTTTATTGTTCTTTGGTTCATAGATTGCCGTATAGAGAGATACTCCGTCGCGCATTGGAATCATAACTTCACGCTTAGTGTAAAGCGAACGTAGTCGCATCTCAACACTGTCCGGCTGGTTTACTTTCTGAGCAAACGCTTTTGCTACACCAAGTGAGGTAAGCACAAAAGTTGCTAAAAGGACAATTTTGCTTGTTCTTTTCATTTTCAGGGTAATAAAAAATTAAAGAGGTTTTTATATAAGACTAATACTTCTTGATAAAAGTTGAGAATGTTATAAAACACCGAGACACAGAGTTAGCAGTCAGACTAGTTTTCTTTGTCTTTTTATTTCTGCTTTCTCAGTGTCCCGGCATTTGATACATACTTGTTATGTATTGATATTTATTTCTTCACATTAGTGACAATTTTCTTCTCTTCCTTGTCATAATCGACAATCAGCTTGTCGCCTTCGCCAACAGAAGCTCGGATGATAAGTTCTGCAATTTCGTCTTCGAGATATTTCTGTATAGCACGCTTAAGCGGTCTTGCGCCGAATTGAACGTCATAGCCTTTCTCTGCAATGAAATCCTTAGCCTCATCTGTAAGTTCAAGAGAGAAACCAAGGTCGCTCACACGCTTGAACAAACCACGCAATTCGATATCGATAATCTTGCAGATAGCTTTCTTGTCGAGCTGGTCGAACATGATAATATCGTCGATACGGTTCAGGAACTCAGGAGCAAACGCCTTGTTAAGAGCTTTCTGAATTACGCTGCGTGAGAAATCCTTGTCCACATCTCCATTGATATTGTTGCTGAAACCAACACCACGGCCGAAGTCCTTCAACTGGCGAGTTCCGATATTTGATGTCATAATCAGAATAGTGTTCTTGAAGTCGATTCTTCTGCCAAGGCTGTCAGTAAGTCGTCCTTCGTCGAGCACCTGAAGAAGAAGATTGAACACGTCCGGATGAGCTTTCTCAATCTCATCGAGCAATACTACAGAATAAGGTTTTCTGCGTACTTTCTCTGTGAGCTGTCCGCCTTCTTCATATCCTACATATCCCGGAGGCGCACCGATAAGTCTTGACACGGCAAATTTCTCAAGATATTCACTCATATCAATTCTTACAAGAGCATCAGCCGAGTCGAAAAGGAATTCGGCAAGCTTCTTTGCCAGGTGAGTCTTTCCGACACCAGTCGGACCAAGGAACATGAATGTTCCGATTGGCTTGTTAGGGTCTTTCAGACCAACACGGTTTCGCTGAATTGCCTTTACTATTTTCTGCACGGCATCGTCCTGGCCGATAACTTTCTCTTTCAATACATCAGCCATTTCCAGAAGTCTGGCATTCTCAGCCTTAGCAATTCTCTGAACAGGCACGCCGGACATCATAGCGATAACTTCTGCCACTTTGTCTTCGTCAACTGTTTCTTTGTGTTCCTGCAATTCTTCTTCCCATTTCGCTTTTGCCTTTTCGAGTTCAAGCTGCAACTGTCTTTCTTTGTCGCGGAAGCTTGCAGCAAGTTCGAAATTCTGTGATTTTACTGCAGCTAGTTTCTCATTCTTTGCAGCTTCAATCATAGCCTCAAGGTCTTCGATATTCTTCGGAACAACGATATTTGAGATATGCACGCGCGAACCGGCTTCGTCGAGGGCATCGATTGCCTTGTCCGGGAAGTTGCGGTCACTGATGTATCTCTCAGTAAGTTTCACGCAAGCCTTCAATGCTTCCGGAGTGTAAATTACGTTGTGATGCTCTTCATAGCGTTCCTTAATGTTGTTCAGAATCTGAAGAGTTTCTTCGGCAGTTGTCGGATCAACGATTACTTTCTGGAAGCGGCGTTCCAAAGCTCCGTCTTTCTCGATGTTCTTGCGGTATTCATCGAGAGTAGTTGCGCCGATGCACTGGATTTCGCCACGAGCCAAAGCCGGCTTGAGCATATTGGCTGCGTCCATTGAACCTGAAGCAGAACCGGCACCGACTATTGTGTGAATTTCGTCGATGAACAGGATGATATTCGGATTCTTCGACAATTCGTTAAGGATTGCCTTTATTCTTTCCTCGAACTGTCCGCGGTATTTTGTTCCGGCAACGATTGAAGCCATATCAAGGCTTATCACTCGCTTGTCGAACAACACGCGCGATACTTTCTTCTGTATAATTCTAAGTGCCAGACCTTCAACGATTGCAGACTTACCAACACCAGGCTCACCGATAAGCACAGGATTGTTCTTCTTGCGGCGGCTCAGGATTTGTGCCAGGCGTTCGATTTCTTTTTCTCTGCCCACAATTGGGTCTAGTCTGTTTTCTGCAGCAGCACGAGTCATGTCCGTTCCGAAGTTGTCCAGAACAGGAGTGTCGTTTGCTGTCGGCTTTGATTGTGACGATGAGGCATTGCCCGACGACTGACGTGAATTGTCCTTCTGAGGCATCACATCGTCTTCATCATCATCTTCGTCCTCAGTAAAGCCATCGCTTATGCTGCCAAGTTTTTCCACTTCCTCTTCAGCTTCATTGGCTGCTCCGGAAAGGAAATCGTATATAGGCTTATATTTCACATTATTGTTCTGTAAAATTCTGGCTGCAATATTTTCTCCTTCTTTCATGATTGCTAATAATAAATGTTCAGAATCAACAAGCTCATTCTGTAGCAATTTCGCTTCCAGAATGCTCATCCTTAATATTTTCTCACTTATTTTGCTGACAATTATTTCAAAAGTTTGAACATTGCTGTCAAGCTCGTTTCTAATTTCATCTTCAATTTCTTTCTTTATGGCGGATAAGTCCGCATTCAAATGATGCAGGGCGTCGATAGCTCTGCCCGTACCGTCGCGGAGAATGCCCAAAAGCAAATGCTCCGGCCCGATATAGCTGTTTTGAAGGCGGCCGGCTTCTTCTCTGCTATATTCTATGACATCTCTCAAACGGTCTGAATAATTATTGGTCATGTTTATATATTATATAATGTATATAAAGCCTTCAGATATGTCAGTATTATGCCATTCTGTCGGAATTTGCAAAAATAATAAACTATATTGAACTATTATCAAAATTCGTGCCAATCATTTCAAAAAACTATAAATATATATTGAATTAATTCTTGAGGTATAACAATTCCAACTTTGTCGTAATTGTGTGGAAATAAAATTCCATATATTATGAAAAAACATTTTCATATATTGTGAAAAAAGTTTTTCATCCGGATGAAAATACTTTTTCAAGCCTGAAAAATATGTTGAAAATGTAAATTGCTGATTTACTGGGTTAAATGAAAAAGTGGACGATTTTGTCAGAATATTTGACGAAAAAAGGATAAATTTGACGGCATAACATAGGGTTTTCTGCGTCGGAATTAAAAATACCTTATTTATTTTCGTATTAGACGGAAAAACCTTACCTTAGTGCAATTTTTCGTAGGAAAGATTGTTGAGTGTAATAAATATAAAACTAAATGGTTGATCAAGACAGAATTATTAAGATTAACATCGAGGAGGAAATGAAGTCGGCATACATTGATTATTCAATGTCTGTCATAGTGTCGCGTGCCCTTCCGGATGTTAGGGATGGTTTCAAGCCGGTTCATCGCCGTATATTATTTGGAATGAATGAGCTGGGAAATACATCCAATAAACCTTATAAGAAATCTGCAAGAATTGTTGGTGAAGTTTTAGGAAAGTATCATCCTCATGGTGACTCTTCAGTTTATTATGCCATGGTTCGTATGGCGCAGTCATGGTCGATGCGCTACACATTGGTGGACGGACAGGGAAACTTCGGTTCGATGGATAATGACAGCCCGGCAGCGATGCGTTATACTGAGGCCCGCTTGAGCAAGCTGGCAGAAGAAATGCTTCGCGATATAGATAAAGACACAGTTGATTTTCAGTTGAACTTTGACGACACGTTGAAGGAGCCGACAGTGTTGCCGACAAGAATACCAAACTTGCTGGTGAACGGTGCTTCCGGTATTGCTGTTGGTATGGCAACAAATATGCCGCCTCACAATATGAGCGAGGTGCTTGATGCTTCAATGGCTTATATTGATGCCCGTGGAGATATTGATGTGGCTGGTCTTATGCAGTATGTGAAGGCTCCTGATTTCCCAACTGGCGCAACAATCTATGGATATGCGGGTGTGAAAGAGGCTTTTGAAACTGGTCGTGGCAGAATAGTGCTTCGAGGAAAAGCCGAAATCGAACAGGATACAAATCACGAGAAAATTGTTATCACTGAAATTCCATACCAGGTTATCAAGTCTGATTTGATTAAGAGCATTGCTGACTTGGTGAACGAAAAACGCCTTGAAGGAATTTCAAATATCAGCGACGAGTCTTCAAGCCGTGGTGGTTTGCGTATCGTAATCGATGTGAAGCGTGATGCAAACTCAAGCGTAGTGTTGAACAAGTTGTATAAGATGACAGCTTTGCAGTCGTCTTTCAGTGTTAACAATATTGCTCTTGTAAACGGTCGTCCTCGTCAGTTGAACTTGAAGGATTTGATCAAAGCATTTGTTGATCACCGCCATGATGTGGTTATCCGCCGTACACGTTTCGATTTGGCTAAAGCTCAGGAACGTGCCCATATCCTTGAAGGTTATCTGATTGCTTTGGATAATATTGATGAAGTTATCGCAATCATCAAATCTTCAAAGAACAGAAACGAAGCTATCAGCAGCTTGATGAACCGTTTTGCTTTGTCGGACAAGCAGGCTACAGCAATCGTAGATATGCGTTTGAGTCAGCTTACAGGTCTTGAGCAGGATAAGATTCGTGCTGAATATGAAGAAATAGAAAAGACTATCGCATATTTGACAGAAATTCTGGAAAACAATGATCTTTGTATGAAAGTTATCAAGGATGAGCTTCAGGAAATCAAGGACAAATATGGTGATGAACGTAAGACTGACATTATATATGCGTCTGAGGAATTGAATCCGGAAGATTTCTATGCCGATGATGAGATGATTATTACCATCTCTCATATGGGATATATCAAGCGTACGCCGTTGAGCGAATTCCGTGCTCAGGCTCGCGGTGGTGTAGGAGCTAAGGGTTCAGAAACTAGGGACGAAGACTTCGTGGAATATATTTATCCTGCATCAATGCATGCAACTTTGCTGTTCTTCACAGCCAAAGGTAAGTGCTACTGGTTGAAGGTTTATGAAATTCCTGAAGGAGCGAAGAATGCCAAAGGTCGTGCTATTCAGAATCTTCTTAATATTGATGCTGATGATAAGATTCAGGCATTTATCCGCGTCAAGAAACTTACTACGGATACAGAGTTCATTAACTCACATTATCTGTTGTTCTGTACTAAGAGAGGTGTAATAAAGAAAACATTGCTTGAAGCTTATTCTCGTCCTCGTCAGAATGGTGTGAACGCAATCACTTTGAGAGAAGACGACGGTTTGATTCAGGTTTGTATGACAAACGGCAACAACGAAGTTCTGATTGCCAACCGCAACGGTCGTGCAATCCGCTTCCACGAAAGCGCAGTGCGCGAGATGGGACGTACAGCAGCTGGTGTGCGCGGTATGACATTGGATGAAGATCCTAACGACGAAGTTGTGGGCATGATTTGTGTGAAAGATAAAGAAAAAGAAACAGTGTTGGTTGTTTCTGAACAAGGATATGGAAAACGTACTAACATTGAGGATTATCGAATCACAAATCGTGGAGGAAAAGGAGTCAAGACTATCAATATTACCGAAAAAACTGGTAAATTGGTGGCGTTGATGAACGTGACAGATGAAAACGACTTAATGATTATCAATAAATCTGGTATCACAATCCGTATGAATGTGTCCGACTTGAGTGTAATTGGTCGTGCAACGCAAGGTGTCCGTCTTATCAATCTTGAAAAACGAAATGACGAGATCGCATCTGTTTGTAAAGTGATGTCTGATACAGAAGAAGAAACAGCAATAGAAAAAGGAGAGAAGGCTTCGGGTGAAACTGTAGCTGAACCATATTCTGATGCAGTTTCAGATGACACAGTGTCAGATCAGCAATCGGATGTTGATTCAGAAGATAATCAGGAAGTTTAAACAAAAAGAATAATCAATATAGTATTAATTAAATTATTATTACAATGAAAAGAATTTTATTTACAGTAGCTTTGTGCCTTGTAGCTTCAGCTTCATTTGCTCAGAAAAAAGCAGTTAAGGAAGCTCAGTCAATCGTAAAAGGTACTGCACCTAATTTTGACGAAGCAAGAACTTTGATCAAAGGTGCTATGGAAAACCCTGAAACAAAAGACATGGCTGAAACTTGGTATGCTGCAGGTTTCATTGAAGACCAGCAGTTCAGCAACGAAAGAACAAAACAGATTTTGGGTCAGCAGCCAAATGAACAGGTTATGTATAGTGCTTTGGGTAGCACATTGCCTTATTTCTTGAAATCTTATGAATTGGATCAGCTTCCAAACGAAAAAGGTAAAGTAAAACCTAAATTCACAAAGAAAATCAAAGATATTTTGAGCACAAACCACGTATATTATATCAACGGTGGTGCTTACTATTTCGACCAGAAAGATTATCAGAAGGCTTATGATTTCTTCCAGCAGTATTTGCAGATTTCTGACCTTCCAATGTTCCAGGGTGAAAAAGTTGCTGAAAGAGACTCTAACTTCATGACAGTTCAGTTCTATGCTGCAGTTGCTGCAACTCAGTTGAACAATCGTCCTTTGGCTATCGCTGCTTTGGAACGTGCAAAAGGTACTGATTTCCGTGCAAATGATGTTTATCAGTATTTGTGCTACGAATACGAACAGGCTAAAGATTCAGTGAATTTGGAAAAAACTTTGAAAGAAGGTATGGAAAAATTCCCTGAAGAAAAATATTATTTGTTGAGCTTGATCAACAACTATATCTATTCAAACAGAAACGAACAGGCTATCGAATATTTGAATACAGCTATTTCTAAAGAACCAAACAACGCTCAGTTGTATGACGTAATGGGCCGTGTTTACGAAACTGGTGTTAAAGATGCAGCTAAAGCAGAAGAATATTTCAAGAAAGCTTTGGACTTGGATCCAGAAAATGCTGATATCTTGTCAAACTTGGGTCGTGTTTACTACAACCAGGCTGTAAACAAACAGGCTGAAGCTAACAGCATCAACGATCAGCAGAAATATCAGGAAGAATTGTCTAAGGCTAAAGCTTTGTTCGAACAGGCAATGCCTTACTTCGAAAAAGCTCATCAGATTAACCCAGAAGCTAGAGATGTAATGACTGCTTTGCGTGGTATCTACTACAACTTGAATATGGGTGATAAATTCGAAGCTATCGAAGCTGAAATGAACAAATAATATTTGAATAATATTCATATTCATTTTATATGCCGGATTCTGATTTATTCAGAATCCGGCTTTTGTTTTTTGTATCGGAAATAAGTAGCGTGAAACTATTGCATGTGATACGCATTTTTATTATTATTGTTGCAAAATGAAATAAATATATATTGTATATGAATAACAGGACACTGTGTTTGCTGACATTTTGCCTGGGAATGGGACTCAGCTCGTTTTCTCAGAATAAAGAGATGACGGTTGAAGATTTGCTTCACTGGCAACATATTACGTCCAGTTCGGTTTCGGATGACGGACGCTGGGTTTCGGCACGTATTGCGCCTTGGGAAGGCGACGCGACACTGAAACTCTACGGTAAAGACGGAAAAGAAGTTGCAACTTTTTCTCCAGTGGTTAAATCTCAATTTTCTTCATCTTCGGATTATATTCTTGTGCAGTTGTCTCCAGGAAAAGCTGTGCTTGATTCTGCAAAATTGGCAAAAGTGAAGAAAAATAAACTTCCGATGGACAAGTTGCAGATAATGCAGATTGGAGCAGAATCGTTTTTTGTTGATTCGTTGCGCAAGTATGAGGTGAGCAAAGTCGCTGATTGGGTTGCTTATCAGGCAGGTCGAAAAGATTCTACTTTGCAGATGCGCTCACTGGACGGAAAGAAAACTTTTTCATATCCGAAAGTTTCGTCCTTTGGTTTTGCTGAAGAAGGCGATGCGCTTTACTACGTTACTAAAGGAAACGAAGACAGTGAAGCTGGTTTGTATTGTGTAGATTTGAAGTCGGGAAATCAAAGACTCGTAAAAAAGGGAAAAGGCGTGTTCGACAAAGTATCTTTTAATAAAGAAGGTTCTCGCATAGCTTTCCTTTATTGTGAGGATAAAGATTCTACATATAAGGCAATGGATTTGTGGTTGTCCGTAAATAATTCGGAAGCTGCAAAAGTTGTTTCACGCTCGTCGGAAGGAATGCCGGATAATTGGGTGGTGAGCCAGTATGGCGATTTGTGGTTCTCGGAAAGCGGAAAGCGTCTGTTCTTTGGCACTTCGCCTGAGCCATTGCAGAAAGATACTACAATTCTTGATGAATACAGACCGAATGTGCAGGTGTGGAGCTGGGACGAGCCGGTTCAATACACTGTTCAGCAATACAACAAGGAAAAGGATTTGAAGAAGAACTATAGCGCTGTGTATCTGATTGACTCAGAAAAGATGGTTCAGCTTTCCGACAAATCAGTTCCTAATTGTACGGTCGGAAATGAAGGTGATGCAAAATATGCATTGGTTTCAACTTCCGAACCTTATTCGGTTTCTTCGATGTGGGAAGCACGCACTCGCAGCGATTATTATACAGTGTGTGTTGAAACCGGAGATAAAGAGCTTCTCAGCAAAGCTGATTATGCTAGAATGAGGATTTCACCGGAAGGAAAATATGCTTATTGGTATGCAGAAACTGACAGCTCTTGGTATGCAGCCGAACTAGAGAGCAGAAAGATTAACCGATTGACCGAGCCAGCATCTTTCGTCGCTTGGGACGAGGATTTTGATATGCCTAATTATCCGTCTCCATACGGACTTGCCGGATGGACTGAAGGAGACCGTTCTCTTTGGGTATATGACAGATATGATATTTGGGAACTTGATCCAACTGGCGAACGTCAGATAAAGAATATCACAAACAACGGACGTGAGAAAAATGTGTTTTATTCTTATGTGAAGTTGGATGACGAAGAACGGAGCATTAATGACAAAGAGGATTTATTGCTCAAAGGCTATAACCGCGTCTCAAAAGGATATGGTTATTACAGACTTAAGCCAGGAGCAAAACAGCCGGATGTTATTATGGAAGGCAATTATATGCTTTCTTCTCCAATTAAGGCTAAAGATTCAAATGCGCTGATTTATACTAAGGAAACATATGAAACTTATCCGGATATTTTGCTTTCGGATATGAATTTCCGCAAATCTATGCAGTTGACTAATTGTGGTGAGCAGCAGAAACCTTTCCGTTGGGGAACAGCAGAGCTGATAAGCTGGACTTCTTTGGATGGAAGAAAAATAGAAGGAGTTGTTTATAAGCCAGTGGATTTTGATCCTTCACGGAAATATCCGTTGATAGTGAATTTCTATGAGACTAATTCGGAAACTCTTTATAAATATCGTGTTCCGCAGCCACATCGCTCAACAGTGGATTATCGTTTGTATAACAGTAATGAATACATTGTGTTCAATCCTGATGTAAGATATAAGGATGGTTATCCGGGTGAAAGTTGCTACAACTGTGTTATGCCTGGAATAAACAAACTTATATCTGAAGGTTATATCGACGAAAAGGCTATTGCGGCGCAAGGACATAGCTGGGGCGGATATCAGGTGGCTTATCTTGCTACCAGAACAAATTTGTTTGCAGCCATTGAATCCGGTGCTCCGGTTGTGAATATGTTCAGTGCTTATGGCGGAATACGTTGGGGCTCAGGTTTGGCTCGTTCTTTCCAGTATGAGCATACGCAGAGCAGAATTGGTGGAACTCCTTGGAATATGCCTCGCCAGTATTGGGATAATTCTCCATTATTCAATATGGACAAAGTGCAAACACCTATTCTTATTATGCATAACGATGCTGACGGACACGTGCCTTGGTATCAGGGGATAGAATATTTTGTTGCAATGAAAAGACTTGGCAAACCTTGCTGGATGCTTAATTATACCGGCGAACCTCATTGGCCTTTGAGAATGGCAAATCAGGTGGATTTCCAAAAAAGGATGCTTCAATTCTTTAATCATTTCCTCAAAAAAGAGCCTATGCCTAAATGGATGTCGGATGGCGTGAAGGCAGTTGAGCAGCCATATATTTTAGGATATTGATAGAATCAGAATAAAAGGTTGGGATATGAAATCTGCATATCCCAACCTTTTGTTGTATGATAGTAATTTTTTTTGAGGTATTAACTATTTGTTCAATAGTAATATATAATAAAACTGATTTTGTTGGGAAGAAAAAAGTGTATAAAAAATTTGTATCTTTAAAATAAATAGCTACCTTTGCACTCGCAATCACGAAACAAATGGTTCGCTAGCTCAACTGAATAGAGCATCTGACTACGGATCAGAAGGTTATAGGTTTGAATCCTATGCGAATCACAAAGAATGGCCGCGTAGCTCAACTGAATAGAGCATTTGACTACGGATCAAAAGGTTACAGGTTTGAATCCTGTCGCGGTCACGATTGTTTTGGAGTTGTTTGCTGAGAATGCAGACAACTCTTTTTTTATTTATCTATATCTGTTGAATATATATCTGGAAACTTAATAATATAAAAATAGGATCGAACCTGCGTATTTGTTGGTTCGATCCTATTTTCATTTGGGAGCGAACTTGTGTTGACTTAGGTTCGGACCCTGTAATTAGTTTTGTTACTCCTTTTTAGATTGCTTGAGCTCAATGATATATGAAATCAGCAGACCAAGACCTCCGAATATTAGTATGCAAGATGCATAAATGGTTGAAACTGTCTCAGTTAAATTTCCTATAATTTCATTTGAACTGAAATATTGTGGGAAATTAATGCTCACAATAACATATCCTAGCAATACTCCAAGTCCAAGACCAATTAACAAGCATCCAGCTCTGAGTGTGTTGAAAGAGAAAAGACTTGGTTTGTAGAAAATACCATTCTTAAAAGTGTCCGGATTGATTTTGTCTCCCAATTTCTCTATTAAAGACAAACGTTCTTTTCGTCCGGCAAATAATTCAAACAATTTGTAAATTGTTCCGAAAACAATAGCTACATTAGCTACAATCATTAATTCATCCATAATAATATGTTTTATTCGTTAGTAAATTTGTTTCTTTGTCTTTTTAGACGCAGCAAATTGTTTTAGGTTACAAAAAATATTTTTTTTATTTTTTCAAATATAAAGTGTAACCAGTTTTCCTGTGTTGCGTCTAAAGAGGCATAATGAAGAAGGATGAGTTACAAATAATAATGCGCATCTTGTCGGGAAAGACCGAAGAGTTTTCCTATTTTATGGATGTTTATGGGCAGCAGGTGTTCACTCTTGTTGTCCGCATTGTTAATTCCGAGGAAGATGCTGAAGAAGTTACACAGGATGTTTTTATGAAGGCTTATATGAATTTGTCTTCATTTAACGGAATCAGTAGCTTTTCTACATGGTTATATAGGATTGCATACAATACAGCTATTTCATATACAAGAAAGAGGAAAAATGAAGAATATGTTGTAGATGATAAAGTGTGGAATACTATATCTGATACAGAGGTTGACGATGCTTTGTCCGACGAAAGTGAAGCTCAAATCGAACTTCTTATGAATGCACTGCAGAAGTTGCCGCCTGAAGACAGGGCTCTGATTACATTATATTATGAAGAAGAGAAATCTGTAAAAGAAATATCTTCTATATTTAATTTGTCTGAATCAAATGTGAAGGTGCGTTTGTTCAGACTCAGAAAGAAATTGTATATTGAAGCAAAAAAATAAATGACAAAATATGGATGAAGGATTGAAAAAAGCAGTAAGGAAACAGCCGTCATATCGTATTCCTAGTAATTTTTCATATAAAATGATGGAGAAGATACGTCAGGAAGAATTGCTCCGTGAATACAAAAAGGAGAGAAGGCTTTATGTTTTGATGCTTCTTACTATAGTTTTGATGGTTTGTTTTTATTTTGGTTTTATGATTTGGTTTTTACCTAATTCATTATCTGCTATGATGACGGGAGTGAAAACATTCTTTAAAGGAATAAATATTTCTGCAGAAAGCGTTCCTATATTACTTACTGTACCATTACTGGCGCTGTTTAATGTTTTTCTGAGGAAAATCTTTGCAAAGTACAGGTGATTTATATACTTGGTTATATTAAGGAAGAGATTTTGTGGGAAATTATAGCGTTGATAATGAAGATATAAAATCTTATTCGTAATTATATGAATCTTTTTTCTAGGTTTGTTTGGAATATATGGAATAAATATTTACCTTTGCACCCCGTAAGAGATAGGATATTATATCTTTTTACAGCGAGGAAAGTTTTTAGTTCTGATCGTGATGCTAGTTCAGAAGTGAAAATCCTAGAGAGAGGGGCATAATGATTGCGGAAAAGAAAAGATTTCGTATCTTTGTGCTTGGAAAATATGATTCATTACATGTAATAAAAAGAATAGAGATGTCTAAAATTTGTCAAATTACCGGAAAGAAAGCAATGGTTGGCAACAACGTTTCGCATTCTAAGAGAAGAACGAAACGTAAGTTTGATGTTAACCTGTTTACTAAAAAGTTCTATTGGGTAGAACAGGATTGTTGGGTTAGCCTGAATATTTCTGCAGCAGGCTTGCGCACTATTAACAAATTAGGTTTGGATGCAGCTATCAAAATGGCAGCGGAAAAAGGTTATTTAAACGCTTAATGTTGGAGGATTTAAACGATGGCAAAGAAAGCAAAAGGTAACAGAGTTCAGGTTATTTTGGAATGCACCGAACACAAAGAAAGCGGTATGCCGGGAACTTCTCGCTATATCACTACTAAAAACAGAAAGAACACTACTCAGAGATTGGAATTGATGAAATACAACCCAATCTTGAAGAAGATGACTTTACACAAAGAAATTAAATAATAGGAGATTTGAACAATGGCAAAGAAAGCAGTTGCAACATTTAAAAAAGGTGATGGACGTACTTTCTCAAAAGTAATTAAGATGGTTAAGTCTCCTAAAACAGGTGCTTACATCTTCCAGGAAGAAATGGTTCCAAACGAAGCTGTAAAAGATTATTTCGCAAAATAATTGTAGTTACATCTTATTATAACAAAAGGCATGTCGATTTCGGCATGCCTTTTTGTTTTTATATCAGTTTTCCGAAAGATTAAGTTTTCCGGCATTAAAACACTGTCGGCAGAATAGATACTATTCGTATATTTTTAGTACATTTGTATTCGTGTTGGCTGTCCGGATTATCCGGAGCAATACACCAAAAACAAGATAATATTAAAAAACTAAATAACTTAAATTATGAGATTTGATGTTTCAAGTACAGCGTTGCTGTCGCGCCTTCAATCTATCAGCAAAGTGATTGTAAACAAGAATTCTTTACCGATTTTGGATAACTTCCTTTTTGAATTGGACGGAAATATTCTGACTATCACTGCTTCGGATGCTGAAACACGAATGGTTACTTCTGTTGAAGTTATGAATGTTCAGGGAAAAGGAACATTTGCTGTATCGTCAAAGATTCTTCTTGAACCTTTGAAGGAATTGCCGGAACAGCCGCTTACTTTCGATATCAATGATAGTAATTTGGAAATCTTCATTCATTTCCAGAACGGTAAGTATAATTTTATCGGAGAAAATGGTGATGCATATCCGGAACAACGTCCATTAAGCGAAAATGCTGTTTCTCTTACTATCGAATCAACACAGTTGCTTAACGGAATCAGCCGCTCATTGTTCGCTACAGCCGACGATGAATTGCGTCCTGTTATGAATGGCATTTACTTTGACATACAGCAGGATGCACTTACATTCGTGTCTTCAGACGGACATAAACTTGTGCGCCTTCGTAATCTTGCTGTCAAATCACCGGAAAGAGCAGCATTTATTTTGCCTAAGAAACCAGCCAATTTGTTGAAGAATATTTTGGCTAAGGAAAACGATATCGTTCTTATCAAGTTTGACGACAATAATGCTCACATCAGTTGTAATAACTTCGAAATGGTTTGCCGCCTGATTGAAGGACGTTATCCGAACTACAACAGTGTTATGCCTCAGGAAGATAAGTTGAACAAGCTGACAATTGACAGACTTTCATTCCTGAATGCACTGAAGCGTGTTTCTGTATTCTCTAATCCGGCAAGCAGCTTGGTTAAGCTGAATATTACATCAGGGAAGATGGTGATTTCTGCGCAGGATATTGATTTCTCAACAGCTGCTGAAGAAACTATCATATGCTCATTCGACGGTGAAGATTTGAATATCGGATTTAAAGCTACATATCTGATTGAAATATTGAGCAATATCAGTTCAGAAGAAGTTATAATGAAACTTGGTGATGCTGCTCGTCCGGGATTAATTGTTCCGGCAGAAAATGAGCCTCTGGAAGATTTGCTTATGTTGCTTATGCCAATGATGCTTAATGACTGATAATATAATTTGTTCCGCAATTGTTTGTTGATTCAAATGATTGCGGATTTTAAATAATTGTGTGATTATGCAATTGAATCTTAGAAATCCTCTTATTTTTTTCGATCTGGAAACAACCGGCATCAATATAGTGAAAGACCGCATTGTTGAGATTTCATATGTGAAAGTCTTCCCGAATGGAAAGGAAGAATCTAAAACATTGAGAATAAATCCCGGTATGCCAATCCCGCCGGAATCCACAGCTATTCATGGAATAACTGATGAAGATGTGAAGGATTGCCCTTTATTTAAGGATGTTGCGAAGACTTTGGCTGCTCAATTCGAAGGATGCGATCTTGCCGGATTCAACTCCAACAGATTCGACATTCCGCTTTTGGCAGAAGAATTCTTGAGAGCCGGAGTAAATATAGATCTTTCGCGCAGAAAGTTTATCGACGTTCAGACTATATTCCATAAGATGGAACAGCGCACTTTGTCTGCCGCTTACAAATTCTATTGTGGTAAAAGTCTTGAGAATGCACACACAGCTTCTGCAGACACAATGGCTACATACGAAGTTCTGAAAGCACAGCTTGACAAATATCCGGAACTTGAGAATGATGTAACATTCTTGTCAAAATTCTCTTCGTTTTCCAACAACGTGGATTTTGCAGGTCGAATGATTTATAATGAGAAAGGTCAGGAAGTGATAAATTTCGGAAAATACAAAGGGCGTCTTGTAGAAGAAGTTCTTTCTGTTGATCCGGGATATTATTCATGGATGATGAACAGCGATTTCTCTCTGAACACAAAACAGAAACTTACTGAAATCAAACTTAGAGGATTTAATAAGAAATAATTATGTTGAAAGGTAAACATATAATATTAGGAATTACCGGTAGTATTGCTGCCTATAAAGCTGCCTATATTATCCGTGGACTTGTGAAGAAAGGTGCCGAAGTTCAGGTTGTTATAACTCCTGCCGGAAAGGAATTCATTACTCCTATAACTTTGTCGGCGTTGAGCAGCAATCCTGTCATAAGCGAATTTTTTTCCAATCGCGACGGTTCGTGGCATAGCCATGTAGATTTGGGCTTATGGGCTGATGCAATGCTTGTGGCTCCGGCTACTGCATCTACGATAGGCAAAATGGCTAACGGCATTGCCGATAATATGCTTGTCACAACATATCTGTCATGTAAAGCTCCAGTATTCATTGCTCCGGCAATGGACTTGGATATGTTTGCTCATCCGACAACTCAGCAGAATCTGGACCGTCTCCGTTCTTTTGGTAATCATATCATTGAACCGGGAACAGGAGAATTGGCAAGTCACCTTGTCGGAAAGGGAAGAATGGAAGAGCCGGACAAGATTATCGAAGAATTGGAGAAATTCTTTTCTTCTTCATCTGAGTTGAAAAACAAAAATATTGTTATTACTGCCGGCCCGACATACGAAAAGATTGATCCGGTCCGTTTTATTGGAAACTATTCATCCGGAAAGATGGGATTTGCCCTTGCAGAAGTTTGCGCGCAAAAAGGTGCAAATGTGAAGCTAATAGCCGGACCTGTGTCTTTGGAAGCAAAGCATCCGAATATTTCGCGCATTGATGTGGAATCAGCAAATGAAATGTATGAAGCAGCGATGGATGCTTTTCAGGATGCAGATGTTGCAATATTATGTGCGGCTGTTGCCGACTATCGTCCGGAATTCCAGGCTGAAGACAAGATAAAGAGAGAAAAAGAAGGAGAGATGACTCTTCATCTTGTTCCAAATAAAGATATTGCAGCTTCTTTGGGCGAAATAAAGAAGGATAATCAGATATTGGTGGGCTTTGCCCTTGAAACCAGCGATGAAACAAAGCATGCTGCTGACAAGTTGAAAAGAAAGAATCTTGATTTCATCGTTCTTAATTCTCTTCGCGACAGTGGAGCTGGATTCAGATGTGACACAAATAAGATTTCTATTCTTACCAAAGAAGGTGAAATCTTTGAATATCCGCTTAAAAGCAAACACGAAGTTGCCGAAGATATTGTCACTAAACTTGTCCAGTTTATTGACAAAGCTGCAAAATGATTGTATAACGACATATAAATAAGTGCTCTGAATTATGAAAATAAGAAATTTGTTCTGTTCGTTGCTTTTCTGTGCTGTTCCGTTTGTTGCCAATTCTCAGGAATTGAATGCAAGGATTACAGTCAATAGCGACAAAATTCAGGGAACTAACAAATCTGTGTTTACGACACTTCAGACATCACTGACAGAATTCGTAAACAACAGAAAATGGACTGACGCAACTTTTGCAGTCAACGAACGTATCGACTGCTCAATGACTATCATAGTCAATGAGCAGAACGATAATACGTTTTCTGCAGAAATTCAGGTGCAGTCACGTCGTCCGGTTTATAATTCGTCTTATACAACAACATTGTTCAATTTCCGCGACACTCAGTTTGATTTCGAATACGTGGAATTTGAACAGCTGGAATTCACTGGCACATCCTTGACCAGTAATCTTACAGCAACTATTGTATATTATATCTATATCATATTAGGATTGGATTTCGACAGCTTTTCGCCTCTTGGCGGAAAGGCTTATTTCGAACAGGCGCAGCAGATAGTCAATATGGCTCAGTCGCAGGGAACATGGAATGGCTGGAAAGCCTTCGACGGCAATCAGAACAGACATGCCTTGATCACTGCATTGACCGATAATACTTCCGAGAATTTCCGGAATATGTGGTACACATATCACCGCAAAGGATTGGATGAAATGGCTGCCAATCCTGATAGAGGACGCACCACAATTATCGAGACTTTACCATTGTTGGAAGAAGTTTATAAAACAAGACCAACTTCTGTGATTCTTCAGGTTTATGCAGATACAAAACTTGATGAACTCATGAGCATTTATTCCAAAGCGACAAGCCAGGAAAAACAGTCGGCATTGAAACTTCTTTCTAATATTTTCCCAACCCAGACCAAAAGATTGGAAGCACTTAAAAAATAAATATTATGCTCAAATCGCTGTTTATAAAGAATTTTGTTCTTATTGACAATCTTGATATCCACTTTGATAAAGGCTTTTCTGTGATAACTGGTGAAACCGGAGCCGGAAAATCAATTATTCTCGGAGCTTTGTCTCTTGTGCTTGGTCAGAGAGCGGATGGAAAGAGCATAAAGAACGGTTCTGAAAAATGCGTTATCGAAGCTGTCTTTGATATTACACAATACAGATTGGAACCTTTTTTCCTTGCCAACGATCTGGAATATGATGATAAATCCTGTATTCTCAGACGTGAGCTTTATGCGTCGGGCAAATCACGTGCTTTTGTAAACGATTCACCGGTTTCTCTTAATATAATGAAGGAATTGGGAAGCAAACTGATAGATATTCATTCGCAACATCAGAATTTGCTTCTCGGCAACAATCATTTTCAGATGAAAGTTGTTGATGTGATGGCTGAGAATGAGATTCTCCTTATTCTTTACAGGAAGGAATATTCCAGATATCAGTCTCTGAAGCGTGATTTGAAGGAACTGAAACAGCGTGCCGAGCAAACAAAGCAAGAGGAAGATTATGTCCGTTTCCAACTTGAGCAACTCCTGGATGCGCGGTTGCAGGAAGGAGAGCAGGAGGAACTCGAGCAGGAACAGGAAACTCTGACTCATGCCGAAGAAATAAAAGGCACATTATATAAGATTACCCAGCTTCTTGATGGAGAGGAATTTGGAGCAATCCAATTAATAAAAGATGCATTCTCTGCTGCCGATTCACTGGAAAGATATTTCCCTCAGGCAAAAGAAATATCAGAGAGATTGCGCTCGGCATATATCGATTTGAGTGATTTGTCTTCCGATGCAGAGTCGAAGAAAGACGATATCGAATTCAGCCACGAGCGTCTTGAATGGGTTAATGACAGACTGAATACAATTTATTCTTTGCAGCAGAAACATCATGTACAGTCAGTTTCCGAACTTCTTTCAATCCAGGAAAATTATGAAAAGCAGCTTCAGGAAATAGATTCATTTGATGAGCAGATTGAGCAACTTTCGCAGCAAGTTGAAGCTTCGTATAAGGAATTGCTTCAGCAGGCTTATGTGCTCAGCGGACAACGAAAGGTTGCTTCAGAAGCAATGGCCGGACAGCTAGTACAAATGGTGACGCCTCTTGGAATGCCAAATATCCGTTTCCGTGTGGATATTGCTCATAAGGAAGAGCCTGATAACGACGGAATAGACGATGTGTGCTTTATGTTTTCTGCCAATAAGAGCGGAGATTTGCAGCCGGTGTCGCAAACTGCATCCGGTGGTGAAATATCAAGGCTTATGTTGTGTCTGAAAGCTATGATTGCCGGATTCACAGCCATGCCCGCTATCATTTTTGATGAAGTTGACACTGGTGTTTCCGGTGATATAGCCGACAAGATGGGAAATATCATGCAGGAACTCGGAACTAAAATGCAGGTCCTCACCATAACTCACTTGCCGCAGATTGCAGCAAAAGGAAGGTCGCACTATTATGTCTATAAGAAAGATATTGATGAACGTACTGTAACTAATATCCGTGAACTTTCGGAAGAGGAAAGAGTTAACGAAGTTGCCAGAATGTTGAGCGGCTCGCAATTAACAGAAGCATCATTGGCTAATGCCAGAGATTTGCTGAACAGCAACAGAATTTCTGCCCAGTAAATGAATCCTGGAAACTCCGGTTAAATTACTCCTCAAATATATACGGATGTATTCTAAAATATATACGGCCCCAATTTGTCGTACTTCTATATATATTTTGAAATATATACGGCCCTAATTTACTCTAGGTTCGGATGTATTTTTACATAAAAAATAGCGATATGAATTATTATATTTCATACCGCTATTTTCATTTTATATATAGTGAATTTTACAAGTTTACTTTCAGATTATCAAGCATAATGCCAGTCTTCTTTCTTGCTTCTTCAACATCATTTCCTCTAGCCAAAAGAACGCCCATTCTGCGATGTCCGTGAACTTCAGGTTTTCCGAAGAATCTCATCTGTGTGTCCGGCTGTTCAAGCACTTTGTCCAAGTTGCCCAATGACAAATGGTCGCTGTCGCCTTCAACAACGATTGCTCTGGAAGCTCCCGGTCCGTGGAATCTGATATTTGGAATAGGCAAACCTAGGACAGCACGAGCGTGCAAAGCAAACTGAGACAAATCCTGAGTAATCATTGTTACCATTCCTGTGTCGTGTGGGCGAGGAGAAACCTCGTTGAATATAACATCGTCACCTTTTACAAACAACTCTACACCGAAAATACCTCTTCCTCCGAGAGCATCAGTAATTTTGCGTGCTATTTCCTGAGCTTTAGCTTTAGCTTTTTCTGACATTACTTGCGGCTGCCATGATTCACGATAGTCACCGTTTTTCTGAACATGACCAACTGGTTCAAGGAAAGATGTTCCGCCAATATGTCTCACTGTAAGCTGAGTGATTTCATAGTCGAAATCAATAAATCCTTCAACAATCATTTTACCAGCACCGGCTCTGCCGCCTTCCTGAGCATAGTGCCATGCCGGCTCAATATCTTCAGCTTTTCTGATTACGCTCTGTCCGTGTCCGCTTGAGCTCATAATAGGCTTAACAACGCAAGGCATGCCGATTACTTTTACTGCTTCTTCAAACTCTTCTTTAGTCTCAGCAAAACGATATGGGGAAGTTGGCAAACCAAGTTCCTCAGCAGCAAGGCGACGAATGCCTTCGCGGTTCATTGTCAACCATGTAGCTTTAGCAGTTGGAATCACATTATATCCTTCCTTTTCCAGTTCCAGTAAAGTCTGTGTTGCGATTGCTTCAACTTCCGGAACAATGTAGTCAGGCTTTTCTTTTTCTATTATTTCACGCAAGGCTTTTCCATCAAGCATTGAAAGTGTATAAGAGCGGTGAGCCACTTGCATGGCAGGAGCATCCGGATATTTATCCAATGCAATAACTTCCACACCATAACGCTGTAACTCAATTACGAACTCTTTACCTAATTCTCCAGATCCACAAAGCACCACTTTAGTTGCTGTGGATGATTTTGGTGTACCAATCGTTGTCATATATCGAATGTTTTTATTTAGGTGTATTTTTTAGGATATCTGAATATAATCGCAAGCAAGGCTCCAGCTCCGAGCAAGTACGGATAATACAAATATTGCATAATCTCAATCGGAGAAACTTTTCCAAGCCCTGACGCCATCAGCAACTGCGCTCCATAAGGAATTATGCCCTGAACAAAGCATGAGAATATATCCAATATACTTGCACTCCTTCGGGAGTCCACGTTAAACTTATCTGCAATATCTTTGGCTATCGGTCCGGACATAATCAGTGCAATTGTGTTATTTGCCGTACATAAGTTGGCAAAGCTGACCAAAGATGCAATACTGAATTCCGCGCCTCGCTGAGATTTTATATGCGCTGTTAATTTACAAATTATCCAGTCAATACCGCCATTGAATCGAATCATTTCCAATAAACCTCCGGCAAGAAGGGTGACGATAATCAGCTCGCCCATATCTGTTATCCCTTTTCCCATGGCTCCGGTCCAGTCCCATAGTGAAAATGTTCCGGTGAGCAATCCTGTTAAGCCGGAAAGCAATATTCCGACAAACAATACTCTCATAACATTCATTCCGCAAATTGCAGACACCAGAACAACAATATATGGAATAACCTTTGTCCATTCAATTTGTTCAACAGCATATGCTTCTACAGCGGAATTTCCTTTCAGAATAAATATTATTCCGGTTATAATGGCAATCGGCATTGCTATTCTGATATTGACTTTGAATTTATCAGACATTTGACAACCTTGAGTTCTGGTTGCAACAATTGTAGTATCAGAAATAAAAGAGAGATTATCTCCAAACATAGCACCGCTGACAACAACACCAAGCATCAATGCATCCGGCATTCCTGTCTTTTCTGCTATACCAATGGCAACTGGTGTCAGTGCAACTATTGTTCCTACCGAAGTTCCCACTGATATTGAGATAAAGCAGGCAGCAATAAATATTCCGGCAGCAAGCAGATTGCCCGGTAATAATGACATTGCCAAATTTACAGTAGCATCAACCGCACCCATATTTTTTGCAGTCTGGGCAAAAGCTCCGGCTAATATAAATATAAGCACCATCAACATGATGTTTGTGTTGGCTGCTCCTCTGCAAAACTGCTCGATACGATTGCTTAAAACTCCACCTTTAGACATAGCAATTGCTATGACTGAGGAAAGAAGGAATGCAACGGTGATTGGCATTTTATAGAAATCACCGGCAATGCACGATACAACGACATATGAAACCAGAAAAACAACCAAAGGAGTCAAAGCCCATGCATTTGGTGTGCGTTGTATATCATTATTGTTCATCCTTATTATTAACTTTTAGTTTATCAACATGATTTTAGAATGAGAATCGAAGGGCAATTCTCACGCCGCCTTTCTTTATGTTTGGATTATCCAAATAAGTAAGTCGGCGATAATAATCAATTCGTAAAATCTTGAAGATATTTTCCAAACCAACGCTACATTCCATATACGGAACATTTCCGATAGGCATCGTTCCGTCAGGAAGCTGGAACAAGCCAGGAGTGATTGTTGGATTATTCTTATCAGTCAAATTTCCATACACACCGCTGAACGACACAACTTCGCGAAGCTTCAGCCATTTGATAACCGGAATACGGTTCAGAATCCATCCTTTCAGATAATATGTCAAATACCATGATACATATTCATCCGTAACGAATTCCATCGCATTCATCATATTGAATGCTTCAGGCTGGATAGTCAAAGACTGGTTGGTGTTAGGCAGAATCAGGAGTGGGAAAGGAGCTTTATCCCAAACTTTTCCCGCTTTCACTTTTGCGTCTATATGTCCGAATGAAGAAAGCCAAATTCTCTTTTCAGCACTGAATTCAGTATGGTTGTAATAATAGTCGCCACCCAGAACACCGTTAACACCAACTTGATGCGACAGTTTGAATATAGGAGCATCTTGAGACAGATTAAATACAGACTCTTTACCCGCTCTGCCGTTATATGCTCTTTCTCCAGGAGCAAATCTCAATCTTGCACCAATTTCTGTTGTTGTAAAGTCCTTGATGTGAGTGAGTGTTTTGTCTTCATTAATTCTGTCGTAGCTTAATGTTCCGGCAGCTTCATTATTTTCATTTCTCACCCAACCAAGTATGCTTAAACCATTAAGCCATTCTTTTTCATATTGCAACATCGTCTTTCTGATATACTGCATACGAGTTACCGGTGTACCGACTTTAATTGCAACGAACATATTATCCTTGCTGGTGAAAAGGAAGTCCTGACCAGGAGTATAGACATCATATTCCTGAATCAATGACAAATTGTTTCGAGGAACTTCACCTTCATGATATTCCTTTTTGTTGAAACTCTTTGTCAGCTTCACATTATATTTGAACTTTCTGTCATTTACACCATATGCCACATATCCGCTGGCAAACCAGTAAGGGTTAAGATTTGCAGTTGTCATACCACCGACACGCATTCTGAAACCTTCAAGTTCATTTGCACTGAATGTAGTATTCATAGGACCGAAGTCAAATTTACTTGTAGTTCTGTCTTTTCCAGTAGGAATATATCCGGAAATAAGAATTTCTGCTGTTTTGATAATTACATTGAACACCGGAACTTTTCTCATCTGTGCAAGCAACTCATCCAAAGCACTTTCTTTTTCTTTCAGCGGAATATGACGATGACTTACCCAAAAACTGTCAGGCAATGCAGTCGCATTATCCGCAATATGTGTACGGCCAAGTAATCCGAAAATAGAATCCTGATTTGCCACTTCGAATTTATATTTGTCATAGTTACGCAAGTGGTGAGCATAGAATTCCTGTGTTCCTTTTATTATATAGAAATTAATATATGTATTCTCCTTGTCAAGAACCCATGTGCTGTCTTCCAATTGTTTGAACTGCTGGTCTATTCTCAGTTTGTCAACAAAGTTAAGGTTAATATCAGCCGGAGTGTTCAAGGTAAATTTCTTTATTGCATAACTTCCGTCAAGCATAATATACAATCTACCAGTAAATCCATAACTTTCACTGTTAACAGGAACGAATGCCAAGTCAACACATTTGTCACCTGCAACATCTACAGTATCCATAATATAATACTTATAATACGTTGTAGCCAAAGTTGAAGACAAAGGACTTACAAATCGGTTAAGCAAGATATTAATATTGTTGTCAAAGATATTTATACCTTGAAATATTTCTTCCAGGTTTGAACTTATTCCGCCTTCATCCAAAGTCTTATCAACACCTTGCTGACGTTTAGCTTTGGTAATAATCTTTTCAGCTTTAGGCTTTTTGCGGTAATATTTGTCAGAAAGAGTTTCGCGGACCGACAATGTAAGAATTGGCTTTCCGTTGAATTCAGATGTGTCAAGATAATTCTTTATGAAATTGAATTTTCTGGTAAATTTATTTTTGTCCAGGTTCGGGCTGAAATTGTCCAATGAAAGACTGAGTTTCTCATATTGTTCAACCTGATATTCGTCTTTTGATTCAATTCTGTTATCTTCCTTATGTTCGATAACTTTCTTTATCAGCTCTACAGCCGGGTTATCTTTTCTGCTATATTTTTCCTTCTTCGGTTTTACAATAACTTCAGCAATTTCGAAACTTGTTGGTGCTATCAGAATCACCAGGTTTTTATTATCCTGATTAGGTTTCAAATTCACTATTTTCTCATTGTATCCCAATGATGAAACTATAAGCTGACGAGCTCCTTGTGTATTTTTCAGTGAAAAATTACCATTATCGTCAGTCATTGCACCAATAGTAGTATTCTTGAAAAGAATAGATACGTATGACAAAGGTTCTCCGGTTATTGAGTCTTTTACAATACCGGATGCAGAAGTAGTGTTCTGTCCAAATGCAATGGAGCTGGTGAAAAGTAGTAAAAAGGCAACCAGCCAATAATTGTAGGAAAATTTAAATTTGACCATGAATATAGTTCTTCTTTCCGTTTCTTCGTTTTTGGAATAATATTGAAGTGCAAAATTAAACTTTTTATTTGTACTGGGAAAATTCAATATTATAAATAATATTTATGTAATGGGTATTTTGGCTCTAAAAATGTTCTGTTTTATCAATATAGTTTATTTTTTAAATATTTATGGAATATAAATGGGTCGGTTAATGAATATGTTTAATGGGGAAATAATGTTGCAGTAAAGCAAGTTTGCCGTACATAGAAATATTTTCTACTAGAAATTATTTTGTATGTATAAAAATATTGTATATTTGCAGTGAAAAATGAAATAAAGATGGAACCGATTTGCTCTATAAAAGATATTTATAAAGTATTATATCAATTTGAGAAAGCATTTTCTGAGGAAAATGATATAACAATTAATGAAGCAATGGTGCTTTGCAGCCTGAAAGAAGGAGGCTCAAAAACTGCGGGCGCAATATGTGAATATATTGGTTTGTCAAATTCACGTGTTTCAAAAGTAATTACGTCAGTTGAGAATAAGTCTTATATTCAAAGACTTCTTAATCCTGTTGACAAGAGACAGATGCTTTTTGTCCTGACTGATGAAGGAAGGGAAAAGATCCGCCAAATGCAGAACAAGGAACTGGGCTTTGAAGAACTATTCAAATCTCTTTCTGATTGTATTAAAAAAGGCTGATGCCTTTTTTTAATAGTTAAATATTTTCTACTAGCAAATATTATTAATGATAAATATATAATTATATTCTATGAAATACATAGTTGTAGGAGGAGTTGCCGGAGGAGCAACAGTTGCAGCGCGATTGCGCAGAAATGACGAAAAAGCTGATATTATTATGTTTGAACGTGGCAAATATGTATCATATGCAAATTGCGGTTTGCCATATTATATCGGTGACGTTATCAAAGAACGAAATAAATTATTTGTCCAAACAGTTGAAGGTTTCGTGAAGCGCTTCAGAATCGATATAAGGACAGAACAGGAAGTAATATCAGTAGATAAAGACAATCACACAGTGACAGTCCGCCGTCTGAGTAACGGTGAAGTTTATACTGAGAATTATGACAAACTTGTTCTGTCTCCGGGAGCCGAACCTTTACGTCCAGGCATCGAAGGCATCAACCATCCGAATATCATGACATTGAGAAATGTTCCTGATACGGATGCTATAAAACAGTTCGTCGAAGGCAGAAAAATAAGCAGAGCTGTAGTTGTTGGCGGCGGATTCATCGGTCTTGAGATGGCAGAGAATCTGAGAGAACTTGGAACAGAAGTTCATGTCGTTGAGATGGGAAATCAGGTAATGGCTCCGCTGGACTATTCCATGGCTTCCATTGTTCACCATCATTTGTCGGAAAATGGAGTTTTCCTGCATTTGGAAAATGGTGTGACCGGATTTACTGATGTCAATGGCAAAGTTGCCGTACGTCTTAAAAGCGGAGACGAAATAGAAGCCGATTTGGTTATCTTAAGTATAGGAGTAAGACCGGAAGTCAAATTGGCAAAAGAAGCCGGATTGGAAATTGGCAAAACGGGCGGAATTGCTGTAAATGAATATATGCAGACTTCTTCCGAAGATATCTATGCTCTTGGAGATGCCACTGAAGTAAAGAATGCTGTGACTGGCGCACCAGCACTGATTCCTCTTGCCGGACCGGCAAACAAGCAGGGCAGAATAGTTGCAGACAATATCGTATATGGAAACAAATATACTTACGATGGTTCCATCGGAACATCAATTGCCAAGATATTCTCATTGACAGTAGCTGCTGCCGGAGCCAACGCTAAGTTGCTCAAGAGAGAATCGATCCCTTACATATCTTCATACACTCATGGCAGTTCGCATGCCGGATATTATCCTGGAGCAGTCGGTCTTTCCATAAAGATTCTGTTTTCTCCGGAGAATGGCAGACTTCTAGGCGCTCAGGTCGTAGGTTTCGACGGAGTTGACAAGAGAATAGAAATGCTGGCTCAAGTAATTCAGAGAAAAGGAACAATCTATGATTTGACCGAGCTGGAACACGCATACGCTCCTCCATATTCTTCAGCAAAAGACCCTGTAAATATGGCTGGTTTCGTTGCCGATAATATTCTTAACGGAAGAGTAAATATTATTTCTTGGCGAGATATTGCCAATCTGACGGACGAAACAATAAAGATTGATGTAAGAACAAAAGATGAATATTCGCTTGGCTCAATACCTGGATTCATAAATATTCCGGTTGACGAACTCCGCGAGCATCTGAGTGAAATTCCTAAGGACAAGGAAATTGTCGTAACTTGTGCAGTCGGTCTGCGTGGTTATCTGGCTTATAGAATTCTCACTCAGAACGGCTACAAGAATGTGAAGAATCTATCCGGTGGCTACAAGACATGGAGTGCTGCAACTTCGCCCGTCAAGAAACCTCAAATCTCATGTGAATGCCCGACTGAAAGTATGAACGACGACGGAAGCATATCTTCCTCCTCAAATCCTGTAGTTTCAGTTGACGCATGCGGATTGATGTGTCCCGGACCAATTATGCAGCTTAAAAAGAATTTCGGATTGCTGCAGGAAGGTGAGACGCTAACAATAAAAGCGACAGACTCAGCCTTTGGAAAAGACGTTGCATCGTGGTGCAAAATGACTGGTGCGGAATTGCTTTCATTGCAGAATAAAAACGGTGTAATATGTGCCAACATAAAGAAAGCTGCCAAAAACAATAATCCGCAGTGCTCACCGGTTGCACAGCAGGACAATAAAACAATTATCGTTTTCAGCGATGATTTGGACAAAGCCTTGGCATCATTTGTTATTGCAAACGGAGCAGCGGCAACTGGCAAGAAAGTAACAATGTTCTTTACATTCTGGGGCTTGAATGTTGTCAAGAAACAGCAGAAACCTGCCGTTGAAAAGGATATTTTCGGAAAGATGTTCGGTTGGATGCTTCCATCAGACAGCCGCAGCCTGTCATTATCCAAAATGAGCATGTTTGGCATTGGCGACAAGATGATGCGTGGAATTATGAAGCGCAAGAAAATTGACAGTCTTGAATCAATGATAAATCAGGCAGTAGAAAACGGCATCGAAATGATTGCCTGCTCAATGAGTATGGATGTTATGGGTGTCAAGAAGGAAGAATTGATGGACAATGTAAATATTGGCGGAGTTGCCACATATTTGGAAAGGGCAGAGGAAGCCAATTTGAATTTGTTCATATAACAATATTAGCCCATCGTGGCGATTGAAAAAAATGAGCTCTGAAGAAGCGACACTAATATCCAATGGTGTCGCCACTTCAGAGCTCATATTATAGTGGATGATATATACTATTCACATCAGAACCCAAAGTCCGTAACCTCAACCTCCTTGATTTCCTCAACTTTCGGTTTCTCAACTTTCTTATGCTCGGCATTAGCCTTGATAATAATAGCTCGCATAGGTCTTACCGGACAAATAGATTCGCAACCGCCGCAGCCGATACACAAATCCGGATTCACTTCCGGAATAGTAAGCGTGCCTTTGAAAGGCACCATTTTAACAGCTTGAGTAGGGCAATGTTCCGAACAAGCTCCGCAATCCGTATTCTCAGTATTTACAATACATCTGTTTATAAAGAAATGAGCAATACCGACCTGAGTCGTTGCCTTCTCTTCTTTTGTAATAGGCTTTATTGCGTGAGATGGGCAAACATCAGAGCATACCGTACATTCATAATTACAGTAACTGTCAAGGTATGAAACATGCGGTTTCAGCAGATAGTCAAATCCATATTCCAATCCCGCAGGTCTGAGCACTTGGCTTGGGCACTGAGTAACGCACAGATGGCAACCCGTACACAAATCCTTGAAGCGCTCTATATTAAGAGAGCCCGGAGGAGTTATCGGTCCCCATTTCTTTCTTCTCTTCTTATGATGACCGCCTTTTCCGCCAACTTTTTCGGCAAGAGCTGAAGCAATCGGAAGGGTAGAAGCAACAGTTACAGTCGAAGCAATGAAAGAACGTCTGCTTCGGCTTGCAGAATTATTTGTCTGTGTTTCGCCCGGAGCATCCTGAGCAGTTTCTTTGGCAAAAGCCGGTTTCAGCTTGTATTTCAAACTTCCTTTCGCGCATGAAGAAACGCAGTTGAAACAATCAACACACCTTGATGTGTCAATAGTCATATCTTTACTGTTTATAGCTTCTGCCTTGCAAACTCGCTCACAATTTCCACAATGAACGCACGATTCTTTATCAATAGTTATACGGAAAAGCGAATAGCGTGACAAAATACTCAACAAAGCACCGACCGGACAAATGGAATTACAGAACAGTCGTCCGTGGAAAACCACCATAACTACAAACAAAGCAAGAGCAACAACTCCACTTATCAGACCTGCCGTCGTAACCGTAGTTACACTTGCCTGATACAGGCTGTAATTATCCATCGACATCAATATGCTGGCAATGCCATTGTTTCCCCATATAATAATCGGTCTGAAAATATTGGTTACAATTCTGCCGAAATTACTGTATGGATCCAGCAGAAGATAGATATTCAGAACTCCAGCCAATACGCTTATCGCAGTCAGAGCAAGAAGTGAATATCTCAGAATATTATATGGTTTCTTGTAAGAAAAACGGTGAGAGCCATTCTTCTTTTTCTTGCCGATACAATATATACGGTTGATAATGTCCTGCAAAACACCCGCAGGGCAAATAGCGGAACAATATATACGTCCGAACACGAATGTCAGCAGCAATTCAGCAATCACCACACCGGCAAAGCCACCCAGTAAAGCCGGCATCAGCTGCAAATGCAGAAATGTATGTGTCTTATCCGGAAGGACGTCCGCAAAATCAACGAAAAACAATATTATAGGCAAGAAGAAAACCAGAGCGAGAACAATTCTCGCTCCTTTAAGTATATTAAGTTTCTTCATTGTCAGATTATAACTTGATTCGTTTAATGTTCAGAGACTTCAAGTCTGTTGTTCCTAATTTCAGAGATTCTCCGTTTTTGATATGACCAACAGCCGCCATATCAAGTTTCTTCACCTGATTGAACAATGACAAAGCAGCAGTGTCAACAGCAACAATATTAGGAGAAGCAATCAAAGATTTCAAAGTAGCAACGTCGGCAAGGCTCTTTCCCTGCGGACCGTTCTGATGCATAATTCTGTAAGCATCAACAATGTTCAGCACCGGCTTTTTCTGCCATGTGCAGATATCGGCAATACACTGCTGCAAATCATTCTGATGGAAGAAACGGCGGTCCCAAACGATACCCATATAGTTCTTCATCGCGCAAGTAAGTTTCGCTCCGCCATGATTCTTCAGCACAGGAACATTGATCCATACATCAGCTTCGATAAGAGCTTCGTGGATTTTTGCGCTTTTCAGTTTAACTCCGCCAGGAATAGAAACTTCCTTGTAATATTTTTCGTCATTTCCGGGCATAATGATACCACCGGCTTCTTTCACAGCCTTTTCTATACCGCTGGTTTCGTAACACTTTTGCCAGTTATCGCAAGTATGGTCAAACACAGTAACTTTTTCCGCGCCGGCATCAAGACATTTCTTAACCAAAGCCTTCACAAGTTTAGGATTTGTATTTCCTGCCATCTCCGGGGTTCTGTCCCAACCGATATTTGGTTTGATAACTACTTTCTGTCCTTTTTTAACGAACTTTCCAATTCCGCCCAATTCCTGTAATGCCTTATCAAGCATAACTTCCGGTTCTCCACCCATAACGGCAACCATATCAGGCGCTTTTTCTACTGCGATACTATTTGATGTCAAAGCAGCCTGCAAACCTTCAAAGTTTAAGGAAAGGGCAGCGCCTGCAATAACACTTGATTTAAGGAAATCTCGACGTTTCATAATTCTGATAAGTTTAAATATTGGTTACACAAATCTCCTCAACAGGTTGTTTTTTATCTTTATCCATAGGAACAAATTTATATCCCACAGAATTAAAATCTATTTTATTCAAATCAATACATCTTATAGTGCTGTTATACATCGTACGGAAATAAATCTTCCTGTTTTTAGTATCCGTAACCGATGTCCATTGCGTAGCACTTGGAATATCTGTCGGAGTTTGAGAGCTCAAAAACTCTATTCCGATAGGAATGTCAAAGTTGTTCAATATCTGGAATGACTGCTCAACCGTTTCATAAGCCGTTTGCTTTTGTGGAGCCGAAGCCTTATAGAAAGCAGCTCTTACGAAACGTGAAGGAGGAGTTACGTCTCCCGGCATTCCCAAAAAGCCGCTTCCGGCTCCGAACTGGGAAATCTTTTCTTCACCGATATTCTGGCTTTGTGCAGAACCCGGATAAAGATTCACATAATTGTTCAGATTAGCTACATGCCATTCAAAACCCGGAGAATTTGTTATAACACCAACTTTGTTGTCATAGAAATTCAATTTTCCGTCAACAATTTCCAGCACAACCTGTTTCCCGGTCGGCTCGGCAATTCTCCAGTGAACAGTAGAAGCTCTCGGATCTATTGCCACAACATGAATGTCTTTTATCTTTTCCTTAACCTCTTCGATTGTTGAGCAATTTGCCAAAATCCACGAAACCAGCTGAAGGTCGGAAATACTGCTTGAGCGTTTCGCTTCATCAAAAGCTTCATATTCTCCGTAGTTAGGGAAATAGAAAAGACCGGCAGACAGCCCGACTTCATTGATTCCTTCAGCTACAAATTCTTTCTGTTCTACCGACAGACCTACATATCCATACTTGGATTTGAACGTCATACCCTGACCTTTAATGGTAAACGCCTGATGTTCATAACCTCTTGGAACAATTACATACTGGCTGTTCAGCTCGCTGCCGCCCCATTCAATAGTTCGTGCATAAATGTAACTACCATCTTTTGCAGATAGAGAAATGCCTGTGCAGGCATCAGATTCATTTACGAACATGAAAGGAGAGCAGGCTGCCACCATCAGTGACAATATCTTTCGTTTCATAATTGTTTTTGTTAAAGTTGTTATTGAAGTCGACGAGGATTCAGAGACGAGTTGACAAGGGGGGGAAGGAGTCAAGTAGTCAAGTAGTTAAGAAGTCAAGTAGTTAATACTTGTTCCCCTATAGCCTTATCCCCTTGTTAACTCGTCAACTCGTCCCCTATACTTACAATCCGCTAAAATCCACACCCTCAAACGCCAAAGAAGGAATTCTCCAGCTTGACGAAGTTCTTGGGTCGTTACCGATAGCAGCAAGATTGCTCCACAGTGTAACCATATTTCCAGTTACATTCATTTCGGAAACAGGTTTAGTAAGCTTTCCGTTTTCGATAAGGAAACCTTCAATACCATAAGAGAAGTCGCCTGTTGAACTGTTGCAGTTTCCACCATTGAAACCAGTAACGAATATACCCTTGTTTACATCCGAAATCAAACCTTCAACATCTTTATTTCCCAGATTCATAGCCATAATAGAAGGAGAGGAGATAGTTGGCGCAACATTCATCTTGTTGGCACGATAAGTATCGATGAAGTATGTCTTTAGCACACCATTCTCAAAAATTGGCTGGCGTTTGGTAGCAACACCTTCATTGTCGAAATATCTTGCACCGGCACTCTTCTTCAAATGCGGTTCGTCAATAATCGTCATTTTGTCGCCAAACACTTTCTGGTTCAGTTTGTCAAGAAGGAAAGAATTCTTCTGCTGGATACTTCCGCCATCAATAGCTTCAATTACCGGAGAAAGCAATCTTGCAGAATTCATGTTGTCAACAACCATTGTATACTTGCCGGAACCAGCCTTTTTCTGTCCCAACTTGCGCAAAACCCTTTCAAGGGCCTTCTGTCCGATACCTTCTTTCTTCAGAGTGTCATAGAACAAAGAGAAGTCATACCAGTATGATTCCGGACGCGCTTCACCTTCGCCCTTGATGCTTACGCTGGCAAAAGTGCTGAACGAAGAAGAAGAAGCTTCGCCTTCAAAGCCATTGCTTGAAACCATGTATTTGAATTCCTTACCATCGCTGAACGAAGAAGACGCAGAAATAATTCTGTCATCCTTGCCCATAATTTCGTCGCACGCCTTCATTGCCAAATCCACCTTTTCGTCCGGCTGGATATTGTCGAAATTAGAGTCGAAAAGCTGCAAATCCTCGCCGCCACCTTTGTAATAGCGTTCAGCGTCCGGCAAAGTTCTTGCCTTGTCTTCAGCAAGGAAGCGTGTAGCAGCTATGCCGTCTTTGATAAATTTCTCAAGTTCTTTTTTGTCAAGTCTGTTAGTAGAATAAGAACCGAATCTTCCGTCAACATAAATCTGAATTATAAAACTGTTTTCAGAAGCCTGGTGAAGACGGTCAATCTTCATATCGCGAATCTCAAACGTACTGCTTGAACCATTATATATTGTTACTCGTGAAGCCTGGCAACCATTTTTCAGAGCAAACTCCATAGCCCATTGAGCCAGCTTTTTATTTTCATTTGTAATCATAATCAATTTTCTCCTCCTACAGTTAATTTACTTACTAAAGCAGATGGCATACCACAAGTTACAGGACAAGACTGGCCATCCTTTCCGCAAGTCCATGTTCCGTTGTCCATTTTATAGTTGTTTCCAACCATAGTAATGTCGGCAAGAGCCTTCGGACCGTTACCAATGATATTGATATCCTTGATAGGCTGAGTCAGCTTTCCGTTCTCAATCAGATAACCGTCTTTTACGAAGAATGTGAAGTCGCCGGCACCAATCTGAACCTGTCCGTTTGTGAAGTTTGCGGCATAGATACCTTTCTTCACAGTTGAAATCATTTCCTCTTCAGTAACGTTGCCCGCTTCCATATAAGTAGCACGCATACGAGGAATAGGCATCTGTCTGAAGTTTTCACGGCGTCCGTTACCTGTTGAGCGGATTCCATAATGCTTGGCACTGATTCTGTCGTGAAGATAACTTGTCAGAATACCTTCTTTCACGATATAAGTCTTTTGTCCTTCGATACCTTCGTCATCGATGTTCACAGAACCGCGGTTGAAAGGAATAGTACCATCGTCCACCACATTGATATGCTCGTCACAAACTTTCTTGTTAAGCAAGTCTGAGAAAATAGATACATTTTTACGGTTGAAATCAGCCTCAAAAGCATGTCCGATAGCTTCGTGAAGCAAGATACCGGAACCACCGGCACCCATAACCACCGGCATTTCACCACCTTTAGGCTTGATAGCCTGGAACAGGATAGATGTTTTATTCACAGCCTCATTAGCCAATTCCTCAATCAGCTCATCATTAAGGAATTCTGCGCCCATACGGAACGCCCTTGCAGCATATGAATTTTCAACCTGTCCGTTGTCTTCCATAATACATACGGCAGAAAGAGAACACATCGGACGATAATCATAATACATCTGTCCTTCGCTGTTGCAGAACAAAATATGAGAAGTTGAATCACCAAGGAAAGCTCTAACCTTATGAACTCTCTTGTCAAGTTCAAAAATACGGTCGTTCAGCTTCTGCAAATAAGGCATCTTGTCCTGGACAGACAGCAAATCCCAATCCTTTGAAATATTATAGTAATTGTGTTCCGGCTTTATTTCAGTGATATTAGCCGGCTGGAATTTGTTTGAAGAGTTTGCAATTCTGGCAGCAGTGCGTGCCGCTTTGATCATCTCATCCAGAGTGATGTTCTCAACATAGGCATAACCAGTCTGGTCGCCTGCAAGAACACGCACACCCATACCGAAATCGATGTTTGAAGCAGCAGAGTTAACCTCTCCGTCCTGCAACCCTATGTTGTTGTAATGCGTATGTTCAAAGAAAAGATCAGCATAATCTCCACCCTTTTCCAAAGCCGCAGCCAAAACTTTATTAAGATCTTCTTCACTCACCTTGAAGTGATTCAAGGCAAAAGCCACTCCTTGTGCTTTGTCAACAGCGTTACCACTTGTGCAACTGCTCAGGAATGAAGGAGCAGCAAGAGATGTAAGTACGGCCATACTTCCTGTCTTTAAAAATTCTCGACGATTAAATTTCATAATACATAAATTATCATTGTTAAAATTTGACAAGAATCAGTAATAGAGCTGGGGCAAGCCAACAGAATCAATTTTTCTCATCCAAACTTTATTTGTCTCAAACCGTTTTCACGGCCTTCATTGTGCTAAATTAGTAAATAATTCATTATATATATATGTAGGGGTGAGAATTTCTTGTTTTAATGGACAAAAGCTGGGGTTAGTGTCCATTTTGAATCACGTGCTTTCTGCTTTAGTATAAAAAATATACTCGGTAAATAAAGTATATTATTATCTTTGTGCACTGGAATTCATTAGATATAGATAGTCCATGAAAAGATCAACAGTACAAGATGCCATGTTCCCAGGTTGTCCTGTAAGGAACATATTGGCAAGATTATGTGACAAATGGGCATTACTCGTCATATATATCCTTGACAGGTCAGATAAGGAAAGCATGCGTTTTATGGAGCTGAAACAACAAATGCCGGATATATCACAGAAAATGCTGACAATGACACTCCGTACACTGGAAGAGGACGGATATGTGACAAGAACAATATTTTCGGAGATACCACCGAGAGTGGAATACGCTCTTACTGAAAGAGCAAAATCATTGAAGCCGATCCTTGATTCACTGCTCCAATGGTCTATTGATAATATGGATGATATTATGTGTGACCGTAAAAAGATTAGTCCCGTTAAAGACTGAATATATTACTTCCTGGTATGCTGAGTAAAACAGAATAAAAATCAAAAAAGAGGAGATAGAATATATGAACATTTATGAAATAGTTTTCAGTCCGACAGGTGGAACAAAGAAAGTTGCCGACTTTCTGGCTGCCGAATTGAGTCAGGAGATTAGATGTATCGATTTGTCAAACGCGAATGAGGATTTTCATAGATTCTCTTTGGCAAATGAAGATACGGCTATAGTTGCTGTTCCATCCTATAGCGGGCGCGTGCCTTCCACAGCCGCGGAGCGCATTGCAAAGATTCAGGGCAATGGAGCAAAAGCAATTTTGGTTTGCGTGTATGGCAATCGAGCCTATGAGGATACATTGGTGGAACTTCAGGACATTGTTCAGCAGGCAGGATTTTCTGTTATAGGAGCTGTTGTTGCAATTGCTGAACATTCAATAGCACATAAATATGCCACAAACAGACCTGATAAGGATGATTACGGAATATTGAAAGAGTTTGCAGAGAAGATAAGTGAGAAATTGAAGACAAATGACTTTTCCACTCCGGCAATACCGGGCAACAGACCTTACCGAAAAATTGCCAATGTAGGTATCGTGCCTAAAGTCACAAATGCATGTACCCAATGCGGTCTCTGTGCTTTAAAATGCCCGGTAGGAGCCATCGACAAGAATAATCCGGCAAAAGTAAACAAGAAAGACTGTATCTCGTGCATGCGATGCGTAACTGTATGTCCACATCATGCAAGAAAGGTGAACAGATTGCTCCTTGCTGTCGTAAACATGATGCTAAAGAAGGCATGTAGCGTGCGGAAAGAATGTGAGCTATATATATGACGCATCACTTTAGGTACTTTTTGGGGAGGGTGTTGCAAAACTATTTTAAACACAGAGACACAGAGCATACAGAGATTTTTATTAATCCTATAATCAATATATTACCTCCGTGGCTCTGTGCCTCAGTGTTTAATTTTTATTTTGTTTTGCAACATAACTTTTTACAACAGATTCTCACATTCTGTTATTTCAGCATCTGTCATTGTGTAGCCTTCCAGACTTCCATCCTTTGCCTGAATACAGATATAAATCATAGGCTCAGCAGAAGTACATTTCAAGTTCCGGTCGCATCCTGGTGATACACGAATGATTGACCCTTCACCGATTTCAAAAACTTCATTGTTCACCTGAAATTTTCCAGCCCCTGATAGGATTATGTAGTTTTCTTCATTTGCCTTATGGTTGTGGAAAAACGGAACAGATGCCCCAGTCGGCAATGTACCGAATGAAATCTCACATGAAGTAGCCTCTGTAGCCTCTTTTACAAACTGCTTACCTTCAAAACCCTTGATGCAACCTATTGTTGCGTGGGCGTACTTTTCGCCCTTGTTCATAATTTTAATGTTGCTCATATTTCCTGTTTTTTATAAAGATGATTAACTTTGTATTCTAAACTTACTATCATTTAGATAGTGCAAAACTAATGTTTTTTATATTGATAAACAAGAAGTTACATAAATGTAACCCACTTACTTTAAGGTAATTATTATTGGGAATGAACAGCTTACAATTACAAGAAAATCTGAAAAAATATACTCGTATAGAAGAATGCCCTATCCGGAATGTCCTGTCGCGGTTTTCCAGTAAATGGGCTATGCTCATATTATGTGTACTTTCTGAAAATGAAGCAACGCGCTTTAATGTTATTAGTAAGTCCATTCCGGATATATCTCCTAAAGTGCTTACCGAGACATTAAAGGCTCTTGAAGCCGATGGGCTGGTGAAAAGAAAATTATATGCCGAAATACCTCCAAGAGTGGAATATTCTTTGACAGAGGTGGGCCAAAGTTTGATTCCTATATTAAACAATCTCATAACATGGGCATTGGAAAATTCTGCATATATATCAAAACATAGGAAGAAGTAAATGGGTAACACTTTTATGTAACTGTATATAAAATAGATTATTGGCTGTATTTAGATAATCAACCGGGATGGTTTTACACATCTAAAATATTTTAGATATTCATTTGATTTCGATTGCGAGAATTAGTAGAGATTTTCCTGTTCCCGCCACCCCTTTTCAAAGACAAATGCAAGAAACGTTTCTCCTTATAAACAATAGCCTGGTCAAACTCCAAACCCGAGTCGAGAAGGATTTGAAGCAGAAATTCCGGACCATCCGTGCAATAACAGTCGGCAGCTTCACCTTTAACGTGTTGGCTCGTCGGAACACCGCCAACAATGCGGTTAAGCTCTTCGCAACGATAACCACTTGTGACATGAATAGGCTTCCCAAGCATATCACGCAAAGGCTGCAAAAGATTTTTACAAAGATATTTGAGGTTTTCCAAACTTTTTTCATCAGGGCTATTGTCTATTGCGTTTTCAATAGCTGTCTGAGAATGGGTGAGTTCGGATAAGTTGAAATTTGGTGATAGTTGAATAGTGTTGTATAGCATATAGATTTTTAATTTAGTTGACAAGTTGACGAGTTAACGAGTTGACAAGGTTTCAGAAACAAGGGGAATATAAGGCTGAAAGCCTTTAGCATAGCCCAGGGCGTGAGCCCTGGGTCATTAGCCACCACCTAAATATAAGCTCTGAAGGAGCGCACCTTGATGCTTAACCTCGCTCTTTCAGAGCTGTGGTGAGAGAGTAGGTGCATCTTAACCCGGGGCTCACACCCCGGGCTATAAACCCAAGGCCTTCAGCCTTGATGGATTGTCCCGTTCTCCAATAATGTGTATTTCATATCCGCCAATGTTAACCAACGGATTGCAAATCTGTTGGAACGGAGGCTATAGGAATAAGGGAGTATAAGGCTGAAAGCCTTTGGCATAGCCCAGGGCGTGAGCCCTGGGTCACTATC